>ONTT01000044.1 GCA_900320865.1 uncultured Bacteroidales bacterium | reverse complement strand
GCGTGTGAGAGGAGACAAGTGGTCGCTTATCGGCGAAGCTATCTATGAAAAGGAATGGGAAAATATCATGCTGACCGTAGGTGCACGGCATAACCAACAGTGGGTGAAGAACACGTATTTAGGCAGCACCGAGGCGACCGTAAACATGACCACCGGAGAGACATATGCGTTTGCCGAAATGCGTCACCGCGTAGATAAATTCTCGTATGTGGTAGGTATCGGAGCCATGCACACCCTTATTGAGCAAGGCGGGCAAAAGCAAAGCACATGGATAGCACGCCCGCAACTGACCATGAGTTGCGATTTCGGCAAAGGTTGGTTCTTGAAATACAAAGGCTATGTGTCCGGCTATCAACCGTCTTTGTCTCAATTGTCCGATATTACGCAACAGATTGACAAGTACCAGATGCGGCGAGGCAACCCCAACCTTAAATCAGTCATGTACGTATCGAACGAAATGGAATTGTCATGGCAGTCCAAACATGTCAATATCAATATCTGGGCGAATTACAGTTACGACCACAAGCCCATTATGGAAGAAACATACGAAGAGATCATCGACGGCTCTGCATATGCCATCCGAACGTATGACAATCAGCGCGGCTATCATAAATTGAATGTCTCGCCGAGTTTGCAAGTTAAACTGCTTGATAATAGGTTGATGTTCAATGTCTCGCCGTTTGTCAAATACATGGTCAGCCAAGGCAACATCTACAACCATGAGCATATCAATTACGGTGTGCGTGGCGGCATTTTCTACCTGCTGAAAGGTTGGCGCTTCTTTGCCGATGTGGTTACTGCGCAGCATAACTTGTGGGGCGAAACGCTAACCATCGGTGAGTTGACGCACGATATAGGCATCAATTATAATGCAGAACATTACGGTTTCGGAATTATGATGGTTAATCCGTTCTCTCCGCACGGCTCAACGTCACTTACACAAGACCTGTCTGCGCTTGCTCCGACTGCCAATACAGCCGTTATGCATAACTATCGCCAGGTGCTGATGCTGAACTTCAATATCAACCTCGATTTCGGGACGAGAGCCTCGACACGCGAATACCAGCGTATCAACAACGAGGACAAAGAAAGCGGTATTTTGAGCGGTGCGAAATAAGAACTAAATGCAAAAAAAACGCGTGTTTTCTTGCATATATCAAAAAAATGTATTATCTTTGCAGGCAAGTTTATTCGGATTCAGGCTAACAGATGGAGATAAAGCGATTTAAGGATATAGTGGTAACAAGTGAGCTGGATGATCTGCTGTTGGAGAACGGTTTGGCATTCGGGCGGTCGTATATGTGGCAATGCTTAGCCGGAGAGATCACGTTTGAGTACGCCGGTTCCACCTATACCATGTATGCCAATGACCTCTTATTCAGTCCCGCTAACCGTTTGCCTCATGTTCTTGAGCAGTCGCCGGACTACCGATGTGTGATCTTTGCGTTGGACGGAAAGAAGGTAGAAGATATATTGTATGCTTGTCTTCGCGACGAAGATGATTGGATTGAGAAGCTGCATTTTATCTTGCGTCATCCTATTATCCATCTCTCGCCGCGGCAATTGAAACTCATCGCAGCATACCGCGGTCTGGTGCCACTCTATTCAGAGGAGACAGGTCGTTACCGTAGGCGCGTGGCGTTTCTGCAAGGGCAATCTATTATTTACGAATTGTTGTCGTGGGTGGACGAGGTAATGTATCCGTCTGCTGCGCCTCATGCCCTTGTCTCTTCACGACAGAATCAGTTATACGTAGCTTTTCTAAAACTACTGGATGAAAGCTGCGGCACGCAGCAAGTAGGTTGGTATGCTGCGCAATTACAGATTTCTTCCGCCTATCTGAACCAAGTATGCCGCACCTGTATAGGCAAGTCGCCGCAGATAATGATACAAGATATATTGTGCAAGGAAGGCAAACGATTGCTGCTCTCTACCGACCTGAATGTCAAGCAAATCGCGCATCAGATGGGCTTTGCCACCGAAGCCGCGTTCTGCAAGTACTTCCGCAAACAAACCGGTCTCACCCCCTCGCAGTTCCGCAATAAGGATAAATAAGTTATCCAAATCCAAACAAATATATTCCCTATTTTGGCGACACTTGGACAAGTGCCGCTTTTTTTGTACCTTTGTGCGCTAAATGGATTTTGCCTATGAGAACAAAGTTTACGCGCACGGTGGCTTTTGCCGAGTGTGACATGTCATGGCAGATACGTCTGTGTGATCTGGAGAACTACCTGCTGATGGCGAGTGATGACGGCGTGAGCCGTGCCGGACTTTCGCCCGCGTATCTGCGTGAACGGTACAACGCCAACTGGGTGCTGCTGCGTCTGTCGCTGCAGATGCAGTCGCTGCCGCATTACAAAGACACGCTGGTCATCGAGACATGGGAAAGCAAGCTACTGCGGTGCATGGTGGTCCGCGAGTACCGGCTATTCATCTCACGGGACGGCGTAGAGACCGAAATCGGGCAAGGGACGTCCATCTGGTCGGTCATGCACATGGAGACGCGCGAGATATGTTCGCAGGCGTTTGCCGACCGCACGGACAAAACAGGGGACGCGCCCGGATTTTCGTTTTCTTCCGTCCGTCACCCCGAGCAGATAAGCGCCCCAACGGCGGTCTTGCAGCACCGTATCCATTACACCGACCTTGACATGAACAGGCATTGCAATTCCTACAAGTACCTCCAGTTCATGCTAAACGCCTGCGACCATCTGGCAACCGTGACACCGATACGTCTTGACATACGCTATGTGCGTGAGGTTCATGCGGATGAACTGATTTGCGTGTGTGTGAACGAGACGGACGGCCGTATTGAGTATCTGCTCTCCGGCGAAGACGGCAGCACCGCCTGCACCGCGGTATTATTCACCTTCTAATTCTTGACTTTATGGCAACACTTAAACACCTATTTTCGTACATCAACCATTCTTTCCGTGAGGGTTGGGACAGCCCTGCACTGACGGACTACGGCACAGACCGCACCCACACCTACGGCGACGTCGCCACGCAGATGGCGCGCCTGCATCTCTATTATGAGCAACTTGGTCTCCGTCCGGGCGATAAGATAGCCGTGTGCGGCGCCAACTCGTCCAACTGGGCGGTCGGTTTCCTGAGTATCCTCTCATACAATGCCGTGGCGGTAAGCGTGCTGGCGGACTTCACAGGTGCGGACATCGAGAAACTGGTCAACCACTCCGATGCGCAGATGCTGTTCGTCGGACCTGTCGTGGAGAAGAAAATCGACATCAGCCACATGCCCGCACTTAAGGCCGTCATCTCCACGGTGGACTTCCATCTGGTCTATGCCGCGCAGCCCAAGTTCCATGAGGCGTACGAGATGCTGGATGATACGTTCCAAGCCATCTACCCGAGCGGCTTTAAGCCCGAACATGTACACTACCGCGAGGACAATCTCGACGACCTTGCGCTTATCAACTACACCTCCGGCACAACCAGCAATCCCAAGGGTGTCATGCTCACCTACCGTTCTCTCTCATCCAACGTGCAGTACTCGATGGAGAACATGGAGTGCCATCCGGGTATCAATCTCGTGTCGCTGTTGCCACTGGCGCACATGTTCGGAATGATGATTGAGCTCATCTACCAGATGGCAGGCGGTTCGCATGTCTGGTTCATCACACGCCTCACCACGCCGGTGCTGATGCAGGCGCTGCGCGAGTGCAAGCCGATTATCGTCATGGTTGTGCCGATGGTGTTGGAAAAAATCTATCAGAAACAGATACGCCCTGTCGTACGCAAGCCGCTGGTACGTGTGCTATGGCATATCCCGGGCATCGGAACGCTCATAAAAAAGCGTATACGCAAAGGACTGATGGACGCTTTGGGTGGCAACATACGCGTCCTTATCTCTGGAGGTGCGGCAATCAATCCCGAAGTAGAGAAATGCCTCATGGACATCCATTTCCCCTACCTGACCGGCTACGGCATGACCGAGTGCGGACCACTGGTGTGCTATGTGCCGTGGCAGCAGTTCAAGGCGCACAGTTGCGGACGGCTGGTGGACAGAATGGAGTTGCGTATCGACTCGCCCGACCGGAGAGGCTCCGGAGCCGGAAAGGCTATACAGAACGAAATCATAGGCGAGATACAACTGCGCGGCGACAATTGCATGGTCGGGTATTATAAGAACCCCGAAGCGACCAAGGCGGCGTTCACGGAAGACGGATGGATGCACACGGGCGACCTTGGATGTGTCGATGCGCAGGGAAATGTCTTCCTTCGCGGACGCAGCAAGACGATGATTCTCGGCCCTTCCGGGCAGAACATCTATCCAGAAGAAATAGAATCGTTGCTGAACGCCCAGCCGGAAATAGACGAATCGCTGGTGGTGAGCCGAAACAACAAATTGCATGCACTCCTCTATCTGACAGATGAACATCTTGAGCAACTGCGTTCGGAAGAAACAGAGTTGAACAAGGCGCTTGCACAAGCCGTTGAAAATGTCAATCACCGGTTACCGGCATATAGCCATATCGCCGACTTTGAATGGATGTCCAAGGAGTTCGAGAAGACGCCCAAACGCTCAATTAAGCGATATATGTACAAATAAAGCGGGAAAACAGACGACCAATTTTGGTGCATAGAATAACCGGCGGCGTAGTTGATAGCTACGCCGCCGGTGGTTAGAGGATAGTAGAATACTACCTGAATTACAGCAGTTCAACCGAGCGGTTGACGAACTTAGCCAGTGCTTCGCCCTTGAGCAGACCGGATGCGAGGAACGCTATATCCAGCAGTTGGCTGACCTTGTCGCAGAGCTCGCCGGCTTCGGGATTTGAGACGGTCGAGGCAGTTGTTCCGCACCATTGTTAGGACGAGCGCAAGTGGTGGTTTGTCCGGTTCTATTGTATCTCGTTTGTTCCAAAGTTCAGCGCAAGCGTCTTGCACGCAGTCTCGCGCCTCGTCACGGTTGCGCAGAAGATTGTATGCGAGGGCGTACATCTTGTCGCTGAAGGGTAAATATGTCTGCGTGAACTGCTCTTAAGTCATATAATGATTTTGTTCTAATTATACGTATGCAAATACTATGCCTTTCTCAGCCAAATTTGTGGCCTTATATATGTAATACGATTGAACCGGCAAAATCTTACAACGGGAGAGCATTTAAAAAAAAGAAAAGCAGACCTGATAGCCAATCGCATTAGGTCTGTATGCTGGCATTTTACCGGAAGTTCCGGAAAGCCAGCCGCATGGCTGAAAGGGAATAGTTGATATAGCGCTTATTAAAGGTATTAGTAAAACATTTAGGTATATTCTTTCTCCCCTTTCAATGCCACGCGGCTGAATGAAACAAGTGTTGTCCTATACCAATTACAACACCGCACAAAAGGTTACATGTCCCTATTGCAGCTTGAACAATACCGGAATAGTATATAGCACATTGACCAGTTCACCGTTGTCCTTTCCGGGTTTCCAGTCCGGCATAAGGCTCACGAGACGTACTGCCTCATCGTCAAGGCTCTGCGTGCCGCTGGATTGAACTACATGAGGTTCAGTCACTTTGCCTTCTTTATCAACAATGAATGAGCAAACGACCCGTCCTTCCTTACCGGCTTTCTTGGCATCTTCGGGATACTTGATATTCTCCATGATAAAGCTCATCATTGCCGACATGCCGCCCGGATATTCGGGCATCTCTTCCGCGTGGAGTTTAGGAAGATCTGATCGGAGAGTAGATAAGTCAATGCCAATTACACTCTCTCCATCGCTTGTGAGGACAGATGCCGTGTTTCCATTGCCTTGCTTGGTAATCGTAGTGGACATTTTCCGCCCATCAGACGAACCGGTTGTTGTAACTGTTGCTTTTCCGTCACTTGTCATGACATAGACCGTTTTTTCGCTACCGTTTTGAGTGATCTTCGTAGCCGTAGCTTTTGGGGTGGTTGCGCACATACTTATAGAAACGAGCAGACAGAGTGCGCAGAATAATACATTCGTTTTCATTTTTGGTTAGTTTTGAGGATTATACATATTATTGTTTCCCGCAGGTCTGCAGCAATGGTACCAAGTTTCTGCGCCGTGCGTGTTTTCTTATTGCTTATGCTGTTTTGTGAAAGACTCATGATACTTGCAATCTCCTTAGCCTGAAGGTCAAGCAACACAAGAATGAGGAAACGAATATCCTGTTCAGAGAGCTGCGCACCGGTAGCTTGCAGGAGGTCAACGGCATTGTACAGGTAGGCGTTGGCCGTGTTGCAGAACTGCCGGTAGTCGCGCCAGTGAAGGGTGACCACAACGTCGCCTTGCGACAATACGAGTGCAATGTTCCGCTCCAGATCCTCGCGTGTGACAGCCGCTCCTGCTGCCGGTTTGCGACGCCTAATGACGACCACCGCTATTCCCGCACTTGCCAATGCGATGAGCAATAACAGCCACCACAACGATCTCCAACGGTTGGTCTGCACCTTTTCGTGTATAATCTTGCGCTGCAAGGCGCGTATTGCCTGCAGCATCGTGGCATTGCCGTCCTCTTTGTACTTCCGTTCGGCAATCAGGCTCATCTCCAAGACGGACAGCGGATAATAGACGGAATCGCTGGCAACAAGAAAGAGATCGGCTGCCTGGGCATATGCTTCAAAAGCAAGTGAATCTTCGCCCAATGCTTTGTACGCGTTGCCGAGGTGATAATGAGTTTTGGCGACCGCTTGCGTGCATTCTTGTGCGGTAAAGATCTGCAATGCCTGTTGCAAAGACTCCGTATCCGCATAGATGGTGGACGTCCTTTCCAGCGAGTCGGCACACAATAACACGGTTTCAGCCGAAGTTACATCCTCTTTGTTGATATGCGGAGCAGCGCACCCGCTTATGAGGGCGAAAACGAGACTATATATACATGCGCGTTCCATATATAAATGGTGATTTTTGTTATAGAGATACGTATCAAGTTCTTAAAGAAAATGTACAATTATCGTTCCAAAATCAAGTGCAAAGTTACGAAAAATATCCGATACATCCAAATTTATCATTGCGACAAATGATTTTATAACGCGCTATAAATCAGCCAGGACGAAAAATAATTAGCGACATAGCCCTACCCCGCTTGCGACAAAAAACAGCAAAACCGCCCAATTGAGCGGTTTTGCCTGTTTTTACCCTATTCATCCGGAGTCTTACAGCAGCTCTACGCTGCGGTTGACGAACTTAGCTAGTGCTTCGCCCTTGAGCAGACCGGAAGCGAGGAAAGCGATATCAAGCAGTTGGCTGACTTTGTCGTTGGACTTGGCATCTTCGGCGTAATGCTGCTTGATCTGCTCGCGCAGAGCGGCAATCTCCTTGGTCAGGTCGCGTTTGTCCTGTTGCGCCTCGCCAAGCTTGGCTTCGGTGTTGGTTTGGCTCTTGTTGTCTTTCTCTGCAGCCTGCTCCTTGCGGAGGGCTTCAATCTGCTGATAGAGCTCGCCAAGATTGGCTTCGCTGTTGTTGGCTGTACCTTCGGGTGAGCAATGTTCACCACGAGGTTGTAGGAGTCAGGCATCTGACCGTAGAATGACATGCCTTGCTGGTGAGCAGACATCTCTTTCATTCGGCGCATCCACTCGTTCTGGGTCAGGAAGACAGGCAGTGCATCGGCACTGACGTTCTCCAGACTTACAACGTAATTTGCTTTGTCGGACTTAGGCAACAGACCTTCGAAGGTGTAGCGGAGTGCATCCTCTTCTTCGGTGGTGAGGTTGACGGCAGCCTTGTCTTCCTTGACAATCAGGTTCTCGATCACATCGCTGTCCACGCGAACGAAGCGGAGAGAGCCTTTTTTGTCCTCGCCAAGCTTGGCTTCGGTATTTTCGGGCTCGCCAAGATTGGCTTCGGAGTATTTCTGCTCGAACTGACTCATGGCGTGTACGTCCAGTTCGCCGTCCATGAGCAGAACATCGTAGCCTTTCTCTTTGGCACGCTGGATGTAGGTGTACGAGGCATCGGCATCTTGGGTGTAAAGCATGATCAGGTCGCCGTTCTTATCCGTCTGGGCGTCTTTGACCTTGGCTTTGTACTCGTCGAGGGTGAAATACTGCTTATCCACATTC
>ONTT01000034.1 GCA_900320865.1 uncultured Bacteroidales bacterium | reverse complement strand
TGGTTTTTGCGCCATCGGGGTCGTTCTTCTGGGCGAGGAAGTTCTGCTGGTCGGTGGTGATCTTCATGAGGTCGGCTTTGCGGGCCTTGATCATGCCGGATACTACCATGAACTTCGCACGGTTCTCGAACTCACGCTGACTCAGCGGCGAGGTACGTTTCACCGGGGTACGGAGGTACAGACGGTTACACTGGTTCGAGGTGGTCGCAGCTACGCGGTGGGTAGCCAGGAGCATCTTCTCGCAGGAGTGCTGACCGCTCTTGGAGGGTTTGGACAATGCGCCGGATACATGATCATTTTGATTTAATCGAAAATGCGGCGGTTTCGGCCTACGCGGCCTTGAGCGTAATCTTCTTAATTCGCGTATTCATGCGAGCATGATACGCGCCTTAATAATCTTCCTCTTTGTCCGGCTTGATAGCCGTCCTACCGCCTTACAAAAATGCGCTATCGCTTACAAAAATTTCAAAAATCTATTCAGCGTGTAGCATTATCACTACTATCCGCATGGCTATTTTCTTTATTTTTGTAAGGGATGCAATCCCGTATTTTTGTAAGCAGCCCATCGATGCCTATCAAGGCAATCGATTGAGGCCGAGGGCATGGAGGACGGTAAGGAAGCTTGCTTACTGACCGGCATACAGGTCCTTGTGCTCGAGAGCCATCAGGCTCGGTAGGCTGCGCATTTTCGATTTACCAATTAATACTTCCGTGAGCCGTCGTAGGATTCGACGGTTTTCGTTTGGATGACGACGGAGGTGTCGCCTTTCTGCCATGCCTCCGAGCGGGTCGTGACGGTCCGCGTGACGTTGCAGGAACTCAGGCCCAACCCCGCCGCCAGTGCCGTCAACGCCGCAATCAGCACGGAGATTACGATTTTGATAATTTCTTTCTTAGTCATAGTTTAGCCTCCGAAATCGGGTTTGACATATTTCTGCGCAACAGTGTACGCAAAGAGGGAGGTGTACTTGCTCTGTGCCTTGAACGCCGCTTCAAGGGTAGCGCGTTCGGAGGGATCCGCAAGAGCGGTCTTGGCCGCCTGCGCTGCGGTTTTCAGTGCCGCTTGGCATGCCTGTACTTTGGCGTCCTTGTTGTTTTTGACGGGGTTCAGCAGATCCACGCCTAACTGCTCTTTCTTGCAGTTGCAACGCTTGAAATACAGCGTCTCCGAGCGGTTGAATTTGCCCATCACGCGGGCAAACATACCATGTAATGTGATTTTAGCCATTTCTAATTGATGTTTAGGTTTTTGATTGTACGTGCACGGTCTTTCCGAATATCCCTTTCTGAGCCCTTGGAACTGAGGATAGGCGATAGACGCTCCGCAGGTTCATTATCCTATCTTTCGGAAAGACGGTGCAAAGGTACTGCTTTTTCGCGAGATGACCAAAGAACGGCTTTCGCGGGTTTAAGATTTCTTAAATTTCCGTCAAGTCATATCCGGCGTACTCGCTCAGCGATACCGTCTCTTCGTAGGTCAGCCAGTTGCGCACATAGATAGCATGCGAGGTGAGGCGGAGTTTCTTTCGCCAGCCGTAGATCAGGGTCTCTAAGCCCTCCATGCCTACCGGCGCACCTACATGCTGCTCCAGAGATCGCACGAGATCGGTTTTCAAAAATTTTTTTGCCATTAGTCTGTAAATTCGATTTCCAATTGTCCTTTCATGGTCCGCTCGATAAACTCGCGATGCCGTTCCTTGCCATAAGCGATGCCGAAAGCGGTTCGGTTGGCGGCCTCGGCTTCGGAAGGCGTATGACTGGACCGGTCGGGACGGGCTTGCACGATATGCATCACGCCGCCGTCGCGAGCTGGATAGCGCCGCAGGTAATACGGATCGGTGCCAATCAGGATTCCGCGGACGGATTCGATTCCGGGATCAAAAAATACTTTACCCATTCGCGTCGGCTTTTTGATTGTTTTGTTCTCAGGTGTTCCTCCGCAGATGGTCCCGTGATGGTCGTGTCAATAGACCGGACTTTTCTTTGGGGTCCCCAGAGTAAACCAAGCCGGAGGCTGTTTGCTATGGGGAGAGCGTAGAGCAAGGCGAGTTTCCATCGAGCGACGTGGTCGCGAGTCGTAACGAGCCTTAGCTTAAGCGGAGCATCACGGGATCATCTTACGGGAACGACTTAACCGCGACGGGGGAACGTCCCTTTCGGATAGGTCGTCCGTTTGTAAATTGTGCCGCGTTTGGTGGCGACGATCGTTTCTACGCGTCCGTCCGGCAGACGCTTGCGGCTGATGGTTCCCGAAATGGAATCAAACAGCGGATTGAGTTTGAAATGCAAAGCCATAATGATTTTAGTTGATTTGTTTTACATAGATTACTTTGTTCCCTGTCGGGTTAGCCATCTGCCACCCGTCGCGGGGTTCTGTCGTGTGATAACGGGCATAATACGCCGCATAGGAGAGGGTCTGCGAACGAAACGCCTGTACATTCTCCTGAAAAGCACGCAAGGGGTCATAATGCACAAACTTGTGCTGTTCCAACTTCTTGCGTATGGTTTCATAGAGCAGATCCCGCAACTCAGGAGAATAGCTCTCCCATAACTGCATACACTCGGCTTCCCGCTTGTTACTGGAGCCGTGTTGGCGGAGTAGAGTCCATAGTTCATCAAATTGATGCATAAATAAAATTTTAAAAAATATACAGGTGTTACAAAAGGTGTTACGTACGTACTTTATGTACCACCTTTCTTTCTAATTTTCTTTGCATACTTTCTTTTATCGCTTTCTTTCGAAAACCGGTGCAAAGGTACGGGTTTTTGCTGAGATGAGTGACGCATAAATATGCGCCGGTGATTTACTCCAAGAGATGATAGGCTCTCCAGATCGTTTTTTTGCTGGTGTTGAAATGAAGAGCGACTTGGAACTGCGAGAGTTCGGGATGGTTGATGTGAAATTCACAAATTTCCATCCAGAAGGTTAAATACAAGGGTAATCCCAATTGAAGGAGGATGCTCAATTCTCCACTTTTTTTTTGCTAAGCAAATACTGATATTTTGTCATAAGTACACCGGAAGGCGGGATTTCTCAGGGACGACGTGTCCAAGAGTGTGCCTCCGGCATACTTACGAAAAAAGCGACCCGCTTCAAAAAACGGATCGCTGATTATGGATGAAAGATAGCCTTATATCTTACGACTGCCGTCGCCGATGACTACCGGGATGATGACAGGCTTATGTCCGTATTTGGCTTCGAAGGCCTCGACAGCCACGGACTCATGCCCGGGGACAGCACTTTTCTCCCACGATTCACCGATATTCGGTTGTGCGGTATAGATACTCTTGAAAGGGGCTATTTGATACCCGCCCCAGATCATAGTGCGAAGGTATGGGGCAAACTTGTAGGGCTTCATTGATTATTTCAATTTTAAAATTATAATCTTTCAATTAATTCGATACACATGCGGGAGTTATGATAGGGGCATTTCCAGAATCCGGCTTTGTCGTTGGACGTGTCGGGTGTACCATCTGGGAGGATTGCCCAGTACCACTCCCCATGTTCGCGGTCGATAAGATGGGATTGAATATAGTCCCATGCCACCTCCGCCATCTCGAGGTTTATGGCGGCTTCGACAGGAAGATCTTTCTGATTCAGTTTCCATTGGTCTATATATCCGACCACCGCTTCGGCATAGCACCACCATTGGGACTCATTGAGGATTCCATCTTCTGCAGCTTGCGCCAGTTGTTGGCAGACAGGAAGTGTTTCTTGCAGCAAGATGGGGTCTCCTAATACCTCCAGCGCCTCATGCAACAGCCATGCGGCTTCGATATCATGTCCGGGGGAAAAAGAAACCCCTCCCTGCCCCTCCCCACAAGGGAGGGAAGACCAGTTCTCGTCAAAGAAAAGCATCAAGTGACAGGTTGCGGGATCAAAGATACGGTTGGCAAAGATGTCGATGAGTGTACGGAGCTGCTTTGTAATCCTTTCCTTTGAACGTTGTAGATCGTCTCTTTGTACATCCGCCAAGACGCGGTAGAGGTTTGTGTATGCTTCGAGCACATGGAGATGGGTGTTCATCGTGAACGCCGCGTTCTCATCCTGTTCGGAGAGGCGCATGTCAGAGATGGGTTGCCAATCGCGTGTCAGGGCCTCAAGGTAGCCATTTTTACATTTACTCATTTTCTCATTTTCAAATTTGTAGGCATGCGCTTCAAGGTCGTTGAAGAGACGGATAGCGGCATTGAGTGCCTCTTGGTTATTGGTCAGCCGCACATACTCGGTGAGGCCGTAGATAGCATAAGCGATAGCGAAAGTCTGTTTCCTGGTGTCAAGGGGTGTACCATCCGCATGGATTGACCAATAGACTCCTCCGGACTCGCGGTCGATGAAGTGGTGCATGAAGTAGTCGTAGGCACGATATGCCAGGAGGCGGTAGGGGGTGCTATGCAGCACACGCGAGGCAGCCGAGAAAGCCCAAAGGATACGGGCATTGAGGACCGCTCCTTTCTCGGCTTCAGGATGAAGGATATCATGACCGTCTATACGACCATAGAAACCGCCATGTTCGGTGTCCACCATACGGGTAGCCCAGAAAGGAAGGATATTGGATTCGAGCAGAGACTGAGACTCTGCTCGAAGATTTTCATACTTACTCATTTTCGAAAAGGGCATCTATACCGGCAGAGAGGGCAAAGAGGGTTACATTCCAGTTGATGGTCACTTCATTGGAAGCGTATGACGGTTGGTAGTCCAGATAACTCTCATCCGCCGGCACATCCTTTGGATACTTGACCCCATCTGTCTCCGCATCTTGCCGCATCGGGTTCGGTCCTCCTGCCAGGAAACCGGGAAGGGTGCCCTTGGGATGCGAATACGAGAGACGATGATGCGGATGGCTTGTCGGATGTGCACCAAAGCCCGTTACATAGCAGAAACCCGTAGCGTTCTGTCCAAGGATATAATTGAGGCAGCGTTGTGCGTTGGTGAGGTACTTCTCATCGCCCGTCATACGATAGGCATAGAGACATTCCACACCACGCCAACAGCAACCCTCAGAGTTACATCCCCAGAAGAAATCCGACGCGCGGTTGCCGTACGGCGAACGGAAAACGGAGATAGAGCGGGCTTCGTCCAGATAAGGCTGAAGATGCGCGAGCAGCAGGTTAACCCCTTTGTCCTCCTCCATCGAGGCCGGCTGCGGTTGCTCGAAATGCACGAGCATGTCCAGATACGCCAGTTCCGCCACATTGCCCCATACGGCAGGGATATAATCGGCCGGCATATGATCGACCGCCACCGCCGCGTATAGCTCCTCGTGAGTGAGCAGGAACAGTTCGGCAGCCGCCCAGAAGAACTCGTCACGCACATCAAAATCGTCATACGCGCCGGTGGTGATCGCCGGCTGGAACTCCTCGTTCATCTTGGGCTGGTCATAATAGACCTCGGGATGTGCCAACGCCCATTCAAAAGCGCGCATTGCCGCTTGGGTAGCCTGTTCGCTGAACTGCGCATCAAAAGGTGCATAGACACGTGCAGAAAGGGCCATCGTAGCCGCAAAATCGAGTGCGGCTGCCGTCGTCTTGAGCACTACGTAACGCTGCTGTTTGCATTGATCGGGGCGAATAAATTTTTCGAAATTAGGAGTCGTCAGTTTATGATACACCCCGCCATCGAGATCTTGCATCGTCATCATCCAACGGAGGTTGTACATGGCTTCCGCGAGCATATCCGGCATTGCCTGTCCACTCTCCGGGATATTCAATTTCAGCGTGTCGAAATATTCCTTGTTCATCTCGTACGCCATCAACCACACGCCCATCGTATATCCGCTGTTGACGATATATTTGTTGTAATCTCCGGCATCGTACCAACCTCCCGGAGAGGAGATAACCGTTCCTTCTGGTCGCTCCGCTGTCGCCGCTGAAGCGTGCACCAACACATGGTCATCGGGATGACCTGCCGGACGGGCATAGCCTTCGGCGTAGGGCTCTTCCGTTGCCATCGATGCCCGCTGATGGTAAAACGCTCTAAGTGCCGCACGGGTGAGTTCGCGGTAAGGACGATTCGTAATGATGAAAGGAGCGCTCGCAGGCGAACTCCATGATGGATGGATGGCACATAGCGTATATTCGCCCGGTTCGGTCAATACTGAGAAATCAACCAACTGGCACGGTTTGCCAGAAACGGGATTCGAACATGTCTCTGCCGTCACTCCTGTCCATATGGTGTCGCCGTTCTCATTCAAGATGAAAACATCGCTAACGGTTAGCTGCTCATCGCTCAACGTTATCGTAGCGGTCTTCTCCTGATTAGGCGCAAATCCCACTTGATTCAAACGAATAGGCCCATTGTCAGGGTTCGTATAGTGGCAACCCATAAGCGCCAACGCACTCAATAAAACGATAATTTTTCCTTTCATTTTTTCACCTTTCATTTGTTATTTCTTAAGCGGGAATTTATACGCCAGCAATGCCATGATAGACGCGATGAAAGCCGGGAAGAGGCTGAACAACGCCCACACCATCGTTCGAACGGACTGCTCGTCGGTAATGGTAACCACCGTATCGCCTGTCAGTATGTCCGTTTCTAACACCAGTCCGGCAACACCCAACAGGAAGGCGATAAGGCTTGCGGAGATAGCACCTCCGAACTTCTGCGCCATCGTTCCCGAAGAGAAGATCAGACCCGTCGAAGAACTGCCGTAGGTCTCGGTCGCATAATCCGCCACGTCGGCATACATGGACCACAAGAGCGGCGAGTACAAGCCTGCACCGACCGATGTGAGCATGGATACCGCCACCATCCACCATATATACGCAGGATCCATCGGAATGAAGAAGAACACTACCGAGCAAATGCAGCAGATAATAGACGACCATACGAATGCCATGCGTTTGGAACCCACCTTACGCGTGAACCACGGGCTGACAGCACCGAAGACCATACAGGTCACCTCGCCGAACGCCATGAAGGCGGTGTAGTTGATGATGAACCGGCCGACCGTCACATCGCCGTCAAGGCAGTAGGTGAACATATAGCCCACTACCGCATAACGGAAACCGTTGAAGAAATTCGTGCAGACCGCCACGAGGGTCATATAAACCCAGGGTTTGTTGCGGAACAGGTCGCCGTACTGCTTGAAGGTGAATTTTTCGGCACGTACGGGTTTGTGTCTCTCCTTGGTCAGCAATCCGCAAGCGAGGGTCATCAGCATGGCTATCAGTCCGAAGACCGCTCCGACTACCGCATACTGGTGCTGATCCGATCCGCCTGCCCATTTCTGCACCATCGCAAACGTGAGCAGCGTCACGAATCCCATGGCGTAAGCACCCACCATACGGAAGGCGGAGAACTGGTTGCGTTCGTCGCCGTCCTCGGTCATCACATTGAGCAGCGAACCGTACGGCACATTGACCATCGTGTAGCATACCATCATCAGCAGGTAGAAGCCGTACGCCCATACACGCTTACCGGTCATTCCGAGTTCCGGCGTATAGAGGAGCAGCGCAAAAACGACACCGAATGGGATGGCGCCGAAGATGAGCCACGGGCGGTAAGTGCCCCAACGCGACTGGGTACGGTCAGCTATAGAACCCATGAGCGGGTCCGTGATTACATCAAACATACGCGCGAGCAGCATGAGCGCAGCCGCGTCCGCGAACGTAAGACCGAACACATTGGTGAAGAAGAGCGGGAACGCTACGGACATAATTTTCCAGGTGATGCCGCCGGAAGCGGCATCACCCAGAGCATATCCGATTTTTTCTCGTAAAGGTATCATATTGATTTACGATTTTACAATTTACGAACTGACGATTTACTTGAAGGTAACTTTGGTAATTTCCAGGCCAAAACCGGTTATAAGTGCTTTGCCTGTCTGCTCAACAGCCGCCTTGCCTGCTTCGTCATAAACGAAGGTGTAGGGGTTCGGTTGACCTTCCATACCATCCACTTGCGGCAACAAATCGTGGCTCCACCAATCATCGGTGATACGAAGTGCATGGTACTCGGCTTCCGGTACATTGAAATAGACGTAAATTGTCGAACCTACCGGTACATCCTTCATCATATCCGCCGTCAGCTCTACTTTGGAGTCGCCCCAATTGATAACGCACGAGCCTTCCCAGATAGTAGTCTCTGCGCTCACGGTAGTCGTTACTGCATCTACAAGACCTTCGTCGGTGATGAAATATACGCTGGATCCGTCGGCATTCTTGATGGAGAGCTTATGGTCGCCTACCTCTGCATTCGGAGCGGTGAAAGTGATGGCGTTGGCAGTAGCCGCAACAGTAGAAATAACCGTCTCGTCCACTTTGACCGAAGCTACGTTCTCTAATTTGATACCGGTGATAGTCCACTCGGCACCCGGTACGAAGGACGCATATCCGTCTAATGCCACGGAAGCGTTGTGTACATGGATCTCACCTGCGCCGTAAATCTTGCCTTCTGCATCTTTGAAACGGACATAGTAGCGTCCGTCCGGCGTTTCCGGCATACTGATTGACAATTGCGTATCGGTAGCGCCTGCCTCCGGAGAAAGGGTGTGTACCACTTCCTTCGCGTAGATGTCTTTGGATAGAACTACCTTGTTCACTTTGCTTAGGTTCTTTCCTGCCAATGTGGTAGGATTTCCCGGCACACAGTGCCGACCGGCAGACGGAGTAGCGGATGCTGGATCGGTGTCATACGGATTCACGGTTACCGAACCTTTACGCTCGGTGCGCTTGCCTGCTTGTGTCACAGCCTCGATAACAAGCTCGTAGTTTCCGGCAGGGAAAGTCATCTCTATCTTCAGACCGGTGAATACCAATGAGCCATCGAGATACCAGTTCACCGTCGTATAATTGGACGGAGTGACGGTAACAGAATCAAAGAGCGGAGTATCGGGGTTCGCTAAGTTATAGGTGAACGAACCGGTTCCGGACTCGTTATATGGCTTGAGAATGAGCGGTGCATCGTCCGGTGATTGGGTGTCAAACGGAGTTTGTTTCTCGCAAGACGTGAACACAACCGCCAAAACAGCCAAATATATCAAATACTTTTTCATAACGGAATATTTTGTAAAGGTAACAATGGTTAATTAGTATTGGTACTTGTCCCACCAAAGCGGAGCATGCCATGAGTATCCGCCGGGTACGCGTGTTTTGGCCGCCTCATACGCATCTTTGCTGTATGTTTCCTCTTTGACCGGATAGCACAAACGTACAGGGATAGCCGTGCCGTCAATAAGCGGGTTCTTGGTGTTCGGAGCTTTGAGTCTCGGATAGTCCGAACGGCGTACATTAGCCCAAGCCTCTGCGGGGTTGTGGAAATGGAGAATCCATGCCTGCGTGTTAATCTGCATCTTCTGCTGCTCGGTACTTGCGCCGAAAGTAATAGCCGGTTGAGCGATATACGCAGCGTATTCAGCATCCGAAACGCCGGCACATCCGTATTGGTCAGTCAGGAAATTCATCGCCTCGCGAATACCGGTCTCATAATAAGTTTTCGCATCATCTGAGGTCCAACCAAGGATTGCTCCTTCTGCGCGGAGGAAACATACCTCTGCATACGTCATGATAACACCCGGGTTGTCGGAACGAAGGAAATTATTGGCTAATTTCGGCTTCATCCAACGAGGGTTCGACCCCGGATTATAACCGGGATGAGCACCTTGAATCTCTGTAATTTTGTCTGCCAACGGGCTACCCGGAATTTCCGTATAGGTAGGCCAGTTGTCCCATGAGAACTCACCCGGAGCAATAAGCGATATGACAGCTGCCTCGGGGTTCGCTTCCTGCGTTGCAAGCATCGCGTCCGTCACGTCAATACGGCCATCTGCGCTGGAGAGAGACATATAGTCGTCAATATAGAAACGGCAGATAAGGGTAGTACGCGGGTCTTTGTTGTCATAGAGCTGGTTCCAGAGCGTCTCGCATATATACGAGGGGTTGTTGGCTGGGTCGTTGCCATAGAAATATTTCGACATGGCATTGCCGCGGAAATCACGGAATGACTCCTGACCGAAACTATATGTCACATTCATGTGTTTGACGCATGCGTTATCAGAAGCACTCTCCATTACACCGTCCGTCAGGGCAGCGTTGAACTCTTTCTTCGCCAACTCAGGAGCTACATCCGACAAACGCATTGCATAGCGCAGACGAAGCGAATTGGCGAAATGGCGCCATGCCTCCAAATTGCCGCCGAGCATAGGATCGCTCGTAATGGCACTGGCTTTGACATCAAACGATACTGAAGCTGCTTTCAACTCGGTAAAGAAGAACGCATAGAGATCCTCTTGCTTGTCGTATTTAGGCTGGGTATTGCCCGTGAAATAACCCATTCCCGCTTCGGTAAACGGTATATCGCCGTAGAACTCCGTCAATAACCCGCCTACATATACGCGGAAGATGCGCAGCGCAGCGTTTATATTCACCTGTGCAGGGTCTGATTTTGTCTGCTCAATGGCATCCGTCAGGTTGCGGATGGCGCCTGCGTAGAGGTTCGCCCAAGGGCGGGACATCTCGTTATCATCCATACGATGCTGACCGCCGTAGTTGGTGGTGTTCCAGCAACCCATCAGATGCTGGGTGAACGCATAGGTGTAGAGACGATGTACGTCCACATAGTTCATATCGCCGAAGATCTGCAACTCGGCATAACTCAACTGCGAAGCAGGGTTGATACGGGCTGCTTTGGTCGGGTCTGTGTTAATCTCCTCGTAAACCTTGTCCGAGCAGGAAGCGAGGCCAAAGACCGTTACGCTCAAAGATAAAAGAACGCTTGCGCTCAAAGATAAAAGATTCTTTTTCATAATAATTATCCTTTCCATTTACGAGGTTAGAACTTGATATTGAAATTCAGACCATAGCTGCGACGGCTCGGAAGCGAACCGTACTCCAGACCCAATCCGGAGGTGTTGTACTGCGCATCGGGGTCGATATCCTTGATATTCTTCCATACGATGAACGGGTTACGCGCTACGAAACTGATACCTACGTGTTTCACTATGCCTTTCTTGTCCAGCCACTCTTTCGGGAAATCCAGCGTCAGAGTGAGCTCGCGGCACTTGATATACGAGTTGTCGTAGATAAACAGCTCCGGCGATTTACGCGACACCTCATACCAATAGTCCTCGGGGTTAATGTAGATGTCATTATCTCGATAAGTTCCGTCTCCATTGTCGATGACTCCGTCCACGAGGTAACCGCCTGTAGCTTTCCATCCGGCAGTGACTCCGGCTGCTTTGCGTGCTTCCTCGGAAGCATACCATTCCGCACGTCCGACGAGCGTTTCTTTGGCTTTACCGGTCTCGTATGCCGAACGCTCGGACATAGAGAAGATGCTTGCTCCGACTTTCACATCAAATAAGGCTGAGAGGCTGACCATCTTATAGCGGAGGGTTGTACTCAGACCGCCTGTCCATTTCCACTGCGCGTTACCCAACACTTTGTTCTCGGTGGTGAAGGTGGGCAGACCGGTGGTAGCATCGACGATCACTTTGCCGTCGGCGTTACGTGCCAAAGCAGGACCGCAGATAGCACCGTATTCCTCTCCCTCACGGGCTGCTACATATACGTTACACCACGTCGCTTTCGCTAACTCCAACTCGCTCGTCCCTTCGGTCAGTTTGAGCACTTTGTTGTTGTTCTTCGACCAGTTGATACCCAAATCCCAAGAGAAGTCTTTGGTCTGCACCAGACGCGCACCAAAGGTGATCTCAAATCCTTGGTTGAGGATCGCGCCAGCATTGATCATACGATAATCGTAACCGCTGGTAGGCGAAACAGCCATACCGATAATTTGGTCACGCGATGTCTGATGGTAGAAAGTGAAGTCGAGACTGATGCGGTTGTTGCACCACTTAGTCTCGAATCCTGTTTCCCACGAACGGGTACGAGTCGGCTTGAGGTCGGCATTCGGGATTGTATTGCCATAGATAGAACCGATCGTATAACCCGGATAACCGAACTGAGACTTCGTATAACGCAGACTCAACTGGTACGGGTCGGTGTCGCTACCAACCTCCGCCCAACTCAATCGTACTTTACCATACGGCAGCACTTTGCGGTTGGCCTTGATCAACTCCGAGAATACCCACGAAGCGCTGACGGAGGGATAGACGTAGATGTTCTTGCCTCTCGCGAGAGCCGAGGACTTGTCGCCGCGAACCGTAGCATCTAAGTAGAGCATGTGACGCCATCCTAAGTTAGCAGAACCGAACACGGACACGATACGTTTGTTATATGTTGCCTCTTCTACCGACTGCTCCTCAAAACTCGACATCGCTACTACTTCACGGATTCCCATATCCGTTCCGGTGTTGATAACCGTTTGGTTATGCACGTCATAGACATTGGCGCCCGCTGTAGCCGTGAAATCGAAATCTCCCCAACTGTCCGTATAGATTCCTAAGAACTCGGCGTTGATCAAATCCGAGAACTCAAAGCGGTTGAGTTCTGCACCGACAGTCGCTTGGATCTTGAATTGCGGAAGAATGTTATAAACAATCTTTCCGTTCATACGGAGCAGGTGTTTGTAAGATTGGTTTTTATTCTTATTGATATCCCAATAGGGGTTCACGTTATAGGGATCCATACCGTTCCAGTTTTGGTACTCTCCGTTGGCAGTCTGGTAGTTCTTGAGCCAAGCCTGGTCATACGTAGTAGCGAGGGTCATGAGGTTTTTGCCGACATTGGATTTGTCATCTCCAAGAGCAGGACGGTTCTTTACATTCTCATGCACGTAGTTGACATTGAAATCGAGATCTACGGGTCCGAGGGATGTGTTAGCACGCAAGGTCAGGGTATTACGACTCATGTTTGAGTTCGGGAGAATGTCCCGGTTACGCATATCGGAGTACGCAAAACGCAGCCCGGTCTTGCCCGTGTTCATGGTGATGACCGCGGTATTATTGGCGGTGAGACCCATTTGGAAGAAATTAGCCGTGTTATTGGGAATAATGAGGAAGGGGTGTTCCTGACCGTCATAATAACGCAGCATCAAACCTCCGTCAGCTTTCGGACCCCAGGATTTATTGGTGTTGCTGACCGCATCGACATTGTACTGTCCCTTGGAACCCATACCATAGACTTGCTGTACATTGTCCCATTTGCTGAGCTGGCTATCGAACGTGAGCGTACCATTGTACTCAACGCCCCATTTGGAATCGCCGGTAGCTGCTTTCTTGGTGGTGATAAGGATCACACCGTGGCTGGCACGGGAACCATAGAGCGCTGCGGCGGCAGGACCTTTCAGAACGGACATAGACTCGATATCATCGGGGTTGACAGCGGAAATACCGTCACCGAGGTCGTAACCGCCTTCTGTACCTGCCGAACCGAAGTTCGTGTTGTCCATCGGTACTCCGTCAATGACATAGAGCGGCTGGTTGTTACCGGTCATTTCGGTCGCACCACGGAGCACAACGCGCGTTGAACCGGACGCACCGCCGGCGGTCTCCGAAACAACGAGACCTGCCACACGTCCTGCAAGCGAGTTGGCTACATTAACCTCTTTCGCCTTCGTCAGCTCATCGCCTTTGACTTCGCCGACCTCATAACCAAGAGCTTTGCGGTCACGCTTGATACCCATGGCGGTAACAACTACCTCTGAGAGGACTTCGGTGTTTTCCGACATGGTGATGTGAATAGGGTTACCGGTCACTTTGATGGTCTGAGATGTGTAGCCCATGTAGGAGAACTCGAGTTCATCGCCTACATTGGCTTGAATAGAGAACTGACCATCCATATCGGTAATCGTACCGACGGTGGACCCTTTGACGAGTACGGAGGCACCGATCAGTGGACCGTCAGCATCTTCAACCGTACCTGTCACAATATTTTGCGAAAATGCCAAGCCTGTAGCCCCCACAAGGAGGACTACAAGGCTAAAGACATACTTGAAACAAGTTTTCATGGTGTTTAAAAATTAAAATTAATGGATCATCATTTTCTTGCCGTTCAGGATTACGATGCCTTTGTAATCCTCATCAACGGGTTGTCCAAGAATATTATACCGAATACCGTTGTTACGAATGGAGATGTTTTCGATACCGCTGAGCGTTTGTACGGCAGCTATGCGTGCCTGTACGATATTGATTCCGTGTCCGTGCAGCGCAAAACCGCCGGTAGCAACTGCGTTCTTAATTTCACCCGTGATAACCAGTCTCACTTCAGTATTCGCAGTGATATCGACTTGTGCTTGTCCGGGCAGTGCGTTCCATCCGTAGTCATCAAGTTTGTAGGAATGGTATTCGTCTGTCGGCACGATCTCCAAGGAGAGACAAAGGGTGTCATTGACATTG
>ONTT01000050.1 GCA_900320865.1 uncultured Bacteroidales bacterium | reverse complement strand
GATGTGGACCGACCTGCGATTATCGCTGGCCGAATGCCGCGTCTATGCCTATATTTACGGTCTATCGCATGGTGAGAAAAAGGGGTACGATGGCTCAAAGCGACACCTCGCCGAACTACTCGGGTTAAGTACGAGCGCTACAAAAACTATACTTGACGCGCTCATGGAGAAACACCTTATTGTTTGTACCGATGGTATCTGGCAAAGTGTTCGCTCAGAGAACACCGATAGTGTTCACTCAGAGAACGAAAACGTTCACTCAACGAACGAAAACGTTCTCTCAGAGAACTCCCCCCATACCCCCCTAAATAATAATATAACTGATAAAAAGCAAGCAGACATGCCGACTGATTTATTTGAAAAATTCTTTAAAAAATTTGTACCGGAATTCAAAAACCGATTCACGGCGACATGGTATAATTTTGACAAGCGTTCCCCTGCGGCGCAACAAGCCATGTGGAATGCCGTCAAAGAAGAGCCGGACGGAACTGTCGAAAAAAACCCGTTCTTCTTTGTGCAGGACTTTCCAGACCCGCAACCCGAATTTCTATGCGGAGACGAGAACGAAGATATCGTCCAAGTTAGTTACAACGGCGGGTTCAAACTCTGCACACGAGCCACAATGGAACTCTTTGGACTTGAATGGGTCCGCGACTGGTAACCCGTAACCCGTAACCCCTTTTAATGTTTAACAAAACAAATGTTTTATCAAAAATGGAACCCACGAAAAAAACGATGGGAAGCCACGCCGGAACTCCGGCAACTACTACAGCCTATTTACGGCAAAGAAATTCTAAATCATCCTTTATTTACTAACCCGCCGAAACAACACGGCAAAAAAAAATTACAACAATGGCAAAATTATCAAAAGCAGTCCGCGAGATCTGCATCAAAACAACAAACACACTCTTCGCACACATCATCCAACCTCTTCTCACTTGGGCCGGAGAAGACGAAGACACCTTCTTCTTCATCGTCATCGGAAACAAATACATGACCGATGTAGCGTGGTCAAACACCGAAAAACTCTCCATCGACGGAGCATGTACCATCGGCAACATTCCTGAAGCCGCATCCGCTTTCCTCGATATCTCCACCGGCGTTGATGTTATAGTCGAGGAGAATGTCAAAAACAAAGAAGAAGGCTTCGGCGAGGAGTTCCAGATGCATTGCCCCTCCAAAGAAGACAATGCTTGGCACGCTATGGAAAACTTCCTCGACGATGACGCAGACAAACAAGTGGTTAAATAGGACTTAAGTACTACTTATGTACTACTTATGTACTATCACCGATTAAAAAAAATGAACAATATGGAAATCATCTTAACGAAACAATGTGAGTCGCTGACAGGCGCACTCGGTAACGGATACGGATATTTCATCCAAAGAAGAAGAGGTCAAGACGGAAAATATCATTTTTTCTCCCAACGATCTAAACACCTGCCTATCCCGCGAGACGGACACCTGCGATTCATCTTCGCTTGTGCCGAACTCACACAAATGGGCTACGAACTCAAAGCCGCCCTGCAGGAAGATGTGCTTCTTGCCTCGGCTCTCTGTGTAGACGTGGATAACGAGTACAGCGCCGCCGAAGTGTTACAATTTAAAAACGAAAGAGGCTTATGAAAAAAGATGCAGTAACATTCGCGCAACTAACCGCGCGGCTCGAAAGAGCCATCCATGCGGACGTAGGCTTGAAAGGTCTTCAAATTCTACTCTATGGATGGATAACCAAACACGGACGATGTTCGAGAGCTCAATTTGCCATGCGCAAAAAAGCCGATGGAGAATATTGGTTGTCTCTGTCAGAAGCCGAACATTTTTCTAAGTATTGCGGGTACGATTTGACCCACGATTGAAAAAAATATAAGGTTCTTATACTTCGAGACCCCCGTTTTTTGGAGGTCTCGTTTTTTTGTACTACCTTTGCACTCGAAATCGAAAATAATGCGTGGTGGAGCAGTGGTAGCTCGTCAGGCTCATGCCCTGAAGGTCGTAGGTTCGATCCCCACCCCTGCAACAAAAGTAGTAAAAAATTTATGAACAAATTGCCCGAAAATATTGCCCAATTGATCATTGCCGCACTGGTCGTCGTCGGTGGTATGGTATTACTCCATGTAGGCATACAAATTGACCCCGCCGGAGAAATTCACGAGACCGTCCTCGTCGCCTTCGGAGAAGCTGCAACCTTTGCCGGATCTATCATGGGTATTGATTACCACTATAAACAACGTAACAAAAATGATTCAGGTAACACTAATCCGGCAAAGTAAGAAAGGAAAAGCCGTTAACGGAACCATCACTTTCCCTATCGGCGAGAGATCTTTCTCTTATCCGACCATCGAGAATGCCGACTTCATCATTCCGGCAGGGACATACCCCCTTGAACGGACATGGTCGCCTAAGTTCAAGAAACTGCTTCCTATCATTGAGGAAGTACCCGAAAGAGAAGGTATCCGGATTCACACCGGGACCAAACCCGAACACTCAATAGGTTGTGTACTCGTCAGCCCGATGGCTGCAGCCAATCTCGACATAATGTTTAACTACATAAAAAAATACACCGAAGATGAAGAAACATGTATCAAAATCACTGACGATTATTCTGCTTAGTGCAGTATTTATGGCCGCCGTAACCATCGGCGTCTGTAGTTGCAAAGCTTGGCGGACTATCACCACTACCGCAACTTACGTTCAGCAGAACGACTCGGCGCAGAGCAAGACCACCACGTCCATCTCCACCAAAACGGTAGAAGAGTATCAAGGAGTGAAGAAATAAAAACCCCTCTCCGGCTCTCCCCTCAAGGGAGAGAGGATCCTCATGTGAGGGTGTAAACGTATGTACCCCCTCTCACGTCCGCATTGGCGTATGTGCTCTGGCAAAAACATTCTTTTGCGGTTGGGGTCCGCAAAAGCATGAATGGGGGGCACCATGGTTTTTGCAGAGCAGCATACGACATATAACTGCGCTATCCGCATGGATTTTTGGAATTTTTGTAAGCGTAAGCGCATTTTTGTAAGGCGAACCGCCGCATTTTCGATTTACTAAAACACCCGCAGTCGCAAAAGACGCACGACTCAAAAGAAAGCGTCTGCCATTAAACCTAAACCTTATTCCTCCAAGCGGTTAGGAGTTATGTTAACCGCAATATACTATGGGAAAAGTAAAATATGCTACCGGTATTGATTATGTATCCGGTTCGCTGGCTAAGCCGAAAAAGAAAGAGGGCCACGAGTGTGGCACGTATCTGATCGGTACCCACCGTGTAGCTGCGACTGAGAACCCGAGCTGCACTCGCTTGTACATCCGTGAGGCTGGCGTCTACGATCGTAGCACTCCGCTGTCTTCCAAAGAGCTGGATGCTCGCGCTCGCTTCTCCGCTGTAGCGGCTGCTGTGAAGGCTCGTAAGAGCGATCTGAACTCGATCACTCAGGATCAGATCAACTTCGCGGCGCAGAAGGATCAAGCTGGTGGCAAGAAAACCATGAAAGCTTACCTGTGGAAGGTTTGTGGTGACATCTACGATGCCAACCATCAAGGCTAATCGCCACAAGGCGCGGAAAGATCTAGCCAAGTCCCCTCCCTCAATTATGGGAGGGGCTTTTTTGTATAAAAATGCGAAAAATCTTGCAGATTTGGAAAATTTGTAGTAATTTTGCCCCCGCAAAATTGTAGCAATAAAATCATAATACAATGAGAAAGTCCTTTTTATTTGTTATTTTGTGCGCAGTCGCGCAGATAACATGGGCTCAGACCCTCCAAGAACAATTGGTTAATTATTGACGATTAAAAGATTATCTATATGAAAAAACTCATTCTACCGGCAGTCCTTGTACTGCTAGCAATTTTTACTTCTCACTTGTCTCCGCTTATGGCGGCAGAGGCGAATGTAGATTTCGAAAACGAGAACAACTACGATGCCTATGCTGCCGGCAACGGAAAGATCCATGTGAAGGTGCTGCTCTTCAGCGAGCGCGGATATGACCACAATGCGGGTCGTGGTAATAACCAGAGCCTGGGTAACGATCCTGCTCCAACGTGTCAGGCTACGGGTAGTCGTTTGCATACGAAACGTGTGAGCGGCGGCGAAGAAGCCATTTATCTCCACTACTGGGCGGACAACTACTACAACAATCCCAAAGCGAAGAATCAGCATCAGTGGCCAAATGACAAGTGTTGCGTATGGGTGCAACTTTGGGGCGGCGTGATCGAGTGTGCGAACACGTATGACGGCACCAAGCGCACGATCGTACCCGATGGCACCGTCGTGCAAGTAGAACTGAAACGTAAGAAAGAGGGAAATTGGCTCACCTGGTTTGAGTTTGACTGGTATCCGCCAGAGGAGATGAACGAAGAGGAGTTTAGACTGTACGTGACCTCTGACCACCATAAATGGAATGAAGCCGGCTTTGGGACGAAGACGCATGACTTAGGCTTGTTCTCCGGTGCCGATTCCGAGCAGGCACCAATTATCTCCGACCCGTTCTTCTACGCCGCGAACGACAAAGGCGCAGCCGGATACGGCAAGTTAGCGTACGTCTATTCCTTAACTACGGACGTGCAGCAGTATTTCACTACGCAAGACGTCAATCCCCATATTCTCATGGAGCGTTCGGATATGCTGTTCGTAAATCCCGCCGATTCCGTGCAACACGGTTTTCGTACGTGCTTCTATGCTTTACGTGACGTCGATCATGCAACATGGCGATGGGTTTGGTCGAACAAAATAGATATCCCTGCTTACCACAAGATACATAATTTCGAAGTCAAACCCTGGATCTATCATCGTGAGGATATTGACAAATGGTATGAGAACAGCCGCTATAAGAACCTCACCTGGCAAATACACTACCCGCAGGAAGAGGATGTCATGGAAGGCGATTACATCGAGATACAACGGGCATACAATGCCGACTTTTCGGATGCACAGACCATCGACCTCGTGCAGATTTACTACGACTCTACGGCTACAGTCAACAATATCCAGACCTATTCTTACGTGGATTCCACAGAGGCTGCATGGTGGAACCCCGTAGAGAAAAGCTATAACATCTATTATCGTGTGCGGCGTACTTCCTCCTCTATCTGGGACTGGGAAGTGAATCCCTATTCGGCTGCAGACACTTGCACCGTGGAGCATAAATATAGCGTCAATGGATTCTTTAAGGTCGGTATCAATCCTGACCCCGTGACCTACACACTCGACCCCGACTTTAGCAACAACAGAGCGGTGCATTTTGAAATTGATTTAGGCGCATTGTTACAGAATGCGGAACGTACCCAAGATAAACCCGGATACTCGTTCTACTATTGGGATGATAACCAAAAACTCATCATCCGCAAGATAATGGTGGAGCAACAGGATACCTTCCTCATTCAGATACCTAACGATAGCATCAAAGCGGCGATTAGCAAACAGTTCTATTCTCCTAATGATGATACGTATAAGAAATTGGATTACCACGTGTACTTGACCGACTATGCCAGCACTCCTTGTACACACTATAAGTACGAAGCGTATATTGATACGACCGGAGTGACGGTCAAAGATTTGAATAATTATGAATTCCTCGTCCTTCCGATTTTAGAAGCCAAGGGCCCGGAGATCTACTATACTTCTGCGGCCAATATCAGTACTTTTGCCGGCACAGACAAAGAGTTTTCTGAATATGTCTTACTCACCTGGGATGCTACAGAGGGAGATGTCGGCACCTACTCGGTCGAGGCTCGCCCTGATAGCGAAAGTGGTTGGACGAAGCTAACAGAAGGCCTCAAACAGAACTGGTATCAGGATACATACGCCAACCCCTTGGATGCGGACCCATGGCAATACCGGTTGACCATGTCCTATGAGTGCAACGGAAACGTGCTCACACGCAGTGTTGAAACCACCGGACGACGTAACCCTTACGGTAAAATCAGCGGACGGATCACCTACGCGGACGGCACAGGGTGCCCAAATATCGAAGTCAATGCTTCACGCGTTTCCGACGGAGTAGTGCTACAGCGCGTTATGACGGACGAAGGCGGTTATTACCTCGTTGACAGCGTGCCTTATAGCGGCGATGCCCAGTATGCGATCACCCCGGTTAGTCAGACCGCTGAGTTCCGATACAACAACACCTCAGCCACCTTCGCATCCGTTACACTGTCCTTAGACCACTGCGTCGCTACCGGAATAGACTTTGAGAATATCTCCTCCGTACGAGTGAGCGGGCGTCTGCTCTATGAGAACAGTACGATTCCGGTTCGTGATGCGAACTTCCTCGTCAACGGACAGTTAGTGCGCGTAGGAGGGCATATCTACAAATCGAACGCTTCGGGTAACTTCGAGTTTATGGCGCCGAAAAACGCAGCCTTCACATTACAGGCGATCAAAGATGGTCACCGGTTCGCCGGAGACGGATTCGTACGCATAGAGGGCGACAGCCTGCTGACGCTCACCAAGGCGCTCGACGGTATCCGTATCTATGACCAAACGAAAGTGCGCCTTATCGGCCGTCTCGCCGGTGGTGATATACAAGGCTCCAAACCGCTCGGTCACGGCCTAAGTACCAACTACCTGGGCGAGGACCTCAAAATGGTCTTCGAATTAGAGGGAGATAACATCTCGCAGATAGTGCACGTGCAGTCCGATCTGGATAAAGATACGATACAGCAATATGTGGACTCTACCTATACGCTCTTTGAGAAGAAGCGCATCACGATTATGCCGAACGTTACCACGGGAGAATACGCGGTGGATTTATACCCTGTACGCTATAAGATCACCCAAGCGACGGCACGCGGTTATGCCAGCCTCTTCACAGACGGCAAAACCAGCGAGACACTCGACCTGAGCGATGCCGCCAAGCAGCATAAAGAGTCTATCTATAACAACGATACCGTGCGCTACAACGAATCCTTCTCGATCACATACCATAGCCCGATACAAATCACCTGCAAGCAGTTGATTTATTCACGCGAGCTTGATTACTTCGGCGAGAAAGAGATGACGCGCAAAAACCTCAAAAACGAAACGGTGAACGTACCCTTGGCTACTAAGCGGAACGATGGTACATACGAATATCTATTCGGAGCGCCCGTCTTCGCTACAAAAGATTATTCGTTCCGAGTCACAGCACATGAGGACTATTACTACAACAACGATGAGATGTCCATCAAGCACGAAGAAGTGCGTATCCATGGCGGCAAACTCAAAGTCTATAACGGTCTGCATGACGACCGTAATACACAGGTCACTACCCACCAGTTGGACGAAAACGGTCAAGCTGAGATAACGATACCCGTGGACTATGCCTCCTTCCTGAAAACAGACGAATCGGCACTGCGCGTACTGGACCTGAGTGTTGAATACCAAGGTGCCTATGTGGAGAAACAAGCTGTGAGCGCGTACGTCACGGGTAATAAAGTGAAAGGACGCGACTTCGTTACGTCAACACACGGAGATATCGTCATCCTTGACATCTTGCGCGACCCGCCCGGATCACAGAGTTATGCCTTCGTTGAAGAGGGAACGACCTATAACTACAGCTATACCTATAACGTGGATATAGAGTTCGGTATGGTCCTCAACCTCGGTTACGGTGCTGA
>ONTT01000022.1 GCA_900320865.1 uncultured Bacteroidales bacterium | reverse complement strand
AATCGGCCTTACTCCACATCCCGATGTTAAATCGACTGCAAAGATACAACAAATATTTTTAATAAACAAATAAAATTTTAAATATACAATGGCAAAAGTAACGTATTCAGCCGGTATCGACAGTGTCTCCGGCGCACTGAGCAAACCCAGCAAGAGCGGCCAACATTCGTGTTCGAAGATGCTGCTCGCCACCCACCGCGTAGCGGCAACGCAGAGCAATGCCTGCAACCGTCTCTACCTGCGCAACAAAGTGGAGCGTAGCACTCCGCTGACGTCCAATGAGTTGGATGCACGCGCTCGCTTCAAAGCTGTAGCGGCTGCTGTGAAGGCTCGTAAGAGCGATCTGAACCAGATCACCACGGACCAGATCAACTTCGCTGCGCAGAAGGACACGGCCGGTGGCAAGAAAACCATGAAGGCTTACTTGTGGAAAATTTGCGGCGAGGCGTATGATGCCGAGCATCAAGGCTAAATTTTCCACGGGGTCCCCGAGGATTTCTAATCCTTGGGGAAAGCGTAGCAGCCCCGAGTACTTCCTACCTGAACGTAGTTTAGGTACATGTACGAGGGGTATGCAAGCGCGGAAAGTCTGCGGAGATGAGTACGACGTAGCTCATCAGGGGTAGGCCCCCCGGCCCCCTGAAGGGGGAGAATGAGAGAGGCGACCTACTGGTCGTCTCTTTTTTTGTATATAAATGCTAAAAATCTTGCAAATTTCAAAAAAAAACAGTACTTTTGCAGCCGATATGAAAAAAGCGGTTATTTTATTTTTAGCAATCGGGTGTTTGTTGAGTTGCGACAAACCCTCGCGATTGGAGGCTTATCGCGCACAGAAGCACGAGCGCGACTCCATTGGTTTGGTCGATCAGGAACGTACCTTAAGCTATTATCAGAAGCAGTTAGACGCCCTGTTACCGGTGTCGGATAGTCTGATTGCGCTCTTTAGTTATGAGAAAAACGAGAAATACCAGGACCACGGGTACTACGTCGTTAAAGGTGAAAGGTTAAAGGTGAAAGGTGAAAGGTTACGGGTGATGGTGCGCGATGACGGGCAGGATCTGATCGTGTATAAAGACGGCAAACGACTGAGCGACCAACAGTTGGCGGACTTGCGCATCAAAGGAAATGAAGCATTAGAACGGGCAGACCATTTACAGATCGTCATCTCCGATGTGAACGAATTGGAAAAACGTATTCGTAAAACGAACTTGGAAGTGCAAAAATACCTAAAACGCCTGCAGAAAAATTAAAAAATCAAAATTACGATTTAAAAATTTGCATATATGCAATTTTTTCCGTACCTTTGCACGCTAATTGATTCGTACGCATCATGAGTGAAACGAAATACGAGAGTAAGATTACTTCTGCGCCTTGTTCCGCGCAACAGATTTATCGGGTGCTGAGCAACCTGCAGAATCTGGAGCGGGTGCGCGATATGATTCCTAAAGACAAGATTCAGGAAATGGAGATTGAGCCGGACCGCGTTCGCATGAAAGTGGACGGTTTGGCCCAGATGATCACCATTGCTATCGTCGACCGGATTGAGAACGACACGGTGAAGTTCGGTGCGGAAGGTATTCCGATGGATGCCAATTTCTGGATTCAGCTCAAGGAGTTGGCACCGAATGATACGCGTATCAAACTGACCGTAAAGGCCGATATCCCGATGATGTTTAAGATGATGATCGGTAAGAAGTTGCAAGACGGGCTGGATCAGGCAGCGGATATGTTGGCGCAGTTCCCCTATAGTCAGTGGAACTGACGTTCAGGAGGTTTATTGTTTTTATAGATAAAAACGTTTAGGTAGGCTTATGAAAAGACCAAGAATACACCTTATGAAAAGACCAAGAATACACAGAGAAGGGCGCGGACTGATCGTCGGCACAGTATTCCTTCTGTTTATCATCAATGTCCCGATGTTTTTGTATTTCCCGCATTGGGCGTTCGCTGTCACATTGGCGCTGACTGCCTTGTTGCTGGTGTTCGTTACCTATTTCTTCCGCAACCCCGTTCGCGTGCTCGAGATCGATGATCCGAATTTCATCATAGCTCCCGCTGACGGGCGTGTGGTAGTTGTGGAGCCGACGGAGGAGAACGAGTATTTCCATGAGAAGAAACTCCAAGTCTCCATTTTCATGTCCCCGTTCAACGTGCATGCCAACTGGTATCCGATTGAGGGCACGGTTTTGGTAAGCGAGCATCAGAAAGGACATCATAAAGGAGCATGGCTGCCGAAGTCGAGTACGGAGAACGAGCGTTCGCTCGTAGTGATTGAGACACCTTCCAAAGTGCAGATCGCGGTTCGACAAATCGCAGGAGCTATGGCGCGACGCATCGTGACCTATGCCAAACCCGGACATTTTGCGCACCGTAACACCCACCTCGGCTTCATCAAACTGGGCTCACGTGTCGATATGTACTTACCTCTGGACACGGAGATGTTCGTTGAAGTAGGTGAGCACGTCAGAGGCAATGAAACCATCCTCGGACGTTTAGCCGATGTAGAGGCACCGAAGACAAAAGTAGAAAGACCGCGGCAAGCCGCTCAAAGTAGAAAGTCGAAAGACAAAAGTAGAAAGACAAAAGTAGAAAGTAAAAAGTAAAAAGTAGAAAGTCGAAAGACAAAAGACAAATGTTTAACCCTTAAAATACCAACTGTATGAATTTTGAAGAATTATTTGCGCAGTACCCCTGCCCGTTTACCGATGAGCAAGTAAAAGCTCAAGTAGCTGACATCGAAGCAAAGCATTTTGCGGAGAACAATAACGTCGAGGTGTGGAAAGAATGTCTTCACCAGATCGACTATACCACCCTCAGCGCCGACGATACGATCGCCAAAGTAGAGAAGATGGCGAACGCTGTCAATACCTTTGAGGAGAAATTCCCGGGTATACCCAACGTAGCTGCTATCTGCGTTTATCCCGCTATGGCGGAGTACGTTCGCAAAGCCCTCAAGGATCCGAAGTTCAATATCGCTTGTGTCAGCGGCGGCTTCCCTGCTTCGCAGACCTTCCTGGAGGTCAAGGTCGCAGAGACAGCAATGGCTCTCAAAGCCGGAGCAACTGAGATCGACATCGTGCTTTCCGTAGGTAAGTTCCTGGAGGGCAACTATCAGGAGTGCTTCGACGAGATCAGCGAACTCAAAGCCGTTTGCGGAGACAAGCACCTCAAAGTCATTCTCGAGACCGGAATGCTCAAGACGGCGGAGAATATCTGGAAAGCTTCGATCCTCTCCATGGCTGCCGGATGCGACTTCATCAAGACCTCTACCGGTAAAATCGCTGTGAACGCTACGCCGGAAGCTACGTTCGTGATGTGCCACGCAATCAAGGCTTGGAAAGAGAAAGCAGGCATCAAAATGGGTTACAAACCTGCCGGAGGTGTTTCCACTACCGACGAGGCTGTTCAGCACTTCACCCTCGTGAAGGAGATCCTCGGCGAAGAGTGGCTCAACAACGAGTGGTTCCGCTTCGGCGCAAGCCGTCTGGCGAACAACCTCCTTTCCTCTATCGTAGGTAAAGAAACAAAGCATTTCTAATGAACAGAATTCTTTCTAAAAGATTTTTCTCGGACAATGTAGCGGAGCTCGTAGTTGAAGCTCCGCTTATTGCCCGTAGCCGTAGAGCCGGTCATTTCGTCATCATTCGCGTAGATGCCAATTCCGAACGCGTGCCTTTAACGATCTCTGCTGCAGATATCGAGAAAGGAACGATCACACTGGTTGTTCAACGTATCGGCGTCTCGACGCATAAACTGCTGGCGATGGAACCCGGTGAGTGCTTACATGACATCGTCGGACCGCTCGGTCGCGCAACACGTATCGAGAAATACGGAACGGTCGTTTGTGCCTGCGGTGGTGTAGGTGCTGCGCCGATGCTGCCGATCGCCGAAGCACTCAAGAAAGCCGGCAATAAAGTCATCACGGTGCTCGCGGCTCGTAACAAAGACCTCATCATCTTGAAAGATGAGCTCTCGCAGTGGTCCGACGAAGTGATCATCATGACCGATGACGGTTCTGCCGGTCAACAGGGTGTAGTTACAGTAGGGGTGGAACAAGTCATCAACCGCGAGACCGTTAACAAATGTATCACTATCGGACCGGCAATCATGATGAAGTTCGTCGCCCTGACAACTGCCAAATACAATATCCCGACGGAAGCTTCGCTCAACACCATCATGGTCGATGGAACCGGTATGTGCGGCGCGTGCCGTGTTACCGTAGGTGGCAAAACCAAGTTCGTCTGCGTCGATGGCCCCGAGTTCGATGCTCATGCCGTCAATTGGGATGAGATGCTCAGCCGAATGAAAGCTTTCAAGGCTGAAGAGACTGCTGCCATGGAAGCATACTTGAATAACCCCACCCCAACCCTCCCCACAAGGGAGGGAAACGAGAGTGCCGCCCACGAAGAACCTGTCTCCTCCCTTGAGGGGAGGCCGGGAGGGGTTTCTCCGTTTGAGGGCAAGCCCAAAGATCGCGTAGCCATACCCCGTGTACAAATGCCGGAACTACGACCGGAAGTGCGCGTAAAATCGCTCCACGAGGAAGTCAACCAAGGTCTGACCTTTGAACAGGCCATCACGGAGTCCCATCGTTGTCTCAACTGCCCGAAACCGACTTGTGTTCAGGGTTGTCCTGTGAATATCAACATCCCGGGATTCATCAAGACGCTGGAGAAAGGCGACATCCTCGGTGCGGCAGCGATCATCAAAGAGAGTTCGTCCCTGCCCGCCGTATGTGGTCGTGTTTGCCCGCAGGAGAAACAATGCGAGAGTCAATGTATCCATCTCAAAATGGGTCACCCTGCAGTAGCCATCGGTTACCTCGAGCGCTTCTGTGCAGATTATGCAAATGCGCAAACAAACCTCACCCCAACCCTCTCCTCAAGAGAGGGGGCTTCTCCCTTGAGGGGAGACGGGAGTGGGGTTTCTAAAATCGCCGTCGTCGGCTCCGGTCCTGCGGGTCTTACCTTCGCCGGAGACGCCGCCAAATACGGCTACGAAGTACATGTCTTCGAAGCCCTGCACGAGATCGGCGGTGTACTCAAATACGGTATTCCGGAGTTCCGTCTGCCGAACCGTATCGTGGACATCGAGATAGACGGCCTGCGTGCCCTCGGCGTGCAGTTCCACACCGACACAATCATCGGAAAGACCATCTCCGTAGAAGAACTCGAGGCACAAGGGTTCAAGGGTATCTTCGTCGGTTCAGGAGCCGGTCTTCCGCGCTTCATGAACATCCCGGGTGAGAACCTGAACGGTGTGATGTCCTGCAACGAATACCTCACCCGTGTCAACCTCATGGACGCTTCCAATCCGGCTACCGATACCCCGCTGCTATACGGCAAGAACGTAGCTGTCATCGGTGGCGGTAACACCGCGATGGATGCCGTGCGTACAGCGAAACGTCTCGGCGCGGAGCACGCGCTGATCATCTATCGTCGGTCGGAAGAAGAAATGCCGGCACGTATCGAAGAGGTGCATCATGCCAAAGAAGAAGGTATCGAGTTCATGACCCTTCATAACCCGATTGAGTACCATGCGGACGAGAACGGACGTGTATGCGAAGCCGTGCTGCAAGTGATGGAGCTGGGTGAACCCGATGAATCGGGTCGCCGTAGTCCGGTGCCTGTAGAAGGCAAGACCGTCACGCTACCTGTGGACCTCGTGATCGTTGCGGTAGGCGTCTCGCCGAACCCGCTTATCCCGTCATCCGTCGAAGGACTCGAGATCGGCAAGAAAGGTACGATCGTCGTGAACGAAGGTATGCAATCCAACCTGCCGATGATCTTCGCCGGAGGCGATATCGTACGAGGAGGTGCCACTGTCATCCTCGCGATGTCGGATGGTCGCAAAGCCGCAGCCGCTATGCATGAGTATTTAAAGTTGAAAGTTGAAAGTTGAAAGTTCTTTTTGCACTTATATTATCCGTTAACTTTCTAACGTCTCACCCGTTGACCGGCCAGGCCAACATGTCCGTCTATGTACAGAACCTCAACACAGGCGAAGTGATAGATAGTTATCGGGAGGAACACGTAGTGCCACCGGCGTCAGTCATGAAGTTACTGACGACCGGTGCTGCACTCGAGATCATGGGGCCCGGTTTTCGTTTCCCTACCATTCTCGAATACACCGGTTCGATCCGGAACGGCGTACTGAATGGTGATCTGTATATCCGCGGAGGATGTGACCCTTCATTAGGATGGCAAGGAAAGAATGGTTTTCTCACGCAATGGGTGAAAGCCGTTCGGGCTGCAGGCATACAACGCATCAACGGCGCTGTCATTGCCGACATGACGATGTTAGACGGTGAAGCGCAGAATCCGAACTGGCTCTGTGAGGATGCCGGTAACTACTACGCACCGGGGATCTTCGCCCTCAATTATTATGGTAACACAATGAACATCGTGCTGCAAAGCGGAGTTCCGGGAAGCGTAGCAACTGTAGTAAAGACCGAACCCGAAGTGCCGGATATCCGGTTCATCAACCGTATCCGATGCGATAAGATCACCTATGACGGAGCTTTCGTGAGCGGTTTACCGTACAGTAACGAACGCTACCTCACCGGTGCGGTACCTTCTAACTTAGGTACCTTCGGTGTCAAAGGCGACCTGCCTAATCCGGGTCTGCTTTTAGCCCGTCATTTCACAGCACGACTGCGAGAAGCGGGGATAGAAGTGAAGAAAGAACCGCGGTATGAACCCGACTATTTCCCAATGCAGTTACCGCGTCAGGAGATCTACACGCACTACTCCGAACCCCTTTCGGAACTGCTTAAAGAGACCAACATGAACAGCAACAACCTCTACGCCGAGGCGCTGTTTCGTTATCTCGGCGCACGATATACCTTGCCCGGCACCATCCATAACAGTCAGGATCTGCTGAAAGACTATTGGCGGAGAAGAGGCGTAACGATACAAAACGCGATCATCAAAGACGGTTGTGGGCTGGCGCCTCAAGATGCCGTTAGCGCTAAGGCCTTCGTGCAACTGCTGACGATCATGTATCGCAGTTCGAATGCGGATGCATGGATAGCTTCGCTCCCTGTAAGCGGTCAGTCCGGCACGCTCAAGAGCCTCTGTCCCAACACGGCCTTGGAGGGACGTATTCACGCCAAGAGCGGAACGATAGCCGGAACGAAGAACTTCGCCGGATATATCGATGCACCGAATGGAGACACTTGGGTGTTCGCTATCCTCATCAACTCCGCACCGGGGAAAGCACGAAACATACAAACCGTCATTCAGCAATACCTGCTCGATGTATATAAGCAGCACCAATAGTACCAACACGCTCATGCGTGAGTTGCTGGCGAAAGGGGAGTGGCCGGAAGAGGAACTGTTTCTGTATGCCGGCTACCAGACTGCCGGTCGCGGACAGACGGGAAACGGATGGGAAAGCGAACCCGATAAAAACTTGATCTGTTCGATCTTGCTACCTAACAAAAATCTATATTTCCTGAATATAGCAGTTAGCGTAGCCATCATACGACTAATAGGTGAACCCTTTACCATTAAATGGCCAAACGACATCTATTACCGGGACAAGAAATTGGCGGGCATTTTATTGGAGAACGCCATCGTGGGTTCTACGGTCAAATACTCAATCGCCGGTGTCGGATTGAACGTGAATCAGACGAAGTTTACATCCGATGCACCCAATCCTGTTTCGTTGAAACAGATCACCGGCAAAACGTACGATATAGACCAACTCATGAAGGATCTTTTCGAAGCGGTGAAGGCCGTACTGAATGAGCCGGAAGAGCGTATCTGGTCCGAATACAAAGACCATCTCTATCGCCGAGAAGGATGGCATGCGTACGAAGATCAAAATGGGCGTTTTGAAGCCCGCATCATAGACGTCTTGCCGACAGGTGAGATCGTTCTACAAGACAAACAGGGGAATGAACGAATATACCACTTCAAGCAGATACGCTACGTGTTGTAGCAACGATATATTCATTGTTAATTATTAATTATTCATTATATGAAATCTATCATCATCACCGGTGGAGCCGGATTTATCGGAAGTCACGTAGTGCGCTTATTCGTGAATAAATATCCGGACTATCGTATCATCAATGTGGATAAACTGACGTACGCAGGAAATCTGGCGAACCTCAAGGATATTGAGGACAAACCGAACTATCGCTTCGTGCGTGCCGATATCTGTGATTTCGAAACCATCTATGCGTTGATGCAGGAAGAGCATGTGACCGGTGTGATTCATTTGGCTGCAGAGAGTCATGTGGACCGCTCCATCAAGGATCCCTTCACTTTCGCACGCACGAACGTAATGGGTACGCTCTCGATGTTGCAGGCAGCCAAACTATATTGGGAATCCCTGCCGGAGAAATACGAAGGCAAGCGTTTCTACCACATCTCCACAGATGAGGTATATGGTGCACTTCAACTGACGCACCCCGAAGGTATCGAACCGCCTTTCACCACCAAAGCGTCCTCCGGAGAGCATCATCTGGCGTATGGGGAGGATTTCTTCTATGAGACAACGAAGTACAATCCCCACTCTCCTTACTCTGCCTCGAAAGCATCGTCTGACCACTTCGTGCGCGCATTCCATGACACCTATGGCATGCCTACTATCGTGACGAACTGCTCGAATAACTACGGCCCCTATCAGTTCCCCGAGAAACTGATCCCGCTCTTCATCAATAATATCCGTCATCGCAAACCGTTGCCGGTTTATGGTAAGGGTGAAAACGTACGCGACTGGCTGTACGTGGTGGATCACGCTCGCGCCATAGACCTGATCTTCCATAAAGGAACCATCGCCGAGACTTATAACATCGGCGGCTTCAACGAATGGAAGAACATCGATATCATCAAGACTGTCATCAAGACCGTAGACCGTCTGTTAGGCCGTCCGGAAGGAGCGGACCTCGACCTCATCACCTTTGTTACCGACCGTGCGGGACACGATATGCGTTACGCCATCGACTCCACGAAGTTACAACGTGAGTTAGGATGGGAACCCTCTCTCCAGTTCGAAGAAGGCATTGAGAAAACCGTTCAGTGGTATCTTGACAATCAGGAATGGCTTGATAACATCACCTCCGGAGAATACGAGAAATATTACGAAGAAATGTATAAAGGACGCTGATCAGCGTCCTTTATCTTTCTACTTTCCACTTTAAACCTTCAACTGAAACGCATTATGCGTTTCTATAAGCCTTCGGGGTTACTCCCACATGGCTCTTGAAGAAGCGATTGAAGAAAGCCACATTATCAAAACCTAAACTCAAAGCAATCTCTTTGATCTGCAGATTCGTGATCTTCAATTGGCTCTTCGCGTCCGTAATGATGGCTTCGATGATGATATCGCCGGCCGTACGTTCGCCGACGGATTTGATCGTCGAGCATAAGTGCGGCAAAGTCAAGCGCATCGCATCGGCGTACTGGCTGACGTGATGCCATTCCTGATAATGCTTCAGCACCAATTGGCAATACTCCTGATAAATCTCCGTCTTACGGTCCATCGGCTTAACGAGGTACTCATCCTGCTCATGCGCATACTTGGCGTAACTCGTCTGTAACAGATTGAAGATATGAACCATCTTCTCGCTATCCAACATCGTCGGCTGCGCGTTCAGCGCTTTAACCACCGTATCATACATCGAACAGATCACTTCCGCATGGTTCTCGCTTATACTCAGTTTCGGCGAATGAAGCTGCAGCGCCGAAAGCGACATCTTGTTATTCACCGTGTGCTTCTCCAGGAACTTACTGCCGAACACAATCCAATATACCAGCGCATCCTCTGAACACTCGCGAATAAAGAGGAAACTGCCGGGCTCCAGTAACAAGATATCATTTTGCTTGAACTCATAATCCGTCACATTGATCGTAGCACGAGCTGTACCACGCACCAAAAAAGCATAAACACCGCACTTGATCTTACACGGATAGCGACCGTACTCATTCATCAGTTTACCGCTCGCATCACCGATCATATAGTCACCGTACGGACAATCAACAATAGGAATATTATTCTCTTTCATCTTAACATTTGTATCAAAATCGACGGCAAAAGTACTGCTTTTTTTCGATATATGCAAATTTTACTGCATTTTATGTATAAAAAAAAGAAGAACCGCGATGCGATTCTTCCGTTTTGACCTAACTGCGTATCTTAAGCGAGTTTGTTAATCATACGAGCGAGCTTCGATTTGAGGTTAGCCGCCTTGTTGGTATGAATAATGTGACGCTTAGCCAGTTTGTCGAGCATAGAACTTACCTTCGGAAGAGCAGCAGCTGCTGCAGCTTTGTCGGTCGTCTTGCGCAAATCGCGCACTGCATTACGTGCGGTTTTTGCATAATAATGATTGTGTGCTTTGCGCGCTGCCGTTTGGCGAATACGCTTCAAAGAGCTTTTGTGATTTGCCATCTTTGTTGTTGTTTTGGTGTCCGACTCGCGGACTTTGTTTTCAAATCTTCCTTAGCCTTGAGAGGATCAGCTTCGGAAAGTGACTTTAGGGAAGGTCATTTCGTAGTGCCAAGGGGAATCGAACCCCTATTGCAAGAATGAAAATCTTGAGTACTAACCGTTATACGATGGCACCCTCGCTTCAAAAGCGGCTGCAAAAGTACTGCTTTTTTCTGAATTACGCAAATTTTAGTGCATTTTTTTTGCATAAAAGCGTGTTTTTTTGCATTTTTGCTATAAAAACACCCCTCTCGCACCGCCTTTTGCGCTTATAAAGAAGAGGAGAAGAAATATTCGCGAAGCCATTTAGGCAACTTACCGGGATGCGGCTGATAAGGCGTGCGTAAGGTGTTATATTCCTCATCTCCAAGCGCTTTACGAACTCGCTTCTCTCCTGCGCCGAATCGAACACCTATCGTTAGATTCGCCTGCCAGTTCCAACTACGGATTTTGAATGCACTCAGTTGCTGATCTACCGCTTCAAAACTAAGATGCTCGGCCTGCGCCCACGCGGAGAGATGCACCCATTCGTTAATTTCCCAACTCACCGCCGCCCGCATGTTACCCGTCACATGCACCGGCTTATAGGGATGAATGACATATTGGGGTTCACCGGGCAGATAGACAGAGTCGGGAAGTATATACGACACATGGTTGACCGAATAGCAGACAACCTGCATGAACGCCGCCGCATGAAGCAGCACCTTGCCATGATTCGGGGTATAGTTGATACCATACCCGACACCTACCGCTACCTGACGGGTGATCATCTTCGTCATACCATTAATGAGATAGTGCATGTCTTCGTCTTGGACGAACTTCGAACTGTCCTGCACCCCTATCTCATACGACATATAGGCTAACGAGAGCAAGATGGATCCAGCCGGTTTGCGCTGAATATAACTCTGTTTGATCGCGGCATTATGCGAATAATGGGAGGCGTTGAGGGCGTACCAGGCCGATAAGGATGTCGTCGCGATACGCATGTCGCCTTTGTCTATCAGGGTGGGATCAGGATCCTCTTTCTCGTTTATCAGTACTTTTCCGGTTAGGTTCGTCGTCACCTGGCGACGAAAAGAAATACCTAAGCCCTTACCGCCTAACGAGATATTCCAATTGGTAGAATACGCACTGAGAACATCCCACGAATAGCCGAATCCGAAACCGCGGTAACCGGCATTAAAACCGATTTGGATACTGGGCTTGTTGCGCATCATCAGGTCAGCCGGTGTCCCCACGTCCAGCCATATCCGATAAGCGGCATTCACTCCGCTCTCGCCGTTATTCAGCGCCAGTTTCCAGCAGTGTTCGGGAAGGGTGATATAATTGGTATCCACACCCGTTAGAAGATACTTATCAATCTTCAGCCCCGTGCGATAGAAAAACTTCAGTGCCTTAGACGGCTCCTTCTCCGCTTGTGCCGTCATCGGCAGAAGCGCGAGCGTTAGCACCAAGAAAACGAATCGGATTGGGCGCATGGTTATTCTTCGCTGAAATGGACTAACACGTGGCGATAGGAATTGAAGATCTTCGATTTGGAGACGAAGCCCAGATACTTACGTTCCTCATCCACAACCGGTAAGTTCCATGCCCCCGTATCCTCAAAGGTCTCCATCACCTTCTCCATCGGCATATTGGAGGATAGCACTGCTGCCGGAGAAGTCATCAACTGCTCCACCGTGAAGCGCTTGTATAAACGCGGTTGGAACATGATATTGCGCACCTCATCCAACAGCAAAATACCGCGTAAGTGACCGTCGTTATCAACTACCGGGAAGACATTTCTGTTGCTGGTGGAGATCACCTTCACCAGTTGTCCGAGCGTCATCTCCGGGAAGATAGTGATGAAATCGGTCTCTAAGACACTATCCATCTTCAACAAGGTCAATACGTTGCGGTCTTTGTTATGAGTAAGCAGTTCACCTTTCTGCGCCAGACGCATAGCGTACAGCGAGTGGGGTTCGAACAACATGATCGTCAGATAGGAGATCACACTCACGATCATCAGCGGCATGAACAAGTGATACCCACCCGTCAATTCAGCAATCAGGAAGATACCTGTCAGCGGTGCATGCATCACTCCGGACATCAGACCCGCCATGCCCACTAAAGCAAAGTTCGCCTCCGATACGGAAAGACCCATCATACTCATCAGTCGCGCCGTGACAAAACCGACGATTGCACCCATGAAGAGCGAAGGTGCGAAGATACCTCCCACGCCGCCGGCTCCATTCGTAGCTACCGAAGCAACGATCTTCAACAGGATGATGGCTACAAAATAACCCACCAACACCAGTTGCGGATGAAAGGACAAGAACTGCGAAAGCGGACTATTCACAATCGCTGTCGTGCAGTCGCCGTTAATCAACTGACGAATTACATCGTAACCCTCACCATACAACGGCGGGAAGAGGAAGATCAGCATACTCAGCATAGCCCCACCAACCAGCAACTTACCCCACATCGACTGAATCGAATGTTTCATCCATTGCTCAAGATGATTCATTCCGCGAGTGAAGTACAGACTGACCAGACCGCATATAGCACCTAAAATCAGGTACCAGGGAATACGCTTGACCAGGAAAGGTTCAGCCGCTACGATCGGGAACATAGGATCCACTCCCGTCAGCAGATAGGAGATAGCCGTAGCCGTGACAGAAGAGATCAATAACGGCGCCACTGAAGTCATCGTCAGATCCATCATCAGCACTTCCAGCGTAAAGACCAAACCGGCAATAGGCGCTTTGAAGATACCGCCGATAGCACCCGCTGCACCGCAACCGATCATCAGCATCATCGTCTTCTGGTTCAAACGAAAAGCCTTCGCCAGATTCGATCCGATGGCTGCACCTGTCAATACGATAGGTGCCTCAGCTCCGACGGAACCACCGAAACCGATGGTAAGACCCGAACCGACAACGGAAGACCACATATTATGCGGTTTGATGATCGACTTACGCTGCGAGATCGCATAGAGAATCTTCGTGATACCGTGCGAAATATCGTCCCGCACGATGTACTTGACGAACAGCGCCGCCAAAGTGATACCGATCACCGGTGTAATCAAATACCACCAGGTATGTCCGCCGGCAATGAGGTGACCCTCCACCAACTGTTGGATGATATGAATAAACGACTTCAGCAAACCGGCTGCCGCCGCAGAAAATGCGCCTACAAAAAACGATAGGAGGAGCACCAAGTGCTTCTCGCTGATATGGCGTTCACGCCATTCAATCATCCTATCGTAGAAAGTATGCTGCAAAATCTCAAATCTAAAATCTAAAATCTAAAATGTGAGCCTGTGGCTCACTCATCCCAACCGATACCTTTGTATTTATCGAGGTCCCATTCTTCCTCTACCTCATTGAGATAGATGGTGCCCTCTTGTTCCGCTTCCTCCATAGCCTCAGGCTCTTCGGACTCGATGCGCGTGATATCAATCGGCGCATGAGATATCTCAATCACCTGATTCTGCTCCTTATTCAACTCCGTCCAAAGGGCATCCTTCAGTTCGTCGATACCCAGCCCTGCGATCGAGGAGATCGGTAGCACTTCGATACCTAATTTCTTGCTCAGTTTCTTATAATCGATGGCCGGCAGTTCCTTTCCCTCTTCGTCTACGCGTGGCAGGTCGCATTTCGTGACGGCCAAGATACGCGCCTTGGTCAGCAGTTCAGGATTGTATTTCTCCAATTCATGCAGCAGGATCTCATATTCCGCGATGATATCCTTACTCGTCGCCGGCACCATGAAGAGCAGCACCGCATTGCGCTCGATATGACGCAAGAAGCGCAGACCTAAGCCTTTGCCTTCTGCGGCACCTTCAATGATACCCGGGATATCGGCCATACAGAACGAACGGCCGTCGCGATACGAGACGATGCCTAACTGCGGCGTAAGGGTAGTAAACGGATAATCCGCGATCTCGGGTTTGGCAGCCGATACAACGCTCAGCAAAGTCGATTTACCCGCATTGGGGAACCCTACCAGACCCACATCAGCCAGCACTTTCAACTGCATGATTACCGTCCGCTCCTGCGCGGGTTCACCCGGCTGCGCGTAACGAGGGGCCTGATTCGTAGCCGTACGGAAATGCCAGTTCCCCAAACCGCCACGACCGCCTTTGAGCAGCACCACCTGCTCCTTATGCTCCTTCACCTCACAGATATACTCTCCTGTCTCGCCGTCATAGACCACAGTACCGCAGGGCACTTCGATGATCTTATCTTCGCCGTCCTTACCGAACGAACGACTCTGACCTCCTTTGCCGCCGTCGGTCGCCATGATATGCTTCTGGTATTTGAGGTGCAACAGGGTCCAGAGATTGCGGTTGCCACGCAGGATGACCGAACCGCCTTTACCGCCGTCACCGCCGTCCGGACCGCCTTTCGGAAGGTACTTCGCGCGATGAAGGTGCATACAGCCCGCACCGCCCTTGCCCGAGCGGCAGTAGATCTTAACGTAATCGATGAAGTTAGCTGCCATAAGATTTATTTTTTCGACTCTCGGTCGACAATACGCATGATCTGCAGGAACACATCCGCCATGGTGTGATTACCGTTCACGGCGAAATAATTACCTTTATGCAGATAGTAATGCGCAATTGGTTCGGTTTGGTTATGATATACCGCGATGCGGTGACGAATCGTATTGAGGTTGTCATCCGCTCTACCGCTCACTTTACCGCGATCAATCAGACGCTGAATCAACAACTGCTCGTCCACCAGCAGGTCAATCATGATCGCATCCATGTTGTATTTCTTCAATAGATGAGTAAGCGCTGCTGCTTGCGCTACCGTACGGGGGTATCCGTCAAAGATCGTACCCTTACAGTCCTTCGGGAGCGAAGCGATATAATTCTCTATCACACCGTACATCATATCATCCGGAACCAAATTGCCTTTCGAGATAAGCGCATCAATCTGATGACCTAATGCACTGCCGGTTGCAATCTCGGCGCGAAGCACGTCACCCGTTGACAGGTGCTGCAAACCGTATTTCTTAACTAACAAGTCCGATTGGGTACCCTTTCCACTACCCGGAGCACCGCTGAGAATAATATTCAACATGAGTCAATTATTTTAGAAAAGACGCAAAACGAGTTGCTCAAATGAAGGAGCAACTCGTTTGCTAAGCCATATAGCTCGATTAGAGAGCCAATTTAGCACCAGCTTTGATCTTAACAACCTTCTTTGCCGGAACGTTAACAACGGCACCGGTACGCGGGTTCTTAGCCGTGCGAGCTGCCTGATTCTTAACTGCGATCGTAGCAAGACCGATGATCTGTACACCTTCGCCCTTCTTAACTGCCTCGATGGTAGCCTCGATAGCTGCGTCGAGAACCTTTGCTGCCAATGCGTTCGAAACCTCAGCCTTAGCTGCTGCTGCCTTAATAAGTTCTGATTTGTTCATACTTTTGTGTTTTTAAAGTTATTAATAATGTGAACTATGTGTTTCTTTTTTCGAAATACGCTTGCAAAATTACTAAAAAATCTTTATATACCAAATATTTTTTGAAAAAAATTTGCATTTTTAGTAAAAAAAAGCGCTTTTTTCGTATTTTGGTGTACTTTTTGTGTGATTATTCCGCGAAAAAGTAGTACTTTTGCAACCGATTATGAGAAATTTACCTACAACCACACGCTATTTGCTAATAGCCAACTTATTGATTTTTCTGCTGGCTTACGTCTTGAAAGGCCATGGCATCGATCTGAATGCCATCGGCGGTTTGCATTATTTCACCGCAGACTCCTTCCATTTCTGGCAACCGATCACGTACATGTTCCTGCACGCGAACTTCAGCCATATCTTCTTTAATATGTTCGCGGTATGGATGTTTGCGCCGGTGATCGAGCGCGAATGGGGTGCTCGACGCTTCGCCATCTATTATCTGGTATGCGGATTAGGTGCCGCATTGGTGCAAGAACTGGTCTGGATGGCGATGCTATCCGATCTGTCCGGTCATTACGGACCTGAAGTAGTGGCGCAATATGCCTATTACCTCAATACCATCGGAGCTTCCGGTGCCGTCTTCGGTATATTATTCGCGTTCGGATGGCTTTACCCCGATGTACCGATGTTCCTGCTCTTCATCCCCGTGCCCATACGTGCGCGCATATTCGTTATTATATATGCGGTTGTTGAGCTCTTTGCCGGATTAGGTTCCGTTGCCGGTTTGACGGCCGATCACGTAGCCCATTTCGCCCACCTTGGCGGATTCCTCTTCGGATGGCTACTCATCCTCTACTGGAAAAAACGGAACTGGCAAGAACCCCTGATCTTCACCTGGTGGGAACGACTCAAAGAACGGTTCGGCAACCATGACAGTTCACAGGGAAAAGACTTCGATAACTATCATTATCATAAACGCGTCTGACACGCGTATACACGAGACGGCTACCACGCGAGGGTAGCCGTCATCGGATAATGATCCGAAGCATTCGTCGGTTCAATCGTACACGAGACAGGTACCAACTCCGGCGAAGAAAGAATATAATCGATGCGCATACCGTAACCCCGTTTATGGCAGGTCGCGCCCCATTTCAACCAACTCGTCTCCAACCACGCATCGTGCATCCCTTTGCGGATATGCCTATAGGCGAAACTAAGCGGACTCGCATTGAAATCCCCTACCACAATCACCGGATAAGGACTCGCCTCCACCTTCTCACGCACCTTACGAGCCTGCGCATTCCGTATAGGCGTAGCGCGCTCCCATTTGTCGCGTACGTGCGCGAGATCATCCAGGTCCGCCGCTGTGAAACTATACGACTCCAAGTGATTGTTCATCAATCGTATCGTATCCGCTCCCACCACCACATCGCATTGATTGGAGATATTCCCGCGCGACTCGTATTGAATCGTCTGTTTATTGATCAAGGGGTATTTCGACCATACCATCGTACCGAACTGATGGCGTTTGTTATAGATCGCAAAGTCGATGTACGAATACTTATATTTCTTACCTAAGGTACGCTTCACGTCGCCCAGCGTCAGGTATTTCTCATCTTTATATACATCCACCTCCTGCAGACAAATTACATCCGCATCCTGCTTAAGCAACATCTTCAGTACCCGGTTCGCCTCCGGTTTGGCAAACCCGCCCATACGCGCCGTGTTCCACGTCAGCACACTCAGCCGATGCGGGTGCGCCTCTAAAAACGCCTCACCCGGAGGGGACTGATGACTTAACATCGGCCTTAGAACGATTACCAACACCACCAGCATTACTACGAACAGTCCGGCGATAGCTATGAAGATACGCTTCAGCATGTTTTCTTATTTCTTCGGAATTAACGTCACTAACGGCACAATCATCTCCTCCAGCGACACACCGCCGTGCTGGAACGTATTGCGATAGTATTGGGCGTAGTAATTGAACTGGTTCGGATAGGCGAAGAAGTCATTGCCCGTACAGAATGCATAACTGCTGCTTACGTTCGGACAGGGTAACCCCACCCGCTTCGGCTGATCCAGCGTCAGCACGTTCTTCGAATTGCAATTCAGCGCCTTGCCGACCTTATAGCGGATATTGGTGTTCGTGTTCTTATCGGCGATGATCTGTACGGCATTCTTCACGCGCGTCGTGCCATGGTCGGTCGTCAGCACTAAGGTAAATCCCAACTCCGCCGCACGGCGCAGTAACTCATACGTAGGCGAGTGACGGAACCAACTGAGCGTCAGACTCCGATACGCCGCTTCGTCATTGGCCAACTCCCGCATCATCTTACTCTCCGTACGCGAATGCGACAGCATATCGATGAAGTTCAGCACCACTATACTCAGCGGCGCCTGCACCCCTTTTAACTGCTGCGTCACCCGCTCGCAGAAATCACTCTCGTTCACCTTCCAGTATTGAAAACTCTCCCGCCGACGATAGCGGTCCAAGAGGGTCTGCACCAATTCTTTCTCATACTGGTTCTTGCTCTCCTCATCTCCCTCTTCCACCCAGTATTGCGGGAACATCTCCTGAATCTGCAACGGCATCAGACCCGAGAATATCGCATTGCGGGCATACTGCGTTGCCGTAGGCAAAATAGACATATACTGTTCTTCATGCTGTACCGAATAGAACTCACTCAACAGCGGCTGGATGGTCTTCCATTGGTCGTAGCGGAAGTTATCAATCACGCATAGCATCACTTTCTCGCCCTTGTCCAACAGCGGGAACACCGCATATTTCATTACGTCCGGCGACATACGAATACTATCGTCTTTCGTCTTTCGACTTTCGATTATCTCTTCGTAGTTCTTCGCCACCCATTTCGCAAAGGCCGCATTGGCTTGAATACGCTGGTCTTCGATCATCGAGCGCATGGAGGAGTTCTCCAACTCCAGATCCCATTTCGTCAGCGTCCGCTCAATCGCTTTCCATTCCTCTATCGTACTCGCCGTATCGATCATATAGGATATATCGCTCCATTCCTGCCGGTAGTTCTGCTGCACCTGCTCCGTCACAATCGACTGCTGATGAATATGTTTCTTCAGGCAAAGCAGAATCTGACTCGGGTTCACGGGTTTAATCAGGTAATCGGCGATCTTCTCTCCGATGGCCTGCTCCATGATATGCTCTTCCTCCGATTTGGTAATCATCACCACCGGCACCTCCGGATGAATACGCTTGATCTCCTGCAGCGTCTCCAGACCCGACATACCCGGCATGTTCTCATCTAAGAACACGATATCAAAGGGACGACTATCGACTTTCGACTTTTGACTTTCGACTAAAGCCAGTGCATCCTCTCCGTTGCTGGCAGTTACTACTTCGTAGTTCTTACCTTTCAGATAAATGATATACGGTTGTAACAAGTCTATCTCGTCATCAACCCACAGAATTCGATTCATAGGCATCAAAAATCGCGTACAAAATTACTGCTTTTTTTTGAATTACACAAAATTTATGCCGTTTTTTTGCTTATATCAAAAAAAAGCTGTAAATTTGCAGCCCAATTTGAAACAACAAATAAACGATACCATGAAAAAATTATTTACCATTCTCCTTTTGTTCTTGGGTTCGGTCTCCCTCTATGCGGGCGTGACCACCTATACGTTTACTTCTCTTAAGTGGGCCAGTAAGGTCGGTGCCACGGTGTGCGACGGTGTCACCGACGGTTGGATCAGCGATAAAGACGCTACCGAATACTCTGCCGGTCGCACGGCGGCTGATGGACGACTCTACTCCTGTGGTGTCGGGGTCAAGACCGGTACTTCTTCGGGTGCAGGTGCTACGTCCGTACAGAGTTTCGAAGAAGTTCGACGTATCACGGTCAACTTCTGCCAGAACAGTTCCAAAGGCAAAGGCACCCTCTATGTGCAAGTAGGCACTAACGAACCCCAAGCCATGCCTATCACCAAACCCGCTGCCAGCGGAGAAGGGGTCTATAACCGCGACTCGGTCTTCACCTTCGATACCCCGCAGAGCGGTAAGATCAAGTTCTGGGTGGAGTGTACGGAGAATGCCATTTATATCAATACCATCTCCATCCGCTCCGCATCCGGCGGCAGTTCGCCTTTCACGATGGACTCCTACCAACTGGTGACCGACGTGGCACAACTCGAGGACTCGGACCAGGTCATCTTCGGCGTCTATAAAGACGGCGTGAACTATATCATGGGCTACTACGATGAATGGGAGAGCGTGAATAATATCCATGCCATCAAAGGACGTTACTCATCGGACCGCATGCAGGTGGATGCCGATGAAAGCGCCATCTATACCCTGCGTATCACCGAATTGAACGGACAAAAAGCCTTTATCTTCCAGGACGAACTGCGCTACGAAGAAGCTTATCTCGTGGCTTCGGGCGGAAAGACCAAGAACCGCTTAGCGGTCTGGACCGACGTCGTGGATGAGAAGACCTACGGCAACTACGGCTACTGGTCCATCGCCATCGAGAACGGCGGCGAAGCGGTCATCACCAACTTAGGCAACAGCCTCTCGAAGATCATCCAATACAACGCCTCAAATAACCCCACCCTCTTCTCCTGCTATCAGGAACGTTCGCAGACACCTGTCTGCCTCTACCGCCGTACCGAGGCCATAGGCGACGTGCCGGCTATCGTAGCGCCGCTGGTTAACTTCGGTACCACCATCGAAGCTTCCGGTTCGCGCACGATTGAGGTGAATGCCAATAAACTGACAGAGGACATCTCCGTCTCGCTCAAAAAAGGCGATATCTTCTCGATTTCTTATCCTAACGGAACGATTACTTCATCGGCACTTTTAGACCGCGACGGAGACCAACTAACTATCCGTTACGAATTATATTTCCCTACCGGCGAGTGCCAAGAAGGACGTTTCATCGATACCCTCTTGCTCACCAGCGGCGAGGTGCAGACCGAAGTACAGATCCTGCTACATTTCCTCTGTCCGTTATCAATTGCCGAGGCTGTGCGATCCGAAGACCATGCGGTCGTGTATCTGAACGATGTCATCGTCACCAAGAAATACGATAACTACATCTATATCCGCGATGAAACCGGCAGTATGTTGCTCTTCGACCGCGGAGACGGACAGACCGGTAAACGCTATGGCGCCGACGTCAAAGCAGGCGATCCGTTGTCCGGCGTCACGGGACGTTTCATCAACTATTTCGGTGTACCCGAGATCTCTCCTTCCGAGCAGTTTAAAGTGGGTCCAAACCAAGAAGTGCTACCCGAGCAAGCACCGGAAATCATCGATTCCATCGACGTTTGTCGCTATCTGGTATTGGATAGCGCGGTTGTCACCGGCTGGACATCGCTCACTTACAATGGCCAAGAGTACGCCGTTTCGAATAAGTTCAACCTCCCGAGTTTTGATCTCAATGTCCCGACGCGCACCTTCGTCATCGTCAGCTACGACTACAATGTCGTCACCCTCTATATCGTCCGCCAGGAGCACTACTCCGGCCAAGGCCTCGATCCTATTACCAATGACCAATTACCTATCACCAATAAGGTCATTATCAATGACCACATCTTCCTCCTCTTGGGTGATAAACTCTACACCCTTGACGGACGAGAAGTGAGATAAAAATTTCCGATTTTATTTGCATATATCAAAAAAGCAGTATCTTAGCGGCGGATCTTAATAAAATATCCGAATCGCCTAAATTATTTGTGCCCCTTTCTAACGGGCATATATCTCGTAATATTCTTATTATGAGCAATTTATAAAATACTTCACGCGGGTTTTGTGATAAAGCATCGCATGTTCTATTGCACATCTCGGAAATTTGTAGTACCTTTGCACCGTCATTTCAAAATCACGTAGGTATGAAAAATTTTTTTGGATGTTTTCTTGTGTTCGCTGCGCTACTAACCGGCTGCGCCGATAAGCAGTCTGTTTTGCAAGAAGTGGCGCCTTTTCATTATGTCACGGTTAACGGTCGAAGCACAAAAACGAATTTAGCATTAGTGCAAACGCCCGATACATGGCAAATAGGTATTACCTCCCGTCATGCGGATAGCCTCACATATTTCGTTTGTAATGACACATTGCACCTATACATGCCTGCAGACGTGCGCTATCATTATGACATTACGTTATGTGCACCTGAGTTTAGGAGTGTAGAGGCATGCCTGCTGAACACCCTTTATACGCCGGACACCTTGCTCCAGGACACTATGATGGTTCAGGCTACTTTGGTCAACACGATGCGGCTAAATGTACATGTAGCGCAGTTGCGTACCATTCATCGGTGTAATAAAAATGCGTATCTTGCGGGAACGGCCGATATTGCATATTTAGGGAATGCGTTTGCCGATGTCGATCTGGATGCTTCTTGTCTGAAGACAAAGGACTTACACTTGTGCATGGGGGAAGGAAAGGTGAAGGTTGATGTTTCTGACCATTTCTGGATACATGATTCATTCCAAAGTAAAATTACCTATGTGGGTTCTCCGGTCATTGAAGAGTGTAATTTGCGATGGAGCATTCTTTCCAATGCTTTCTTTTTCCAATAAAACCAATAGCCTATGACCATTGAATATTTTGATTATATAAAAATCGTCTGCATTGTCGCGTTCATCTTGATCGTTCTCATTGTATTGATCGGATTCCGAACCACGCTCCTTAAACGCCAATTGACGGATCTGCGAATTCGCTTGCTCGTCAATCAGCGCGAACAGACTTTGCGTCATCAACTGCTCTTGAGTCAAATCAAAAAGCAATCTAACAAACCGAGCGCGTTGGAACAATTGCAGCAAATTTTCGGGGATAAAATGGATGCCTTGCGTCACCAGTATCCGGCTCTTACGGATATTGATATGCAAGTGTTACTGCTCATAGGTTTTGGAGTAGAGAACCATGAAATATTGACATTTACAGGTATGTCCAAGCGCACTTATTACAAGCGTCGCCAACTTATTGCACAACGGATGAATACAACAGCCGCTCAACTCAACACCATTGCCAAACAATTATTCTCGCCAAATACCTCCACCTTATGAAACGCCTTCAACAACTCCGCATTAAAGGAACCTTTGTATATTGTTTTAACCTTCTTTGGGCCTCCTTGGTTGGCTTCGCAATCGCGCACTTTTTGGCAGAACCAGAATCCCTGTTACACCATTACACGGCCTATCGCATCGGACGTGTTGTCTGCATCCTTATTCTTGTAGCCCAGGTATTACTTAACTACCGCAAACAAATTGTTGTTCCAACGCCAAGCGAACTCACATCTTCCGTCCGAAACGGTGATTTTAGTAATTCCTTTGCATGGCTTCACCTGTTAGCAATACTGTTTTTCATTTTCTTTGTATTCGTCATATTTACACTTCCCCTTCCCTATGCGTATATCCTTACGCTCCCGCTTATGCACTGGATGGTTATTGCGTTTATCTGTATAATTTTCATTCTTCCGGACTTTCTATATTTCCGCGACCAATATGTGATTGAGGAAGATATGCTTATTATCCGTGAAGGGTATGGCTTCTGCCGGAATCAAGAACTACGTATCCCCTTAGATACTATTGATGAAGTATATCTCAAAAACACATGGACTCTACGTCCGACACTTTTCATTAACGTCAACGGCATCCACCGCCAACTTCACGCAACCACGCATTCCGTTGAATTGGCCATTGCTCTGGCATGCCATTTTCGGAAAAATAAATTTTAGAAAGATTTATTTGCGCAATTGAAAAAAATGTAGTACCTTTGCACTCGAATTAGAAAGTTACCATGGAAGATAATTTCGCAATACAACTGTTTGAAGGAAATAAGGTCCGTATCGTTTGGGACGAGGAGCAGGAAAAGTACTATTTCTCCGTTGTGGATATAGTACAAGTGTTAACAGGTAGTGCTGATGGACGAACCTATTGGAAGGTCCTGAAGACTAGGCTTAAGAAAGAAGGAAATGAGTCGGTTACAAATTGTAACCAACTGAAATTGCTTTCCTCGGATGGGAAGAGATATAAGACTGATGTTGCTGATTTACAGGGTATTTTCCGTATAATCCAATCTATCCCATCTAAGAAAGCCGAGCCGGTTAAACAATGGTTAGCGCAATTGGGCGAGCAACGAATCGACCAGATGATCGATCCGGAACTGACCTTCCAAATGGCGGTAGAGGACTATCGTCGGCAGGGTTATTCGGATAAGTGGATCAACGAGCGCATGCGTTCCATAGAGATGCGCAAAGAGTTGA
>ONTT01000005.1 GCA_900320865.1 uncultured Bacteroidales bacterium | reverse complement strand
TTTAAGACATTTTTTAACAGCTAGTAACCTTTTTTCATAAGAATGTTTCATAATAAAACCCCAAAAGTTTTTTGTTCAACTTTTGGGGTTCATTACACGAAAGGTCGCTCTCTCATTCTCCCCTTTTAGGGGCCGGGTGGTTTTACCCGTTGTGGGCAGCATCGTAGATGTCGCCACAGACTTTCCACAAGTAGGCGCGCATGGTTTTCTTGCTCAAATAACACACATACTCGCCCTGCTTATTCTTCCGCCGTGTCAGCGTGATTCCGCTTTGATTGGCTGGCTGCCTTGCTTTGCACCATTGCATTTTCTCTTCTTTCATAATCATTTGATTTTCAGTGGTTTACAAACATGTTATCGGACTCAAGATGGACTCGTCTCAGAGTAATCTCGGAGGCAATACGGACTCAAATCACCTGTTTCTGGGTGTGGTTAGTCATTTTCCATCCGAAAGTACTACTTTTTTTTCAATTGTGCAAATAATTGTGGTGAAAAAATGAGGAGAGGACAAAGGACGCTCGGACGAACGTCCTTTGATTAATTTATTTGAATAGAAGGAGGAGTGAGATATGATTTATCGTTATAGATGTTGTGTTCTTGCAAATCGTCAATGACGACTATCGTCTCTGGAAAATGAACAAGTATGCTATCTATTATTTGCTCCAAATAGGGCAGTTCGCTCTGTGCATCCGTATCGTATTTCGTGGGCAGTTTATCCCATGCTATTTGTTGCCCGTTTATGATAACAGCACTACTGCGCAGCACATATACTACTGCATTAGAATTAATTTTGCGAATATGTAAATTATTTTTTTCGCTGTCATATGATTCGTTGTTTGATGGTATAAAACCACTATACCATTGTAAAGGAAGCACAGTCATATATGGCCTAAGATTCATTTCATGTTTCTGCAACTGATTATCCTCGAGGGTATATAAACGTACATAAATAGAGTCTTCCGGATTATAAACATAGGCATACATATCCGTCTCCGGCACGGGAGCCATGTGACTCGGGCAGGATTGAAATGTCATAGCGACGAGAATTGTACTCAGCGCGATAAGGAATGTAATAAATCTCTTTTTCATGATGTTATGAGATTTTAAAATGCGGATTATTGTTTGAGCGTCCATGTGTGACCTTTTCCCGAAACTTGGACTAATCCCACATTCTTGGATAAGGTAAAACGGATGTCGCTTTGACAGAAGAAGATAGACTCTTCTGTGACAGTTATAACGGGCTCTTCGAAATACATCCAATCATTAATAGATGCACGACAAATCACTTTAGGATATTCATTGCTTTTTAGAAACAACTCGACCAAGAAATTTGTATTTTCACTCTTAAATACGGTACTTATACAATACCCCTCAAGTATGAACTTTACGTCTTCTCCATAGTCCGGCTCATTGCTTATCTGCAATGGAATGAACTCGTTTCCCTGAACAACAAACCCTTCTGTTTCTCCAGTTTCCGTCTCAAAAAAGACAGAATCCCCCACCTGATAATTGTCCGAAAGATATGTCGCTAATTCCAAAGCCTTTTGCTTTAATTCCTCCGGAGTCGGTTCATTCGGATTGCAAGACACCAACATGCTACTTGTAAGCATGATGGCTAATAAAGAATGCTGCACTTTCATAATATCTATTTGATTATTTTGTTTGTATTAGTTGTTCCATCCTTGTAAATGGTTTCGTTTGACCATGCAAAATTACTACTTTTTTTTCAATTATGCAAGATTTAAAGGTATTTTTGAGGGACGATCGGATGTGCTACTTGTTGTAAGGGTTATATTTCTCATCGTTGATGTGTTCCAAATCGCCATTCTCAATGGCAAACGTGAGTTTCTCTTGCAAGATTGTCCAGAGGCTATCCATCTTTGCGGGATTTTCGCATGGACTATAATACTCAGGTGTCTTTCCCCATAAGTAAGAAATTAACTCTCCCGGCAACTTGACGCCGCAGTAGTTCTCCAGGTGGAAGGCGTTAATATAAAGTATCTGCTCTACCGGTTGAAAAAGGTGAGGCTCCGTAAGTGGCCAGGACGGTATCCCTGAATTTTTTGTAGTATCTATTTCAAATTTATCCCATGTAAGTTCAGTCAGGAGTGTTAATCCTGCATTATAAGGGAAATACCGCCAATTCCAATCAACCAACAGCCAATCGTTCGGCAGTTCCCAATAGGGTGAGTAGCCAGTTTGACCAATTGGTTCCTCGCAACTATAGTAACGCATACCAAGAATCTTGTCTTCCCCTTCAAAATAATTAGCTAGAATATAATTTTTATAATCCGGATTCTTAAATTTAAGTACGACAGCCAAAGGTCCCGGATCGGGGTCTTCGTTTTGCTTACATCCAAAGAAAGAAAGGCTTATAATGACCATCGCAATTAAGCTAGCCATAATGGCTATGTAATTATGCTTTTTCATAATCAAATATATTTTAAGATTAATAAATATTTCCAGTTTGCAAAGTTACTACTTTTTGCGATATATGCAAATAATTGGGGTGAAAAATGAGGAGAGGACAAAGGACGCTCGGACGAACGTCCTTTGTCATGATGATGCATTATTTCTTTTGCAGAACAAAATCAGCTGTTACAAAACCATTATAGGGTACTTCTTCGCTTTGATGTAACGGATCCTGCACAAAATCATATGTTACGGGAGCAAAGAGGACTTGTTCCTCATAGATGCCAAGGGAATCTACTGCAACAACGGACACCTCTATAGGTACTTCCCGCCCTCTGTATCGGATGATCATGTATTGGCCGACAGAGTCTGTGACAGCACAGTTATACGAAAGGATATCGGGTTCATTCGCTTCGCGTACTCCATAAACCGCAACATAAATTCCCGGCAGACTGCAACCAGCCGTATCAGTAACCGTGCCACTAATGACCAGACGGGGACCCGCATCATCAAAAGGCGGATATATAGGATAGAGGCCTTCTTTGGGAGAGCAGCCGGTAAAAGCGGAACTGACGGCAACTAAAATGAATAATATAAAAAGGTTTCTTTTCATTGGCATTTATAGATTTTAGCGGTTGTTGAACCTTGCGGTGTCTCAATACGGATGAAATAAAAACCAATCGGCAAAGTATTTGTCCGTTCGAGCGTGTTTCCCCAAAAGCGCCCATCATAATCAAACAACGAAAATTTCCGCACGAGCAAAGTCCCCATAAAATTCGTTTTCCAATAACCAATCCGGATATCATACTGCCCCGCATGAGAGATAGGGCAAGAGATAGTGCCAAAACTGATTCCATAGAAATAATCCTCGTTTATTATTTCGCTTTGCGATTCCTGAATCACAACATAGGAAACCGCATCCTTCTGTGTCTCAACGAGTAACACGTTTCCTACAAGAGAAACACGGAATTGGTTCGGATCTGTAGGATCCGGAGTGCTTCCTGTAGGACCGTCTTGCGGTAAATAGGCAAAAGTGGACATCTTCAACGGAACGCGTATCGTGTCGTTCGCCGTTAGGGAAACGGAGAAAAGTAATAATGATAATATATACCCTATGATTCTACGCATGTGTTTTTACGTTGGCTATGTTCCATAACGTACCTTGCAATTCCTTAACGCTGACACCAAGACGTTTGGCGACGAGGTATTTATCCTTTCCTATGCCATTTTCTGCACGAATAAGTACATCTGCCATCTGGGCATAGGTAAGGCCTATCAGGACGAGAACGGAGAGACGGATCTCACGTTCGGTCAGTCCACGTTGCTCAAGTTTTTCCACGATGCCACCAAGGCGCATATTGCACACGGCCGTAAACTCGGCATAGTTATTCCAATGCAGTTCCTCGCGCAGATTGGTACTCTTGCGCAAGGCGCGACATTGTTGTTCCAACGAATCGATCTGAATTTTACGCCGCCACAGCCACCAAACCAAAACTATAAGAGCTACTATTAGAGCAGCGCCAAGCATCAACGCGAGCACTTTCATAGGCTGCTTCTGCGGATTCAAAGCTTCTTTCGCCAATGCCATAGCGAATATCCAATCAGTTCTTCCCCTTTCCATTGTCCGCTGTATGTCTGTCCGCTTGTCTGCCAAGGTGCGTACATCAGCCACTTGCGCCACAGTGTCACAATGGGAAAGGATATAATAGACGTCATCCAGATAGCGAGGGTTATCCGTCTGTTCGATAACACGCCCGGCATAGAGGACAGCAGAGTCGTTATTTTGCAAAAAGGTATATGCTTGTGCGCAAAGAATATCAAGATAGACCGACTTCTCCGGACTTTTCTTGGCATATAAAAGAGCAGAATCGTATTCAGCAGCATAGAGACATGCAGCAGCACGAGACTCAAGCACTTTGCGCTGCACAGCGGTGTCACTACAGATGGAAAGGGCGGAGTCCACAAGCGACATCGACGCATTCTTGTTCGCCATGACAGCCTGTTCCCAGGCCATATTGTTTAGCGCGTAAGCTTGAGCGAGCGTATCGTTGGCAAGAACAAATTGTTCCAATGATTTTTCATACAAAGAATAAGCCGTTTCGTGCTGTTCGCCTATCCTGCACATAGTTGCCATATTGCTGAATGCACGCGCTTTAAAAATATACTCGCGCGAATGCACGCGGGTGGCAGCGATAAATGCCTCCATCGCCGCTACAGGTTCATCCGCTTCACGTAATCGCCGTCCTTGATGGTAGTACTCCTCCGCAGTATGAGCGGAGCAAGCCGTTAGCCATGCGGCAAGAACCAACCATCCTATGTAAAAACTATTTCGCACTATACTAATCCTCGCAATGAATAGGCACACTGAGGTAATTCTTCACCGGAAATTCCGCATCTTCATGGCACACGCCGAGCGTAAATAGGACACAAAGCGCAAGAAAAATAAACCTTGTTTTCATTTGGCATTCAGTCAATTATGTACATATTACGAATAAAATCCATTAAGGTGTTTTCGCGTTGAAAACAGAGTACAACTTGTACATCCACAGTACTTTGCGTATCGGAGATATACATAGTATCGGTGTAGGAAATAATCAGCTCCTTCCGCGTTAGCTTCTCTACTTTGTACCTCGTGACTGTTTGATATTCTTCCATACCAGGAATAATACTTCCGGCTGTCTGGATAATTTGCATCTCATTCCCTTCGCCTTCGATGACATAATTGCGGTAGCAATCACACATATAGGGTTCCCATAGCGTTTCTCCGTCATACTCGAAAGAGCTCCACTCGCTTATGCTGTTTTGATAAAACAGCCACACGTTCTCCTTATCACCGTACGTACGCACATAAGAAGAATCTTTAAGGTGAGACTGTCCGTTAGAATCAGCATAAACCGTTTTGTCATACTCGGCGGTTTTCATTTCCCATGCTCCTTCAACCAACGAGGGATTACCGATGGTCTCTTCACAAGAACTAAGAAGTGCGCCAGCACATAGAATACATAAAGCAATTAAAAACGAACTTTTCTTGCCTCTTAACATAAGATGAACCATGCATTTCATAACCGGTAATTTTAAAAATCGGTGCAAAGTTACTGCATTTTTATGAGATATGCAAATTTCATGGTTGGGATTTTTATTGGGAAAATACAAAAGGCTCTTTATCGACTATTTGAAAAGGCTTTGGTAGCATGATAAAATAGTGTCTCAAATAGTGAACAACATATAATATTAGTGATTAGTTTCGACAAAAAAGTATAACAAAATTTGCACATGTCATTTATTTTCTGTAATTTTGCAGCGCAAAATTGATGTAACAATGACAAACTGGAAAATTTTTATTATGGCAGCAATGACATTAGTGGGTGTAAGTTGCCAGAAGGCAGAGGAAGGTAAGGCTCCTATCACAAAGCCGCAGATCACGATTGAAGGCGGGCGTCTGACGCCGGAAGGTTTGTGGGCGATGGGCCGAATCGGCAGCGTCGTATCGGATATCGAGACCGGCTGGTTGGCTTATACCGTGAGTTACTACAGCGTAGAAGAGAACCGCTCTACCTCTTGGATCCGCGTATGCAATCCTTTCGATATCGAAGGTGAGTTAGGTGTGTTCGATGAGTTCGTGGGATATGAGCCGGCATGGTTCGGTTGCAGCGGATGGCTCGCTTACATGCGCGGCGGACAGCTGTACCTGCGTCGCGACGGCGAAGAAGTAAAAGTAGAAGGAGCGGAGGACATCGAGGGCTTCCTGCTCTCTCCGATGCGCGATAAGATCATCCTGATCAAACAGGTGAAGACCGTTGAGACGACTGCCGATAAATATCCGGACCTGCCTTTGGCTACCGGTCATATACACGAGGACCTGATGTACAAACACTGGGACGAATGGACGGAGACCGCTCCACAGCCCTTCGTTTGTCCGTTGGAGATCGATTACTACGGCGAAGGCGAACGCATCAAGAGTGCGAAGGTAGGCGAAGGCGTGAACATCCTCGAGGGTACGGCTTTCGAATGCCCGATGAAACCCTTCGGTGGTATTGAGCAGTTGGCATGGAATCCCAATAACGAAGAGATCGCCTATACCTGCCGCAAAAAGACCGGTCTGGATTATGCCGTTTCCACCAACAGCGATATCTATTTGATAAAAGTCGAGAGTGGAGAGTCGAGCGTCAAGAGGTTAAAGGATGAAAGGAACATCACCGCGGATAACAAGGGCTACGACACGAATCCGGCATACTCACCGGACGGCAAGTGGATTGCGTGGCTATCCATGGAGCGGGACGGCTACGAGAGCGACGAGAACCGCCTGATGGTAATGAACCTGGAGACAGGTGAGAAACGTTTCTTAAGCCGTACGATGGACACCAACGTAGATGAGTTTAAATGGAAAGACGCAAACACCCTGCTCTTTAATGCCGTTTGGAACGGGACGATCGATATCTACGAGGCGAACCTGAGCGGTTGGATCGGACGACTGACGTGCGGTCAACATGACTTGGGCTTAGGCGACGTATGCGATCATTACGTATATATCTTAGGTCACTCCATGCGTCAGGCGAACGAGATATACCGGATGGACCTGCTCGAAGAACCCAATAACCCGGACGGATTCCTCACGCTGGCGCAACTGACCCACGAGAACGACAATATATACAATCAGATCGAGCGCTCCACCGTTGTGCCGCGTTGGCAGAAGACGACGGACGGCAAGGATATGTTGACCTGGATCATCTATCCGCCGCATTTCGATCCGTCTAAGAAATACCCGACCATCCTCTATTGCGAGGGCGGTCCGCAGAGTCCTGTTTCGCAGTTCTGGTCGTTCAGATGGAACTTCATGATGATGTCTGCCGGCGATTATATCATCGTAGCGCCTAACCGTCGCGGTTTGCCCGGCTTTGGCAAGGCATGGAACGAAGAGATCTCCGGCGACTACGGCGGTCAATGTATGCGCGATTATTTCACCGCCATCGATGAGTTCTGCACCGAACCCTATGTGGACAAAGACCATCTCGGTTGCGTAGGTGCTTCCTTCGGCGGCTTCAGCGTCTATTGGATTGCCGGACATCACGACGGCCGCTTCAAAGCGTTTATTGCGCACGACGGCATTTTCAATCTGGAGATGCAGTATCTGGAAACCGAAGAGAAATGGTTTGCCAACTGGGATATGGGCGGCGCGTACTGGGAGAAAGACAATGCCATCGCGCAACGCACCTTCGCCAACAGTCCCCATAAGTTCGTCGATAAATGGGACACACCGATCCTCTGTATCCACGGCGAGAAAGACTACCGTATTTTAGCCAACCAAGCCATGGCAGCCTTTGATGCAGCCAAGATGCGCGGCATACCGGCAGAACTGCTTATCTTCCCCGATGAGAACCACTGGGTGCTCAAGCCGCAGAACGGTATTCTCTGGCAAAGAGAGTTCCGAAGTTTCCTTGACAAGTATCTCAAGTAAACTTTGATTTATGATTTTTGATTTTTGATTTTTGATTTAATGAAATATTCGTACGAATATGAGATCAAATACCAGGAAGTGGACGGGCGCAAGAGACTGCGGCTGTTTAACCTGGAGAACTACCTGCTGGAAGTAGCCGGCACGGTAGCCGATGAACTCGGTTTCGGTATTGCCGTGCTGCACCCGAGAGGACTGACATGGATCCTGACCCGCCTTTCGGTAGAGATGTACGAGTTACCGACCCACTGTGAGCGCGTGCGGTTCGAGACCTGGATAGAATCCAATGCACACATGCTCAGTACCCGTAATTTCCGCATCTATTCCGGTGACCGGCTTATCGGTATCTGTAAGACCGTCTGGGCGATATTGGATCTCCAAAAACGCGAGATCGTGAACTATTTCGATGATCCGATCTTCGAGAATGCCATCGATGGCGAAGTGCTGGAAATGCCGCGCGTACGGATGACCACTATTCCCGAGCCGACCGGCTCTATGCCGCATAAAATAGTCTATTCGGATATCGACTACAACGGGCATTGCAACAGTTGCCGTTACCTGCAGGCGATGACGGACGCATACCTGCCGGATTATTACGGTAAGAAGGTACGACTCGACATCAACTACAGCAAAGAAGCGATGCTGGGCGAAGAGATGCAGATCTATTACCTCGTTACCGACGATGGGGTGCAATATCAGATGAAGAACGAAGCAGGAGAGACGAGTTGCTCAGCAAAGCTGAGCATTGGTGATTTGTGATTTTTGATTTTTGATTTGTGATTTTTGATTTATGGAAATACAAGAGAACACAACGCTATTGAAGCGACCGGTAGAATTGGAATGCGACGTCGTTCGGTTCCAGAACCAGAAAGATAAATGGATTGCCTTCGTGGGACTGAAGGACGGTCGTCCGTACGAGATCTTCACAGGTCTGGCAGACGACGAGATGGGTATCGCCTTGCCCAAATCCGTGACAAAAGGGAAGATTATCAAGGTGACAAAAGAAGACGGCCACCACCGATATGATTTCCAGTTTGTCAACACCCGCGGGTTCAAGACCACAGTAGAGGGACTGAGTTATAAGTTCGACCGTGAGTTCTGGAACTACGCCCGCCTCATCTCAGGCGTGCTGCGCTACGGCATGCCGATCGACCAAGTGGTACACATGATCAGCGGCCTGCAGATGGACAACGACTCCATCAACAGCTGGACCACCGGTGTGGCCCGTGTGCTGAAGCGCTATATCCCGGGAGCGGAAGTAGAGATAGAGGAAGGAAGTAGTGATTTATGATTTTTGATTTTTGATTTTTGATTTTTGATTTTTGATTTATGATTTATAACAAAAAATAGAGGCCCGGAGGTCTCTATTTTTCTTACTTTTCTGCAAATTTAGTCTCAAGCATTCCTAAGGCTTGACTCTCCATCACGGTAATGCCGTATTTGCGGCGCCATTGATTCTTCAAGGAATTCAACCATCCGCGGCATACATAGGAATACACGTAAGGGTGGAGATACAATTTCAAACCCCGTCCATGCTGTTCGTACTCATGTGCTATCTGTTCCTCGATCTGGTCGGTAAAGAGGATAGAGGCTTGAATCTTACCTTTTCCTCCGCAAGTAGGACATGTCTCTTCTACCTGCATCTCTACGGCCGGTCGTACGCGCTGACGGGTGATCTGCATCAAACCGAACTTACTCAGCGGTAGCACATTATGCTTCGCCCTGTCGCGATCCATCAACTTCCGCACATACTCGTACAACTGCTGTTGATGTTCTTTGGAGTCCATATCGATGAAATCGACGATGATGATACCTCCTATATCGCGCAAGCGTAACTGATGCACCAGTTCATCGGCTGCGAGCATATTGAACTGGTAGGCATTTTCTTCTTGGTCCTCGTAGATCTTCTTACTGCCGGAGTTGACATCTATGGAGAACAGTGCTTCGGTCTTATCGATGATGAGATAGCCACCATGCTTGAAACCGACCGTTCTGCCGAGTCCCGTCTTCATCTGGCGGGTGATGTCGAAATGGTCAAAAATAGGTTGCGACTCTTTGTACAGCTTTACAATCTTTGCGCTCTCGGGTGCGATGAGTTCCAGATAATGGCGCACCTCCTGATATATCTCGGGGTCATTGACCTGAATGGAGGTGAAATCGGGACTGAGTACATCGCGTATGATACCGAGCGTACGACCCATCTCTTCGCTCACGAGACTGACGGGTTCGCGCTGCTGGAGTGTCTTCACGGTTTGTTCCCAACGCTCAACCAATAGGCGCAATTCATTGTCCAATTCCGCTGCACGCTTGTCTTCTGCTACCGTACGAACGATGATCCCGAAGCCGAAGGGCTTGATGGAAAGCATCAGTTGTTTAAGACGCTGGCGTTCCGCCTCGCGTTTGATTTTCTGGGAGACCATCACGCCGTCGGAGAAGGGGATGAGCACGATATTACGTCCCGCGATAGATATCTCGGCGGTCAGACGCGGTCCTTTGGTGTTGATGGGTTCTTTCGAAACCTGCACCAGTAAGGTATCGCCTACCTTGAGAACATCGGCTATTTGTCCTTCTTTTCCCACTTCCGCCTGACGAGGTGTCTTCTGCATAGACGGCATCCTGCGGCGGTCCGAAACGGCCTTGGTCACATACGACTGCAGCGTACGAAACTGAGAACCTAAATCCAAATAATGCAGAAAAGCTTCTTTCTCATAACCTACATCCACAAAGACTGCATTCAGCGCCGGCATGACTTTCTTGACCCTACCGTAGTAGATATTACCCACAGCGAAGTTATCTTGGTCGCGTTTCTCACGCGATACTTCCTGTAAGCGGTCGTCCTCCGTCAGCGCGATAGCGATCTCCTGCGGCTGTACGTCCACAATTAATTCGCTTTTCATACTTTAAAAGGGGTTAATACAATAAATAAAAAAAGCCTTGTGGCAACTTATCCACACTTGAATAAGTCTCATGCCACAAAGCTGAGCTCTAACCGTCAATTACTTATGCTTATGACGATTCTTACGCAGACGTTTTTTACGTTTGTGCGTCGACATCTTATGTCTCTTATGCTTCTTTCCGTTTGGCATAATAGTGATAATTAAACTGTTATAATATTAAATGATTTTTTTTCTTCTTAACGTACCTTTTCCGAGAAGTCCTTCGCCGGCTTGAAATTTACCACGCGGTGTGCCGGAACAAATACCGTCGACTTCTTATTGATATTACGAGCCGTCTTAGCAGCACGCTTTTTTAAGGTAAAAGTACCAAATCCGCGCAAATAAACACCCTCATCTTCAGCCAGGTGGTTCTTTATACAATCCATCGTTCCCTCAAGAATAAGGGTGATCGTTTTCTTGTCAAAGCCCGTAGCTATCGACAATTCATTAATAATGTCCGCTTTGGTCATATAATCGAGATAGTTTGCCTAACAATATTTCAAAAAAGCGTGCAAAGTTACTATAAATAAATGAAATACAAAAATTTTTCATAAAAAAAATTGCAAAATTGTGTTTTTTTTCGTAATTTTGTGCCCGTTTAGAACTTTTTAGCCTCTAAAAGCGCCACAAAAATGCTCAACTTGCTATTTTATAACCACTTATACAATTGGTATGAATCAAATCATCGTGTCCTTCCATGGAGGGAAACGGAGGATGGCTATGCGATTTGGTTAAGCGAGATTATTCTGCAACAGACGCGTGTAGCACAGGGTCTGGATTACTATATGCGCTTTATTCATCGCTGGCCTACCGTAGAGGCTCTGGCTGCAGCCGATGAATCGGAAGTGCTGCGGGAATGGCAGGGATTGGGTTATTATAGTCGTGCGCGTAACCTGCATAAGGCAGCGAAGCTGATTGTGGAGAGCCGAGAGGCAAGAGCCGAGAGTCGGGAGGCTATTTTTCCACGAATTTTTGAGGAGATACGGGCATTACCGGGTGTAGGGGACTACACCGCCGGGGCGATTGCTTCCTTCGCCTATAACCAACCCTACCCTGCGATGGACGGTAATGTATATCGGGTGATAGCACGCCTATTGGATATCGACGAAGCCTTCGATACCTCGGCGGGCAAGAAACTATTTCATCGGAAGATAGAAGAACTGTTGGACCGCGAAAACCCGCGTCTCTTCAACTCCGCCATCATGGAGTTCGGAGCACTCTACTGCACGCCCGTATTAGGCGATAACTGCACCTCCTGTCCGCTGCAAGAGTTCTGTCTCGGGTATGCGCATCATACAGCGGAACTGCTCCCTGTTCGCAAGCCACGTCCTAAAGTACGCGATCGATGGTTCACATACCATATCTATCTATGCGGCGATCAGACGCTTATTCAACGACGTGAAGCCAAAGATATCTGGTATCATCTCTATGAGTTCCCGTGTACAGAATGCGATGGACCGGAGGATGAAAGGATGAAAGGAGAAAGAGGGATCGAGTTGACCCATGTCTTGTCGCACCAGAAGATTCATGCGCGGTTTATTGTGCACAAGGTACAAAAAATGCCGGCATTACCCGGCACTATCTGTATTCAATGGGAAGAACTTAATGACTATGCTCTTTCTCGATTAACGCTGCGAGCGCTTGATACAATTCTGCATAAGGCGTAGTCTTTAATATCTCCAAGTGTTTATTTATCACTTCATGGTCTCCGCGTTGGGCAGGCCCTGTCTGTGCGTCCTTGGGTCGCATGACATGTACCTTCGCTGCCGTCTGATCAATAAGCGGTAACAGTGCCTGGAAGGGGATCTGAGTGCCTTTTAAAACATCCTCCGCGATGCGGTACATGAGGTTGGAATAGTTATTGGCGAAGATACCGGCTATATGCAGCCGTTCGCGGTCGTGCTGGTTCGCCTCATATATCCTGCTCGTCAGGCACTGCGCCAAGGAATAGATAGCTGCTATATCATCGATATTCCGTCCCTCAATGAAACAAGGGATACCACTCCACTCGTCTATCAAGACCTCTCTACTGAAACTCTGGAAGAAATAGAGCACACCGGCATGGGGTTTATCGGGTCCGAACACCTCAATGGGCATAGAACCCGAGGTATGCAGGTGCAGCGCTTTCGGCGCATCCACTCTCGCTACCACTTCCCGCAGCGCGTGGTCGGCTAGGGCATAGATATAGACGTCTGCTTCAGGTACTTCCGCTTTCGCGGGTGCGCCCTCTGCGGTCAGCGGTCGTGCATGCACCAACTCCGCCCGGATACCATTTAAACTCAGACCATGGTGCAGGTTCGTACCCACACTTCCGGCACCCAAAATAACAATCTTCATACTTATAATTCTACTATTTCACCCTTCTGCGGTACACTCACCTGTCGGAATCCGGCTTCCTCTAAATGGCCTTTATAAGCCTCGGCGGCTGTCTCATCACCATGTACCACAAACGTTCGTTGCACCTGGTCCACAGCCAGACTACGGGTCAGGTAATCAATCATCTCTTGGTAGTCACCATGTCCGGAGAAGCCTTCAATCTTTGTAATCTGGGCTTTGATACGCCGGTCCAGACCGAAGATAGATATCCACTGCAGGCCGGGTTGCTGAATACGTGCCCCCAACGTAGTGGGTTCACAGTAACCAACAATCAGAATCGTACACCGCGGATCAGAGATATGATTTGCCACATGGTGCTTGATGCGTCCTGCCTCCAACATACCCGAAGCGGAAATGATGATACAGGGGTCCTCCTTATGATTCAGCGCCTTCGAATCGCAGATATCCGTGATATAACGTAAGGTGTTAAAACCAAATGGATCAGAGTCAAACTGCATCGTATCACGCACTTCGTCACTCAGTTCATCGGGATACATCCGGAAGATCTGAGTAGCATTGGTGGACATCGGTGAGTCCACATAGACCGGTATCTGCGGCAACCTTCCGTCGTTATAGAGTTGGTTCAGCACATAGACGATCTCTTGCGTACGTCCGACGGAGAAAGAAGGAATCAATAACTGGCCTTTACGATAGACGCAAGTATCTTCTACTACACCCAGCAGTTCTTCCTCAGTGACTAATTGTTCTTCATGCAAGCGGTCGCCATAAGTAGACTCGCAAATAAGATAGTCGCACTGCGGGAAGAGTTGTGGAGGAGGCAGGATATGACAGTGCTTGCGACCGATATCGCCCGTATATGCCACTCTTTTCCACCGGCCTTCCTCATATATCTCCAAACTGCAGATAGCGCCGCCGAGCATGTGACCGGAGTTGGTAAACGTCAATAGTACATCGTCAAAGAGACGGAAACGACGATCGAAACTATAGGTAACGAAGAGTTTCATCGCCCGGTTAACATCGTTCTGGTTATAGAGTGGTTCTACCTTATAGGTCTTTCCTTTCTCTTTATGCGGATGCTGGCGGTCGATCTTCTTATTATACATCCGCACATCCTGCTCCTGGATGAACGCCGTGTCAGTGAGCATAAGCGAACACAGGTCGCGGGTGGCAGGCGTACAATAGATATCGCCTTTAAAACCCATCTTCACCACATAAGGAATCAGTCCGGAGTGGTCGATATGGGCATGCGAAAGCACGATGCAGTCGAGTGTCTTGGGGTCGAAACCAAGATCTCTATTGGCGGCATCGGTCTCCATTCCTTTACCTTGGTACATACCGCAGTCCAAAAGGATGGTATGTCCTGAATCGGTTGTGATAAGGTGCTTACTACCGGTTACTTCCCGGGTAGCACCAATGAATTGTATTTTCATGGTTAGTGTACGGTGTATTACGATAAGTCGTAGCCGTAGTGTTTGAGGCGGCTGGTGTTCGAGCGCCATTCCCGATCTACCTTCACAAAGAGCTGGAGGAAGACAGGTTTTTGGAAGAACTCCTCGATATCCTTACGTGCCATCGATCCAACGCGTTTGAGGGCACTGCCGGCTTTGCCGATGAGGATACCCTTTTGCGATTCGCGTTCACAGTATATCACCGCATTGATGCGAATGATATGTTCTTCCTCGTGGAACGTCTCCACTTCCACTTCTACGGAGTACGGTATCTCCTTGTCGTAGGTAAGCAGGATTTTCTCGCGTATGATCTCGTTGACGAAGAAGCGTTCGGACTTATCGGTTAATTGATCTTTAGGGAAGAATGCCGGTCCGGCAGGCAGGGCCTCTTTGATTGCATCAAAGAGTTGCGCCACTCCAAAGCGCTCCTGCGCCGAGATGGGGAAGATCTGTGCTTCAGGTAATTGGGTATGCCAGAAAGCCACCAATGACTCCAGTGTCTCTTGGGTGGTCAGGTCTATCTTATTGATGATAAGGAAGACTTTCGTTCCGGCCGCAGCCATCTTCTTCACTTTCTCCAGGAAATCCGCATTGCGGTCCGCCGTATCGGTGACGTCGGTGACATAGAGCAACACGTCGGCATCCACAAGGGCCGAGCGACTGAACTCCAGCATCTTCTCCTGTAAGCGATAATTAGGGGAGAGGACTCCCGGCGTGTCTGAATAGACCATCTGGAAGTCCTCGCCATTAACGATGCCTAAGATGCGATGGCGGGTGGTTTGAGCCTTCGATGTGATGATGGAAAGCCTCTCCCCTACCAGCGCATTCATCAAGGTGGACTTGCCAACATTGGGGTTGCCCACAATATTGACAAATCCGCTTTTATGAGAATTACATGATTGCATCCATCAATTCTTGTGTCGAGTTGAACAGTTTAGCCGGCGACAGTTTGGTTACTTTGCAACCGCACTTGGTCTGGATAGCCTTGAGGTCGATCTTCTTCGGGTCACCCATGAGGATGATCGTTACGGGTTTACCCTTGATGTTCTCCTCATAGAACTTCTCGATATCCTCGAAGGTCAACGCGTCGATAGCCTCGGCATTCACCTTAGCCGGGTCGTCTTTGTAGCCCAGACGCTGCCAGTACTCGTATGTAGCAGCTTTGGAGCGCATAGACGGTTTAGCCGTTTGCGAAGCCTGCTTAAGCGAAGCCTTCAGAGCAGCGAGGTTGGTCGAGTCTTTCGGCATGTCGCTGAGGATATCCATGTATACGTTGATAGCATCTACCACCTTATCACTCTGGGTGCCTACATAACCGTAGAAATAGCAGTCCTTACCTTGCAGAGCCGGCGTAGCGTTAACGCCATATGCGCTATAAGCCATCGAGCGCTTTACACGAATCTCATTCATGATGACACCCGTGAAACCACCGGACATATACTGGTTGAATGCATCCGAAGCCACATCCATTGCGATATCATAGGGTTTACCGTTGATATAGAAATAGAGGTCAGCCTGCTGTACATTGCTGTTCGGCAAGAAGAGGACGGTCGGTTTATCGTAGCTGACACGATCCTTGATGAACGGCGACTTAGACGGTTGCATACCTTCGGTCAACGGCAGTTCAACAACCACTTTCTCCTCGGGCAGAGTACCGCAGTAGAACACATCCAGCGCGAAGGTACGAGCCTGAGCTACCAGACGTTGAACCTGCACTCCGTCCAAATTCCATACATCGATGAACTTCACCTCATCCAAATAAGCGGATTTCTTGCCATAGAGGGCATATTGGAGCAGTGCGCTCTTCTGTACAGCAGTACGTTGCTGACGACTGTAACGGTTGAAGAACTCAGAACCCTTGACAGCATCCAACTGCTTCTGCTCGAGATACGGCATGAGCAACTGGCGGTTCACGAGGTTCATGATCTTTCCGATGTTCTCATCCTCGCCGGATACAGAGATCGTGAAATAGGAATCACTGCAACCATAGGATACAGAACCACCCAGCTCAGCAATCTGTTGGTCGAAGTCCTTACCTTCAAGCGGTTTCTCACCCATGATACCTGCGTTCTCCATGAGTTGGGTTGCGTACGGCAGCAACGGCATCTCCTCTGAACCGATACCATAACGGAGGGTGAGGGAGAAGATATCATTCTTGGTATTCGGCGTATAGTGCAGCTTCACATTCTCTCCGAGCGAACTTACCTTCACGCTATTGAAGTCATTGAAGGTTTGTTTGAGTTCACCCTTCGGCAGTTTCTGGAACTCCGCAGCATATTCGGTCTTCGCATTCTTCACCGGATCAAGCGGTTTGATATTCGGCTTCGGTAGCGTCTTCGCCTTCATGGTCTTGACATCTTCGTCGAAGGAGATAGTCATATGATCGGCGCCGAAGTATTTCTTCGCTACACGTACTATCTCGTCTTTGGTGAGGGCCTGGATCTTCGCATACTGGGTGAAGATATCATCGATCGGTTGATTATAGGTGAAGCACTGTACGAGAGCTTGCATCTTAGCGGACGAATTCTCGTTGGTGAGCTTTTCACCTTGAGCATACATGCGTTTTACGTTCGCGATGAGGTCATCAGGGATGTTACCGCTCTTGATTTTATCTACCTCACGCATCACGATAGCCTCGGTAGCCTTATCGGACTCGAACATCTGCTGGTTCGCATCGTAGTACGGCACAGCCTCAATGATGATACGACCGGTGTTACGGCGTGCATCGTTATATACACCTGCAAACTGTACATCACCCTTGGTGTTTACCTTGTCCAAAAGACCTGTTTGACCGTTGTAAAGGAGTGCGCAAACGAAATCCAGGACATCCTGATCCGGATCACCTTCCTTCACGCCCGGATAGATCCATGTTACCATCGGGTTATAACCGAGGTTATAGTGTTTCTTACCGGTCAGTTTAACCTCCGGATACTCGGGACGAGCCGGTAACTCTTTTGCTTCCAGACGACCGAAAGTAGCTTCTATCATCGGTTTGGTGCTCTCCGTATCAAAGTCACCAACGATGATCAGCGCCATGTTGTTCGCTACATACCAGGTGTTGTAGAACTCGATCAGTTTGCTCAGACGCGGGTTCTTCAGGTGCTCCGGTTTACCAATGACGTCGCGCTCGTACGGACAGCCCTGGTAGATATCCTTGAAGAGTTGGTTCTGAACCTGCGAAGAGGGTTCGTTCGCATACATGTTATACTCCTCGAACACGTTCTCCAACTCGGCTTGGAACGTACGGAAAACCGGATTGATCAAACGATCGGAGAAGATAGTCAACCAGCGGTACATCTCGGCTGCAGGGAACGAGTTGTGATAAGCCGTCAGGTCATAGGACGTATAGGCATTCACGCCTTCTGCACCGATGAGATCCAACATGTTAAAGAAGTCCTCGGTAGAGGAGATCTTTGCCTCACGCATAGAGATCTCATTGATCTGGGTAGCCAGTTGTTCGCGAACCTTCGGATCGGTCGCATCGCTGTACTGGTCGTAAAGCGCGATAATTGAGTCGTACATGGGCTTCTCTTCCTCCCAATTCAGGGCACCGATACGTTGCGTTCCCTTAAAGAGCATGTGCTCCAAGTAGTGCGCCAAACCGGTGTACTCTACCGGTTCATCTACTGCACCGGCGCGTACGACAACATAACCTGTCACATCCGGTTGGTCGTGGTCTTCCCACAACATCACCGTCAGACCGTTAGCTAACTTGTATTCAGTCAATCCCTCGCGGGTGAAAGCTGAACACATTGCGATGCTGCCAACAAGCAGCAAAGCGCTAAGTAAAATCTTTTTCATCTCCATTAAATATTTAGTTACCATTCTAGTAATACTTTTCCACATTGACCGCTTACCATCACGTCAAATCCCTTTTGGAAATCGCGGAAGTTATAGCGGTGTGTGATGACCGGACTAAGGTCGAGACCTCCCACCAACATCTGCTCCATCTGGTACCAGGTCTCCCACATCCGCCGACCGGTGATACCTTTAATTGTCAGGGCATTGAAAATCACATCCGACCAGTTCACCTGAGTGTCAGACGGCAGGATTCCCAGTTGGGCGATGTTGGCTCCTTTGTACATATGTTCGATCATATCGTTGAAGGCCGCCGGTGCACCCGACATCTCGAGTCCCACATCAAAGCCCCGGATACCTAATTGGAACATCGCATCTTCGATCTTCTCGCCTTTGCTGCCATCCACCGTTAAGGTCGCTCCCATCTTCTTGGCTATCTCCAAGCGCAAAGGATTGATATCCGTCACGACAATGTTCTTGGCTCCTGCAAAACGACAGATACCAGCTGCCATCGTACCGATGAGACCTGCTCCCGTGATCAACACATCTTCGCCCAAGAGCGGGAAAGCCAAAGCGGTGTGTGTAGCGTTTCCAAAGGGATCCATAATAGCTGCGAAGTCATCGGGAATACTCGGATGAACCTTCACCACATTAGACTCCGGCACCGAGACAAACTCTGCAAAACAACCGTCACGTCCCATGATACCTAATGAGATGGTATTCTCGCATACATGCCCCATTCCTCGACGGCAGTTACGGCAATGTCCGCACGTGATATGTCCTTCGGCGGTTACACGGTCGCCTATTTTGAAATTACGCACACCGGGCCCCAAGTCCGCCACAATCCCCACAAACTCATGACCCATCGTATAGGGCGGTTTGCAATGCGCTTGCGACCATGCGTCCCATTTATACATATGCAGGTCCGTGCCACAAATAGCGGCTTTGGTCACTTTGATCAGCACATCGTTCACACCGATCTCCGGCACCGGCACATCCTCCATCCAGATACCCGGTTCAGCATATCTCTTAACTAATGCTTTCATAATTTACTTTAGTACAGCAAGTTTCGTGCCAACTTTAATAAACGCCGCTATTCCTTTATCTAACTGCTCGCGCGTGTGGGCCGCGGAAACCTGTACGCGAATACGCGCTTGGCCCTTCGGTACCACCGGATAATAGAAGCCAGTGACGTAGATACCCTCTTCCTGCAGTTCGGCCGCAAAGACCTGACTCAGTTTTGCATCGTACAGCATCACTGCGCAGATAGCACTCTGCGTTGGTTTGATATCGAAACCGGCGGCTTTCATCTTCTCTACAAAGTAAGCCGTGTTCTCATGCAGACGGTCCTGCAGTTCATTGCTGCGCGTGAGGATCTCAAAAGTCTTAATACCTGCCGCAGCAATCATCGGTGGAATAGAGTTCGAGAAGAGATACGGACGACTACGCTGACGCAGCAGGTCGATGATCTCTTTCTTACCCGTTGTAAAACCACCTACCGAACCGCCAAAAGCCTTGCCGAGCGTACCGGTGATGATTTCTACTTTGCCGCGCATGTTATACAACTCGGTCACACCGTGTCCGGTCTTACCTACCACTCCGGCAGAGTGGCTCTCGTCCACCATTACCAGCGCATTGTATTTCTGCGCGAGTTCGTAGATCTTATCCAGCGGACATACATTACCGTCCATCGAGAAGACGCCGTCGGTCGCGATGATACGGAAACGCTGCGCCTGAGCCTTTTTAAGTTGTTCCTCGAGGTCAGCCATGTCGCCGTTCGCATAACGATAACGCACCGCCTTACAAAGACGTACGCCATCGATGATAGACGCATGGTTGAGAGCATCAGAGATGATCGCGTCCTCTTCCGTCAGCAGCGGTTCAAACAAACCTCCGTTGGCATCGAAGCAAGCCGCATAGAGGATAGTATCTTCTGTGCCGAAGAAATCAGAGATGACACGCTCGAGCTCTTTATGCGTGTCCTGTGTACCGCAGATGAAACGCACAGACGCCATGCCATAGCCACGTGCATCCATGCGGTCCTTGGCTGCCTGAATCAACTCTTTATTGTCTGCCAAGCCTAAGTAGTTGTTCGCGCAGAAGTTAATCACATCCTTACCGCCCTCTACTTGAATGCCGGACGACTGCGGCGTGATAATCACCCGTTCGTTCTTATAGAGTCCTGCCTCCTTGATCTCCGCCAAAGTAGCTTGCAGGTGTTTTTGAAAATCCTGATACATAAATCTTCAATTTTCAATCTTCAATTAAATAATTCCTTGCTCTAACATTGCAGTTGCTACTTTCATAAATCCTGCGATGTTCGCACCTTTGACATAGTCAATATGTCCGTCAGCCTGACGACCGAACTTCACACATTGCTCGTGGATAGACTCCATGATATGATGCAGACGAGCATCTACTTCTTCCGCTTTCCAACTGAGGTGCTCTGCGTTCTGGGTCATCTCCAGACCTGAGGTAGCTACACCTCCGGCGTTAACCGCCTTACCCGGAGCAAAGAGTACACCGTTATTCTGGAAGAAATGAATCGCACCGGGCTGGCACCCCATGTTCGAAACCTCGCAGCAGCACCAGCAACCGTTCTTCTTCAGTTCCTTCGCATCCTCTTCGCTCAACTCATTCTGGAACGCACAAGGCAGCGCGATGTCGCACGGTATCGACCATGCTTTCTTGTCGGCTGTGAAGACGCAGTCCTTCGGGAACTTATCCGCCATATCTTGCACTTTATTGCGGTTAGAAGCACGCATCACGAGCATATAATCGATCATCTCTTTGGTGATGCCGTTCTTTATTGCAACCACACCATCGGGACCGGAGATAGCCACAACTTTGGCACCCAGTTCAACAGCTTTGGTAGCAGCACCCCATGCTACGTTTCCGAAACCGGAGATAGCCACAGTCTTGCCTTTGATATCTTTGCCTGCTTCATGCAGCAAGTGTTGTGTGAAATAGAGAGCACCGAAACCGGTTGCTTCAGGACGGAGGATCGAACCGCCCCATGTCATTCCCTTGCCGGTCAGCACGCCCGTATGATACTCGCGCGCGAGCTTTTGGTACATACCATTCAGGAATCCGATCTCACGTCCACCTACACCTACATCTCCTGCCGGAATATCTTGATCCGGACCGATACAACGCCAGAGTTCCAACATAAAGGCCTGACAGAAACGCATGATCTCAGCGTCGGATTTGCCTACCGGATCAAAGTCCGAACCACCTTTCGCACCGCCCATCGGCAATGTAGTCAAGGCATTCTTAAACGTCTGCTCAAAGCCCAAGAACTTAAGCATCGACGGAGTCACCGCACGATGGAAACGAAGGCCTCCTTTATACGGGCCTATCGCCGAATTGAATTGAACGCGGTAACCGAGGTTGGTCTGTACCTCACCTTGGTCATCGATCCACGTTACGCGGAACGTGAAGATACGATCCGGTTCCACCATTCGCTCCACGATCTTAGCTTGCTCGAACTCGGGGTGCTGGTTGTACACCTCTTCAATCGACTCCAATACCTCTTGAACCGCCTGTAGGTACTCTGCTTCCCCCGGGTGCTTTGCAGCTAATTGCTGCATGATAGTTTGTACTTTCATTATTTTTGTGTGTTTTTATGGTAAATGATATGAATTATCGTTTTAATGCAATGACTTTAGCGGAACTATTGTCCATGCCGGGCATGGTGCGACCCATCGGAGCTCCGATATATGTAGGATCACATACGATATATTTCTGACCGCCTACGATCAAGTAGTCACCGTTCACCTCTTGATTCAACTTAACAGCTGTAGCTAAGTGACCAGGGTAATAGAGCAAAACCACATCGAGGTTAAGTAAATCCCGCACGATGCGCGAGAAGAGGATACTGCGGTCCTCACAGTCGCAATACGGATAATAGAGCGACTCCGTAGGGAAGAACGCACGGTCCTGACCCCATACCTTATCGTCATACTCGTATTCAAAAGCCGTTTGAACCCAGTTAAGCAGTTTGTTCACGGCTTGAGCCTCCGGCACACCGCGTACACCTTCCATCAGCGCCGGATAGAGATCTTTCTTCACCAACTCCGGCATCGGTGCATCTGCATAAGCTGCCCAACGCGTTCCGAAATCCTCACCGTACTGACCCGTCGGGTAGTCATTATATAAATCAATGAGGTTGCGGTTAATCGAGCAAGTTGCCGTCAGTCCTGTTCTTGCTTTGCGCGTCTGCGCCTGCTCATTCTTCGCCGCCAACTGTGGTTCTTTCGTCATCAGCAGAGAGAACGGTTTCTCGCCCTCAAAAGAACCTTGACAAATTGCTAAACCGCCATTCACTTCCGTCAGCGGGAAGAAACGTCCTTCGGTCAAGGAATAGAAAGATCTATCATAGAGAATATAGTTGCTACCTACGAGCAGGTGAATCTGCCCGTCAGGAGAAGCGCCAAGACGCATCTTATAGCCTGAGTTGGCGTACAGATAAGCCTGAAGCAAAACGGCCTCATTCGAGCGCCCGTATTTCTTTTCTGTAATCTTCTGCAGGAGTTGGATATAGGTCCAGTCGCTCAAACGATAGGTATCGCGCGCTGCCAAACAATCGTAAAGCAGGTTCTCATATTTCCCTTTTGCTACCTGTTCCCATGCCTCCGCAATACGGTCGCCATTAATCCTCGTTAAGGATAAACGGTCCGTTTGAGGAAAACGTGCCTCGACGGTGCTACCATAGAACTCCACGCGCACAACATCCATCGGTGCATCATTCTCGATCACCGGTTCGATCGGTTGAGGTGTCGGTTCGGGTAGTGGTTGCGGTACGGGATCGGCCTTAATTTCCTCATCCCGGTGCTTCTTCTTATCATCCTTGTAAATCACCGGAGGAGTGGGGTTATCTTCCGGACGAGGTATGGCAGGTGTCTGCTCGTAATACTCCCATGCGGAACGTAAGAACTCAGCATAATGCGCATTCGCTGCCTCGCGGAACGAAGCATAATGATCTTCTGCTGCTTGGCGGAAAGCATTAAATTGCTCTTCCAGGGATTGCGCCGAAACCATTGAGGTCATTAAAACGGCACTGAGGATACATAAAATTTTTCGCATAACTATCACGAAGATAAATAGTGAATAGAGGCGGGTTTCAGCCACCTCTACCCTATTGCTTCCATTAGAAGCCTAATACTTGGTCTAACTGACCGTGCAGTTTCTTGCCCTTCTCTTCCAGATCCTGACGGATGGCTTTCTTAGCAGCCTGCTTTGCCATCTCGCTGTTGTAAGCGATGCGAACCAATACCTCGTTGTTCTTCTTACTGTTGATGCGGAAGCACTCCATTACCGGAATCGTACGACCGATAGACTGAGAAATCAAGTTCTTGCTTGCCATAACAGACTCAACAACGGATGCTGCATCTTCCGGATCCAATTGTTTGTTTGCTACCGTGTTCTCGATCAAAGCAGTTACCTCGGTCTGAATTTGACCAGCAAGGTTCGTGATAGCCAGCGACAAAGCAGCGGTCTTAGCTGCATCATAGCTCTCACCTACAGACGAAGCCTCACCCATGATATACTTCGGGAACAGATCCTCATCATATTCGTACTGCATCAAGTAAGCTCTCTCAAGCTGTTTATCCAGGGGCAGTGCACCCGGTTTTACTTGCCAGCCTTCTTTTTTCAGACGTTTAGCTTCTTTCTTAACGACTTTGCCCACTTTCGTGTTCAGTTCTTTCTTTGCCAATTTAGTAATCTCTTGGCGCTCTTTGCGGATTTGTTTCTGGTCATTCGACTCTGCGAATGTAACACCACATGCAACGATTAAGGCCATTGCTACCGTCAAAAATTTTTTCATAACTTTTAAAATTTGAGGGTTAGTAAAAAGTTAGTTAATTATATATAAATACTTACCATTTCGGCGCTCCGAAACTCATATTTATTCCTACTCTGAAGCCTTGCGGCTGTATATCCGTTTGACCTACTATCGGATAGCGATATTCTGCAAACAGATCAATTGGCATCACAGACGCCATTGTCGTACGGAAAGTGATACCTGCTACGGCTGCAGCATAGAAGTCATTCGATGCTACAATAGACTTCTTTGCAATAGTATTCAACGCATAGTTCATGTCCAATCCTGCACCCCCATAGAGGTTGATACTCAGGCTCTGATAAACCGGGATGACTAACTGCAGCGTCGGTTTATAGATCCAGCGAGACATCAGTCCTCCTCCTGCGGCCGGGTTCGTAATATTCGTCTCGATATCAAACAGGTGCATCTCAAACATCTTAAAACGCATCGGCAGCAAACTGAAACTCAACCAATGAGTCTTATCGACGATGTTATACGTATAACCCATTCCCATCACTCCGATATAGAAATCACCCGAGTAACTATAGAAGCGATCCAGGAAGTCCGTTGAACGCGATGCGCGGCGAGTCGAACCGGCACTGGTAGAACTACTCGACGAACTGCTACTCGAACTGCTCGAGGTGCTGCCTCCTTCACGATACATTACTGCATTCAGCTTCACATACTGGGAACGAGCCGGAGACAAGTCCACAGTAGAGATCCAATCAGCGTAGTTCTTACGAGATACAATTACCGTATACTCCTGAGGCTGCAGCGTTAACTTCTTATTTGCACTGTATTCCTTATTCTCCTCATCGGATTGAATCATCACTTTTGAACCGGTAGGAGCCGAGACTTTTAAGTTACGGAAGAACTTCAGTTTCTTCTCCATCTTCTTATCTTCATCCACAAGAATCTTATACTCGCATTCCAACCCATCGGTGTTGCGTAATACAATCTCATTCTCTCCTATCGGTAACTTACCTGTCCATTCGGACGAACTCTTGTAAATCAGGTCGTTATCTTGACGCAGCAAAATCGCCACACCTTCGTCCGTCTTAATGGTCACAATGCCTGTGGGCACCTTAATCAGTTCATAACTCTTTGCCGTCAGTTCACCGTTCTCAATAATTACCGTCTCTTCTGCCGAACGATAGTCGTCATGACGCACCTGAATCACATGCTGACCAATAGGCATTCGCGAATCACTGAACTCACCGTTCTTCGTAGGACGGGTGATACCATCGATCTTCAACGTAGCCTCCTTCGGTAAGAAAGAGATATTCAATTTTCCGTACAGACGCTTCAACTCCGGAATGGCAATTGTTTTCGGCGAATTGGCATTGAAGTCGTGACGATCTACGATGTGGGGCTGGCAGCCTTTTCGACGCCCCTCAATATCGTAACGCTCGTTGTAGTCAAACTCAAACACACATTTTCCAACGCCCTTATATTCTTCATTGATATAAATCTCCGTCTCCGGCTCCTTCGCCGTAATGGTTACCGAAATGAAGTTAGGCGTTAGATTAGCGTTCACGATATGCTTATCGCCAATATGGACAACTATCTTCTCTTCATGCGAGGTATATTTGTCTTTACGAACAGAGATCTGGTGCTGACCCACGTCCAGTTTTATCTCACCATTGATGCCATACTCCTGATTGTCGATAAACAACTTACAGCCCTGCACATTCGGACGGATAGTTACAGTACCGTAGTTAGGATCCAAGGTCACCGTATCACGCGAAGCCGCCGAACGAGTCAACTTGATATCCTTGGAGAACGACTTATAATGAGTCGCTGAAACAACGATATTATGCGTACCCAAACTCAACTCTTGCGAGAACTGGTTCTTTGTTGACTCCACGGCCGGCTTTCCGTCTATCGAAACGAAGAACGGCACCTGATGACATAAGATGTGCATATGCTGCTTAGTCGCTTGCTCTTTGGGGTGACCCGTCGTCACCTTAAAATGATAGATATGTCCACCTTCCAAATTACCCGGGCGATAGTCCTTTAAAGGCTTACAGCCATCACAACGAATGGTTATTTTCTTCACACTCGTGCTCACCCACAGCCATACTTCATCGTCCTTAATCTCTTTATGTTCGATATCTTGTGCACCAAGCTCAAACTTCAGCAAACCGGGAATAGCCGATTCTATACGCAGCACAGCGCATTGGTCGCCGTTCTGGTCCACTACCCGCGTCGAACGCTGCGAGAAATCCATCATATCCTCGCTACACTCTGTCGCTTTTACCTGATATTGCTGTGCCGACATGCCAACCGCCATGCCCAACAGCAGGACGATTAACCACGATTTAATAATTCCATTCGCCATAATTCATCAAGTTATTTTTTTGTTCATCCCACACGCGCACATGTATGATCGGATTCTTCGGGTCTGTCAAGTCCGCCAACAGGAATAAATAACCGGTATCAGCATAAGTTGCCGATGAATAAATCTGCTTGATCAGAATCTGATAACGCTCATTTTTACGACTGGTCTTCTTGACCGAAGCATCCTCAAAATGGATATTCACAAATTCCTGTTTGTCAAACACCTGCCGCATGTGCGCAATATATTCGCTTTTGGTAAGACGTTTCTTATTATACAGGTCCATATCTTCCGCCTGTATCTCCATCTTCCGTTTCTGCGGCACTTTGTTTCCGACGATGATGAGCGCATCATCCGAGAACACTGCCTCCAAGTAATCCAGACGCTCCAAAGCATAAGCCGTCTTGTAGTTCTCCAGGAAATTAATCAGCACCAAACGAGATGTATCATTCCAGTCTCCTTGGCTTTTGATATCTTGTATTGCCGACTGTTCCAATCCGAAGTTAACGGCCTGAACCAAATCGTCCTTGAGATAGAACACCAGATCCTCAACAAACTGAGTGTTGTTCTTCTTAAAACTGAAGTTCGCCTTCACGCCGCGCACCAGATAGCCGTCCTCAAAGGCAGTGATCTGCAACTCCGGCTTCTCGATGATTTTCGCATTGCCGAACTTCACCAGCTTCTCATACCATTTCCATCCCTCTTCCGTGAAATACGGGCGAATGGCATCGAAGTGTTTGGTTTCTATCGCGTCCACAATCGGATAGATAATCTTAGCCTGTTGCTTGATATCCTTCGGGGCGATAGCATAACCGATTGCATCCGTACGAATCGTCTTCGTTAATTCTTTGACACTGGAAAACTGCGTCTCCTGCTTAGGTGCACTGCTCAAAAGCACCGACTTGCTACTACCGGGGAACGGCATCAACTGAGGGTTTTGCTGCAATATAGTCTGAACCGTCGGGTCGCTCTTCCAAAGATAACGATACTCGTACTCCAGGCGCACATTAAATCGACTCAAGTGATTCGGGATTTCCGCTACACCCACTCCGTCCTTGATCTTCGCAGGCATCCAATCCGAACCATCATTATAGTAGAAGTCGCCATTTACCATGGGTTTACCCTTATATACAAAGCGCAGCTCAACTGTCTTGTTGTCCTCACCATTCATCACACCCTTAGCTTCCACTTGGACGGCATTCATCATCTCAGCAATACCACTGGTCAACTCCGACATCAGCATTCCATTTTCACCTCGCAGCGCATACTGACGCTCCGTCGGCAGGGCGGAAATTAACTTAAACGCCCAGTAGTTAAAACGCAGCGCGTCACCGATCTTCTCTTGTGCCTCTGCCTTCTTGGCTTGCTCTACCAGCTCCCGAATCTTCTGCTCCAGGCGCTCGTACATCTTATCGATCTCCGATTTTTCAATATACCGCAGCACCTGATAAGAGTTCTTATGCTTCGTAACTATTCGCTGACAGTTATTCAGCGTCACATTTGATCCAATCTGCGTGGTTCCTTTCGTGCGCGTGGAAGAGATGGCCTCATCACCATACTGCTGGTTCTCTATCTCCGTCTGAGTCGAACTCACCACACTCAACGAAATCTGGCTACCCAAATCCCGCAAAGCACGCTGATCCGCCTCTTCCAACGTCTCACCGTTTCCCTCGCCCCAAAGCCACTTACTGCTGGCCTTGATAGACTCTATACTCTGTGCAAAAAGAGAACCACCGCAGAACACGGCTGCTACCCATAAAATTATGAATTTTCGAGCTTTCATAGAGAATATAGTATATAACGGCCGCAAAATTACAATTTTTTTTTGAAATACACAAATTTTTTTGTGATTTACGTCATTTTTTTAGGAAATATATCCTAAATGTGGTTCCTTTATCCGAGGTTTCAAAGGAAATACGGCCTCCGGTTCCCTCGATAATATGCTTGCTAATGGCTAATCCCAAGCCATTACCATTCGACTTTGTCGTGAAGTTCGGCTGGAAGATCTTCGGTTGAATATCAAGTGGTATTCCGGGACCGTTATCGGAAATCGAAATTTGCACTTCACGCTCCGAATAAGCCGCATTGAGCACCACAATGATATCGGGAGTTCGATTCGCTTCCTGAGGTTGATTTTCCATGGCTTGCAGCGCATTTCGGATGATGTTAACAAACACCTGTGCAACCTGCTCCTGATCGGCCATCACCATCACACCACTATCGGCTCCGATGTAGCGAATTGGGATGTGGGCATCATTCGCCCGCTGAAGGGTGATCACTTGCGATAACTTCACAGCTATATCCACCTCATCGGTCACCACTTCCGGTTGTTTTGCAAACGTAGAGAACGACTGCGCGATGTGCGCTAAGTTATCAATCTCCGAGATAAGCATCGGAGCGGCCTTCTCAAAATACGCATCGAAACCTTCTGAACCGCGCAGGCGTTGAAGTTTCTGCACCGACAACTTCATCGGTGTCAAAGGATTATTGATCTCATGCGCAATCTGACGCGCCATTGTGCGCCATGCCCCCTCCCGTTCAGCACGAGCTAACTGCTCCGCAGATTGTTCTACCTGGTCCACCAATAGATTATAGCGCTCTACGAGCGCACCCAACTCATCGTGATATGGATACTGAATATGATTATCCTTCGCACCTATCTTAAAATGACGCATCTTATCATTCAGCATCGAGATAGGTGCTGTCATACTCTTGGCTGCCCAGAATGAGAAGACAAGGGCTAAGAAAAGGACGATCAAATACGGTGGCAAGAGACGCGACAATAAGTCATTCAACTCCGCACTGCGCGTTTGCTCACTCAAGAAATACGGTAATGCAATGTAACCTATCGGGACGAACGCACCGTTATAGAAAGGCACGTACGAAACGAGATACTGATGTGAAGCTATTTGCTCATAGCAAACAGCCGAGTGTGTACGGCTATACAAGGCCTCAGGTGACATCCTACGCGACAACACACCGCCCGAGAAAAGGGCACTCGAAGAAGACGCCAACAACTCGCCATTCAAGCTATAAACATGTATATCCTGGTTGATATCAAATCCCAAATCGTGCAGATCTACCGACAATCCGGAAGCTTGAGTAGAGGTAAGCGTCTGATCCCAATAATACAAGGAGCGCAAATAGGACTGAATGTATTCGGATCGTGTCTGCAACTCTTTGCGTTGACGCTGCTCGAAGTTCGCATTCACATACCTCATTGACATCACAAACAAATAGATGAACACCGCCAAGACACAGGCCATAATAATATACATAATACGCGTAGAGAGACGCATATTACGGATACCCCGATAGCGCAACAAACCCATCAAACCGAAGAAGACCATCAGAACAAAAATACCGATAATGATATAGTAATACGGATTGATGGAAAACGCCGAAGGCTCTTCTTCTACCTCCAACATTTCTCTAAAAGAGAAAGTTTGCGAAGCGATGGCCTGAATATCCGGAATATCCTGCAGTTCAGCATACTTCACAGGAATGACGGTCAGTACATTATAAATCCCGGCTCTAGTCCATCTCGCACGGGTCTCCGCATTCTTAAAATGCATGTCCCGCCAGGTATCGTAAACCGTCACAAAAACCTCATCCCCGGCTAAACGATTGGTGGACCAATATACCATTCGGCGAGTGTCAAAAATATAAAAAAACACATCCTCATTTTGCTCTGTGATAGAGCGAATGGAATCCAAGGATGTGTTACGAGCCAAGGCTTCACACAAAGCCGCTGTCTGACGTTCAGCATGCTCTTGACGTTTCTGCAAAACTTGCTCTTCAGAAGAACAGGAGCAGAACGAGAGCGACAGCACGGCCATTGCCACAATTACAATATATCGAAAACCTCTATGCATTTGGCTGCAAAATTAACAAAAAAAATTGATATGAGCAAAAAAATAACCTCTATTTGTATTTTTTTTGCAAAAATATTTGCGTATGTCAAAAAAAAGCAGTACTTTTGCACCCGCTTTTGAAAAACGCGAAGTCTCCCTAGCTCAGTTGGTAGAGCAACTGACTCTTAATCAGTGGGTCGAGGGTTCGAGTCCCTCGGGGGACACCAACAAAAAAGATGCCAAACGGCATCTTTTCTTGTTTTACAAGCTTTCGGCGAATCGCTCGGCCTCTTCTATTTGATCTATTTTTCCGACATCCATCATTCGATAATCCACTGGCACATAGGCCTGCAGCGGCGTCTTATTCATAGCATCCAAATAAAACGAAATCAATGAAAACTTATCCTCAGGAATCTGTTGAAGCAAATACAAGGCCTCACCATTCAAAATCTGCAAACCGCTGAACGCCAAATGACGACCTTCTTTACCCTTAATTTCACCAGTAGCAATATTAGTCCACCCGCACAGGCGATCCTTATCATCAAAGCATAAATAGCGCTGCGTCTTCCTTTCGCTTACTACCAATTGACTAACGCCCGTCCGTTCGTAGGCGCCAACGAGTGCACGTAGGTCTATATTGGATAATATATCCACATTGCAGGCCAATATCGGCTCCTCACCAACCGCTTTCTTCAAGCCCCCTCCGGTGTCCAAAAGCATATCTCGTTCATCCGAAACCGTGATATTACAACCCCACCCCTTATTGGCACGAATAACGTCGATGATCATATCAGGAAAATGGTGCACATTGACGATGATATCCGTAATTCCGGCATCACGTAACTTATCCACCTGCCATTGCAACAGCGGCTTACCCGCCAGAGGCACCAGTGCCTTCGGTATCGTATCGGTAAGCGGTTTTAAACGCGTACCCAAACCCGCTGCAAAAATCATCGCTTTCATAACTCCTTATCTATTCCTCTTTCTCGATGAATCAGGTGAATATTGACTTCGTATTTCTCCTTAAGATGCTTCGCCACATGTTCAGCACAATAAACCGAGCGATGCTGTCCACCCGTGCAACCGAAAGCCACCTGAAGATGCTCAAAACCGCGTTCGATAAAGCGCTCCACATGATGGTCCACCAAAGCATCTACATGGGTTAAGAATGTCAGAATCTCTCCGTCTTGCTCCAAAAAGTCAATCACCGGTTGATCCAAACCCGTCAAGGTCTTATATTCCTCGTATTTGCCGGGATTATGGGTGGAACGACAGTCAAAGACATACCCGCCGCCATTGCCGGAGCTATCCGCAGGAATACCACGTTTAAAGGAGAAAGAGTAAATCGTTACTGATAGCATAGATATACGGATATTGTGTTTGTAATTCACCATGTGCAGCGAATAATTCACTCAGATTCTTCAAAGCCATCGGGATGGACTCCAGAAAATGCGGTTTTCGTTCAAAATAGCCCCTATAACCATAGGCTCCTAAAACCTGCAGCGTTCGAAACAGCACAAAATGCGGTAAAGCCGCTTTCCAATCCGAACGACTAAAACCTTCTGGCAGAAGCTGTTCCAACTCATCCAGATATTCCCCTATAAGTTCTTCGCGCAATGCAGGAGCAAAATTCGCCTTCGCTTGCCATAAGAACGATGCCACATCGTATTGGGTCGGACCTCTTCTGCCACCCTGAAAATCAATAAAATACGGCTGCCCGTCCTTAACCATCACGTTTCGACTTTGAAAATCGCGATAGAGGAAACTGTCAGACGGCTGCGCCAAGAGAACCGATACCATTCGATCGAAGTCATCCTCTAACTTCGGTTCAGAAAACTCGATCTTCGTGCCTTTCAAAAAGCAGTACTTGAAATAATTCAAATCCCAGCGAATAGAGCGCTCATCCATAGCCGGAATAGGGAAACACATCGACCAATCAAAATCGCGTGCGCCTTCTATCTGCATATGCGCGAGTGCGCGTATAGCGCGTTTTAATAAGGTATAGTTATCCAAACAACTGAAGAGTAAGGTATCGCCCAGATCCTCCTGGGTATAACTCATCTCATCCTCACTCACCCATAGCACTTTCGGAACAGGAAGACCCAACTGCGAGAAATGACGCGACATATAAATAAATGCCCGATTCTCATCGCGGTTGGTTCCTACTACGCGGATGATAGTCTTTCCCGTCTCATCCGTCTCCCGCGTATACACTCTATTACTACCCTGCTGCTGAATCATTAGCATCGGAATTGAAGAGCATGGTGGATACAAGTCACCTTACAGGGACCAATGATATTCTCCAAGATACCGTCAGCCTCAAAGAGGATATGCTTGCGATAACTGATCTCGATCTCTTTACCGCAAATCGGATAGATAAAAGGCAACTCTGTTAACTTACCGTTAAACAAATTCGGCAGCGCCTTGCATATCTGTTTGAAACTCGGTTTGCGAACAAACATCGAATGAAACACTCCATCCGTCGGATCGGCCTCCGGATTCTGACGAATGCCTCCGCCCGAGAAGGGACCATTTCCGATATTCATCGTAAACAGCAAATCATCTACCGCCACTTTGCCATCTACCGTCAGCACCATATGTTGACTCTTATGCTGCGCGATAGCTCCGATCAAACCAATTACATAGTTCACATGATGCGAACCCAGATAATACTTCAGCGTCTCCGCTTTGCGGCAACATAAGGGATCCACTCCAAAACCCACCGAGTTAATGAAATAGCGATGATGCTCGATGTTATTTCGCCAATAGGTGACACACCCGATATCAATAGGATGACCTTCGCCTTCAAAGAAACGTCTTAAACTCTCTTCGTGATTCTTGGTCAAGTTCCAGTATCGTCCCCAATCATTACCTGTACCACGTGGCATCAAGCCCACTTGAATCTTCGCACGAGCCTCTGGTGTCAGCGTCGAACGCATAATACCATTGATCGCCTCCGATAACGTACCATCGCCGCCGAGAATCAATATCTCGCCGTATCCCCTCTCTACCAGTTCACGCGCTAACTCAATAGCATGGCCTGCATACTTCGTCACGCGATAAGCAAAAGGTTGATGACGTTTACGCAGCAGTTTCCATAGATAGATACGCTGCGCACGGAAATAGTTTTTTCCCGACTTCGGATTGATGATGATGCCGAGCATGGTGTTTGGTATAAGGTGTTATAGTGCGAAATAAAATTAGCGCACCACAAAATAAGTAGTGCGCTAATTGTTAGGTTTTTTACTTGAAGAACTCGTTCACTTTTTCGTTCAGTACAATTTCTTCTTGGAAGATGTAAGCACCCGTTTTAGGCGACTTAACCATCTTGATGCACTTAGAGTGCGCGCGTCCGGAGTTACCGGTTTGCAGTGTTGCGACCGCTTTCTTTGCCATAGTTCTAAGCCTTTCTAAAAATAGGGTTAATTACTTGATCTCCTTATGAATCGTGTACTTCTTCAAATAAGGATTGTACTTCTTCAACTCCAAACGATCCGGAGTATTCTTGCGGTTTTTGGTAGTGATGTAACGACTCATACCCGGAACACCGCTGGCCTTTTGCTCTGTGCACTCCAGAATTACCTGTACGCGTGCTTCTTTTGTTTTCTTTGCCATAAGTTAACTCCTTTCGTTTAATACAGATAGCCCTTCTCTGCCGCCTGCTTTAAGGCGTTGTCCAGACCAATCTTGTTAATCGTTCTCAGACCGGCTGCACTCACGTTCAGCTCGATCCATACATCTTGTTCTACCCAGTAGAACTTGCGGCGGAACAAATTCACATCGAAGGTGCGCTTTGTGTGGCGCTTCGAGTGAGAGACATTGCAGCCGCCCATGGCTTTCTTGCCTGTAATTTGACAAATCTTTGACATTGTAGTATATATTTTTATTTATTTTTCAAAATCCAAGCATTTTTCCGCATATTTACACGAAAAAGCGTGCAAAGGTACTGCTTTTTTTTTACATAGACAAATTTTTTTATAAAAAAATGCAAAATTTTTTACTTTTTCTTGCGCAATTGAAGAAAATGTAGTAAATTTGCACCCTAATTTGATGAACTATGAAGATCGAACTGCCCTTCGAACAACTCGCTCAAGCGCATGAATATATCGCGCAGGCGAAACATATAGTTATTACCACTCACATGGCGCCCGATGGCGACGCGATGGGATCCGCGCTCGCGCTATACCATTGGCTGAAAAATCAACCCACAACGGACAATTCACAATCCGTCCAAGTGGTAGTTCCCAACGCTTTCCCCGCGTTCTTTAACTGGATGCCGGACGCGGAAAAAATCCATATCTACGAGAAAGATGCGAAGACCTGCGAAACCCTAATCAACCAAGCGGACCTCTTCCTCTGCACCGACTACAACGATCCCAAGAGAATCGGACCGATAGGCGAACGACTCATGGCGAACAATGCACCAAAAATCCTCATTGACCACCACCTTCACCCTACTGATTTCGCGAACATCGTATTCTCTTTCCCCGAGGCTACATCATCCTGCGAAATCGTCTATCGATTCATCACCCAAATCCTCGAAAACCAATCGCCGATATCCAAAGAAATCGCTACTGCGATATATACCGGTTTGATGACCGACACAGGCAATTTTGCCTTCAATTCCAACAGCTGCGAACTATACGAAATCATCGCCGAACTCGTCCGCGCAGGAATTGACAAAGACTTTATATACAACGCTGTCTTTAATCAGTATTCGACTGATAGAGTGAGACTTACGGGCTATGCTTTATATCGTAAAATGCGCATCTATCCTGAGTATCACCTCTCGCTCATCACCCTCTCGGCAGACGAATTGGACCAGTATCATTACCAAGTCGGCGACACCGAAGGATTGGTGAACATGCCCCTGCAAATCAGCGACGTCTACTACTCCGTCTTCATGCGCGAGGAGCGACCGAAACCCGGTACTCCCAAACCCCGAATCCGTATCTCTTTCCGATCACAAGGAGACAGACCCGTTAACGTCTGGGCCTCGGAAGTCTTCCATGGCGGTGGACACGCCAATGCCTCAGGAGGAGAACTCTTCGGTTCACTCAACCAAGCCGTTCAACTCTTCGAAAAAACATTCGCACAATATCTCAAAAAATAACCCTTCAAAGCCGCACCACTGGTGCGGTTTTTTAATTTCCAACTAATCGTACTTTTATAAGAGGAAAGTAAGACTTAAGTAGGACTTAAGTCGGAGGCATTACCTATGCGCACCCCCTCCGAGGGGTACCACTCAACAAAAAAAAATCGTTTTTTATTTGCATAATTCAAAAAAAAGTAGTACTTTTGCACGCTATTTGTGGGCAAACGACAAAAAACAAGATAGAAAATGAAAAAAAGTATTCTTTTTTTGGTAGCCGCGATGAGCTTTTTAACAGCAGCGGCTCAGGGTTCGGATGAGACCCTGATGACAATTAACGGCAAGGCAGTAAGTGCCGGGGAGTTCTTGTATATCTACGAGAAGAACAACCAGGCCGGCGCTTTGGACCCGAAGACGATGGATGAGTATCTGGAGATGTTCATTAACTTCAAACTGAAAGTGGCAGAAGCTGAAGCGCAAGGTATCGACACGACCGAAGCATTCAAGAAAGAGTTGAAAGGCTACCGCGCACAAGCTACTCCCAAATACATGCAGGACGACGCTGCGATGGATAGTATCATCGCGCTGAGTTGGGCACGTATTGCTAAGGATCGCCGTGCAGCACATATTGCCATCCAATGTCCGGCTAATGCCGATAGTGCTGCGCAGGCTGATGCGTTGGCGAAGATAAACGAAGCCTACGAGCGTGTAACGATTGGTCAACTGAAGGTGGAGAAGAAAAAAGTAAAAGGAAAATGGAAAACCATCGAGAAACGTTTGCCGGTTGAGCCCTTTGATAAGGTAGCTCGCGAATTGAGCACGGATCCGAACGTACAAGAGACCGGCGGTGAATTGGGCTGGATCACTCCGTTCCGCTATGTATACTCTTTGGAAGAGGCGGTATACAACACCGAAGTAGGTGCAATCAGCAAGCCTTTCCGCACCCAATACGGCTGGCATATCGTGAAAGTGGAAGAGGAGCAAGACCATAAAGAAGTCAAAGCACGTCATATCATGAAGATGGTACCGCGTGGAGACAGCAACCTCGACAGCCTCGATGCTGCCAAATTGGCCGAGATTGAGCAAATAGCAAGCATCGTTACCCCGGAGAATTTCGCAGAAGTAGCAAAGACGGAGTCGGAAGATCGTGGTAGCAGTGTGCGCGGAGGAGACTTAGGCTGGTTCGGTCTCGGCATGATGGTGAAGCCCTTCGAAGAAGCTGCCTTCAGCATCAAAGCCGGAGAAATCAGCAAACCGATTCGTTCGCAATACGGATGGCATATCATCTATAAAGAGGACGAGCGCGGTATTCAACCTTTGGACTCTATGCGTTCGCAGATCCAGCGCCAAGTGATGCGCGATGAGCGCTCGCAAGAGGTTGAAAAGAGTTTCATTCGCAAGACGCGCGCCGAGTATAAACTCCCGGAGACGATGAATGATGCGGCCGTAAAAGCCTACGCAGACGCGCACCTGGAGTCGAAGTATCCTGAACTGAGAAACCTCGTTCAGGAATATCACGATGGTATCCTTCTGTTCGAAGTATCGCTGCGCGAAGTATGGGATAAGGCCGCGAAAGATACGGCCGGTCTTGAGAACTTCTTCAAAGCCAACAAGAAGAAATACACCTGGGAAAAACCGCACTATAAAGGGTATCTGATTCAGGCAAAAGATAAAAGCAGTCTGAAAGCTGTGAAAGCGATTATCAAGAGTGCCAACCCCGACTCCATTCAAAGCTATATCGCACAACGTATCAACTGCGACAGCGTGACCTACGTCAAAGTGCAACACGGTTTGTGGGAACTGGGCAAGAACAGCGCTGTAGATAAATACGGTTTCAAAGCGAAGAATGCAGAGTTTACGCCCAATGAGGCATTGCCGATCGTAGAATGCGTTGGTAAGAAACTGAAAGCACCGGAGGCTTGGAATGACGAGAAGGGTAAAGTAACGACCGACTATCAAGATTTCCTCGAGGCAGCATGGATCAAGCGGTTGCGCGAGAAATATCCGGTAGAGATCAAAGATGCTGTTTGGCAGCGTATTAAAAAATAATCGGTGAAAGGCTATTGGAAAGCCATATTAGTTCTGGGGCTGTGTGGAGCACTTCTGGCCCTAAGCCACATCCGGCGGGTTCGATGGGACCTGACGGATGACCGCCATTATAGTCTGAGTGAAGCAACGAAGACCTTACTCAAGCAGACCGATGCACCTATCGAGGTGACGCTCCTGCTCGACGGCGACCTCAATGCCGGGTTCACGCGTCTAAAAAAAGCGACGGAAGAACTGCTGGAGGAGATGAGCGTCTATAGCGACTTACGGACCTCCAAGGACCTTGCGGTCTCGAAAGATTCGCTCGGTCTGCGACCTATTGTGATTCACGAGCGGGAGCAAAACGGCAAGACAGCTCAGACCACTATTTACCCCTACGCACTGATCTCATACAAAGGCCGAGGAGCGGTAGTGACGCTGCTCAAGAACACACGCGGTTTGAGTGGTGAAGAGAATCTGAACAATAGTATCGAGCAGTTGGAATACGCGTTCGCAGAAGCGCTGCATCGCTTGCAACAGACGGAACTGCCACGCATCGCGATCATAGAAGGCCATGGCGAACCGGACGAACGATACGTCTGGGACCTGGAGCAGACGCTCAGTCAGTATTTCTATGTCGATCGAGGAGCCATCGTCATACCCGAACAAGGCGTCGACGTGCATCTTCTGGATGGATATAAGGCAATCATCATTGCGAATCCGCAGACGGCCTTCAGCGATATTGAGCGCTTTATCATCGACCAGTATATCATGCGAGGAGGCACGGTTCTTTGGGTAGTCAACGGTGTACGATTCAGCAACGATGTGCTGCAAAGCGACGGTTTCACCCCCATCATCCCGCTGGACTTAGGAATCACCGACATGCTCTTCAGATATGGTATCCGCGTCAATCCGGCTTTGGTGCAAGACCTGCAGTGTCTGACCATTCCGGTCAATGTATCGGATGATCCCGAGACACCGAACCTGCAACCGCTGCCTTGGACATACGCACCTTTGCTGCTCACAAGCAACAGCAGCCCTATCACCCGCAACACGGGACAAGTGATGAGTACATTCGTCAGCCCGATAGACGCAGTGGGAGGAGAAGATGGTATTGACAAACGGGTACTATTGGCGACGAGCACAGCCACACGAGTTACGGCTACGCCGGGCGAAGTGAATCTGAATGATTTACAACCGGACTTGGAGGCTTTCCGCTATCAGTACGTTCCGGTAGCCGTATCCTTGGAAGGAACTTTCAACAGCGCTTTCGCCCATCGTATGATGCCCGATAGTATTGTAAGCGACGAACCCATTCGTAAACAAAGTGTCGCGACGCGGCAAGTCGTGATAGGAAGCGGAAGCATCATCATGAATGAGGTAGAACGAAACCAAGTGCTACCTATGGGCTACGACCGATATAATCAGATTCAGTTCAGCAACCGCGATTTTATAGCGAATGTATTGTTATGGTTAACAGACAGCGAGGGACTCATTCAGCTGCGCGAGAAGACCGTCGCCTTGCGACTGCTGAATGATAAGCGCGCACACGACGAACGCGCACGTGTACAAACTATCAGCACAATAAGTCCGATAGCTATCTTGGTCCTCATAGGAGGAGTAATATGGATTATTAGAAAACGAAAATATGCAAGTAAAAAAGTTTAGTGTAGAGCGATTAGGGTTTAGAGGCTTCTTTATCCTTGCTCTTTGTTTCCTATTCCTCGTTCCCGCAACTGCGCAAGAGCTGTTGGACTATCCTTTGGATACAGTGAATGGCGAGGAGGTGTACAAATACCGCGTGGAGCGCAGTATTGGCTTGTACCGTATCGGCGTGAACTTCGATGTATCGCAAGCGGAGATTATTCGTCTGAACCCGCAGCTGAAAGAACGCGGTGTTCGATATGATGAGGAATTGCTCATTCCTACCAAGCGACCGGTCGTAAAGCAGCAGGCCGAGCGTCCGATAAAAGAACCCATTGACCCACGTCTGGAACGTTGGGAGAAACGTTTGGCACGAGATACAATGATGGAGGTTGACCCGGTTGTTGTAACCGTGCCGGAAGATACGGTCACAGTAATAGAGGAGGACACGATTGCTGTAGTAGATTCAATTGTAGATACCCGCGAAATCGTAGAACTGGCCTTGTTGTTACCTTTTGAGAGTCAACAGACCAAGCGCAGCGGAAATGCGGAGAGAATGTTAGAGTTTTATCAAGGTGCTTTATTAGCACTTAGGGATTTGCAGAACGATAGCACGCTCTACCGCCTGCGCGTATATGATACGGAGCGCAGCGAGCTGCGCGTGCGCGCATTATGCGACAGCACCGAGTTAAATGCCGTACGCGGTGTGCTAGGTCTCGTCTACCCGATTCAGATTGAACTGATGGCCGATTGGTGCGATACACACAATGTACCGCTTTTGCTGCCGTTCAGCGATGATATCCGATTGGAGAATCGTCCCCAAGTGCTGCAGTTTAACTCCACGGATAAACAGGAAGCAGATAGTCTCTGCAGTTGGATTGCAGAACGTTCGGATGATATCCACTGCGTCGCTATCGAGGTACGTGAAGCAGAATTAGCCACGTCCACCCGTGTGATGCGCAAGCAACTGCGGGCACATGAACTGCAATACACCAACCTCCCCTTACGTGACCTGCTCAGTGACTCTTGCGCTTACGCGCTCGACTCCACGCGGGAGAACATCTTTATCCTGCATAGTGATCGATATCAGCACGTTCGTCAATTATTACCTCATCTACAAAGACTTCGCGATGAGGGCTATCGCGTACGCATCATCAGTCAATACTCCTGGCAGAAAGAGTCCATCAACCTGCCGCAACTCTATACCACCGTCTTCACCAATGAGGAAGGACGCGAAGCGTACGATGCGCTGTGGGAGGAGTTCTATGTGAACGACCATGTTTGCGAAATGCCTCGCTACGACTTACTGGGTTATGATCTGATGCAAGCGCTGGTAGCTTGGTTGCATGGTGAAAAAGAGTTTCACGGCCTTCAGTCCTCTATCTGCTGGAAACAGATTGGTGAAGGAGGATGGCAAAATGGCTGCACGGAAGTGGTAGTAAAGAATGTAAATTAACAATCGGTGAAGGCAACAAGAGACATATTCGGAAGAGGATTGGGACTTATCGTCCTGGCTCTTTTCTGTTTCCAGTTTCTTCCTTCTTTGGCGCAACCGCGGTTAAAAGAGAAAGAATTCTGTTTCGGTGTGCACGGCGGTGTGACGGCTGGTACAGTGATGTACCGTCCGTCGGTAGCCAATATGTCTCCGATCACCGATGCCTGCGTGCTGGGCGGGAATGGAGGATTTGTCTTCCGCTATGCCGGCCATAAATACTGCGGTTTCCAGATGGAATTGAACTATCTCCATCGCGGATGGGCAGAGAAGAGTGATGAGGGCCGATATAATCGCAGTTTGCATTATATAGAACTGCCGATTTTCATGCACCTGAACTTCGGTAGCGAACTTTGCCGATGGTTCTTGAACCTCGGTCCGCAGATTGGTTTTTGCGTAAAGGATGAAGGAAACAACGGCGTCTTGGTAAACGGTAATGCCTCACCGGAATACGAACTCATCGACCATCGCTTTGACTGGGGTATTGCTGCCGGAACAGGACTCTACTTCCAAACCAAAAAGGCCGGCATATACCAATTGGAGATTCGCTTTGACTACTCCTTCGGAGGTGTGTACGGTACCTCTGTAACAGACTATTTTAATATGGCCAGCCCGATGGATCTGAGTATCAATCTGGCCTATATGTGGAAATTTAAACGAAAACCAAAATACCGCTAAGATGACCTACTTAATTATTCGTTTGGCTACGATCGGTAATGTGGCAATGACGGTTCCTGTTATTGCTTCGCTGAGTCGTCGCTATCCGAACGACCGGTTTGTCATCGCGAGCAAGAAGAACCTCCGCGCGATGTTCGATTCGTTTGAGAATGTCGAATTTGCAGAAGTGGACAATCATTTGGATTGGAAGGGGGTATGGGATTTTTGGCGCGAATGGCGAAATAAAGTGGATGCGGTAATAGACCTGCAGTCCGTGCTCCGCACTCGCGTATTTGGGACATTGATGAAACTAAGCGGAAAACGTGTGACGCGAGTACATTACGGGCGAATCCGAAAGCACCTGATAACAGTCTGGGGAATAGGCACTAAGCACCCCCTACCATCGGAGTTCGAGCGCTACGAAGATACCTTCCGTCGCGCAGGCCTACAAACCGACGAAGAGTTCACAGCCCTGCCTGTCAACAAGACTGCCGCCAAGAAAGTGCAACAACTCGTCGGCAAAAAAGAAAAAGACGAACGATGGATTGGTCTGGCGCCTTTTGCCAAATCGCGGTCGAACATGTTGCCCTACCGCGTGACAAAAGACATCATTGAGCACCTCTCGAAAGACGAACACACGCGCATCTTTCTCTTCGGCGCAGGAGTGATAGAGACGGAGATGCTTCGCCAGTGGGCGAGCGTCTTCCCGCGAACAGAGAGTGTTGCCGGTCGTCTGCAGTTAGAGCAGGAACTGGAACTGATGCGCCACTTGGATGTGATGATATGTATGGACAGCGCAAACCAGCACTTATCGAGCCTGGTAGGACTTCGAGCCATCAGTGTCTGGTGTGCCACCCACCCAATCATTGGCTTTATGGGATGGAAACAGCACCGGGAAGACATAATCCAGCGCCATGACTTACGATGCCGCCCGTGCACCTGCCATGGTACCAATCACTGCCGATACGGCAACTATGCCTGCCGGCAAATAGAAGCAGAAACGATAATAAAACAGATATGAGTAAAATTATTTCATTAGCAAACCAAAAAGGAGGCGTAGGTAAGACGACGACCTCTATCAACTTAGCGGCCGCCTTAGCCAAGTTAGGCAAGAGGGTGTTGCTCATTGACGCCGACCCGCAGGCAAACACCTCGTCGGGCTTAGGAATTGAGATTCGCGAGTTGACCAGTACCATCTATGAATGTCTGGTGAATGGCATTGATCCGCATTCGGCAATCATACATACCGGTATGGAGAACCTAAGCCTCATCCCGAGTCATATTGACTTGGTAGGCGCAGAAATTGAGATGCTCAACATGGAACATCGTGAGCAGTTGCTCAAAAATATCCTGGTTCAAGTGCGCGATGAGTACGACTACATCCTCATTGACTGCAGCCCGTCTTTAGGCCTCATCACGATCAATGCTTTGACTGCCAGCGACAGCGTCATCATCCCGGTGCAGTGCGAGTTCTTTGCCCTCGAGGGCATCGCCAAACTGCTCAACACCATCAAGATCATCAAGTCGAAATTGAACCCCGACCTGAAGATCGAAGGTTTCCTGTTGACCATGTACGATAATCGTCTGCGCCTCAGCAATCAGGTTTATGAGGAAGTGAAACGTCATTTCGGAGACTTGGTGTTCAATACCGTCATCGCCCGCAATGTGCGTCTGAGCGAAGCTCCCTCGCACGGTGTATCCGTATTGGAGTATGACCCGCATTCGAAAGGCGCACAGAACTACACCGCTTTAGCAAGAGAAGTGATCATTAGAAATACGAAACGATAGATATGAAGAAAACTGGATTAGGACGAGGTCTGGATGCATTAATTGACACCTCGCATGTAGATACGAATGGAAGCAGTTCCATTTCCGAGATCGAGTTAGCAAAGATCTTTGCGAATCCCGATCAGCCCCGTCGTTCGTTTGATGAAGAAGCAATGCAAGAGTTAGCCGATTCGATTCGCGAACACGGCGTTATCTCGCCTATCACCCTGCGCGACAATGGAGACGGAACATACATGATCATCGCCGGAGAACGTCGTTTCCGCGCCAGTAAGTTAGCCGGTTTGGAGCGCATCCCTGCGTATATCCGCACGGCTAAAGATGAGCAAGTGATGGAATGGGCGCTGATCGAGAATATCCAGCGTGAAGACTTGGATGCCATAGAAATCGCCTTGGCGTACCAACGCCTGATGGACGATTATAATCTGACACAAGAGCGAATGGCAGAGCGCGTAGGAAAAAAACGCGCTACGGTAGCCAACTACCTGCGTCTGCTGAAGTTACCGGCAGAGATACAAGTAGGTATCAAAGATCGTCTGATTGAGATGGGGCACGCCCGTGCAATTTTGGGCACACCGAGTCCCGAGCGTCAGTTAGCCCTTTATCAGCGTATCTTGCGCGATGGCCTGTCCGTACGCAAAGTGGAAGCATTAGCGCAAGAAGATCGCCTCGGTAAGAACCCGCAGACGAAACGAGAAGTGAACCAATACGTCGCTCTGGGCAAGGAATTAAGTCTCAATAGCGGACTGAAGATAAAGATTCAAAACAACAAAGTAGTCATCTCCTTTGAAGACGAAGACGAATTACGTCGTATCATCGAACGCATAAGTTGAAACGCTGGCTGATCATAGTACTGATGCTTCTTCCGCTGATAGCACAAGCGCAGCAAGACAGCATCGTTATTCGCAAACCCGACGCCGGTAAGGCTGTCTGGTTAGGAGCTATTGCCCCTGGTGCCGGACAGATATACAACGGTTCCTATTGGAAACTGCCTATCGTTTACGGCGGATTTATGGGCTGCGGATATGCCATCAGCGTGATGCAAGGGCGCTACAGCGGTTATAAGGGAGCCTATCTGGATTTATACAACGATATCCAAGCCGGTATGGTCAGCGAAGATCCCGGTAAGACCTATATCGCTGTACTGCCGGACGGATACACGTTATCGCAAGTAGGAGGAGCGTCGACCTGGATGAATACGCTCAAGAATCGGCAAAGCGTCTACCGACGCTATCGCGACTATTCGATATTAGCCATCGTCGTCGTGTATGCCCTGTCGCTCATTGATGCGTACGTCGATGCGCAGTTGTTTGACTTCGATATCTCGCCAAACCTAAGCTTAAACTTGGAACCACAGATTTATTATGATTTGCAGCAGCAAAAGACTGCTGAACTAAAAGTAGCTATACAATTTTGAAAAAGATTTTAACCATATTCATTGGATTAGTGGCCGCTTTGAGCCTTCGCGCAGAAGTGGCAGACAGCCTCAACACCCACTGCATCAACGATAGCATTGCAGTCGATACCCTCGTAGTAGATACGCTGGTAGCAGACACCCTCATGGTACCGGAGACTTTAGATAGTTTGGAGGCTATTATTGATACCATCGTGCCTGTCATTCCGCCGTTCTACACCCAGTGGAACGACAGCGACCTGACGGATATTGAGATGCGATCATTGGAGTGGAGCCTGAGATGGCTGGATACCACGGACTGCACCGCTACGCATGATACCACTACCCTACCTGACGCAGTTTATAAAGCCCGTCTGCAGGCTCTGCCGTGCGTGATTGAGATGCCGTATAACGAGCGCGTGCGCGTGTTTATATTATGGTATGTGCGACGCAGCCCCAAACAGGTAGCCAAACTCATGCGTATGAGCGAGTATTACTTCCCTATCTTCGAAGAGACATTAGCGCGCTATGACCTGCCCTATGAACTGAAGAACCTGCCTATCATCGAGTCGGCTCTTAACCCTATGGCACGCTCGCATGTAGGTGCGGCCGGTCTTTGGCAGTTCATGCCGGCTACTGCTAAACTCTTCGGTTTGGAAGTGAACTCTTTAGTGGACGAACGAATGGATCCTATCAAATCCACCGAAGCAGCCTGCCGTTTCTTAAGCAGTATGTATGCCGTATACCACGATTGGAACCTCGTCATAGCAGCCTACAACTGCGGTAGCGGCAATGTGAATAAAGCCATCCGTCGTGCCGGAGGTAAACGGGACTTCTGGTCCATCTACCCCTTCCTGCCCCGCGAGACGCGGAACTACGTGCCTATCTTCATTGCCGCCAACTACGCGATGACGTATGGTCAGGAGCACGGCATATGCAAAGCTCCGGCAGAGAAGACATTGCTCACCGATACAATCCGAACGAACCGCCGCATGCACTTGATGCAGATTAGTGAGAACCTGCATATTGACATGGCCGAATTGCGTCGTCTCAATCCGCAGTACTCGAAGGATATACTTCCCGGCGGAGCCAACTACGCGCTCTGCCTGCCTGCCGATAAGATCGGACCCTTCATCGAGAACGAGCAAGCCATCCTTGCTTACAAAGCAGACAGCCTCATCAACAACCGCCGCGCAGAGATAGACTTAGCGAAAGTGACCTCAATCTCCGGTGCTTACCGCGTGAACGGCGTGACATACTACACCATTAAGAAAGGCGATACCTTAGGAGGCATCGCAAAGAAATTCCACTGTACGGTCAAACAACTCAAAGCTTGGAACGGACTCAAATCCGATAACATCCGCGAAGGAAAGAAACTCAAGATCTGCAAGTAACTGAACGCTGAATACTGAAATAATCGTGCCCCTTGTGGGCTAAGAATACTGAATACTGAATGTTGCCTACAGAAAAAATATATTACTCGCTGCGTGAAACGGAGCAAGAGACCGGAGTTCCGGTTTCTACCCTGCGCTATTGGGAGAAGCAGTTCAGGGAGTTAAATCCCCGCAAAGACGGGCATGGTAATCGTTATTATACGCGCGAAGATCAGGAACTCATCAAGCGCATTAAGTATATCCGCGATGAACTGAAGATCACCCGTATTGAAGCGATTCAAAAAGAACTGAAAAGCAATACCAAGCGCTCGGATGAACGGCAAGCAGCAGTAGAGATCCTCCTGCGCGTCAAAGACGAACTATGCGAGATTCGTAAAATGATTAAGGCTTAGTACTTAATCGAGAACGGATACTTCAGCACGATCACAAAATGCGCCCAGAGGGTTCGTAACAAACCGAAGTGCGCACGCATGATATGAAAACGCTCCGCCCAAGAGCGTTTTCTTTGTTTCTGACTAACACCTTCGGTCAAGAACTTACAAATATACTCATCCAGATACGCATTTTTCCGCGAAGCAGTCACGGCTCGTATACACCAATCATAATCTGCCGAGATGCGATAAGAAGTATTATACTGACCGGCTATCGAACGGCGCACCAAAATAGCCTGATGACTCACCACCAACCCATTCAGGAAATGTTTGCGCTGTAAATCGGACGGCGTTACTTTATGATGCTCACTCACTTTTACGCCCTCCGCATTCACGATGCACGCTTTGCCATATACAATATCGGTCTCATCCGTAGCCGCAGCCACTACATGCGCCAAGGTATCCGGAGCATATATCTCATCGCCGGCATTCATAAACCAAAGGAAATCACCTGTCGCCCGAGCAATACCTTTATTCATCGCGTCATAGAGTCCTTTGTCCGGCTCGGACTTCCATGACAATCGTCCCTCAAACAGCGGTTCCAAACGTTTGACGATATCTACCGTTCCGTCTTTCGACCCGCCATCCACAATGATATACTCGTATTCCGTGCATGTCTGTGCCAGCACACTCTTCATCGTCCGCTCCAACCAGCGCTCCGCATTATATGTGATAGTGATGATTGAGATCATAGTAATCTTGATTATTCCAAACAATAATTAGAATTTAAATGTGCGCCAAAATACCCTAGACCGTATAAAATAAAAAAACATTCTTCGGTTGGAAAGGATTTTTCTTAGTTCTCCCCATCGGCTCTTTATTCGCAAGGGATTAAAAAACCAACATATGTTTTTCCAAATACGCTTAGAGAAAGGAAGATCTCTATAGATATATCGATTTAATTTATGCTTGACTCCTCCCTGAAAATGCAATGCATTAAAACGAATGAACTCGCCAGTATCCGCTTTCTTTCCATAAGGTAGTCCATCTTGCCAATATATTTTTTTAATTCGCCCTTGCATTTCAAACCCTTGTGGTATCTTCATGTTGAAGTCAAAGCAAGAGCCATCTAACACTTGACCAGTATTAAAAACACTGACATTAGGACATTGACTATAATAAGTAAAGAATCGCATATCAGATACTCCTCCATGAGTAAGATTCCATTTTTTTACTTCTTCAAATCTTGATTCTTCTGAGTAGTGAGTATATATGTAATCACAAAACTTTTTCAAAGAATTCTTACTAAAAAGAGAATATTGGGGGCCTTCGAATAAGCACATCGTCATATCGTAATCCGTCCATTTCCCAAAGATTTCATCCACATTGCAATATAGCATAACATCCGAATCCATGCATAAGAAATGCTCTATATTATTTTTCTCAACGAAATCCAGTATAACGAACCAGCGTTGAAAACAAAATAACTCATAGTGATATGGATTAATTGACATATGGACATATACTTCTTTAAATTTATCAGCCAATGCCGAGTATTCTGATATATCCACATGCTCAACATAATCATAGTGAATAGTAGAAGCATCGCTTATCAAATAGATATGGCTATCGGGATTAAATGTACGCGCTTGGCGCAACACCGGTTCTAAATAAAAAATATCTCCCGTATGTACTAATATTATAGGAATTTCCATGCTACTTAATATTTTAGTTTGCGAAATAACTGCAGCCAAGCATCTGCTATTCTATCTATTGTAAAACGTTTGGAGCTTTCTACAGCATTCCTTGACATTTGGTTTCGTGACAACTCATCATACATCAACTCCTCCATTGCTTTGCGAAAAGCAGCGATATCATTATTAGGAACGATGCGCCCATTTAAACCATCCGTGACTATATCATGCAACGAACCGAACGAATCCATTGCCACTACCGGCACACCCATCTGCACTGCTTCCATCAATACCATTGGCCATCCTTCTGCTGTACTGGTCATCAGGAACAATGAAGCCTTGCGGTAATACTCCAATGGATTTTGCTGACCGGTGAACTCCACGCGCTGCAGATGCCAAGTATCCACCAGATAGCGATAGAACGGCATATCGCGACCATCTCCAACGAGTTGCAACTTCCATTCTTTCAGGCATGTGTCTTGCTCTATCTCTCTCCATGCGCGCAGCACTAAAGAGAGACGTTTGGTGTCTTCATCAAAACGCGCCACCACAATAACGGTCTTTTCCTTAGTCGCAATATCCTTATCCGTTGCAAATTGATCAAAACGAAGGGCATTGCATATAGCCGTCATCTTATCGTTTGACTTAACCCCCGCATAATACAGATACGGCTCAAAATAATATTTCGAGAGCACCACCGCCTTGTCGCAATGCTCATAAGGTATCCGATACTTGCTCTGCAATATTCGCCTGCCAATAGGCATCCATAATTTCTGCGTGACAGTTAAGAACCATTTCTTCGTTTCCGCTAAGGCATTGTCATGATGTAACCATCCGTATTTGGTGCGCTCATACGATCCATACGTATGCAACTGGAAACCAGGACACATATGGAAGGCATAAATCACCTTTGCTCCGCATTGATGGGCTGTCTCATAAAGTTGCGGCATCACGACAAGGTTCTGCTTCTTGAGGAAATTCACCTGCACGACATCGATATGGTTCGTCGTCAGGAACTTTGCAAATGCCTCTTTATCAAAATGCCGATTCAGCATGATACGTCCTTTGAATAGCGGTAAGGGCTCAAACTTCTTCGGTATATCCTCAAAGAACCCCAAATAGCAGTTTATTCCACACTGCTGTGTGAAATAGGTCGTCAACGCAACGGTCGTTTGGTTTACTCCGCCGGACGCCTGCGCCGAACAGTTAAAGCTATTTATGGTAAGTAGGTTCATAGACTATTCTATCTTCTTTCTGAAAACTAGTAACAATGCTATCACCAACACAATAAGGGCAGAAGCGACAATAGACACTATTTGCGTTTTTTGCAACAACTCATCCTTGCAGCGGAACTCAATTTGATGTTTGCCGGCCGGTATCTCTATCGCGCGTAATATATAGTTCGCACGCAAGATGGGTACTTCTTCGCCATCAATAAATGCGCGCCAAGTCTTGTAATAAACCTCTGAGAATACCGCCAATCCATTCTCAGCACTCTCGCTCTCATAGAACAGATTACCCGGATTCGCATAGTTCGTCAACTCAATAGAAGCAGGCTTTGTCATGGCGACTTCTCCTTTTACCATGCTTCGCCAGCAAGTATCCATGAATGCCTCAGCATGCAAATCGGCAGTACCGATAGCCTCTATCTCCTCATTCGGTGTATTTACCCATGATACATTCTTCACAAACCAAGCATTACCAAATGCAGTCGGATTGACTTGTACCCCTTGCTGCGTGATGACATAGCGCGTATTGAGCATGTTCAGCACATTCATGTTTAAGCGACCGGAGAAATAATAGTCGATGATATCTTGATAGCGACGCAACTTAGCCGGACTATAGCCACCTATCGACTTATGGTAGTACGAGGTCTTCGACTCATTAAACGTATTTGATGCCAGATTCAGCACACGATAATCCGGATCGGTATCGGCCATGATTTGTTTGTCAGCTTCCGAAGGCGTCCATACTTGTTGCTTCTTCGGAATAAAATGATCATCATTCAGGAAATGTTTATCTACCGCCCAAAGATCTATCAGCGTCAGTACACCGATAATAGCGATCAAGATGCTACTTTTGAACTTTTCAGTCTTGACATAAGCAACTATTGCGACAAATGCCAGCACAATAAACGCTATCGAACGCCATGCGTCCGCAGTCAACATGTGTTGACGATCCGCAATAATAGCGTTCACTAACCAGTCCGGCATTTGTGCATCTACACTGCCTCTGAACGAGCCGGCCAACGACGGGAAGATAGCATATATCAAACACAAGCCCGCCGTGATACCGCCGGCGATACCAATCTGCTTGAGGCTCACCTTGCGGTCTATCACTTCTTTGAGCGCTAACATTCCCATGATCGCCATAGCCGTTGTGGTCATCACGAGCGCCATACTCGGTGTACGGAACTTGTTGTAAAGCGGCAGGTGATCAAAAAGCCAATTGTTAAGGCTCGGGAAGTTACGTCCCCAAGAGAGTACAACACCGATCACAGCCGCTACCAATAACCACCATCTCTCTTTCTGAGGCACCACCAACAGACCCAGAATAAACAGGAAACAGATGATTGCCCCCGCATAGACCGGTCCCGATGTAAACGGCTGATCACCCCAATACGTCGGTACAGACTTCACGAACTGCTTTGCTTGCGAACTACCTGCATATTTCTTAATGGTCTTGTAAGTCTCACTCTTATCGCCTAACGGATAGTTACTGCTTCCACCGTAGAAATTAGGGATCAAGAGCGTCATCGTCTCTTCAACGCCATAACTCCACATAAAGGCATAATCCCTATTCAATCCCGACTTTCCGGCCTCACTATCTGCCGCACCATGCAACACCGCACCGCCTCGCATGGTTTCTTTCGAATAATCCATCGTAGGTATCAACTTATCCGCCGCCGGAACAATCGCCATAAGAGCAACTCCCAACAAGATAGCCGAAGCAATACAAAAATCTTTAATCGTCTTGGAGTATATCGCAGCTATCATATATGCGATTACCAAGCCGATGATCATGATTAACAGGTAATACGAAATCTGCTGATGCGACCAGCATACATCCAGTCCTAAAGCGATGAGGGTCACAATGATACCTGCTACATATTTCTTGCGATAGCATAGCATCACACCTCCCAACACCGCCGGCATCGTCGCAATGACCAGACATTTGTTAATATGTCCGGCATCAATAATCACGATATTATAGGAAGCGAAAGCAAAAGCGATAGCTCCTACGATACTCAGCCACGGACTACATCCCACGCACAGCATAAAGATATAAAAGCCCAGCAGGTATAAAAACAGCGGACCGGCCGTGTGCTTAGGTAAGCCTACGTAGAAGACATCTGCTATTTTAGAGAATACACTCTTGGAAGGCTCCGTGAAGGCATAGTTATGCGGCATGCCGCCAAACATCGCATTGGACCAGTGCGCATATTCTCCGCTCTGCTCGTAATATGCACGGGAATCCTGTCCCATTCCGAGAGAACTCGTCACATCACCTTGAGGAAGTTGTTTGTTTTCAAAAAACTCAGGTGCGAAATACACCACACAAAGCAGCACAAAAGCTGCTATTGCCACTAAGTGAGGCCACGCCTGTTTCCAAATACTTTTCCAATCAATTTTATTCATAGATTTTCTTATTTTCCGATTGCTGTTTTTAAAATCTCAAATATCTTATCCGAAGGCATTATACCATCTTTCGGATAGAGGTATTGCTTGTAGAATTGCTCTCGTTCTGCTTTCTTTGGGTCATTGCCTGCAATCACCACCTCACGGATGAACTTCTCTGTCTCCTCAATCGAATAAGCCAGATAGTGTTGATCCAAACACATCTGCCCGAATGTATTAAACTCATCTTTCACTTTCTCGTCCCGAATCTGGAAAAGCACCGGTTTCTGCGCATACAAATACTCCACCGTGAACGAAGCACAATCATGTATCATCGCGTCCGAAGTCTTGAACAAATCTATATAATCGCCTTGCTCTATCTGTCCGTTTTCCATTTCTTCCCACCGGTGATAATACGCCTCCGTTTTCTCCTGTCCCCATAGATTGATCAGTTTGAACTTGAGCACAGGATGCGGTTTGAAAGCAATCTGTATCTCATCCTGATATTTCTCTGCAAGCCGCAACATATCCTCGCAATAATTGAGAAAATTAGAGAAATTAAACAGATAATCCACCGTGTGATGCGGAGCCCAGATAATCCGTTTCTTTTTCTTTCCCTGATTTTTCCAGACATCTTTTGCCACGTACTCTTCCTGCATCAGTTTCTCCATCACTAATGTACCAACCACTTCTACATTGTCCCCTTTACTATGTTCGTATTGTTCCGCATAATGCTTTTGGAAATCCGTCTCTACTAAAAATTTCCAAAGCAATGACTGAAATGGAAGTTCATAGTTATTGTGATACAGATGCATACAATTAATCCCGTACGGCACATATAATGTCAACACATCCATGTAGTGATAGATATGATACGCTGGCAATGTATCTTTATACGGCTTGGTAAAAAACACAATATCAGGTTGATACATCTTCTTGATATCTCTCCATTGACGTGTTTCCCAATTGTATGCGCTTATGTATTGATACCCTCTCTCTCTGGCAAAGTCTTCAGTTTGATGCATCACACGGAAACACTCTTGCATATCATAATTAAGATGCACATTATAGGGAGACACCACGATGAGCGGTTCAAACCATTCCGATCCTTCCAATTTCCGATAGAGACTATCATATTTCCACACAGATGGTGTCTGCAAAAAGAACAATACGCGACATTTGTCTTGTTGCCGTAATGCCTTGATTTTTTTCTCCTGCATCTGTCTTACTTTGCGGACTTTCCGCAGCAAACAAGATGGAAAGGCGGCTATAAAAAAATCACGGAACGTTACTGCCTTGTATAAACTGTCCACAAAGTTTATACCAACAAATTGTTTTACTTTTTCTTGTATCTTATCTAACATCTTTTGATCAATTTATTTCCCCACAACAACACTCTATCTATTACAGGTGTCGCTATTTGATGTGTTTGCGCCAAATCTTTTACGATCTGTAATCCATATGGAAAATCTTCCGTGAAATAACGGCTCTCAAAATCAGGCACAAAGCCTTTCTCTGTCTGTTTCATTGGCGCTTTAATCGTTTGAAAAGCCGCGATAGAGCGTAACTTACGCGTCAAAGAGACCGCATCAGTACTTTCATAATAATCACATACACTCGGTATTTTCACACCCACCTTACAGCATAACTTCTGAAACTCTTCATCCATTGCAATATAAACCTCCGAACTCAATTCGTCCCATTGGGCATAAAAAAGCGTCTGGTCTTTATACGTTTCTCCTTTCCAATCATGCCACATTCCATACAAACGAGCCGGATGAAGTAACGGATTACTATTACTTAGCGATGCCTCCAAATAATTTGACAAATGAGCAATAGGTGTTTGTAACCACTCCGCCCACATTGCCTCAAAATCCTTAGGCAAATTCTCCGTCGCCATATATAATTGCTGTTTGTAGCCTAACAAATCAGCACTATGACCGTATTCGCGGACGCGTGCTATATAAGGTACGCGTTGAAAGCCAAACAACGAAACCGAACTGGCGAATATCCGATGAGCCTGAAAGAAAAACCCGGTACTGCTCACTATACTGCCTATCGCCTGATTCGTAACAAATGGCGCTATCTGCCTCAAACTCTTCTCTATCAAAAATCCCGGCAGACAAAGCAAAACTATATCGCTCTGAGGAATAACATCTTCTGCTCTATCAGACACTCTCTCTAATTCCCCTTGATAGATTTTTCCTGCGCTATCGATAGTTTCAATTGATTTGCTCCATTGCTGCGGATGAGCAGTTAGCACCCGTACTGCCACTTCGCGCGTATGAGACAACACACTCGCGACTACCAAACCTAATGCTCCGCCACCACAGATACAAATCGTTTTCATAATTCTCTTAGAGCTATCAACAACTGATTATTATCATCCGTATCACGCACAGCCAAACGGATATAATTGCCCTTGCATTTCTGTGAGCAATCTTTGATCAAAATGCCGTACTCTCGCAGTAAACGGACTGCCAATTCGCGAGGTGTAAAACGCTCCTTTACTTCGCATAAAACATAGTTTGCCTCGCTCGGCAATACACGCAAATACGGTATATTTTCCAATGCCTTCACAAAATGGCTACGCTCCTCACGGAAGGCATCCATAGCCTGAGCATATACCTTCTCGTACTTGCCTATAATCTGCAAGAAAAACTCTCCGAACGAATTGATGTTCCATATACTCATCTCGCGACGCAAATTCATCATCAGACTTTGGTTGGAAGTCGCCAATACGCCCAAACGCAGACCTGGGACACCGTACGATTTGGAGATACTCTTCACAACTACCAAATGGTCGTTTTGAGCCAATATTGCATTATTCAGGAAAGTCGGATGCTCGCTTGAGAAATCAATAAAACTCTCGTCTATCACCAACACAATCTCGCGCTCTTGACACCATTGCACCAAACGCAAACAATCATCATAAGGAATATAATTGCCGGTCGGATTATCCGGATTAATCAGCACTAATGACCATATCTGCTTATCATCAAAATAGTCCATCAAATCATCCACCGTATAACGAAAATCCGGTCGCTGCGGTTCGTACGCCACTACCTGTTCTGGCATTAACCGATTCGGGTATTCTTCAAAGGTCGGACGAACGATTCCTACTTTGCCTAACATCTGTGTCGTTAGCGCCTTGATCAATTCTGCAGCTCCGTTGCCCACCAATATATACTCCTGTTTCACTCCAAAATCTTTGGCGGCTAACAGATTATTCACTTTCTGACCCGACGGATATTCTGTCAACAAACGCTCAAAACTGGCGGCTAACTCATCTCTCAAACGTTGGTTCGGGAAATACGGATTTACCAAATAGCAGAAATCCAACAGATGCGGATACCGCCAATAACCGCCATATCGCGAACAAAGCAAATCATACTGCTTATCCGTAAAGATAGATTCGGCAATGTCCAAATCCTGAATATCATCTATCTCATACCATTGCTCGCCTTCCAAAGGTAGCGCACGGAGTGTTGAGTTATCCAGCATCGTAATCACACGCAACACCTGCTCGTAATATTCGTTATTGCCCAAAGCGGAACTATAAGCTTCCAAAAACGGCACATACATATGCTCCGAGAAGGTCTGCGAGAACTTATAGATATTCACCGTCTTGTAATAATCCGGTATCTCTTCGTAGCGGAACTGGCTATTGGGAATAAAACGCTGAATGCGATTTTCTTCATCTATCGTCACGACAGTCCCATCCATCCAACTCTCATATTTATCAACCAAAGCCAAATCAGGATAAGGATGTTTGACTAACTTGCTCAACACAGCATCTTCCAAGATGATATCCGACTCTAACAGCAAAGTATCTTGCTCACGCATATAATCTTTCGCCAAATAAAGGGAATAAATATTATTCGTCTTGTCGTAAATAGGATTTTCAACAAACACGATAGGTGTCTGAACGCATACATTTGCCAAATATTCCTTCAACTCTGCGCCTTTATAACCGATTACGATAATTATACGACTCAAATGAAGCGCATCCAATTGTCGTAACACGCGCTCTATCAACGTCTCGCCGCCAACACGAATCATACACTTCGTGTTTCCTTGCGTCAATTCCCCGAGGCGCTTTCCCATGCCCGCCGCTAAAATAATTGCTTGCATATCTTTCCTTATATTTTTTCTTTTTCCTTTGCCCCGGCATCCTATGCCGGCTCTATGTCTATTGTGCGGGATGTCATCCCGTTTTTTTTTCTTCTTCCTTTGCCCCGGCATCCTATGCCGGCTTATAAAATTTGCTTTGTCAGTTTTGTCAGTTTCCTGATTTTATCAGCCTTCGCGCCCTACAAACTGACAAAACTGTCAATACTGACATATCTTTTTTTCGAACGCTGTGTTCAAAAATTCAGCGTTAGTTGTACTTGAATATTCTTAGTTATTTTTAGCCATCACCGAGGGTGTTTCCAGACTTTAGTGATAGAACCTCGTGCCCGGCAAACATGAGAACGAATCGACAACGCCTACTACGGTTCCGCCTTCGTCAACGACAATCAACGTGTGGATCGAGTGATGGTTCATCTTCTCACCCGCCTCTACGATCTTCGCCTCCTTGCCGATCGTTTTCGGACTACAAGACATGATCTCGCTCACACGCGTCCCGAAGAACTCTGCTCCTAAACGCTGCATAGCACGGCGTATATCCCCATCAGTTATGATACCCACCAAACTCTTTTCCCTCTCCCTTGAGGGGAGAGCCGGAGATGGGTTATCCACTACTATTCCTATTCCTAACGTACCTTTGGTCACTATCTCAATCGCCTCACTCATCTGCATATCCGGACGAAGGAACGGCAGGTTTTCCGTGAACATCACATCCTCCACTTTCGCAAGCAACTTACGCCCCAAGTCGCCTCCTGGATGAAGACGAGCAAAATCAGTCGGTTGGAAACGATTCGCTTCCATCAGCGCGCAAGCCAAGGCATCGCCTAAAGCCAGCGTAGCGGTCGTAGAAGCCGTAGGAATGAGATTGAGAGGATCTGCCTCACGTTCTACAGCAATATTCAAGTGAATATCAGAATAGCGCGCCAACAGGCTGTCCGGGTTTCCGGAGATACCGATGATACGAATCTTCTTCGCCTGAATGAGCGGTAAGAACCGCAACAGTTCTTCCGTCGCTCCCGAATAAGAGATCGCCAACACAAGGTCGTTTTCCCCCAACATACCCAGGTCGCCATGATAGGCGTCCAGCGGGTTAAGGAAGAACGCAGGTGTGCCGGTAGAGGCCAAAGTGGCGGCTATCTTTGAACCGATATGACCGGACTTACCGACACCTGTCACTACGATCTTTCCTTGGCAGTCACGGATAGCTTGTACCGCTTGCACAAACGACTCATCCAGCCGAGACACCAAAGCTCGGATAGCCGCAGCTTCTTGCTCCAAGCACTCCGTAGCTCTTGCTATAATTGTTTCTTTTTCCATCATGATTACTTTTCGAGATCCTCCTTATAGGTGATTTTGCGATTCGCCTCTTCGCCCGCTACCACATACACATCCACTTCCGGGTTATAGGCCATCAGAATTCCGACATCGTCGGTCGCTTGAATCTTACCTTTCTCTATTGCCCGCATATAGGCCGGACCAATCACTAAGTAATGAAAAGCCTGCGGGGTCTGCGCACGCATATATTCGCTACGCGAAGGCATACTTTTTACTTTCTGCTTTCCACTCTCGATTTTATATAATGTATCCGTAACAGGTACAGCTACGGTTACCGCAAGATGGTTTCGTAACGCCTCTGCCACACGGGCGATGATATCCTGCGAAACGAAGGGACGCGCCGCATCGTGGAACCAATAGAACGTATCCGGATCTTTTTTATCATCCTTGAGGTACAGCGAAATGCCATTCCATGAACTCTCCCATCGTTCTGCTCCGCCACTGATGACATGCGTCACCTTGGTCCATGAGTTACGTTGCACCAACTGTTCCGTCTCTTCTATCCAATCAGGATGCGTCACAATGACGATCTCATGGATATAATGACTCTGTTCGAAGGCATCTACCGAATGCTCCAGTACCGAACGTCCGTCCGGTAGAGGTAAAAACTGCTTCGGAGTCTCTCCGCCCACACGGCTTCCCATGCCTCCGGCTAATATGAAAGCAATATGTCGCATACTTCTCGAATGGCTCCTTGCCCTCCGGCTGTCCGGAGAACTCGGATGTTTTGAATCGCTTTTACTTCCGGACGGGCATTCGGCGGGCAACAGGGCATACCGACGGCTTCTAAGAGGTCGATGTCATTCACATCATCGCCCACATAGCATACTTCCGCTAAGGTGATACCCATCTTCTCGCAGATTCGTTTAGCGGCCTCTAACTTCGTCAGGCTGCCTGCCTGGTCCTTACTGCCTACACCCATATACAGGTAGTCCAGCTTCAGTTTCTCGGCCCGTGCCTTCACGATGGGACTGTTCTCGGAAGTCAGTATACCACAGGCTATACCTGCTTTGCGGAGCAGGACCATGCCCATGCCGTCATAGACGCAAAAACGCTTCATCACATCGCCTTCGGCGGTGTAATACATACCTCCGTCTGTCAGACAGCCGTCTACGTCCGTCAAAAAAAGCTTAATCATTCTTCAACTTCTTATCAAAATATTCGATCGTCTTCACGAGTCCTTCGCGTAATTGTACGGTAGGCTCCCAATTCAGGATCTCTTTTGCCTTATCGATGATCGGCTGACGCTGTGTAGGGTCATCGGAAGGAAGCGGCTCATAGATGATCTGCGACTTCGAACCCGTCAGTTCGATCACTAATTCCGCCAATTGCTTGATGGTGAACTCATGCGGGTTACCTAAGTTAATCGGACCCGTGATCTCATCCGGCGTAGCCATCATGGCGATCATGCCGCGAATAAGGTCGTCGCAGTAACAGAACGAGCGGGTTTGCGAACCGTCGCCGTAGATCGTGATATCTTTGCCTTTGAGGGCCTGCACGATGAAGTTCGAAACCACACGTCCGTCATTCGGGTGCATGTTCGGGCCGTAGGTATTGAAGATACGGATGACTTTGATACGCACGTTGTTCTGACGATGGTAGTCGAAGAACAGAGTCTCTGCGCACCGTTTGCCTTCGTCATAGCACGAACGGATACCAATCGGGTTCACATTACCCCAATACTCTTCGGGCTGCGGATGCACATGCGGATCTCCGTACACTTCACTCGTCGAAGCCTGCAGGATCTTCGCACCCGTGCGTTTGGCTACACCTAACATATTTATCGCACCCATGATAGAGGTCTGGATGGTCTTGATCGGGTCGTACTGGTAGTGAATCGGCGAAGCAGGACAAGCGAGATTGTAAATCTCATCCACCTCCACGTGGGCCGGCATGGTCACGTCATGACGGTAGAGTTCGAAATACGGGTTGTCGAGCAGATGAACGATATTCGACTTACTGCCCGTGAAATAATTGTCCATGCAGATCACCTCATTGCCTTGTTTCAACAAGGCCTCGCATAAGTGCGAACCGAGAAATCCTGCACCTCCTGTAACTAAAATCTTTTTCATATTATCATTTTCATCATTTATATCATTTCATCATTTGTAAAGCTCTTCCTGTTTAGCTTTACGGGCTTTGTGCGTCAGGCACTCGCCGAGGAATCCCGTTCCGTAGCCGAACAACTGCATATAAGCCGTAGCGATGGAGAGGAAAGCGATCTTCAGCGATTTATTCTTGATGAGCGATTCGGTAAAGATACCCAACACGTAGAGCGCGATAGGCGCCAGACAGAGCAATGCCCACCAAGGACTGAAGGCTTTCGTCACAAGGCTGATGACCAACAACGCGATGGCTGCCAGCACGAGTGCGCTATTGCCCAACACAAAAGCGGCCGGTAACAGGTGCACCAGTTTCGTGCTACCCGGATGAAGTTCGCCTAAGAGGACACGACCTTTACCAAAGGTATTGACTTGGCGGAAGAACTTCTTCAGATCCACGCGGCGCTTATGATAGACATAGGCCTCAGAGATGAGGGTCGTCTTGAAACCCGCCTGCTGAATACGGATACTGAGATCGATGTCTTCGCCGATCATGTTCTTGTACCCGCCCACGGTCTCGAAGCACTTACGCGAGATACCCATGTTAAACGAACGCGGCGAGAACTTTTTCTTATTCTTCGTAGCGCCTCGGATACCTCCGGTCGTCATGATCGAAGTCATCGAGTAGTTAATCGCTTTCTGTACGTCCGAGAAACTGGAGTCCGCCGCATCGGGTCCTCCGTAACAATTCACTTCCGGCTGTTTGGCCAGTTCTGCGCGCACCGTAGCGATATACTGCGGCGGGACGATGACATCCGAGTCATAGATAATAAACCAATCACCCGTAGCACGCGCAATACCGTAATTACGTGTCTCGCTGCGCCCCGAATTGGGCTTGAAGTAATAATGCAGGTCGAGTTGCTTCTCGTATTGTTTGCAGATTTCTTCGCACGGCACACTCGAGCCATCTTCGATCACCAGCACCTCGAAGCCTTTGTCCGTCTGTTTACTCAGACTCTCCAACAACTCCGCTACCTCATCCGGCCGGTTATACACCGGTATAACTATGGAAAAAAAGATATTCATTATTCTCTATTAATTATTCATTAAAAGCGTTCCATCCTTGTGCTTTTAATGCAATTTCTTCTCCGTTTCTGCCGATGAGGTTACATCCGTATTCGGCCTTCGTGATATGGCCGATGATATACAGGTCCTCTATCGGGATCAGTTTCTCATAGTCGTCCAGCGAGCAGGTGAAGAGCAGTTCATAGTCCTCACCGCCATTGAGTGCACAGGTGACGATATTCAGGTTCATCTCCTCCGCCAAAGCCGCAGCCTCGAAGTCTATCGGCAGTTTGTCTTCGTAGATGCAGCAACCCACGCCGCTCTGCGAACAGATATGCATCAACTCGGACGAGAGTCCGTCACTCACGTCCATCATGGCTGTCGGTTTGACACCCGCTTTGCGCAGCGCCTCTAAGATATCGCGTCGCGCTTCGGGTTTCAACTGCCGCTCCAGCAAGTATTCCTTACCCGCGAAATCCGGTTGTTCGGCATTCGCCAAGCGCTCGCGCTCCAGCAACTGCAAACCCATATAAGCCGTACCCAAGTTACCGCTCACGCAGATCAGGTCGTTCAGTTTTGCGCCGTTGCGATAGACGATATCTTTCTCTTTGGCCACACCCAGACAGGTGATACTGATGGTCAGGCCGGTCATCGACGCACAGGTGTCGCCACCAACGATATCCACACCATAACGCTCGCACGCCAGGCGCACGCCCGCGTACAAAGCCTCTATGTCCTCTACCGAGAAACGCTTACTGATACCCAGGCTCACCGTGATCTGAGTCGGTGTACCGTTCATCGCATAGATATCCGAGAAATTAACCACCGCAGCCTTGTAGCCCAGGTGCTTGAGCGGCACGTATTCCAAATTGAAATGAATGCCTTCCAACAACATATCCGTTGTCATCAGCACTTTTGAGTCATTACCAAAGTTCATTACCGCGCAGTCATCCCCTACTCCTTTGAGGGTACTGGGCTGCACAGGCTTGATGTCTTTGGTCAGTTCTTTGATGAGTCCGAACTCACCCAATGAAGCTATTTCTGTTTTCGCCATAATACGCCAAAATAAAATCGGGCGCAAAGGTACTACAAATTTTTCAAATTTGCAAGATTTTTAGCAAAAAAACGCTATTTTTGTTGTTTGGCTTTGAGTTCCTGCATGATCATGGCACGTACAAAGGCGTCGAAACGTATGTAGCGCTTCTTGGTACCATTCGGCAGGGCGAGGGCAAAACGATCGGGTTTAGAGCCTTTTGTGGCAAATAACTGCGCTTCGAAACGCCGCTGCCAATAGTCATAGAGTTTAGGGTCACTCAAAGCTTTATCCATGATTTCAGAGGCTTTTTTGAAGAGCTGCTGGTTCGCTTTCTCTTCCCCTACGGCAGGTTTCTTTTTCCAGTTACGAGGGTGCTTGACGTCATATGTTTCTTGTACTCCGACGCCAATGATACGTCCCCGTGGATCGCGAAAGCGTTTGATGCGATGGATATGTCCGGGAGAGGTAGCTCCGTTGACTTCATCAATACCCGCGGAAAGTTTTTCTCTTGCCATAAATATTTGATTTTCAGTTGTTTAACAAATTTGCTTCTTCCTCCTCCTCTTCGAATCACACAATAATCACGCATTAATCACGCTATAATCACCCAATAGAACTCCTATGCATGCCTTATTCTGTCTATGATTGTTAAGGTGTTGGCGGTTGGGTTCATAAGGTGCATACAAAGATTCGAGGAAAATATATATAAATTCTTTCTTTCAAAATGTTTCAGTCCTGTCTTGCCCCGCCTTGCAGCAGCAGCCATACTAGCGTTTATTTAATAATTCTGTCCGATTATCGCACAATAATGCACGGATTCCGCACAGATACGAACGATTTCCGTACACGGCTGTCCGATATCCGTTTACAAAGACGCCTTAAAATGGCATTTCGATACCATCTACCTGTTCAATAGTGTCCGGATTCTGGACAGCGGGTGTTTTTGGCTCTTCTTTAGGAGGTAGATCTCGGTGTAAGTTGCTGATAATAAAGCCGTTAGCGATGCGGATGAATCCTCGCTGTTCTAAACGATTTATGATATCATTCATGGTAGAAGAGCAAACATGCAGCACTTTGGCCAGACATCGTATTGATCCGTGCCATCCTTGTTTGCCCAGTTCCTCGGAATTGGTTAATCCGTTGATATATGCGAACACCGCGACGTCGGTAAGGGACAGGTCCATCTCCTCCAACATCCAACTCTGTATCGAAAAATAAAAACTCTTTGCCATATAACCTTTAAAATTTGCGACTGCAAAGATACAACAAATTTTTGATATATGCAAATTTTGGAGGGGAATTTATCAAGAAAAAGAACGCGAGCCTGACGACTCGCGAACTTAACGAAAGGGGTGCCGGATGAGATCTCGGCAAATGGACGAAGGTTTATCTCACTTCTTGGCCGGTTACCGTATAGGTCTTATCCCCGCGGAGGATGAAGATTTGGCCGTTACAGAGGATCTTAGTGGTAGTTGGTAACTCGTCATTGGTGATTTGACCGAGGGCTTCAGTAGATGCAAACTCGGCTTCTAATGATAAGTCGTTTGTTAAGACTATTTCCCTTATCTCATCCGTGACACCATCCGACCACTTGATAAAGATGTAGTTTTCATTTGCCTCTGCAGAGAGAGTAACGTTTTCACAATCTTGAACAATTGCAATTTTACCAGCTTCTTCTATATTCTTCGTACATGTTATTTCAAAAGGATGTAGCGTACACAAACTATAACTCTTCCAATTGCTATATTCGTTGAATTTACTCAAATTCCCACATTGGAGCACCACTTTTGTTCTAAACGGGAAAGCGCTTGTCCCCACGACACAGGTTGTATCTATATGTTCAATAATAGCAGAGTCTAACTTACTACATGAACCAAAAGATCCAGATTCGATATTTTCCACGTGTTGCGGGACAATGACTTTTTCGAGTAGTTCATCACCATAAAATGCATATTGTCCAATAGTGGTGACTTGTACTGGAATATTCAGCTCTTTAACTTCGATATTATTTAATAAGAGCTTTCGCGAACAAGAAATAGGATTACTCTTCTCGTTTGCGAAATAGATGTTATACCAATGCGTCAGGTCGTCTGTGTTCACGGAGTTTATCTGCCCATCGGCAAAAGCGTCTTTCCCGATAGTATCTACCGTATGCGGAATGGTTACTGTATTAAAAACACCCTTTATAAATACTCGCTCATTAATAGTCTGAACGTCGGCAGGAATTGTTAAATCCACCACCTCGGAATTATCAAGATACAAGTGTTTAGCATAGTAGAGCGGATTTCCTTTCTCATTCGCAAAATCCGTAGTGAGCCATCTTCTCAGATTCGAAATATTAATTTTTTGTAAGTTGGAACAATCCAGAAAGGCATCGGATCCAAAGTACGCCACATTAGCGCCAATAGAGATTTCTTGCAGAGATAAACAATTTTTGAAAGCAGTAGATTCAACTGTTTTAACCCCATCTGGTAAGGTAATTTTGCTTAGGAACCAGCACCCCCAGAAAGCACCAGGACCTATAGTTGTAACTTTATTAGGGATATTAACTGCCCCCAACTGAACACATTTCATAAAAACTCCTCCCTCAAGTTCTTTGAGATTATCTGGTAAGACAATAGATGTCAAAGAAGAGCAATCGTAGAATGCGCATCCACCTATCTTTTCTACAGATTCTGGAATAGTAATAGAACTGAGAGAAGAACAATAGCCAAACGCATTACCTCCTATCGATTTTACGCTACTAGGAATAACCACTGTTGCTAATTGGACGCAATGTACAAAAGCATTGTCGCCAATAGCAGTAACAGAATAGGTTTTACCACTTTTTGTGACAGATTGCGGGATTGTAACGCTCTTTATATTCCCATAGTTAACATCGTCAAATCTGTCCTTAAATGTCACTTCGGCCGTCAAAGTAGATGCATCAATGTTATAGTACAAATCGCCTACCTGTACTTTCTCGGCGTAGAGCATATTTACGATTACCGTAATCGCAAATAAAAGAGAAAAAATTTTTGTTTTCATAATCATTATAATTTAAAAGTTAAAATAATGCACAACAAAAAAAATGGACGTTCCTTATCTGCTCAAAGGCTGTAGGAAATGCCCGTATACCGATAAGTCACGCCCATATATACTATGGACGCTTGCTGACTTATTATTGGTATACCTCTTTGAACTTCCTACATTCTTGAGCACCCAATAAATCGCAAACGCGAAAAACCAATATGTCCTTGCTGTTTTACGTCGGCAAGCGACGGAGGGTTATAAAACCTTTGCGGGTGCAAAGATACAACAAATTTTTGACATATGCAAGAAAAGGGTGATTTTTCTATGAAAAATATCGGATAGAATCCGATTTCAATGGACAAAACGAGCTCGCCGGAATAGCGGCGAGGAGGAGACAGCGGGACGTACTAAACCGGCATAATATGCCGGTGTAATGGACGAAAAGGGCGGCGCCAAGTGGGCATCCGCTGGTAATAAACATACACTCCGCATGGGCTACACCCGCATTGAGACCGAAGCGGGCGGGCGAGCGCTTGCGCTAAGGCTCGTGCGACAACGGGCGCAGCCCTCGTAGAGCACTACGCCTTGCGCTACGCTTTCTCCCCACGAATTAAGAATTCGTCGGGGGCCCCAATTGATGAAGAGCGAGACGCGAGGGTCGAAGTAATCGTTCGAGCGAAGCGAGATAAGAACCGTCCTATCGCGGAGATAGGACACGAGGGACTAAACCGCCTATGTCCCGAGTTACAGCCCTAAACAGCAAAGAAGGGAAAAGAACGAAGCGCGAGCCTGACGACTCGCGAACAGGACGAAAGAGATGGATTATTTATTTTCAAACAAAGAATAGTGCAAATGTCGGGGAAATGGGGTAAAAAGTAACGATTTATCGTTAAAAGTTTGCATAAATGAAATAAAAGTAGTATTTTTGCACGCTTTTTGTAAAGGGTAATATATGCATTTATTTCAACACACAGGAGAATATTTCCTTTTGATGGCGAAGGTGCTTCGTTTGCCGGATAGGCAGCGGATGTTCTGGCGGCAGTTCAGCAGGGAACTGGAGAAGCAGGGTTTGCAGTCTCTGCCGATCGTGCTTCTGATATCGGTTTTTATCGGAGCTATCTTAACCATCCAGGCGAAGACAAACACGGAGAACCCGTTCCTGCCGGTGTATATCACGGGATTGCTGACCCGCGAGACGCTGCTACTGGAGTTCTCGAGTACGATCTTATGTTTGATTTTAGCCGGAAAAGTAGGCAGTAACATCGCGTCGGAGATCGGAACGATGCGCATCACGGAACAGATCGACGCCATGGAGATCATGGGTGTGAATAGCGCGAACTATCTGATCCTGCCGAAGATCATTGCGTTCATGGTGATGATGCCGATGCTGGTCATCATCTCAACCGCGATAGGTCTTGTAGGCGGCTGGGCTGTAGGAGCATTCACGGATATCATCACGGTGCACGATTATCTCGTAGGCGTTCAATACGCGTTCAACCCGTATTTCGTATGGTACGGCATCATCAAGAGTCTGGTGTTTGCGTTTGTGATCACGAGTATGGCGAGTTACTACGGTTATAACGTACGAGGTGGTGCGCTGGATGTCGGTAAAGCGAGTACAAACGCGGTGGTGAATAGCAATATAATGATTCTGTTTCTGGATCTTATTCTAAGTAAATTGTTGTTATAAGCCCCCTCAATCCCCCTAAAGGGGGAAGATAGTTGAGAGGTTAGAATTATGATTGAAGTAAAAGATATAGTTAAATCGTTTGACGGGAATGTGGTGCTGAACCACGTGAGCACGACGATGGAGGATGGCAAAGTGAACATGATCATCGGTCAATCGGGTTCGGGTAAAACCGTGTTGCTGAAGACCTTGATCGGTTTACACACCCCGGACAGCGGACAGATTCTCTATGACGGGCGTGACTTGGCGGTGATGCGTAACAAAGATATCCGGATGTTGCATCGGGAGGTAGGTGTGCTGTTCCAAGGCAGTGCGTTGTTCGACAGCATGAGCGTGATGGAGAACGTGCTGTTTCCGATGGAGATGTTCTCGCATGCGAGCGAAGCGGAGAAGCGCGAACGGGCGGCCTTCTGTCTAAGGCGTGTGGAGATGCCGGAACATGTTTGGAACCTGATGCCGAGTGAGATCAGCGGTGGACAGCAGAAACGAGTAGCTATTGCGCGTGCGATTGTATTAGGTCCGAAATACCTCTTCTGCGACGAACCGAACTCGGGTTTGGACCCGAAGACGAGTCTGGTGATCGATGCGCTGATTCAGGACATCACACGGGAGTATAATATCTGCACCGTCGTCAACAGTCATGACATGAACTCCATCATGGAGATCGGCGATAACATCCTGTTCCTCAAGGGCGGCAAGAAAGAATGGCAAGGTTCGCGGCATGAGATCATGGAGAGCGATAACGAGGCGCTGAATGACTTTGTCTTCGCGAGTGAGTTGTTTAAAAAAGTTCGGACTGCGGCGAAGAAAGATTAAAAATTAATGTCGTATACGCCAATGCAAGAGTAAAATAAGTTAGATGAGAAAGATTTTAGGCATATGGATATGTTGTGCTGTGGCAGTTAGTGCGATAGCTGCTCCGGCAAGGAGAATCGGTCAAGTACGCACCTTGGCGGATGGCACAGAGAAAACCGTCTATCAGCATGGCGATGAGTTTTTTCATTACCTGACGGATGAAGACGGCACTTGGTTGGACGAGAAGACCTTACTGCCGTTGACAGCAGAGCGAAGAGCCAAGAGGGAAGAGCTAAGAGCAGAGAGCGAGGTTCGGCGCGTACAAGCCACCACGGGTTTGGATACGTTGTTAGCGCCTCGCGGGGCGATTATATTGGTCAGTTATCCGGACTTGGCTTTCACCAGCACGAATGCGGACATGACCGACTGGGCGATGGGCGAGAACTACAGTTACAATGGTGCAACGGGTTCGATTCATCAGTATTTCCGGGACCAGAGTTGGGGACAATACGACCTGCAGTTGGACGTCTATGGACCTGTGACAGTCAGCAAAGAGATGGCGTATTACGGCCAAGACGGCAGTAAAACGGGTGCGGACCAACATGCGGATGAACTGGTAGTGGAAGCATGTCAGTTAGCCGCAGCACAGGGAGCGGACTTCAGTCCGTACGACTACAACAATGACGGCAAAGTGGACTGGGTAGTGGTGTTATTTGCCGGTTTGGGTCAAAACGACGGTGGTGCAGCGAACACGATCTGGCCACATCAGTCGGACTTGAGCAACAAAGGGAAAGCCTTTCAGTTGAATGGTAAGACCGTGGATCACTACTGCATTTTGAATGAGATTGACGGTGTGACGAAGGTGCGCAGCGGTATTGGTACGTTCTGCCATGAGTTCAGTCATATCATGGGTTTGCCGGATCTGTACACGGCTGACGGCAGTCTGCATAAGACCTTAGGCATGTGGGACTTGATGGACTACGGCATCTATAACAACGATGTGAACACGCCTCCTAACTATTCGGTGTACGAGCGCTGGTTCATGGGTTGGATGCAACCGCAGTTACTGAGCTCTGCTGCCAACGTGACCTTGCCTGTTTCGGATACCAAGGCGGGTTGTTATATCACGGAGAGCGGAGAGCCGGTGGATAATATTTTACGGGCATACCCACCCTGTTACATTCTCGAGAACCGTCAACAGACGGGATGGGACACCTACCTGCCCGGACATGGAATGATCATCACGCGGTTGGAGTTCAGTTATAACAACTGGCGTTTAAACTCCGTAAACAACACCGCATCCAAGATGGGTGTGGATTTGATTGAAGCGGATGGTCTGGCACCTTCTCGTGATGACACCAACCGCAAGAACGGTTTCTTCGGCAAGCCGGGCGATGCCTATCCCGAAGGAGCGACGAGTTTCACGAAGGTGAGTGGTTTCCAAGTGACAGATATCACCGAGCAAGAGGGCATGATACGTTTCCTGCTCAATGGCGGAGGCGGGGAGTTGCCGTTAGGGTTCGAAGCGACGAATGAAGACGAAGCGGGGGTGCAGAAGCGAATAGAGAACGGGCAGATAATTATTCTCCGCGAGGGAAAGAAATATACCCTGACGGGATTGGAGATTTTTGATATTTGATTTTAGATTTTATATATGAAAAAGACATTTTTATTAGTGGCCGTGATGGCTTTGATGGCGATGGGTGCGTATGCAAACGGCCCCGCCAAAGTACCTGCGTATCGCGGGTTGATAGAACGCGTGCAGCCGAATGGAGACACGCTGCGTACGTATTTGCGAGGAGATGAGAATTCGCATTTCACGATGACCGAAGACGGATGGCAGATCGTGGAGACCAAGAGAGGATGGTTGAAATACGCGAAGTTGAACCGTAAGGGAGAAGCGGTAAGCAGTTGTCGCAAGGCGCATAACGCAGAAGATCGCAGTAAATGCGAGGTGAAGTGGCTGAACAAAAAAGGAATCAAAAAAACAGTAACACAATAACATGAAAAAGATTTTTACTACTCTGTTCGTTGCCGGGATGGCAATGGCAGTCATGGCTGTACCGGCTCGTCGTGGCGGTGTTGTTCGCACGGCAGCTGATGGTACTGAGAAAACAGTCTTCGTACAAGGAGACGAGTGCTATCACTACATCACTGATGCAGAAGGTAATTGGTTAGACGAAGAGACCTTGCTTCCTATCTCGGAAGAGAAGAAAGCCCTTCGTATGCGCGCGAAAACGGAAGGTAACCGCGCAAAAGTACGTCGTGCAAAGGCAGAAACCGGAACAGACCGTCTTCTTGCTCCGCGTGGAGCCGTTATTTTGGTAAGTTTCTCTGACCTGGACTTCGAAGCTACGAATGCAGAGATGACCGAATGGGCGATGGGTGAGAACTACACCTACAACGGTGCTACGGGTTCAATTCATAAGTATTTCATGGATCAGAGTTGGGGTCAATACAACCTGCAGTTGGACGTGGTAGGTCCGGTAAAGGTAAGCAAACAGATGTCTTACTATGGTCAGAACGACTATAACGGCGAGGACAAACATGCCGGTGAGTTGGTTGTTGAGGCTTGTAAGTTAGCCCATGATCAAGGCATCGACTTCAGCAACTACGACTTCAACAATGACGGCTACGTAGACTGGGTCGTTATCCTTTACGCCGGTTATGGCGAAGCAAGTGGTGCTCCGGCGAACACGATTTGGCCGCATCAATGGGAGTTGAGTCGTTATGATCCAAGTTTGGCATTTGAATTGGACGGCAAGACGGTAGATCACTACTGCTGTCTGAACGAAAAGGAATATCAAACCAAGAAACGCGACGGTATTGGTACGTTCTGCCATGAGTTCAGTCACGTGATGGGTTTACCGGATTTCTATGCTACCACGGAAGACGCCTCCCATCGTACGTTGGGAAGTTGGGATATCATGGACTACGGACCGTATAACAACAACGGCAACACGCCTCCTAACTACTCGGCTTACGAGCGTTGGTTCATGGGTTGGTTCCAACCGCGTTTGGTAAATCAAAACGCTTCTGTCATTCTGCCGCCGATGGTGGAGACTGCAGGCGCAGTATATATGACGGAGAACGGTGATGCCATCAGTGATATCCTTGCCCCGAGTCCGAGTACATTCTATATGTTTGAGAACCGTAAACGGGAGGGCTGGGACAAGTACCTCAAGGGCTCCGGTTTGATGATTACCAAAATTAAATGGAACCGTGACAGATGGGCAGGCAACACCGTGAACAACTACGCCAATAGCCTGGGTGTGGATTTGATCGAAGCAAAGACCAACACGTCTTCTTATTCGGATAAATCGACAGACCTGTATCCGGCAGGTGCCACAATGTTCACAAAGAACACCAACTATCAGGTGACTAACATCGCGTTGACGGAAAAGGGTGTCATCACCTTTGATGTCAATGGCGGCGGAGCAACCATCAACTTGGACGTAGAGAACGTAGAAGCCGCAGCGGCAGCCGTTAAGCAAATTGAGAACGGTCGTGTAGTCATCTTCCGCGACGGCAAGAAATACGATATCTTAGGCAATCGTCTTTAATCTATGAAGATCATCAGTTATAATCTGAACGGCATTCGTTCAGCCATCAACAAGGGTTTGCTCGACTGGTTAGCCGTCGAGCAGCCCGACGTCTTTTGTATCCAGGAGAGCAAAGCGCAACCGGAACAGATCGACGTGATGGCGATGCAGGAGTTAGGCTACCGCAGTTATATCCACTCGGCGGAAAAGAAAGGGTACTCGGGGGTAGCCATCTTCACGCGTATCGAACCCGACCGCGTAGTAGTAGGTATGGGAAATCCCAAATATGACCGCGAGGGACGTGTGATAAGAGCGGACTTCGGTGACATCACCGTAGTGGACGCTTATATCCCAAGCGGTACGACCGGAGACATCCGCCAGGACTTCAAGATGGAGTTTCTGGAGGATTTCTTGGTTTGGGTCAATGACCTGCGCAAAGAGCGACCGAACCTGATTATATGCGGAGATTATAACATTTGTCATAAACCAATTGACATCAACCATCCGGAGCGTCAAATCGGTGTATCGGGTTTCTTACCCGAAGAACGCGAATGGATGGATCGCTGGGAAGCCAGCGGATTAGTGGACAGTTTCCGTGTGTTCGACCAGAGTGCGGAGCGATACAGTTGGTGGAGTTGGCGCGCCGGAGCACGGGCTCGTAACGTAGGCTGGCGCATCGACTATCTTTGGGTAACGGAGAGTCTGCGAGAACGACTGAAAGACGGTAAAATCTTAACAGAGGCAGTGCATTCGGATCACTGCCCGGTAGCATTATGGATAAACTGAGAACAGAACACCTGGTGAAGAAATACGGTAAACGAACCGTAGTGAACGATGTGTCTATCGAGTTGGAACAAGGCGAGATCGTCGGTTTGTTGGGCCCCAACGGTGCCGGAAAGACCACGACGTTCTATATGACCACCGGTCTTATTGCAGCGAACAACGGACGTATCTTCTTCAACGACCGGGACATCACCTCTTTCCCGATGTATAAACGGGCGAAGATGGGTATCGGCTATTTGCCGCAAGAGGCGAGTGTGTTTCGTAAGATGACCGTGGAGGATAACATCCGCTCGGTGTTGGAATTAACCGACTTCAGTAAGGAATATCAGGCCGAGAAACTGGAGCAACTCATCAAAGAGTTCAACTTGGCGCACGTGCGCAAGAACTTAGGCGACCGACTCAGTGGCGGCGAACGACGCAGAACAGAGATTGCGCGTTGTTTGGCTATTGAACCGAAGTTCGTGATGCTCGACGAGCCTTTCGCAGGTGTTGACCCTATTGCCGTACAGGAGATACAAGATGTCGTTTGGCGACTGAAGGACAAGAATATCGGCATTCTTATTACGGACCATAACGTCGATGAGACGCTGATGATCACCGACCGCGCATACCTGCTCTTCGAAGGAAAGATCCTCTTCCACGGTACGCCGGAAGAGTTAGCCGCCAACCCGATAGTTCGGCAGAACTACTTGGGCCGTGATTTCGAATTGAAACGCAAAACCCGTGCGGCAGAATAAATGGTACATATTGCTTCTGTCGGTGCTTTTAGCGTCTTGCACGAGTGCACCCGAGATCACGTTGCGTGTGCATCCATGCGCGTCCATGCCTAAAGGTCGTGCGAGCGCGCGTTCCTGTGCTATGGCCGAAAAAGCGTATGTGTTCGGTGGACGAGACAGTACGGGGACGTATCTTAACGACTTATGGGTCTATGATTCGGCTACGGACCAATGGACCGGTTTGGGTGCTACGCCATTAGAGGCACGCGTGAATGCGGCGATGGTTACGGATGGGGATAAGATCTATGTTGGATTAGGCTATGCCGCCCAAAAAGCCTACGTCGATTCGGCGTATCTGAAAGACTGGTGGGAATACACCCCAAGTACGAATACATGGAAGCCTTTGGCGAATTACCCTTCGGATAACACGGTGGCGCCTGTAACATATTGCATCAACCATCGTCTGTACGTGTTCTACGGTTGCGGGTATGTGCAGCAGAATGAAGTATGGCAGTATGATCCTTCTTCTGACACTTGGTCACGACTGCCGGAGCGTGATAATGATGCGCTCAGGGCGTTCGGTTGCGCCGGAGCAGCTATAAATGGTTTCGCCTATTTCGGTTTGGGATTTAACAGTCATAACTTACGGGATTGGTATCGTGTAACACTACCGGATATTCAATGGAGCGCTTGCAGTGCCCTACCCGGCAAAGGAAGGGAATTCAGTGCATGTGCGGCGGACAAAGACTATGTATATATCTTCGGCGGGCGCGCGTTCGGAGGCGACATGACCGGAGGTGAGATATTCGATACCTATCTGCGCTATTCGCCGGAGAAAGACCGGTGGGAATGGTGCGGCACGATGCCTTGTGGTCGTGCTGAGAACCAAATCGCATTCACGATAGACGGCACCGTCTATTTCGGTTTGGGAGAAGACGAAACAGGAACAGCCATCGATAAACTCTATCGCATTGAAGAATAGATTCGCACATATTGTTCTCCTTCTTCTTTGCGCCGTTCAAGTAAGCGCATGGGACTGGTGGCCCTTACCGATGGCTGAGCCGGACACGTGTCGGGACAGTTTGTTCTACGTAGGGAGTATACGGGCAGTTAGTTCCGGCGGTACTCAAGCACCGAGTCTGCTATGGCATAACTCCCGCGGGGAGATTTCTCAACTGCCGCACAGCGGTACGTTTCAAGTAGGTATCATTAAACCGGCTACCCGTTCGAATCGGTGGTATGACTATGACTTCGGCGTAGTGTTAGACGGTCGCTTCGGAGGCGGTCAAAAGGGTTCGGGGCAACAGGACATCACGGGTTATTTCAGTCAACTGTACGCGCATGCGCGCTTATACATAGTAGATATCACCGCCGGCATTCGTCCGCAGTATTTCGGAGCAGGGGATGAGGCGTTAAGCAGCGGCAGTCTGCATTTTTCCAATAATGCGCATCCCATTCCGCAGATCAGTATCGGTTTTGAACGCTGGACACCTATTCCGGGTCTGTTTGGATATGTGGAAGTAAAAGGCGGTTTGACGCATGGTTGGTTGGCTGATAACTCAGGTACGGTAAAAGGGACGCTGCTGCACTACAAACATATCGGCGTACGAGTGGGCGGTAAGTTACCGGTGAATCTCAGTTATGAGTTTCATCATATGGCGCAGTGGGGAGGTTATTCGACCGTGTATGGTGATTTAGGGAATGATTGGGCGGCCTATAAAGCAGCTTTCTTCGTTCGTTCAGGCGGCTCGATGCAAAATGACCAGATTAATGCGCAGGGAAACCATCTCTGTTTTCAACAGTTGGCTTTGGACGTCAAAGGGGACGGATGGAAAGTGAGTGCCTACTGGCAAGCGATCAATGAAGACGGACCGGTTCGGCTGATCGGTTTCGGAATGAATAACAAAGACGGCTTATGGGGCGTGAGTGCAACGCAGACCAGATGGCCGTTCATACAAGGATTCACCTATGAGTTTCTGCAGACAACAGACCAAAGTGGTCCTTTTCACGACAAGGATGGCGTGGTGTACGGCGGAGCAGACACGTATTATTTCAACAGCATCTATGCGCAGGGTTGGAGTTATTTCGGCCGTATCATCGGATCACCGCTCCTGACCCTGGATAACACGCGCGTGATGGCGCATCATGTCGGTGTTCGCGGAGATATCTTCGGCTTTCGATATCGGGTCATGGTGAATCACGCCGAGAACTATGGCAATTACTATGCTCCGAAACGTCATCATAACACGGCGGTACTGCTGGAAGTGAAGAAAATCGTGCCACAAGCATGGAACCTGGAGTTCGGACTGAGTCTGGCCGGTGACTTCGGTACGCAATTCGGCAACAGCTTCGGTGCAATGATAACTATTCGCAAGCAAGGCTTGATATGTAATTGGTAAATGAGTGAGAAAACGGTACATATTATCATGCCGGTGAAGGACTCGTTAGAGACGGCCGAACGGGCTATTCGGGCAATTGTGGAAAGCGGCTATACGCTGACCGTCTATGACGATTTTTCCACACCGGAGAATGCCAAGCAGTTAGATGTCCTTCGCAAAGAATTAGGTATCGAGGTGGTACATATTGCGGAGCACACGGATCATCCCTCGCCTAATTACCGATGGGTACTGATGGATGCCCGGCAGAAATGTATCGCAAACGGAGAGGACCTGATTATTATTGAAAGCGATGTCATTGTACGACCGGAGACAATTGGGAAGTTGATAGTTGAGGGTCAAAAGCCGAGAGCAGGTATGGTGGCTGCCGTAACGACGGATGAGCAGGGTGCGATTAATTTCCCGTACGAGTATGCGCGGAAGATCAAAGCGGACGGTGTATGCAAGAAACGTTTCTCGTTCTGCTGCACGCTACTGACGAACAAGCTACTGCAAGCCTATGATTTTCAACAATTGGATCCGAAAAAGAGTTGGTACGACGTCCCCATCAGTCATATGTCACGGCATTTAGGTTTTGACAACATCCTGCAGATCTCGAATCCGGTGGTTCATATCCCCCACTCCAGCCGGCCGTGGAAACAACTCAAATATACGAATCCGCTGCGTTATTACTGGCGCAAACTGACGAAAGGTTTGGATAAGATATGAAACCGCTGGTATCTGTCATAGTGCCGCTTTACAATGCTGCGCCGTATATCGGTGAAGCCTTGGAGAGTATTGTGGCTTCCACGTATCGGCCGTTGGAGGTAATTGTGATGGACGACGGCAGCAGCGACACGAGTCTGGCGGAGAGCAAGGCGTTTGCAGCCCTGCACGCTGAAGTGCGCGTGATTCATCAAGCGAACGCAGGTGTCTCTTCCGCTCGTAATCATGCTATCCGTGAGGCGAAAGGCGAGTTGATTTTACCGGTGGATGCCGATGACAAGATCAGTCCGAACTATATTGAGAAGGCGGTAGAAGCGATGCAGGAGGACGTACGTATCGTCGGATGTCGCGCCTGTTATTTCGGAACCAAAGAAGGAGAATGGAGGCTTCCGGAATATCGTCCGGAGTTGTTGGCACGGAAGAACATGATTCCTATCACATCGCTTTTCCGCAAGTCGGACTGGAAACGTGTAGGCGGTTTCTGCGAAGAAGAGATTTACCGCGAAGACTGGGATTTCTGGTTGAGTCTGATGGAACTGGGCGGTCGTTATGTCCGGTTGGAGGAGACAGGTCTCTACTATCGTGTGTTACCTCATTCGCGGCGTACGAACGCCAAGCAGCAGAAACGAGTTATCGTAGATGCGATTAACCGACGCCATCCGGAATACCTGGAGCGCTATTTAGGCGGACCACTTCATTACCATCGCTCATGGAGTAAGTTCCTGAACCGTTTCCGTTCTGTGAAGCAAGTAGGTGATTTCAGTAAATGGAGAGCAGGAGAAGTGATCTTTGCCCGGCGGAACACTCTGCGTCAGATAGACGGAGTAGTAGTAAAAGCGTTTGCCAAGCCGGGGCTGTTACGCGGTCTTTGGTACAGCCTGTTCGGTAAGAGCAAGGCCCGACGGAGTTATGAATACGCCCGGCGTATGACGGACCTGACGCCGCAACCCATTGCTTATCGTGAAGAACGGGTTTGCGGAGTGCTCCAAGAGAGTTGGTATGCCTGTCAGGAATCGGGATGTCATCACACCTTCAACGAGCTCATCGGTGCACCGGAGTATCCGAACAGGACAACGATCCTGCAAGCTATCGGTCGATTCACTGCCACACTACACCAACGCGGAATCTTACATCGCGATTATTCGGGAGGGAACATCCTTTTTAATGAGAACGGAAGCCGCGTGGAAGTGATCGATTTGAACCGCATCCGTTTCTGCCAGTCGCTGAGCCTGACACAGCGATTACGCAATTTTGAGCGGTTGAATATCGACCGCGAGGCGCTGCGCATCATAGCAACTGCATACGCAGAAACGATGGGCGAAGACGCAGAGAAAGACACAGAGTACATCCTCTCCCATCGATGGTATAAACATATCCGACAAGGAATAACAAATCTATGAAAGCCAGTTTGATCATATCGGTTTATAAGAACACCGCAGCGTTGGATGCTGTTTTGCATAGTTTGGAGCAGCAGACCGAACAAGACTTCGAGGTGATCATCTCGGAAGACGGTGAAGACGCAGGAATGGCAGCGTTCGTAGCTTCATACGCTTGGCGTTGGCCGATGCAGCACCTGACACAAGCGGATGAAGGCTGGCGCAAAGAACGGGCATTAAACAGAGCTGTCGCTGCAGCCAAGAATGACTGGCTGATCTTCATTGACGGCGACTGCGTGTTACATCCGCGGTTCATTGAATGGCATGTACGCTACCAACAAAGAGGCGTGCTATTAGCCGGAAAACGCGTCAAACTGAATCCGGAACTGAGCGAGCGATGTATGCGAGGCGAGGACTTATGCCTGTTTCCTTACCTCTTTGCCCGCAGGGGATGCCGGTACGTAGAGGAAGCTTTTTATTGCACAGCGGCTCAGTGGCTGCGGAGAAGAGTGAAGCATCTGGTGGGAAGTAATATGTCCATGTCCCGCGCGGACTTGATCGCAATTAACGGCTTTGACGAACACTACCAACTGCCGGCTACCGGCGAAGACTACGATATCGAATGGCGTATGATCGCTCATGGTGCGAAGATTATTTCGCTCAGAAACTTAGCCGTTCAGTATCACTTGTATCACAAGGAGAACTGGGACAAAGAAGCGCAAGCAGTTAACATGAGTTACTGCCGTGAGCAGCAGGCGAAGAATGCCATCGTCTGCTGCGAAGGAATAAACCAATATATATGCCGAAAATAAGTTTGATCATATCATTTTACAACAAGACGGAGCTCCTGCAGAAAGTGCTGGAGAGTATAGCACTTCAGACAATGCAGGACGTTGAAGTCGTTATCGCAGACGACGGAAGTGGTCCGCAGGCTGCTGCTTTCATCGAGCACGCTGCGCACTCGTACCCCTTCCCCATCCGGCACGTTTGGCACGAGGATAAGGGATGGCGAAAGAATGCTATCCTCAACAAAGCCGTGATGGCTGCGAAAAGTGAGTACCTCGTGTTTATTGACGGAGACTGCCTATTGGAGCGCCACTTTCTGGAGGAACATTATGCTTCTCGCAAACAGGGCGAAGTGGTTACCGGCAGACGGGTTTTGTTGACCCCTAAAACGACCGAACGACTCTTATCGGAACCTCTCACTCCTCATAGTTTCGGCTGGCGACTCTTCTTTCAACTACTCGCAGAGACACTCTTTGGTCCGCATAAAACGCAGATGGAACAAATGATCCGTTTGCCCAAGTGGATGAGACGACTCTTCCTTCACGAACGCAAACGGTATATCTTAGGTTGCAATTTCTCAATGTACAAAGCAGACCTGATGGATGTGAACGGTTTTGACGAGCGCTTTCAATATCCGGGTTACGGCGAAGATATCGATCTGGAGTTCAGGTTGGCGCGAAAAGGAATCTTTGCGTATTCGCGCAAATGTCAGTTGGTGCAGTTCCACTGTTACCACCAACATTTTAATACGGATTATGCGCCGAATAAGGCTTTGCTCCAGGAGAACACGGTTAATAATGTCACCTACACGCCTTTTGGCATTCGGCGTGCGGATGCAGAAGACTCTCGCGCATAATGGAAGACCAACACAGGAAGGCATAAGCAGAGCGGAAGCAGATGCGTTCCAAGACTTTCAAAACAGGCCTGAATAGAAAAGGCCACCACCGCCAGATCGAGATATAATTGCAACTCTCCCAACTTCATACAGAATGGCAGTATCAGGCATGCGATAAATAGCAAGACGCCTATGATGCCGAACTGAGCCCAACTCTCTAAGAAGACATTATGCGGGTGCATCTTTTCGTAAGTCACCACTCCGTTTTTGCGATATTGTGGATCGCCCTCTATCTCGCAAGCGTATCTATCTTTAAATTGCTCATCCGCCAAACCGCGTGAGATTAACTCTTCCCTTGCCGAACAGATACCATAACCTGTGATGGGTCTCTCTCGTATCATTTGTGACTCCACGCGCCATATCGACATCCTCGGATTATCGGCAACCGGTTTCTCTTTCCATTGGGAGCTTGTACCAACCATTACTCCCACACCGGCTATTATGAAGGTAATGATGGTCATCATCCACCAGCGTCGACGGGTAAATAGATAATAGATGGTTAATATCAGCGTAGAAACCAAAAACGTCAGTAATCCTGTACGCCCTTCCGAGATAGACAAAGCGAAAATAGGGAAGACCATTAAGAAGCCAGTTGCAGCCTTTACCGACCATTTATATTGGCTCTCTAGCAATATCATCGCACCCATAATAAGAGAGAGATTGAAATAGAGATTCACGACCATGTGGCTGTTTACTTCGCCCCAACGATAGGTATTGAATGCTACTGCCCAATTGTATAAACCATCGATGGCAAATCCTACTCGACCAATCAAATAAAGCACAATTCCGCAACTCACAGCCAACATCGCCCATGCTATATAATCCAACCGGATCTTATCAGTCATACCGAACATGCCACACAAGCCAATAATCAGAAACGGCGCATAGTGCTCCAGAGTAAAACTATATAAGGGAGTCCTGATCGGATCAAAGAGTTGCGATATAGGCACCAAGGCGAAGAAAGCGATAAATACCACATATATCCACTTACGTGATGACCACTTCCACCCTTCCCATCGCTTGTTGATTATATAATCCAATGGATAGACGATGGCAATCAGATAGGATACAATACGCTGAAAGGGACCATAAGGGAATGGTAGGGAAGCCATCAAAAGCAGGACAACCACAAAGGGTAAATAGGATATTATATTCTGAACTTTCTTCATACCTCAAATTCATTGGATATCATTTGTCAAATAGCGCTCTCATATAGGTTTGTTTGGCAGTAGGCTGCGCGAGCGAACGCATCAGCGGTTCTAACTCAAAACGGACGATGACCTGTTGCTGATGTTGCAAGCGATAGGTGTCGTAGTGCATATTCCAGGAGAAATAGCAGTCGACGAACTCGCTGCGATAGAGATAGATAAACAGATCCGCGCGGTTATACAAGCGCGACTGATAGAACGGATCGCCGAGGCACACGTATGCATTTCTGGGTCGCAAAGGCTGTAAGTTATCCCCCACATAGAGTGTATTCTTCACGCCCAAGAACCACCAGTTAGCATACACTTCGATGAGAGCTCCGTGGTTATAGAAATTATCATTCGTCGCCCGGTCACGCTGCCAGCCAAAGATATACCCTACGCGAATAGCCAGACTATCCAAGGGAGTATAACGTGTCAAATCAGTCCCGACAAACGCATTCGCATTGATATCATCCATCACCGGTTCATACGTCTTGGCAAAGCCTGCTTTATGATTCAAGTGGGCGAGACCTCCTACTTGCAGCCATTTATATTGGTATTGACCGTTCAGCATCACACGGAACATTTCGCGGCGAATATCTGTCTGGGCGCCTCGCCAGTCGCACATCAACTCCACAAAACCCCGTTCGTCATGATAACTCATATAGGCACCCTGGATGTTCGGATGCATATAGGCGATGGAATCATACAGTAACCAATCGGGCATAGGGCTAATTCGTTTCGTATATGGGATAGCACCCAAAGCCACCGAGAAACCACGATAACGGAATTGATAATAAGCAATCGGATCAAACTGCACATCCCGCCAGTTACCTCCTAAGCGTTGGGTATAACTGACACCTGCCACCAAGTCATGCACTCCTCCGGCGCGATCCAACAACCGTACGCCCACCTCCGGCGAGAGGCGGAAATTGAATATGGTTTGCGGAATCTGGTAAGGAGCATGGTATTCGCGATTATCGAAATAGGTCGTAAAATCCACATCATAGAGGAATTGCACCGGTCGCTGTGCACGTGCCTGCTGCTTGGCAGCCATCGTGCTATCAACCGAAATATATCGGGGAGTCTTGGAATATCGCGTCCAGAAACCCTGGGCCTCGATACTATCTGCGTTCGCTGCAAGCGTGCACAACGGGAATATTACAAAAAGTAGTGAGAAACGTTTCATCATACCATCTATTTCTTACGCAGTATATCCACATTATACGCCAAACCTATACGAACCTGATGGAAGGGATAGTCCTGAATTCCCCATTGATATTGCACAAAGGGTTCAAATCCGTGAATATGTCCGGCTGCTTTAATCTTCAAGCTCATCGGTGCATCGCCTTGTTTCTCCCATCCTTTGTAACCGCCCCAGGTGGTCTGTAAGGAGAAATATTCGTGCCGTAATCGGGCTTGTAGGCCATACATCACGGCATCGTTTTGCCGAGCCTTATCTGTTTGCCAGCATAGGAATCCGACAGACCCCGCCAAGCGAAGGGATACAGCACCCATCGGAATCGTCTGGCCGATAGACAGATCGAAGAAATACCCCGGACTGTCAAAATGTCTGCGTCGTTCGAACTGGCCTCCACTGGCCGTCTTCATTCCTGCACGCAGGGCCATTTGCGGGATATACTTCGCTTTTTCTATTTTGAACCACTCATTATGCAGCACTTGTATCTCCGTCGCGATATATACATCACCGGCTCCGCTTCCTTTGCCGTCATATTGGTCGTACCATTCATATACCGGCATCCAAACGCTTATGTTTGCCCATCGCGTAAAGAGGGGCACTCTCGCATGTGCAAAAATATCTGCCGTGCGACTGCCGTCATAACCAAAATAAGCGTCTGCAGCCAGTTCGACCTTCAGTTCGCTTTGCGCACAACCATCCGACATATCCGGAACAGGCAAGGCATTCGGCCCGAAGAAAGCAGGTGCCACACCGGTGGGTGTGAAACCGAAAACGAGACCTGAGCATAGGAGCATCAAGCCGATAAGACCATATTTACGCACGGAAGGTAAAGACATAATTCATAACAAAATTCCAAATCGTTACACATCCGATGGCGATGAGTTTACTGAGATAGAAATTGAGATGCAAGCGCTCGTGCAAGAGATAGATAATACCGTTATTCAGTCCCAAGCCGATGAGGGCGATGATAAAGAATAACGTATACTCCCGAGCTACGGCATCGCTTGTGCTCTGGAAAGTCCAGAGACGATTCCAGATATAGTTATTAGTGGCCGCAAGAATGAAACCTAGGGAATTACTGATGTATTTGTTCCAGTGCAGTTTCTCTTTGCAGAGCCATGTCACGCCGAAATCGACCACCATCCCACTGGCGCCGACAATGCCGAATCGGATAAACCGAAGTAATATGGTCAGCCAACTGCTATTCACTCAAGTCCTCCTCATTTAAAGATTCTGTGATATATACCTGTCCTTTGCGGCGTACACAGGCCGGTTTCCCTAACAACTCGCGTTCTAAATGCCATAGATCAAACTGGGTGTAGCGGTCATATAGATTACGGACGAGTACGGCCTCGTCATTATAGTAGAAACGATAGAGCGAGGGGGCCTGGAAAGATCCGTCAAACACGACAGGATGGCCTTGTGCTTCAGCATGCAATTGTTCGTAGAAAGGTTGTTTATTCGCTAAGCCGGTGTGTGCAGGCAGCACATTAAGCATTAAGACAACACGTGCCACCAATACCAATCCCACACAACAAGCCAGTGCTATTTTGATACCTCGTTTCCATATCTCCGTCTCTTCCGTAAGAAGGATGATGGCGGGGATGGCTGTTACTACCGTCCAGTGCGGTTCCACATGTCCGCGGCAAGTCATGATCAGAAAGAACACCTGGAAGCCCCAAATAGTCATTCCCAGCGAACGCTTGAACGCATCACTGTGACAAATCTGTCGCGCGCCTATCCACAGCATTAATGCCCATACCAGCGGATTAAACACCGCCCATTGATTAGGCAGATACTCCAGCGAATAAAGCACTTGATAGGATGTGGCACGAGATACCAAATGATAGGTGAATGAAGGGAAATGATTCGCGTACTGCCACCATAGATGAGGCAGCATCAACACTATTGCGATACCTACAGCCGCCCATGCTTTACCGTCACGGAGCAAGCGTAAGTTACCTAACAACGCAAAGACGATAACAAGGACCGCAATATATTTGCTATACAGCATTCCTGCGATACTGAGTCCCAAAAGGATAGCTGTCGACCATTGTCTATCGGTTGTAAACTTACGATAGGCGTAGTAAAAGACAGCAGCGAAGAACAGGAGCGGGGCATCGGGTGTTGTCATGAATCCGTATGCACAGAACATAGGGATCGAAGCGGCCACAAGCAGGAAACAGAAAAGGGAGAAGGGCGAATTACGGACTTTCTCTTCTATCGTCTTCCAAACCACATAGACCGTGGCCATATGGATTAAAACAGTTACAAGCCTAACGCTCAAATTCTTGAGCATCAGACTTGTTTCAGGCACCATAGCACCACTGATTGCAGTCATCAAACCCACCACTGGCGGGTGATCAAAATAGCCCCAATCGAGGAACTGTCCGTAGAGCCGATAATACGCTTCATCAGCATGAATCTCACAGAACAAAGCACACAGCAAATCCAACACTCCCCAAATAAGGAGCCAGAATCCTATGTGCTTTGTCATATTGCGCATTCTGAATTTAAATTATACGCCGAACAGGTTACGGAAGAAGTTCTTCTTATCCGCCGAGCCCGGAGCAATATTCGGACTGTCCTGCAGTTGCTCGATCAGTTTGCGTTCCTCTTTATTGAGTTTCTCCGGGATATATACCCCTACATTGATTAGCAAATCGCCTGTACCGTAACTACGTCCATACTGGTCAATACGCGGCAGTCCTTTGCCTCGCATACGCAATACCTTACCAGGTTGCGTACCCGGCGTGACGGTAATCTTCACATCGCCTGTAAGGGTTGGTATTTGTACCTGTCCTCCTAATACAGCCGTAGGCATATCCAGCAGTAAGTTGTATACCAAATCGCTTTCTTGGCGAATGAAATCCTTGTGTTCTTCTTCCTCAATCAGCACGAGCAAATCACCGGCTACACCGCCATGCGGCGCTGCATTTCCTTTACCCGGAACGGTCAACTGCATACCACCGGCCACTCCGGCTGGAATCGTGATGGTAATAACCTCTTCATCTCGAACGACTCCTTGGCCACCGCATTTCGGACATTTATTTTTGATGATACGTCCCTCTCCGCCGCACGTATCGCAATCTGCCTGCACTTGCATCATACCGAAGATGCCACGCTGCTGGCGGATGACTCGTCCTGAACCCTTACAGGTCGGACAGGTCTCGGTAGTTCCATCTTGGCTTCCTGTTCCATGGCAATCGCCACAAGCAACGAGTTTACGCACTTTTATTTTCTTCTCGCATCCTTTCGCAATCTCCTCAAGCGTCAGACGCACTTTAACGCGCATATCACTACCGCGCTGCACACGCGGACCACGACTGCGGCCGCGACCGCCCATAAACATCTCTCCGATATCGCCGAAGTCAAATCCGGCTCCCTCGAAGATATCACCGAAATGCGAGAAGATATCTTCCATGGACATTCCGCCTCCGGAGAATCCACCTGCACCTTGCATGCCAGCCATACCAAACTGATCATAACGCTGACGTTTCTGCGGGTCAGAAAGCACTTCGTATGCCTCAGCTGCCTCCTTGAATTTCTCCTCAGCCTCTTTATCGCCCGGGTTTTTATCAGGGTGGTATTGTATCGCTTTCTTGCGATAGGCCTTTTTTATTTCTTCTGCGCTGGCTGTTTTCTCCACACCCAGCACTTCATAGTAATCTCTTTTCTCTGCCATAAGACTATTTCATTTTAAGGTTTAGCATTATTCTCCTACGACTACTTTGGCAAACCGAATGACCTTATCTCCCAATTTATAGCCACGCTGGGTGCAGTCAATTACTTTCCCTTTCTGCTCCTCACCTGCAGCAAAAGTAGTAACCGCCTCATGCTCATCCGTATTAAAATCGACTCCTTCGGTTTCAATGGCATGAACACCATGCTTGTCCAGGAAAGATATAAACTTCTGCTGAATCAGACGTATTCCTTCCCTCACAGCCTCAATATCATCGGTTTTATTCATAGCCTCAATAGCACGTTCAAAATCGTCTATCAAAGGTAACATCTCTTTAAAGATGCCCTCTCCGGCCGTAGCCATCAAGTCCAGTTTCTCCTTATTGGTACGACGACGATAGTTATCAAACTCCGCCATCATACGCAGGTTCTTATCCTCCAATTCCGCAATTCGTGCTTCTAACTCTTCGGTGGTCGGGGTTTGCGTTTCCTCGACTTGCTCTTGGAGTTCCTGCTCTTGATTCTCTACTTGCTCTTCTATCTGTTCTTTTTTCATAATCCATATAATTAACGCCTATACGACGTGGAACAACTACTATGCCATAGGCATATTATCTGCCAAAATGGCAGAAGAGTCCAAAATAATTGTCACGGGTCCGTCATTAATAAAGTCCACTTTCATATCGGCGCCGAAACGGCCGGTCTCAACGTGCAAATCATATTTGTCGCGCAACACGCTATTGAAATACTCGTATAGCGGCTCCGCCACTTCAGGACGCGCTGCACGAATAAAACTCGGTCTGTTACCTTTGCGGCAATCCGCATAAAGGGTAAATTGCGATATACTCAAAATAGCGCCGCCAACCTCCTTGAGCCCCAGATTCATTTTTCCATCTGCATCTTCAAACACTCTCATCTGGGCTACTTTTTTAGCCAAGAGATCGGCTTGCGCACGCGTATCTCCGTCCGTTATACCCACCAGCACCATAAAACCGCGCCGGATAGCACCTACTACTTCTCCTTCTATGCGCACCTCCGCGCGCGAACAACGTTGAACTATAACTCGCATATTTTGCAGGATTTCTTCGTAATCCGTCACCCTTCGGTGTGACAGCTTACAAACCTTAACAAAAAAATGCGCTTGAAAGTAAATTTTCAGACGCATTTTTCAGTTAACTCATGTGATCCATGCAGGATTCAAACCTGCAACCCCCACATCCGTAGTGTGGTACTCTATTCAGTTGAGCTAATGGACCATTGCTTTTGAAAAGTTAACCAGCTTTCGCTGGTCATTCTCTATGAAAAGAGGCGGTGCGGACGAGACTCGAACTCGCGACCTACGGCGTGACAGGCCGGTATTCTAACCAACTGAACTACCGCACCAAGGGTTGTTCTTTTCAAAAGCGCTTAAGAAGCGATTTTTCTCGACACCAAGGTGCCTTCGATTCAAAAGCGGGTGCAAAAGTACTGCTTTTTTTTCATATACGCAAATTTTTTAGCAACTTTTTTCTAAAAAAGTGCATTTTTAGCATTTTGGATAGCCTGGTGTGCCGATTTTTGCGTCCATCGACGTTGTCGACCGGTCATTTGCGTATTTCTATATTTATTTTTTCGCACGTCCTTACCTGTGATATATTCATACCACACACACGCGGCGGTGTAACGACCATATACATAATTGAGATGATATCCGTCGCGGCAGAGCGTATCTCCCAGTTTCGTTTTGCGAGCCAACTGAATTGCTGCACCACAGGGAAGAACAAATAATTGATGCGCAAGAGGTATCTGCAGACAAGCCACGATGCTGTCGTACATTGTTTGCTGATCATTTTGATAAAGAGGATAGGCCCAGTGAGTAGCATTCTGACTATATGCCCAAGTTTGCATCCAACATAGTTGCGCATCCGGCTGATACGATTTCACGGTGTCTATCAGCATGCCGAGCCAAGGTTCGTATGACGAACGTATTCCGCTGTCATGGCTGGCTTGCTGCAGAGAGATATAATCATATGTGCCGTTTTGAAGCGCTTGTCGAAGGGAAATGGTATCTTGTATAACGCGCGGGGTCGCATTCGTGCACACACGATGGGAATAGGCAGCCGTATCGAGCAAAAGAAATTGCGCATGTTGTTCCAAGGAACAGCCTCCATAATACAAATTATGGATTTCCACTTCTACTCCCGACGCCTCACACAGCGGAACAAGTTCTTGCTCCACGGCATCCCACGAGAAACTATTCCCGATACAGAGAATACGAATTGCTAATATGATATTAATGAGCTTCAAGCCAGTTTTCTCCTACTCCGCATTCAGCAATCAAAGGAATGGACAAATGAACGGCATTCTGCATTTCACCGACCACTATCTCGCGCACCCGATCCACTTCGGCAACAGGTACGTTAAAGTTCAGTTCGTCATGTACCTGCATGATCATCTGAGCTTGCAGACCCTCTGCTTTCAACCGCCGATGGATACTTACCATCGCCATTTTAATGATATCCGCAGCCGTTCCTTGTATCGGGGCATTGACAGCGTTTCGTTCCGCGAAGGAACGTACTGTCGCATTCTGGGAGTTAATATCCGGAAGATAGCGTTTGCGGCCGAAAAGCGTCTCCGCATAGCCGCGTTGACGCGCGAGTTCTTTCTGCGACTCGATATATCGGATGACACTCGGGAAAGCGGCAAAATAGTCGTCAATAAGTTGTTTCGCCTCAGCGCGGGAGCAATCCAATTGCTGCGCCAAACCAAAAGCAGAGATGCCATAGATGATACCAAAATTAGCTGTTTTGGCTTTGCGCCGCTGGTCCTTGGTGATCTGCTCTATCGGCAGACCGTAGATGCGTGCGGCTGTAGCGGCATGGATATCTTGTCCGTTGCGAAAAGCCGCCAACATATGAGCATCCTGACTAAAATGCGCCATTAATCGCAACTCTATCTGACTATAGTCCGCACTCAAGAAGCGACATCCTTCGTCCGGAATAACCGCTTCACGAATGAAACGTCCCCGTTCCGAACGGATGGGCAGGTTCTGCAAATTAGGATTCGAACTGGAGAGTCGTCCTGTAGCCGTTACGGTCTGGTTATAGGTCGTGTGAATCTTTCCATCCGCAGCAATATAACTCGGAAGCGCAGAGATATAGGTAGTGACCAGTTTTTTCAGTTCGCGATATTCCAAGATCAGCCCCACTATTGCGTGCTTCTCTTTGAGGCCCATCAGCACTTCCTCTGATGTTGAATACTGACCTGTCTTGGATTTCTTGGCCTTGGTATCCAGTTTGAGTTTATCAAAAAGCAATTCTCCTACTTGGCGCGGACTATTGATATTAAACTTCTCACCGGCCAAGTCATAAATACGTTGTTCCAGCTGGTTTAATTCGACCGTTAACACCTGTTCGGCTTGCTTGAGTTTCTCTACATCCACGCGCACTCCGGCTTTCTCCATCTCCCGTAAGACTTCGACTAACGGGAGTTCTACTTCGTTGTACAGATTCCATAAGTCGGTGTCTGCTTTCAGCGCATCCCAATCCGGTTCCTTATAGGGATTAAAGGCCACTTCGGGATTCAGCAGATATTGGCATAACCTATTTTCAATGGTATCGTAAGCGGCCGGTGCAGGTTCAGCAGCAGGCGCTTCGAAGGAAGCAAAAAGATCCAATTGAGACGGGTCTTCGGGAACAGCTTTTGCCGAACGGGACGGAGTGGTCGGTGCAGCGGGTGCCGTTGGAGCAGAAGGGGAAATCTTACGCAATAAGGTATTGAACTCCAATTCGCGATAGAGTGCCGTAAGCGCTTCTATATTCGGCTCTTTTTTCGTCAACAGGCTCTCATCCAACGTGATAGGGACATCTGTGCGGATAGTTGCCAAGAAACGGGAGAACTTAATCTCTTCCGTCTGGGACTCCACTTTCTGACGAAGCGCACCTTTTATCTGGTCGGTATTGGCCAACATGTTATCTATTGAGCCGAACTGTTGCAGCAGCGCTACTGCCGTTTTCTCTCCCACTCCTTTACATCCGGGAATGTTATCACTGGCATCGCCCATCAGTCCCAACAAATCAATCACCTGCTCCTTGCGCTGCAAGCCATATTTAGCGCACACCTCTTGCGGTCCCATCAGTTCAAAGCCTCCAGTATGACGCGGCCGATACATAAACACATGGTTAGATACAAGTTGACCATAGTCTTTATCCGGCGTAGCCATATATACTTCAAATCCTGCATCCTCGGCCTGATGCGCCAACGTTCCTATCACATCATCCGCCTCAAAACCGGGCACTTCTAACACCGGAATATTCATCGCTTCCAATAACTGCTTAATCACCGGAACGGCTTTTCGAATGTCTTCCGGTGTCTCAGGACGTTGTGCCTTATATTGCTCAAAGGCTTCGTGACGGAAAGTTCCTCCTGCGGGATCAAAAGCCACCCCCACATGGGTCGGATTGATCTTCCGAATCAGGTCATCGAGCGTAACCGTAAAGCCGAAGATGGCAGAGGTATTTTCTCCTTTGCTATTCATGCGCGGAGCGCGGATAAAAGCGTAATACGCGCGAAAAATCATCGCGTAGGCATCTATGAGCAATAGTTTTTTCATATTTACCAGTTTATAGGTGTTTGACCATGTTGTACAAGATAGTTATTGGCCGCCGAGAAATGTCCGCATCCGTCAAAGCCTCGGTAAACAGACAGCGGCGAAGGATGCGAAGTCTGCAACACAAGATGTTTCTTTCGGTCAATGAACTGTCCTTTTCGTTGTGCGTAAGAGCCCCAAAGCATAAAGACAAGGTGTTCTCGTTCCTTATTAAGCGCCTCTATCGCAGCATCCGTCAACTCTTCCCATCCTTTACCTTGATGACTACCCGCTTTATGTGCCTCTACGGTAAGAGTAGCGTTCAACAATAAGACACCCTGTTCCGCCCACCGACGCAGATCACCCGTAGCGGGAATAGGAGTTCCTAAATCGCGATGTATCTCTTTGTAGATATTCACCAATGATGGAGGAATCTGTACTCCGTCCGGCACAGAGAAACTCAGTCCCATGGCCTGTCCTTCCTCATGGTAGGGATCCTGACCGATGATCACCACACGGACCTTATCAAAGGGGCAGGAATCAAAGGCATTAAAAATCAGACCAGCCGGAGGAAAACACCGACGGGTCTGATATTGCTGGCGCACATACTGGGTTAAGAGTTCGAAATAAGGCTTATCAAACTCCGCTTGCAGAACGCGTTGCCAAGATGGATCAATTCGTACCTTCATTAGTCTACAATCAACATCGCATCACCGTAGTCACCGAAACGATATCCTTCTTGGATCGCTATCTCATAAGCACGCATCGTCTCTTCGTATCCGGCAAAAGAAGCCACCATCAATAACTGACTCGACTCCGGCATATAGAAGTTGACAAAGAAACTATTTGCCACCGAGAAATTATAGGGCGGGAAGATAAACTTATTGGTCCAACCGTCATACGCTTTGAGTTGACCGTTTGTACCGGCTACATGCTCCATAGCGCGCATCACTTCTGTGCCTACTGCACATACACGACGCTGGTTCGCATGCGCCTTGTTCACTGCCTCCGCCATCTTCTCGGATAAGATGATTTGCTCCGACTCCATCTTATTCTTTGTCAAATCCTCCACATCAATCTCCTTGAAAATTCCAAGCGACACATGGCTGGTCAGGAAGGTGGTTTCAATACCATGAATCTCCATGCGTTTAAGCAGCTGTTTGGAGAAGTGCAAGCCGGCTGCCGGTGCAGCTACAGCACCTACCTTGTCCGCAAAAATCGTCTGATAGCGCTCCGCGTCCATCTCCTCTACCGGCAGATCATGAAAGACCTGTTCATATTGCTCTTGTACACGCGGGTCCATCGGACGACGAATATACTTGGGCAGCGGGGCTGTACCTAATGCATACAGACGCGGCACGAACTCCTCGTTGTCATAGTCTGTCAAGAAACGGAAAGTACGTCCACGGCTGGTCGTATTATCAATAACCTCCGCCACAATAGCAGGATCTCCTTCGAAGGTTAGTTTATTGCCGATACGAATCTTACGTGCCGGTTCAACCAACACATCCCAATAACGGGTCTTATGATTCAACTCGCGCAACAAGAACACTTCAATCAAAGCATTCGTTTTCTCCTTACGGCCCCATAAACGAGCCGGGAAGACCTTGCTATCATTGAATACAAACAAATCGCCCTCGTCGAAATATTGAATCATCTCGGACAATTTCTTATGCTCTACCTCTCCTGACTTACGATGAAGCACCATCAGGCGCGCATCATCACGATAAGGAGCCGGGAACTGAGCAATCAATTCCTCCGGCAGTTTGAATCGAAACTGGCAGAGGCGCATATCATTGGACTTGTACATAATTCTTATCTTGTTTAACTCGAACTTTTAAGTTCGCTATTATTGAGTTGTTCTAAAAATTTTTCTATCGTTAAGCAATCTTCTACTCGGGTGTTTCCCACGCGAGTGCGACGTAAAGCTATCAAATGAGCCCCGGATTTCAAACGTTCTCCAATATCCCGTGCCAATGCTCGGATATATGTTCCTTTGGAGCATACGACGCGAATCGTCAATTGCATGGACTGTTGGTCGAATTCCAGTACCTCTATCTCGTCTATTACCAGCAATCGGGGTTTAAGTTCCACTTCTTCGCCTTTGCGAGCAAACTCATACGCACGCTTCCCATTTATCTGAATGGCAGAGAAGGCAGGAGGAGTTTGCCATTGTTCGCCTTGAAAAGTAGGAATCACCTCATCTATCAGAGTACGCGTGATATGTGCTGTAGGATAGGTAGCATCCACCTCTTTTTCCAAGTCGTACGAAGGCGTTGTAGCACCTAATTGCATGGTAGCTACGTATTCCTTTACATCGTATTGCAGTTGATCGATGAGTTTGGTCTTTTTGCCCGTGCAAACAATCACTACACCCGTTGCTAAAGGATCCAGCGTCCCGGAATGCCCCACTTTCAGTTTCTTCTTTCCCAGTTTGCGGCATAGATTCCACCGCAGCTTAGCCACCAAGTCAAAGGAAGTCCAGTGAAGCGGCTTATCAAACGCCAGCACTTCTCCTTGTTCAAAGTCCCACATATCAACAAAGCGTAGCGATAAGGGTTACGGAGCCTACAATAGCACAATAGAGAGCGAACCATACCAAGCGTTGACGGCGTACTATCTCGATCATGAAACGGCACGCAAAACAACCGGTTACAAAAGCCGCCACGAATCCCACAACAGCCGGCAACAACGCCAGGTCACTTTCCATCGTTCCTTTAAGCAACTTGATCATATCTAACAGTGCCTCGCCCATAATAGGGATGAGCACCATCAGGAAAGAGAACTGAGCCACACTTTCCTTTTTTACACCGCAAAGCAGGCCGGTTGCGATCGTAGTGCCGGAGCGGCTCAAACCCGGCAATACAGCACAAGCCTGCGCCACACCGATGATCAGAGCATCCTTATAAGTCACCTCATGTCCGCTGTTCTGACGACGCTTTTGAAGCCACTCGCTGAGCGCCAACAAGAAAGCCGTAATCAGCAAACAAACACCTACTAAACGCAGCCCGTTACCAAAAAGCGACTCTACTTGATCTTTAAAGAAGACACCCACAATGAACACCGGAATCATCGAAACCAATATCTTTGCCACATAGTCCTTCTCCGCATTCCATTTCCATGTACTGAAGGTGCCTTTGAATAAACGCACCACCTCATACCAAAGGATGACTAAGGTGGAGAGAACCGTAGCGGCATGAACAATAATGGCGAACGTCAGATTCTCCTCACCGGACGAACCTAACAAAACCTGACCGATCTCCAAATGACCTGACGACGATACAGGCAAGAACTCAGTAAGTCCTTGCACAATACCTAATATCAATGCTTCGAACCAACTCATTTCTTCTTAGGACGGAAAAGGATGGCAAAAAGCATAAAGACAAAACCGAATAGCGAGATCATCGGTCCTACGGTAATACGACGAGTAGAAAAGATATCCGGATTATATTCCTCTCCGGATGGAGCTCCTGCCATCAATGCAAAACCGATGATGATGATTGCAAAGGAAATCGCAATCAAAATAAGATTTATTTTGGATAAAGATTGTTTCATATCAATAAGAAGACTTATATTTCGTATAGCGAATTATTATCCATCCGGATATAACGACCTGTAGCAATCAGCGATGCGAACAACGTAATGAGCAAACCGGATGCCAGCACCACTACGGCCACAAAGGTAATATTCTGCCAAGTAAGCGGGAAAAGCAATACTCCGAGTTTCTCGTTTACATAATACACTACTCCGCTCAATACCAATAGCGCCACGACACCGGACAAGAATCCCATCAACATGTTACGACGAACAAACGGACGACGGGTCACCCAAGATGTAGCCCCTACCAGTGTCATCGTATTGATGATAAAACGCTTGGCATAGATCTGCAGACGAATAGTATTCACGATGAGTACCATGGATACCAACAGCAGCACCAATGCAACTATCAACAGGATGAAAGTGATATGATGCACGTTACTGGTCATCAAATCCGCCAAATCACGAGGATAAATCACTTCCTGCACACACTCTTGCGCTTTTAACTGCTCTGCCATCAACGCCAGACTATCCGGATGACTGAAGGCATCGGTAGGGTGAATCTCATAACTGGCCGATAAGGGATTATAACCCAAGAAGGTTGTAGGATCTTCACCCAAAGAACGGATATGTTCTTCTAAAGCCTGTTGTGCAGAAATATAGGTATATCCGCTATAATGCTGCGGGTTCGCAAATATTGTCTCCAATTGTGCACATTGGATGCTATCTGCGTCCTTCGTCAAGACCGCTGTTACGGTGATGTTCTCGCGCATGCGCGTAACAAGCGCTCCTGCAGATAGCAGGAGCACACATTCCAAGCCGATCAGGCATAACACAAGCGAAACACTGACGGCGGAAATAAAGTAGGAATTTCTAAAACGATGTTTACGCATTAGTATTCCCAAAGGTCTTGTTCAAAATTAAGCAACTCCGTAGCTATACGGTCTTGTTCTTTCTTGATATCCTCATACGTGTTGGCATAATCCGGAATCCAGCGGTTATACATATTACCCTCACCAACGATATAAGAGGTGTACAGACGTTTCTGGAAGAACTCGTCATACGTCACACGCTTGGTCTCGTTACGGTTCGGGATGGCATACTGCATCGCCAGATAAGGACGTAACAGGTCAAACGGTACCCAGAACATAATAGACTCGTTCAGCGCACCCATTACTTGCGTCGAATCCGTTATAGTAATTCGCTCGGAGTACAACGGCGCAATAGCAATAATCTTCGTATGCAGACGCGATGTGTGCTTATCGAAGAACACAACCTCTTGCGTCAGATATTTCACCTGGTTACGAACCAAGGATTCGTAGGGATAGAAGTTGAAACTGAACTCATCCTCAATCGAGTCATAGTGTACGACCATATCATTGGACGAAGAGATATCCAAATCCGGATCACCATCCAACGGGTTACCTTGCAAGAACATACCCGGGATAACTTTTTTTGCAGCCGGCTCTTGCTTGAAGTCTGGCTTAATCGTACCGGTCTGTTTCTCAAAGATAGGCATACCATCTATAACCGCATCGGTAATTACTTTGAAGAGGTTACGATAGTCCGGGTCATCCGACAAAACAGGGAAGTACAACTGGAAGTTCTGCTTAAAGCGCATGTCAATAATACGATATACATAGCGTGCCCAGATAACATCATCAATACGATGGTTGATCATCACCACTGTATCATGTGCGCTGGAAAACTCTTCCGTCGTGATACGAGCAGAACCATACTCATCCAAGAACTGAGTCGGAATATGCTGTGCCTGCGCAGTAGTAATACCAAGCACGAAGCAAGCAATAATACTAAGTTTCTTTATCATAATAATTACGTATTAATTCAAGGTTAGAGGGAATGGGTTCAAGGAAAGCACCTCGCCACTCGGACTTTGAGCACGGATACCCATAATAATCACCGTATTTCCCTTCTTTAACTTCTCCATACGATTTAACTGATCGCGGCTGAACTTACTACCATCCGAATCAGTAATAGTACCACCGATGTTCGCTTTGAAACCTACCACTTTGAAGTTCAGGTTCAAGATACCATCAGGACCGTAAGAAGCGATGATCTGAGAAGAACTGCTGAGAAGCGCATTACGAGGTACACCCTTCTCACCGTTGTACTCAGCGTCTCCGAATTTCAAATAACCTTGCGGTTTCGGCAGCGGTTTGATATTATATTTCTGGCTACCCATCGTCTGCATCTTACCATCCAACTCAGCGGATACAGAGATGGTTACCTCTTTGGCGGTTTGGTTCGGTTTGATAATCCAGAAACCACCTTGCTGACGAATCGTAGCGCCGTTAACGGATACTTTCACCTTATCGTTTGATACACCCGGTACAGAAATCGAGAACTTGTTATCATGACCACGATACATCGTATTCAAGTCAACGTTCGAAATCGTCACAGCCGGTTCGCCAACACTATAGGTACTCTCAAACGGCAGTTTCTCCATCTCACCGGTCGAAGGATTTTGATAAGCAATCCATCCCGAGTATTTCTTAGCACCTACACCCGAAGCAACTACTTCGTAGATACCATGGTCGTTGATACGCTGACCCTCTACATAGTATTCAGGACGTTGTGTTGAGTCCACTGCAGCCAAGATGATTTGTGCCGAATATTTTCCACCGCGAATCACGTAGTTCGAATTCGGGATCACGTATGCGTTCAGTTTGTTTACACGCAAGTCACCTGCATCCGTACGATCCATCAGATACTGAATGATCTGACCCTCTGTTGTACGAACGTCGTTCTGCATCTTCGTCAAGATAGTAACCGATGCACCGACAGGCATACCATCAAATACGGCAACTTCCCAGTCACAAGAATCTTTCTCGTGTGCGTTGTAACCACGTTCTGTGGCCAGATTCTGCATAATTGCATTACGCAACTCTGCATCAGTCTCTACCAGCCCGGCTGCATAGTCGCGATAGTAGGCTACGATTTGTTTCAGTTCCAGACCATGACCTTGAACGATGGCATAGGTACCGGTCACATCCAAATTAGAGTTACCCTCAATATGCATCGTCGGATCGACACCTTCCGCCTGCAATTCTGCTACACGACCTTTACCGTCCGCCATGATGGCCAATTGCAATTTGAAGTTCTGGAGATAGTTATATAGCGAATCTGCACGTAATTGAATCTCTTTTGCTTTATCGAACCACTCCTGCGTCTTCTCCGGGTTATCGGCATTAGCCGCCTTGAAGTCCGCATACAATTTCGCATTACGAGTGTCCAATGCAGCGATAGAGGAGTGCAGACTGTTATCCACCAATGTAAAACCATTGAGGATATCTGTACTTACGTTCAACGCCAACATGGCGGTGAGCACCAAGTACATCATACCAATCATTTTTTGTCTCGGGGTTTCCGGACAGTTTTTTGCTCCACCCATTACTGAATGTTTTTATTGTTTGTACTAAGCTTCGATTGAGTTATGCCAGTGCGTTCAGCATATTACCGTAGATACCGTTCAGGTCAGCTACTTGTTTCTGCAATTGCTTAGCGCCGGTAGCGAAAGCTACTTGTGCCTCAGCTGCTTCCTTAGCAGCCGCTGCAGCATTCTTCTGCGCTTCAATCTGAGCATTAACAGCCTGGAGTTGCAATTCATATACAGAGTTCAAAGAAGCCAATTTCTTACCTACCTCTTCTACGCTCGATTTATATGCTTTGGTCTCATCGGCTACGCTATTCATATCACCGCTGATTTGTGCATAACTTTGCGCCAAACCTGCTGTTGCATTTGCGTAAGCCTCAGTAGCCACTTCTGCTGCAGCCAGTTTCTCATTCAGTTTAACACCGGTTTGAGCCACCTTGCTCAACTCAGCAAATTGAGTAGCGGTGCTTGCCAGATTAGCAATACCATCTTTCAAAGCTTTCAAGTCCTCTTCTTTCAGTGTCGGCACTTTTGCTGTACCTACACCGCCCTCAACCGTAGCACCTGCAGTTGCTGCAGCAGGAACAGAGAGACCAGCAGTAACAGGTGATCCGGCTACACCGGCACCCAACAAGGTCGGTCTCGGCAATTTCGATTTCTCTTCCAATAATTCAGGCTTTGTACCGTACTCCAACAACTGAGGGAATACGTTATCCCAGTGGTATTCAGGATGCGGATGCTCCAATGTTCCGATCAAGAACAGGAAGGCCTCCGTAAACATACCTATCATCAACACGGTACTTGCACCGGGCCAGTGCAAAATCTTAAACAACGCACCGATAATAACGACCGATGCACCTACCGAATAGATGATATTTACTTTGTTCTTACCATCATACGACTCATACCAGTGCATGAATCGATCCCATAAACCTTGCTTTTCTGTAGCCATAATAGTATTGTTTGTTTAAATATTTTCTAAATTGGATTAATCACCGATATACGAACGAACGCAGCGGAAACCAATGTACGGACGGCTCTCATACTGGTACTCGTAGGTACGTACACCACACTGGAGGAAGTAACTGATATCTTTCCAGCTACCACCCTTAACCACTTTACGTTTCAAGATGTCCGGATCGGCCTTACGAGCCATATAACTGTAATCCGGATTCAAGTCATGAATATGCGTATTGGCCGCACTCTGGTAAGCAGAGTTGGTCCACTCCGATACGTTTCCGGCCATGTCGAAAAGACCGAAGTCATTCGGACGGAACTGAGCCACTTTCATAGTCGTAGTTCCCGTATCATCGTTGTAAGCTCCACGGTACGGCTTGAAGTTAGCGAAGAAACAGCCTTTGCCGTCGCGGGCATAATTACTACCCCACGGATACATGGCCATCTTACGACCGCCGCGAGCAGCGTACTCCCACTGCGCCTCCGTCGGCAGACGGTAGTCGTTTGCCTCGATAGCCGAATAGGTATTGAAGTATTTGGTACGCCAATTACAGAATGCATGAGCTTGCTCCCAGGTAACACCCACTACAGGGTATTCCGCATAACCTGGGTGCTTGAAGTACATCTGGAGCAACGGGTCATTGTACGCAAACTGGAAGTCACGTGCCCATACCAAGGTATCCGGATAGATACAAATAATCTTCGTGGTAAGCAGATCTTTCGGCTCCTTCAACGGACGATAAATCGTCGAGTCCTTGATCTCGCCGTTCTCGTTTACCCAGAAGGTATCTACACGAACAGCAGCTCCGGGAGGATAGGAACTGGTAGCCACATCGAATTTATTACGTTGCGGCAGAGCCTCATCCATATTCACCCAACTATAGCGATAGTGCAAACCGTTGGTTTTCAACTTACCATCCGAATAAAACATAGGAGACAATGCATCTACGATATCCTCCTCTTTGCTCTTCCAAGGCACCTTACGCGCCCAATTCAGCGAGAAGTTCTCTTCATCGAAGTCCTCATCTTTGGGTTGAATAGCATAGTCTGTCAAACCGGCAGCCACCAGATTGGTCAATGCAATCGAGTCGCGTACCCAGTTAACGAACTGATGATACTCATTGTTGGTAATCTCGGTTTCATCCATCCAGAAGGCATCTACCGTAACCATCACCACGTTATCCGGCTGCTCAAAGACAGCAGACTGCGTGTTGGCACCCATCATAAAAGAACCTTTCTTGATAAACAACATGCCATAAGGATTAGCCTCCTTAAAATTGGTTGACTTGTATGCGCCTACAAGTTCACCGGCCGGCTTGTTGCAACTAACCATCATCATCGCTGCTAAAGCGATCAATGGCAACAATTTTGTTACTTTCATATTAGTTTTTAATCGATTAATGTTCTAATACTATATATAATATATATTACTATATATTTACAAATATCTTACCGATTTGTATTTGTTGGTTCGTTTCGGCTTCAGGATATCAAATCCGTAAGCCAGATACACCTCGTGGCTGCCATAACTCTCCAGCAGCAGTTTGTTGGTCGGCAACTCGCACGTATATCCGATTTGCAAACCCGAGATCACATCAATTCCCAACAATATATTGACACTTCCGGCGATGCGATAGCCGAGCCCCCAACGATAGCGATCCTTATAATCACACATTAACGTCAGGTTCACATCCCAACTCGAGAAATCCGTCATCACCATCGCACTCGGCGTCAACATCCATTCCCGGTAGTTCTTTAAGCGGAAATGGTATCCGCCCACGACATACATCGTACCGGCTAATGTCACCACCTGCTGCGCACTACTCGTTCCGTCCGTCCAGTCCACACGCGGCCTCGTCAAATGACTGTAACTCGCGCCAACCCACCAAGTAACGGTGCTGTAGTATAAACCCACACTCATGTCAAATTTCATTCCGGATTTACTTCCCGTCGGAAGTACCGGGTCATTGGCGTCGTGATAGTCATCCCCTAACTTACTCAAATTAATCGAATCCCCTTTAAATCCCACATTCACGAATCCCAAATCAAGTCCTATTCCCAAATATCCGTTCCCTAATTTCTGACGGTAGGCATACTGCACATAAAACGATTGCGTAGTAAATAAACCGTACCTGTCATTCAAAAATCTCACTCCTGCTCCATGGTTCGTTTTTCCGATCACAAAAGGCGAGCAAAACGTAAACCACGTACTCATCGGTGCGTTAGCGATGTCCACGAACTGCATTCGATGCACACCCGCCACTTTCATCAATCCTCCTTCTCCTACCGCACCGGGATTATAGGACGTCGGCATATACATATATTGCCCCATTTGCGGATCAAACTGCGCACTCGCAGTTACCGCCGCGACAATCCCTACCAAAAGAGCTAAAACGCGCTTAGTACTCTTCCTCATCAAAGAAGAAATCCTCGTCTTGGGTTGGATAGTCAGGCCAAATATCCAATATACTTTCGTATTGCTCTTCATCCTCATCTTCCAACTCCTGCAAGTTTTCAATTACTTCTGCCGGGGCTCCAATTCGATTCGCGTAGTCTAACAATTCTTCTTTCGTAGCAGGCCATGGAGCGTCCTCTAATTTCGAAGCCAGTTCTAATGTCCAATACATACTTTTATCTATAATAATATTCCAATAGCAAACAGACCCATTACGGGCATAGTTTTACAAAATATCGCGCAAAAGTAGTAAAAACTTTCGACTTGTGCAAATATTTTGGGGAATATTTTCATTTTTTCATTAATTTTTACGCCAAATCGCCTCTTTTTCGTCATTTTTGAAAGCCAAATAACGCGATAAAACGAATAAATAGTCGCTCAAACGATTGATGAATTTGAGCTCCGTTTTGGGGGCTTCCGAAGCAATCATTTTCCGCTCTGCCCGACGACAAATTGTACGGCAAATATGGCAGCGACAAACCGCCTCTCCTCCCGCCGGTAAGACGAAGGCATGTTGCTTCGGAACGACGGTTTGCATGGCGTCTATCCACTGTTCCAATTGCGTCACATCAGCCTCCTCAATCCATTCACCCGGAGCCTCACTAAGTGCCGCACCGAGATTAAAGAGTTTATTTTGCACCCACTCCAATTGGCTCTGTACGTCTTCTTTCCATTGATCCGTACCCTGCACTCCCACGCGCAGCAGGCCTATCCAACTGTTCAACTCATCCACCGTTCCGTAGGCTTCGATACGTACATCCGTCTTGGGCACTCGCGCACCCGAGGCTAACGAGGTTTCTCCTTTGTCTCCTGTCTTTGTGTAGATCATAGTCGTATTCGATAATGTCGTTTCAGATAATGCGGGTCCACGAATAGCAAGCCCACATGATACAGATCCATACTGGTCGTCACCCGAGGATCATCCTTCACTTCCCGCCATGCTTGCTCCATTTCCCGGGAATGATAGATATCGTCTATCGCAATCACCCCTTTCTCATTCATCCGCGGCAACAGATAGTCCACATAACGCTTCGTGGCCTCATACGTATGGTTTGCATCCACATACGCCAAATCGAGTCCTTCACGCGCGTATATATATAAGGTGTCATCGATGTTACCGGAATGCCATTCGATATTCTCCAAGCGCAAGGTGCGCCAATTCGCTTGCGCGATCTTCAGCACCGCTTCACTGCCTTCCAATGTCACTACCCTGTTACGCGAATCCACAGACGCCAAGTACGCCGTAGTCACGCCTAACGAAGTTCCCAACTCCAGGATCTGCAAGGGACGTTTCTCGTTCTCCCCCATAAATCGCACCAGGCGAAACAGTGCATGCGCGATCTGCGGGCTCTCAAGATGGTGTTTGGCAATATCTGACACTTTCCGACGAACCGACAACCCCTCTTTCGAACCGCCCGAACCGAAATCCAGCATCTCCAGTTCATCCGAACAAAGCTTCAACTGCTCTCTGCGACGCTCGATATCGGCAAAACAATAATAACTGTTCTCGTCGCGCAAGATAAAACGCACGATGGCAAACAGATAAGGCGAATGAATGCCTTCACCCGTCGTATTCCACGCCGTAAACAAATGGCGAAGATACGTCCAAGCCCTATAGATCGCACCGGATTTTGTCATTTGTCGCGCAAAATTACAAAAAATCTTGCACATGTGCAAAAAAAAGTGTAATTTTGCGGCATGATTTTGAATTATATCTGGATTTCGCTTATTTTATTGGCGGTAATAATGGGCTTGGTGCAAGCCCTTTGCTTCGGCAATGTGGAGATTTTCTCCGATATTCTCAATTCCACCTTCGATAATGCCAAGACGGGTTTTGAACTCTCCCTCGGACTAACGGGCGTACTGGCTTTATGGATGGGTATCATGAAGATCGGAGAACGCGCAGGGGCGGTGAATTCGTTAGGACGCATCATCAATCCTTTCTTCAGTCGTATATTCCCGGAGATTCCCAAAGGCCATCCGGTTTTCGGTACGATGCTGATGAATGTTTCGGCGAACATGCTGGGTCTGGATAATGCCGCCACGCCCATGGGTTTGAAAGCCATGAGTGAACTGCAGGAATTGAATACGGATAAGACCAAGGCTTCGAATGCGATGATCATGTTTGTGGTCTTGGGTGCCAGCGGTTTGACGCTCATCCCTACCACCATCATGGCCTATCGTGCGGAGTTAGGTGCAGCCAACCCGGCCGATGTCTTCCTGCCTATTCTCATCGCTACGTATGTAGCCACCTTAGTAGGTCTGCTTTGTGTATGTATAGCGCAAAAGATACGTCTCAAAGACCCGGTTGTTTTAGGAACTGTTATTGGTCTCACGGCGTTGGTCGGGCTCTTGGTTTGGGGAGCATCCTGTATGGCTCCGAAGACCTTATCCATTGTCTCTGCGGCTGCCGCTGCCATTATCTTATTGGGTGTCATATGCTGGTTTATCATTCAGGCCATGGTGCATAAGATCAACGTCTATGATGCCTTTATCGACGGAGCAAAAGACGGCTTCAAAACGGCCATCGGTATTGTTCCGTTCCTGATTGCTATCTTAGTGGCAGTAGGTATGTTCCGTGCCAGTGGCGCTATGGGACTGTTGGAACATGGTATCGCCGTTCTCTTCGGATGGTGCGGCATCAACCCGGATTTAGCGGGTGCTGTACCGACCGCTTTGATGAAACCGCTCAGCGGTAGCGGTGCACGCGGACTGATGTTGGAGGCGATGACGAACTACGGAGCAGACAGTCTTGTGGGACGTCTGTGTTGCATCCTGCAAGGCACAACGGATACCACATTCTATGTGCTGGCCGTTTATTTCGGAAGTGTACATATCAAGGACACACGGCACGCCGTAGCCTGCTGCCTGTTGGCCGATTTAGCCGGCGTGATAGCCGCCTTCGCTATCGCACCTATATTCTTCGGATGATACGATTTACGACAGATAGTATAGAGATGCCTGCGCTCGATGAACGCAAGGTGACACGATGGATTCGCGCGGTAGCTGCGGATTACGGGTTCAGCGTAGGAAACATCAACTATGTCTTCTGTTCCGACGAACGGGAGTTGGCTGTTAATCGCGAGTTCCTCGGACATGACTACTACACGGATGTCATTACGTTTGACTACTCCACTCCTTCTACGCTGAACGGAGATATCTTCATTTCGCTGGACACGGTGCGTTCGAATGCAGAGATGGTAGGTGAACCCTACGAGAAAGAACTCCGCCGGATCATCATCCACGGCGTGCTTCACCTCACCGGTCAAGGCGACAAGACACCGGAGACCAAAGTCGAGATGACCGCCAAAGAAGAAAAAGCCTTAGGTAAATATTGGTAATAGCCCTTCTAGGCGGAGGCCGCTCTTCCCGTTCCGTCGGGAAGACGCTCCGGGTAAAATAAAAGAACCTCGGAGAATTTTGAGGTGACCCCAAAAAGTTGGACGGATTATTAAATCTATTTGACTTGATCTTGAAAGTGAGTTCGGTATTGTACCGGGCTCATTTTCAATTTTAGTTT
>ONTT01000033.1 GCA_900320865.1 uncultured Bacteroidales bacterium | reverse complement strand
CCGGTCTTGCTGTAGGCGATAAGATAGAAGTGCCGGGTGACCAGATCACCAAAGCCATCAAGCGTTTCTGGAAACAAGGTTTGTTCTCGTCCGTGAAGATCAAAGCGAAGAAGATCGAGGGAAACAAGATCTGGCTCGTTATTGCGCTGGAGCAACGTCCGCGTATCAGCGAGGTGCGATACGAGGGTTTGAAGAAAAGTGAGAAAGAGGACGTGGAAGTAAAAGCAGGTATTCGTCAGGGTAGTCAGATGACGCCGAACCTCGAAGACCATGCCAAGACGGTAATCAAGAAGTATCTGGCGGAGAAAGGTTTCCACAATGCGGAGGTACATGTGCTGCAGCATCCCGGGTATGTCAAAGTGCTGATCGGAATTGACAAGAAGGCCAAGACTAAGGTGGGTAAGATCTATATCACCGGCAATAAGGCTCTCACGACACGACAGATCAACAAGGCGATGAAGAAGACGAATGATAACGATATCATCAACCTCTTTAGAACCAAGAAATTCGTTGTCGAGGAATATGAGAAAGATAAGCAGGCGGTGATAGAGAAATACAACGAGTATGGTTATCGCGATGCATATATAGTAGCGGACTCGGTGGTTCCCAATCCGGACGACCCGACACGTGTGGACGTCTATATGACCATCAGCGAGGGTGATAAATACTATGTCCGCTCCGTGAAATGGGTAGGTAATACGGTTTATCCGTATGAGTTTCTGGATGCTACGTTGGGTGTCAAACCCGGCGATGTATATAACCTCAAGACGCTGAACGACCGCTTGATCAACGACGACGATGCGGTGAGCAAACTCTATACCGACCGCGGATACCTCTTCTTCAATGTGGAACCGGTGGAGGTGAATGTGGAGAACGACTCGATTGACTTTGAGATGCGAATGTACGAAGGTAAACCGGCGACCATCAATGAGGTGAAGATTATTGGTAATACCCGCGTATACGAGCATGTCGTTCGCCGTGAGTTGTATACCAAACCGGGACAGCTCTATTCACAGTCGGATATCATGCGTTCGCTGCGTGAGTTAGCACAGATGGGTCACTTCGACCAAGAGAAATTAGTGCCGGATATCCAGCCGAACCCGGAAGACGGAACGGTAGATATCGCCTACCAACTGCAAACCAAATCGTCCGACCAGATTGAGTTCTCGCTCGGTTGGGGTGCTACGGGTCTCGTGGGTTCGTTGGGATTGAAGTTCACCAACTTCGCTATCCAGAACCTGTTTAACAAAAAAGCCTATCGTATCGTGCCGCAGGGCGAGGGTCAGACCTTCTCTATTAACGCGCGTACGAACGGTATCTATTATACTTCGGCGTCCATCTCTTTCCTCGAACCTTGGTTGGGCGGTAAACGACCGAACAGCTTGAGCGCAAGTATCTATTTCGCGAACCAGACCGGTTACTCGTCCCGTTATCAGAAGGCGTATCAAAACCTGTATAACACCTATTCGAGTTATTACTACTACTCCGGAAACAGCAATTATTACCAGCAGTTAGCGGAGAGTGAGGCGGATAAAGATAAATACCTTCGTACACTCGGTATCTCGATCGGATACGGTAAACGTCTGCGCTGGCCGGATGACTATTTCACGTTCTACGGCGAGTTGAGTTACCAGATGTACATGATGAAAGACTGGCCCTATCTGTTGATCTCGGATGGTACAAGTCATAACTTGGCGCTGAACCTCCAGATCAGTCGTTCGTCTATCGATAACCCGATCTATACGCGTCGTGGAAGTCAGTTCACTTTAGGTGTTAAACTGACGCCGCCTTGGTCGCTGTTCAACGGCAAAGACTATTCGCAGATGACGACGAATGAGAAGTATCATCTCATTGAGTACCACAAGTGGAAATTTACCGGAAAAGTCTTTACGCCGCTTACCAGAGATAGTAAGTTAGTGCTCATGACCCGTGCGGAGTTCGGTTACCTGGGCCATTATAACAAGAATGCGAAATCGCCGTTCGAGACCTTCTATATGGGTGGTGATGGTATGTCGGCATACACCAGTTATTCGACCGAGTACGTTTCGATGCGTGGTTACTCTTCGGGCTCCTTAACGCCGTATGACGTCACGACCGGACGTAACATGGGTTACCTGTACAATAAGTTTACCATGGAGTTGCGTTACCCGATCTCTTTGGAGCAGAATGCGACGATCTGGGTACACGGCTTCCTCGAGGCCGGTAACTGCTTCTCGGATATCCGGGACTATAATCCGTTTAACCTCAAGCGCTCGGCCGGTTTGGGTGTACGTATCTTCCTGCCGATGTTCGGTCTGCTTGGTATCGACTGGGGTTGGGGCTTCGACGAGATCAACGGTTCAAAACAATACGGCGGAAGTCAGTTCCACTTCGTCTTAGGACAGGAGCTGTAACGTGTAGGGTTTAAAGATTAGAACTTATGAAAAAAACAATTATACTATTATTTGCGGCCCTGCTGATGTGTGGCACGGCTTTTGCAAAGGATTTGTCGGTAGCCTATATCGACATGAGTTATATCCTTAAGAATCTGCCTCAATATGAGCAGGCGAATGAACAGTTGTCGATGCTCTCCAAGAGATGGCAGAAAGAGATTGAGGCTGCGCAACAGGAAGCCCGTGTGATGGCTACGAACTATCAGACCGAGCAGATATTCCTCTCTGAGGCGATGCGTGTTCAGCGCGAACAGGAGATCGTGAAGAAAGAGCAGGAAGTGCTGGACCTTAAGCGCAAATACTTCGGTCAGGACGGTGAGTTGTACAAGAAGCGCGAAGCGCTGATCAAACCCATCCAGGACGAGATATACAATGCCATTCAGGACCTGGCGAACGAGAAACGAATTGATGTGGTGAAAGACCGTTCCGCGGACCCCTCTCTCATATATATGTCCTCTAAACTGGACGTTTCCGATCAGGTGTTGCGTAAATTAGGTGCGAAATAAAATTATAAATTATAAATCATAAATTTGAAATGAAAAAACTTATTATTGCAGTTTTGCTGGCTTTGCCTATTATTGCCAGCGCTCAGAAATTCGGTCACATCAACACGCAGGAACTCTTTGCTGAGATGCCGGAAGTAGCTCAGGTTAAACTGAAAATGGATACCATCCAAAGTCAGTACGAGAACCAACTGGCTTCGATGAACGAAGAGTTCCAGAAGAAAGTACAGGACTATCAGACGCAAGAGGCTACTATGGCGGAGGCTATCAAGCAGATTCGTCAACAGGAGTTGCAGGAGATGCAGCAACGTATTCAGTTGTTCTATCAGACCGCTGAACAGGATATCCAGAAGAAGCAACAGGAGTTGCTCACTCCGGTTCACGAGAAGATGACCAAGGCTATCAAGACCGTAGGTGAGCGCGAAGGCTATACCTATATCTTCGATTCTGCAGCTATGGTTCATATCGGTGCGGATGCCGTTGATGCTACGCCTGCTGTTAAGAAAGAACTCGGTATTAAATAATGGCAGACGGCTATTTGGAGAGTCACTACGCCGAATATGAAAAAAAGAAGGCAGAGTGGCTGAAGAAAAAAAATAAATATTCCTACAATTATGGTAGAAAAGATTCAACAAACGCTTCGCGATAGTATGGTAGCCCGCTGGACGGTGCTCGTCCTCGTGGCGTCAATGATGTTCTTCGCGTATATGTTCGTCGATATCCTCTCGCCGCTGGCTTCGTTGCTCAACGATACCCTCGCTTGGGATCAGGGCGTCTTCGGTACTTATGCGGCTGGTGAATACTTGCTGAACGTCTTCGGCTTCCTTATTATCGCAGGTATCATCCTCGATAAAATGGGTGTCCGGTTCACCGGCTTGCTTAGTGCCAGCCTCATGGTGATCGGTGCAGCTATCAAATACTGGGGTATCTCTTGGGCGGACGCCAACACCGTAGAGTGGCTCAACGCTTGGTGGCCCTCTATGCCCGGTAGCGCCAAACTGGCGATGTTCGGATTCATGATCTTCGGCTGCGGCTGTGAGATGGCGGGTACGACGGTAAGTAAAATTCTCGCGAAGTGGTTCAAAGGCAAAGAGATGGCACTCGCCATGGGCCTGGAGATGGCTATTGCCCGTTTGGGCGTGTTTGGTGCGATGTGGTTGGCGCCGATGTTCAGCGAGAAATTTGCTGTCGATGGTACCAACTCGGTCGTAGCTCCGTTGTTGTTCGCATCGTTGCTGCTCGTAGTGGGCTTACTCAATTTCTTCGTCTTCACCATCATGGATAAGACCTTCGATGGTCAACTTGTAGCGATCGGAGAAGCCACGGCTGAGAAAGACCCCGAGGACGAGTTCCATGTATCGGACCTCAAGCAAATCTTTACGTCGAAGATGTTCTGGATCGTAGCGCTCCTTTGTGTGCTCTATTATTCGGCAATCTTCCCCTTCCAGCGTTTTGCAACGAACTTCCTGGAGGAGACCCTGCAGATTTCCAATGCAGAAGCGGCAGGTTTGTTTAAATGGTTCCCGATTCTCGCGATGGTATTGACACCGTTCCTTGGTGCGTTCATCGACTATAAGGGTAAAGGTGCTTCGATGATGCTGCTCGGTGCCATCATTATGATTGCTTGCCATAGCGTCTTCGCGTTCGTGCTGCCGGCTTATCCCAGCAAAACACTCGCTCTTGTCACTATTTTGGTACTCGGTGTGAGCTTCTCGCTCGTACCCGCCTCGATGTGGCCTTCGGTACCGAAGATTATTGATGAGAAAGTACTGGGTTCGGCGTACTGCCTTATCTTCTGGGTGCAGAACATCGGTCTCTGCCTCGTGCCGCTGCTGATCGGCAAACTCCGTGTAGCAACGGATGGTTACCTTGTACCTATGATCGTATTTGCATCCTTTGGCATACTCGCCTTCCTGTTGAGTCTCGCTTTGAAGGTTGAAGATAAACGAAAAGGATATGGATTGGAACTTCCTAATAAGAAATAAATCCGCTCTTTTTGTCACAACAGACAGCCGGAAGGTTACTCCCGGCTGTGTCTTTGTGGCGCTGAAAGGAGAGCATTTTAACGGCAACGATTTTGTGGACCAAGCGCGTCGCGATGGGGCAGAGTATGTCATCTGTGGCGAAAACGCCCTGACGGAACTGCAGGACCTCGCGCGAGCTTGGCGTCGTAGCCTCTCGATACCTATCATCGGTATCACCGGAACGAACGGAAAGACAACGACCAAAGAGTTGTGCGCTGCGGTGTTGGGAACGAAGTATAATTTGTTCTATACCCAGGGAAACCTCAATAACCAAATCGGCGTACCTCTCTCCTTATTAAGTATCACGCGCGCGCATGAGATGGCCATCATTGAGATGGGTGCCTCCCATCCGGGCGATATCAAGGAACTGGTGGATATTGCGGAACCTACTTGCGGACTGATCACCAATGTCGGCAAAGCACACTTGCAGGGTTTCGGTTCATTCGAAGGAGTGATGCGTACCAAAGCGGAACTCTATGATTTCCTTCGTGCGCATGGCGGTTTCTGTTTTCGTAATACGGATAACTCCTATCTGGCGAAGATGGCGGGAGACCTGCAGACTGTACCTTACACGACCGGTACGATGCCGGAGGGCACACACCTCGTAGGCGGTTATAACGCGGAGAACGTGTCGGCCGCAATCTGTGTCGGTGCCCACTTCGGTGTATCGTACGACGAGGCTTTGGCAGCTATCCGGGCCTATGTCCCTACCAACAACCGCTCGCAGTTCATGAAGACCGAGCATAACGATGTGGTGGTGGATGCGTATAATGCCAACCCTACGTCTATGCAGGCGGCGATAGAGGCGTTTGACCGATCACCGATCATCAACCACCAATCACCAATCACCAATCACCAATCACCAATGCCGAAGGCATATATCCTCGGTGCGATGCGTGAACTCGGCGAATACTCCCATCTCGAGCACCAGAACATCGTGAATATGTTGCTCGAGCGCAAAGCCGACATTGTGCTGCTGGTAGGCGAAGAGTACAAAGCCACTACGGCTCCGTATCCTATCTTCGAGAACGTAGAGGCTCTCGCGGCGTATCTGCAAACCACTCCCTTGACAGGACATCATATACTTTTAAAAGGCAGCAGATCCAATCAATTAGAGAAAGTTATTCCGTTATTATGAGTCAACAAAAGAAAAATACATTAGCGATCGTTTTTATCACCATCTCTGTCTTTTTACTTCTGGCTACGGCCGGTTTGGTGTATTGGAACCTCTCGCAACGTGAGGAACTGAACGGGTTAGTCGAGCAGATGACGATTGAGAAAGCGGAACTGGAGGATGAGTACGAAGACTTGGCGATTCAGTTCGATGGTTTCCAGAATATGGATATCAAAAATGACAGCCTGCAGGACCTGCTTACCCGCGAGCAACAGCGTGTACAGGACCTGTTGGAGGAACTGCGTGTCACCAAAGCGACTAACGCCCGTCGTATCGCAGAACTGAAGAAAGAACTGGCTACCGTGCGCACCGTGATGAAAGGGTATGTTCGCCAGATAGACAGTCTGAATGCTACGAACGCACGGCTGGAAGCAGAGAATATCAAACTGTCCACTAACAACCAACAACTGGCCATCAGCAACCAAGAACTGGTGCGCAATAACTCGGAGTTGTCCGAGACCGTTTCGCGTGCTGCGATGCTGCAGGTCATCACTTGCGATGTGGCAGCACTCAATAAGAACGACCGCAAGACCTCCCTCGTGCGTAACATCAAAAAACTGCAGTTCAGTTTTGTCATCGCCAAGAATATCACTTGCGAACCCGGGCTGAAGAACCTCTACGCGCGTATCATGACGCCGCAAGGTGAGTTGCTGGGCGAAGACGAAACGAAACTGTTTGCATTCGAGAGCGGAGAGATCCCCTATACCTTAGTGCAACCTATTGAGTACGGAGGAGAGACCTACGAAGGCGTTTGTTATTATGCCCTGGCAGATAATGAAAAGATAGAAGAGGGTTTTTATACCATCGATTTCTTCTGCAACGGCGACCTCATCGGTTCATTCCCCTTCTCTTTGAAATAAGACGATACAAAAGAAATAGGAGCACCTACTGATGCCCCTACTCATTTTAAGCGGAAAGAAAAGAGAGGGATTCGAACCCCCGGTACCTTTCAGTACTTCGGTTTTCAAGACCGACGCAATAGACCACTCTGCCATCTTTCCTCAAAAGCGGGTGCAAAAGTACTGCTTTTTTTTGAAATACACAAATAAATTCATAAAAAAATGAAACAACAGGCTACTTTTTTGATGTTAGCCAAGACTTTCAAGGGCTTGGAAGAAGTGCTGGCAAAAGAACTAATCGAATTGGGCGCTAATGACGTACAACTCGAGCGCCGTGCTGTTTCTTTTAGAGGCGATAAGGCGCTTCTCTATCGCGCGAACCTCTGTCTGCGCACGGCTTCACGTATCCTCGTGCCTATTGTCGAAGCGACGCTCACTCCGAAGAAGAAAAACATCGCTCCCGAGGATCTCTTATACGAAGCCGTCAAAAGGGTGGAGTGGAGCCGGTATATGTCGGTCGAGAATACCTTTGCCATCGATGCTACTGTCTATAGCGATACGTTCCGCAACAGCCGTTTTGTTACCTATCGGGTGAAGGATGCGATCGCCGACTATTGGATGGAGCATGCCGATAAACGTCCTTCCGTAGCAGTAGAAGCACCCGATATGCTCATCAATGTACATATCGCCAAAGAGCATCTCACTCTCTCGCTCGATAGCAGCGGAGAGAGTCTGCATAAACGCGGTTATCGCGTAGCGAACACCGAGGCACCGATCAATGAAGCTCTGGCCGCCGGCATGTTACTCATGGCCGGTTGGAAAGGACAGTCGGATTTCTATGACCCTATGTGCGGTTCAGGAACCCTCCTCATTGAAGCTGCTCTCATCGCCCGTAACATCGCTCCCGGTGTCTTCCGGCAGGCTTTTGCCTTCGAGAAATGGTCGGACTTCGATGCCGAGCTATGGAGTGACATCTATAACGACGACTCCCAAGAGCACGAGTTCACCCATAAGATATACGGTTCAGATGCCTCTTTCTATGCCATCCAACAGGCAGCAAAAAATATCAAATCGGCCGGAGTTCAAAAAGATGTGGAACTCAAACAGATCCGCATGGAAGAGATTAAAATCTCCAATCTCCAATCGTCAATCTCCAATCCATCACCTTTGGTGATGCTCAACCCTCCTTATGGCGAGCGACTGAAGAGTAACAAAGAGATGGAGGACCTCTATAGTGCTATCGGCTCGACACTCAAGCATCAATTTGCCGGGGCTACGGCTTGGATCATCTCTTCCAATGACGCCGCGATGAAATGCATCGGACTCAAACCTTCTCGTAAGGTACGTCTCCTCAACGGCGAACTGGATTGCCAATTTAATCGATACGACCTTTTCCAGGGAAAAAGAAAAGACAATAACCAATGACCAACGACCAATGACCACTCACCAATCACCAATCTATATAGCTGATTACAACTACCCCCTGCCGGACGAACGCATCGCCAAATACCCGCTGGCTGAACGGGACCATAGCAAACTGCTGGTCTATCGCGATGGACAAGTGCGCGAAGATCGATTCTTCAACGTAGGCGACTACATCGCTCCCGGTGCACTCCTTGTGTATAATAACACGCGTGTGATCCAGGCGCGGCTGGAGTTCCATAAACCGACCGGTGCGCGTATCGAGGTGTTCTGCTTGGGTCCCCTCGAACCCTCGGATTACCAGGTATCGCTCTCTTCGACTACGGGATGCACGTGGAAATGTATGGTGGGGAATGTGAAGAAATGGCACGATGAACCGATCGAACTGAAAGCCGGAAACTTCCTGCTGCGTGCGTATAAAGAGCAAACCTTAGGAAATACCTTCGCCGTGCGCTTCGAATGGGATGAACCCAACGTGTCGTTCGCAGAGATACTGGATGCCGCAGGAGAACTGCCGATCCCGCCATACCTTAACCGGAAAACTGAAGAGTCGGACTTGCGCACCTATCAGACGGTCTATTCGCGTATCAAAGGCTCTGTAGCGGCCCCTACGGCCGGACTTCATTTTACAGATAAGGTGCTCGACAACCTGCGGCAAAGAGGTATTGAGATGGATGAAGTGACCTTGCACGTCGGTGCGGGTACTTTCTTGCCGGTTAAGACGGCCGATGCAAACGAGCACACGATGCATACTGAAATCATCGCCGTGCCTCGAGAGGCCATCGCACATATTCTTTCCAAACTGGGTCATATCGTGGCCGTCGGAACAACGTCCATGCGTACGCTTGAGAGCCTCTATTTTATGGGATGCAACCGTGCCGCCTCGGTCTCGCAGTTTGAACCCTACGACCATCCGCATACCCTTACCACGGCAGAGGCCCTGCAGTCACTGCTCGATTGGATGGATGAGACCCACCAACCCGTGCTGCATGCCGAGACCCAAATCATGATCAAACCCGGCTATCAGTTCCATGTGGTGGACCAACTCATCACTAATTTCCACCAACCCCAATCGACCCTCTTACTCCTCGTGAGTGCCTTCGTCGATGGAGATTGGAAGACCATTTACAACTACGCCCTCTCGCATGACTTCCGCTTCCTCTCCTATGGAGACTCCAGCATCCTCACCCGTAAATCATAAATTTGAAACCATCAATCATAAATCCAATGATCGACACCCATTGTCATATTGATGAAGAAGCTTTTGAACCCGATCGCGAAGAAGTTATAGCCCGCCAACAGCAGAGTGGGGTACAAGCGATGATTGTACCCGGCGTCAATGTGGCTTCTATCAACTCGGTGATGGAGGTGTGCCATGCGCATCCCGGATATTGTTATCCGGCATTGGGACTGCATCCGGAGGATGTTAAAGCAGACTGGAGAGAACAACTCGCTACTGTCGAGGCAGCAATCCGTGCACATCGTGACGAATTGGTTGCTATCGGTGAGATAGGACTCGACTACTATTGGGATAAGACCTTTAAGGAGGAGCAGAAAGAGGTCCTGCGTCGCCAACTGCTTCTCGCTCGCGAACTGAACCTACCTGTTATTCTGCATAACCGCGAAGCCACCGAAGATATTTTGACTATTGTTAAAGAAGTCTCCAGTTGCCAATCACCAATTACCAATTACCAATCGCCGCTGCGCGGTGTCTTTCATTGTTATTCCGGCAGTAAAGAGACGGCAGAAATCATTCTCAAAATGGGTTTCTATCTCGGTATAGGTGGTGTTCTGACCTTCAAGAATAGCAAATTAAGCGAGACGCTAAGAGAACTGAATCAATCTGAAATCCTAAATCGTCTCCTCTTGGAGACAGACGCCCCTTATATGGCACCCACTCCTCATCGAGGAGAACGAAATGAGAGTCGCTTCATGGCGCTGGTAGCAGAACGACTCGCGCAGGTCTTAAATGTGTCCGTGGATGAGATAATTGAGGCTACAAGTGCTAATGCACGACAACTTTTCGGCATAAAATAACAAAAAATATGTAAAAATTTGCACAAACTCTTGCGTATCTCGAGTGGTTGAAGAGGCACGCCTGGAAAGCGTGTAAACTCCAAAAGGGTTTCCGGGGTTCGAATCCCCGTCTCTCCGCAAGACTTTGACAAGGTTTGAACGTCCAAGCTCGCTTGAGCGGGCAAACATGCTCAAAGGATTGCACAGGATGCCCGCCGGGCAGGCTGTGGATTGTTAGGAGCGGAGCGACGTAAGAATCCCCGTCTCTCCGCAAAGGATGAAAAAACACATTAACAATTAAATAACTTAATTTTTATTCTCATGAAAAAAGTATTTGCAACCCTTACGGTGCTGGCTATGCTGACCTTTGGTAGCGCAGCTATTATGGCACAAGATGCAGCTGCTCCTGCTGAGGAAGCTGCTATTGAAAACGTAGATGAAAACGCTGCTCCTGCTGCAGAGGCTGAAGCAGAAGAGGCTCCTGAAGAGGAGGCTACAGGTATTGTCGCTCTCCACAAGACTCTGAAGACCAAATTCATCGAGGGTGGTGCTGGCTTTATGGCATTGACTTTGATCACTTTGGTATTCGGTTTGGCTCTTTGTATCGAGCGTATTATCTATCTCTCGCTGAGCAAAACCAACACCAAGAAATTGCTTGCTGACATTGAGGCTGCTCTCAACCAAGGTGGTATCGAGGCTGCTCTGGAGGTTTGCCGCAATACGCGTGGACCGGTAGCTTCTATCTTCTATCAGGGTCTCAGCCGTTACGACGAGGGTATCGACGTAGTTGAGAAGACTGTTTCCAGCTACGGTGGTGTTCAGCTCGGTTTGCTCGAGAAGAACCTCTCTTGGATCACCCTGTTCATCGCAATCGCTCCGTCTCTCGGATTCTTGGGTACCATCATCGGTATGATCGAGGCGTTCGATAAGATCCAGCAGGTAGGTGATATCTCCGCTACTGTTGTTGCCGGCGGTATCAAGGTCGCTCTGTTAACTACCCTTCTCGGTTTGATCATCGCTGTTGTTCTCCAGTTGTTCTACAACTATATCCTCAGCCTCATTGAGGGTCTTGTGAACGAAATGGAAGACAGCTCGATTAGCTTGCTTGACTTAGTGGTTGCATACGACGCTGCTCAAAAAAAATAATGAATAAGCCCGGCGCTCAGCGCTGTTAGCTGTTTACTAATTTTTTAATTTTTTTGAGCATTATGAAAAACTATAAATTATTACCTAAAATTACCTTGATAAGCCTCATGCTGCTGGGTATCGTGTTCATCGCGATGTTCTACTTCGGCGGTAATGCAGGTGTACACGAGGTTGCGGGAGACGTGCTGGACGTTCCTCGTTTCACCGACGCCTTCCTCGTATGGAACTATATCCTGTTCGGAATTGCAGTTCTGATTACTCTCGGTGTCGTAGTTGCTGAGTTCTGCAGTAACTGGAAAAACGATCGCCGTAAAGCTATCAAGACTCTCTGTGTCGTCCTGGCCTTTGTGCTGCTTGGATGCATCTGCTGGTTCTTGGGTAGCCCCGACAAAGTGAATATCATCGGTTATGAAGGTACAGATAACGTAGGTTTCTGGGCACAACTCAGTGATGCCGTTATCTATGCTTGCTACTTCCTCTTCGCCGCTACAATCGCAGCGCTGATTTGGGGTGTAATCCATACTAAAAGACTTAAGTAAATCACAACTATCATGGCAAAGAAAGTCCCACAGATTAATGCCAGCTCCATGGCCGACATATCGTTCCTGTTGCTGATTTTCTTCCTGGTGACCACCTCTATGGATGTGAACCAGGGACTGGCTCGCCGTCTGCCTGCGCCTATTCCTCCTGATCAGAAAATAGAGGATAAGGATATCAACAAGCGCAACCTATTGGTAGTGAAGATTAACTCTGCTAACCAACTGATGGTGCAAGGCCAGTTGATGGATGTGAAGCAACTGAAAGACAAAGCGAAAGAGTTCATTTTGAACGAGAATAATGCTGACTATTATCCCAAAGTGTTCGAAGAAGATTTTGGTGCTCCCTTTGGTACCGTTAAGTACACCAAGGATCACGTTATCTCTGTTCAGAACGATGTGGATACACAGTATCAGGCATATCTCACTGTGCAGAACGAACTCGTAGCTGCGTATAATGAATTGCGTGAAGACTGCGCGCAAAAGTATTTCCACAAAGGCTACAACGAACTCGAAGAGGATCAACAGAAACAGATCCAAAAGATCTATCCTCAGAAGATTTCCGAGGCTGAGCCTAAAAATTACGGTAACTAACATGGCAAAGATTCGTAGAAATGAGAAACGTGAGATGCCGGCGCTCAATACGTCGTCTCTCCCTGATATTATCTTCATGCTGCTCTTCTTCTTCATGTCCGTTACGTCTATGAAGGAGGTTAGCTATAAGGTTCAGATCAAGAACCCGCAGGCTACCGAGCTCACCAAGCTGGAGAAGAAATCCCTCGTGCGCTATATCTATGTAGGTACCCCTACCGCAGAGTTCCGCAAACAGTACGGTGCAGAGACGCGTATCCAATTGGATGACGCTTTCGCTGAGACGAAAGAGATTGGCGAGTATATCATCAACGAGCGTTCTTCTATGAAGGAGAGCGACCAAGGCTTGATGACAGTTTCGATTAAGGCCGATAAAGATACCAAGATGGGTATCATCGCCGATATCAAACAAGAACTCCGCCGCGCGTACGCATTGAAGATCAGTTACGCTGCTACCCAGCGAACAAGCTACTAACCGGATAGCATCCGGAGGCGCTTAGCCTTGCGGAGCCGGTTTGCAAAAATTAAAGCCATCCTTTCGGGTGGCTTTTTTATTATACTAATAAGCGATTGAATTCTTTGGGAACAGGACTCTCGAAGCGAACCGTTTTCTCGGTTACCGGATGAATGAAAGCCAGAACTTTAGCGTGCAGGCAGAGACGGTCAATAGGACTGCTCTCGTTGCCATGCCCGTATTTACGATCGCCTACTACCGGACAGCCCTTGCTCGCTAAATGAACACGAATCTGATTCGTTCTTCCGGTCTCCAGATGCAATTCCACGAGGGAATAAGCAACCCCTCCCGACCTCCCCTCAGGAGAGGTGATGGGTTTGTTGCCGGACTCCCTCCCTTGAGGGGAGGGTTGGGGTGGGGTTGTTGAGGTTTTCAGCGTCTTGTAGTTTGTAATTGCGATATCTCCTCCGTCGTCCACAGGAGACGAATAAACCACCGCATTCCGTTTGTCTTCCGTTAACCAGGTCGTTATCTTTCCTTCGCGCGGTTCTAATACACCTTCGGCTAATGCGATGTAGGTGCGCTCGGTGACCAATTCGCGCCAATATTGGCGCATATAATGTTGAAGTTCTTCGGAACGCGCAAAAACGAGAAGACCACTCGTCTCACGGTCCAGACGATGCACTACGTATATCCCCGCGCGCGCGTTCTGTTTCTTAACGTACGCGCGTAGGATAGAGTAGGCGGTCGTCTCGCTGCTCCCCGGTGTCGCCGCTACCGTCAGAAGACCCGGTTGTTTGTTCACTACAATCAGGTCATCGTCTTCATAGACGATACGTAACTTGGGGTGAGTCAACTGACTATTCCCTCTTCCCGAACTGACGGTTACCACGTCTCCTGCTTTCAGCAAAAAGTCATGCCGCGTCTGAATAGCATTACCTACTTTGACGCGACGCTGACCTAATAGCTGCTTAACCGACGAACGGGCCATGCCGCCCATCTTGGCCATCAGGAAGTCCATCAACTGACCTCCATCGGCCACTTTTAAAACGGTATCTTGTTTACGTTTAATCATTTCTTTTTACCTAATAACGGAGCAGCCCAGAAGTAATACTCCGGCTTCGTATTCTTGATCCATGCAATGCCGGCCATCGAGTTGATCACCAGGAAGAAGCAGAAGAGTACCAACGAGAAGATATTACCCAGGAAGATGAAGAGAACTATTCCTGCTACGCTATAGATAAACCAGTACAGCCACGAATCGTTCTTACGATAAATCAACCAATAGTTCGCCAGGAACGAAGACGAGATCATCAATCCGTTGCATAACTTAACTACCATATTATCAGTAAAACCATTGTGCTGGAATATCATCGTTTGAATCAGATAGTCTCCTGCCGTTACTGCCAGACCAATGAAGATCGACAGCCAGAAACGCGGGATATCCAGGAACTTCGGCTCAAAACTTGCACCTCCGTCGTCTTTCTTCCGACTCCATTTATAGATACTCATCATCTGGAACGGAATGAATACAAAGAAATACAGGAAAGTACTGTCGTAACTCTTCTGCAGCGTAAACTGTACACCTAACAACGCCGACATCACGATACCTGCAATGAAACCCGTATAGTTCTGCGGGTCGCGAATCGTCAGGATGTAACTCACGCCGATGACAGAAGCCGGAATGCCTACGCACCATGCGGCGTCTGACCACTTAAGCAGTGTGCCCGGTTCAAAAATAAACTGCTCAGCCAACCACAGCAATCCGAAGATAGCTGCAAACATGCCGATCGAAAGAAGTAAATTACGGCCTAAGGCCTTCCAAAGATTTGCGTTTTCCATAATATCCTAAATCTAAAATCAAAAATCTAAAATCAAAAATAACAATAAGGGCGGACACACTCGTCCGCCCTTGTTGTTACCCGCATTACTTGCGAGTGCGATTGCCGTAGCGAGACATAAACTTGTCCACACGACCTGCGGTGTCCACCAGTTTGGACTTTCCGGTGTAGAACGGGTGACTCGTGTTCGAGATCTCCAACTTGATCAGCGGATACTGAACGCCGTCAATCTCGATCGTGTCCTTGGTAGCTGCGGTTGAGCGACTGAAGAACTGAGTACCGTCAGACATATCTTTGAAAACTACTACACGGTAGTTATCAGGATGAATTCCTTGTTTCATAAGTCTTACTTTAAACTTTAAACGTTAAACTTTAATTACTCAGCTACAACATTCAACTTGATGTCAGCTTTTACCTCACGATGCAGACGAGCCTGTGCGGTATACTCACCTAACTCCTTAATCGGCTCAGCGATCGTAATCACTTTCTTGTCGATGGTAATCTCGTTTGCAGCCAGTGCCTGCGAGATAGCAGCGGTGGTTACTGTACCGAAGATCTTTCCGTCCTCGTTTGCTTTTACTTTTACTTCGATTACGGTCTCTGCCAGTTTTGCCTCGAGTGCCTGTGCATCTGCCAGAATCTTAGCGGCCTTGTGAGCCTGTTGTTTCAGGTTCTCAGCCAACTGCTTCTTGTTGCTCTCGTTCGCGATGATTGCAATCTTCTGCGGCAACAGGTAGTTGCGTCCGTAGCCGTCACGTACTTTTACGATGTCGTTCTTGAAACCGAGGTTTGCAAGGTCTTGAATCAGAATTACTTCCATAATTTTTTCCTTTCAATTAAGTCGGTTAAACAATTATTTCATCATATCCGTTACGTACGGCAGCAATGCCAAGTGGCGTGCTTTCTTAACGGCCTGAGCAACTTTGCGTTGGAACTTCAACGAAGTACCGGTGATACGACGCGGAAGAATCTTACCTTGCTCGTTCAGGAACTTCTTCAAAAACTCAGGATCTTTGTAATCGATGTACTTGATTCCGCTCTTCTTGAAACGGCAGTACTTTTTCTTCTTCTGATCCGAACCTTGCGGAGTCAGATAGCGAATTTCGTCATTCTGTGCCATAATTAAGCCTCCTCTTCTACTTTTTTACCTTTGTTACGACGCTTCTCGGCGTACTCAAATGCGTACTTGTCAAGACGGGTCGTCAGGAAGCGGATAATACGCTCGTCACGACGGAACTCGGTCTCGAGGGTAGCGATTACTGCGGGCTCTGCATCAAACTGAAGAATGAAATAGAAACCCGAATTTTTACCTTGGATAGGGTAAGCAAGTTGCTTCAAACCCCACTCCTCACGGTTCAGGATGGTACCGCCATTCTGCGTGAGAAGATTCTCGAATTTTTCTACTGCCTCCTTTGTCTGCGGCTCAGACAAAACGGGAGTCAATACGAAGGCAGTTTCATAATGATTTACCATTGTAGTAAATTGTTAATTTTTAATTAGTTAATACTATTTCCTAGTCTTACCTAGGTCACCCTGGGTTTTCCTAGTTTCCTTATACATTCTCTCGCGTTCACACGCGAAATGGATTGCAAAATTACAACAAAAAATTCAAATACACAAATATTTTGACAAAAAAAATCAATTTGCTTGCATATTTAGATGGTTTTTGGCAAAATAGTTGTTGTTTGCACAATAGTGCGAACGTAATTTCGGGGGAAAGCCCTCTGGGCTGGCGGAGTCCGAAATTACTGTTTTTGGATTTTTTATTCCCTCTTTCTTCGTATTTCCCGCGGATAGTATTCGCCGCTCTTTTGTGGCTCGGACATAGGCGGTTTAGTCCCTCGCCGCCCGTTCTCTACGACCGGGCTTTCTTCTTATCTTGCTCAGCTCGAACGATTACTTCGTCCTCGCGTCCATCACATCGTCTATTATCCCGAATGCTATTCGGGAATATCCGCTGTGCCGCCCCGCCCGCTCGGCCTCAATGCGGGTGTTGCTTAGGCTGTTTACCTTCGGTGATGTTTCCTCTTTGGCTTATTAGTGGGCCTTTTCGTCCATTATTCCGGCATCTAATGCCGGTTTCTATGTCCCTTCCGCCCGATGCTATCGGGCATAAAAAGCGGCGACATCCCTGCCGCCGCTGGTACTTTAAGGATGAGTGATTATTTGTATTTTTTATCAAAATGATACTTTAGGAAATTACTATATAGATCAAAACATATTTTATCATGCTTTTCCATTTCTTGATTATGCTTTTGGAAATAGTAGCTCCAATCATCCATATAATCCGGTTGAATAAGTGAAGTAATGACTTCCTTTTGATAATAGTCTAACATATAGCGCGCACTCCACTCGTCTTTTTGAGCTTTTAAATATGATTGTACGGATTTAGGAATGTTAATATCGTCTATATTATAGTTAACATTATCTTTCCTAATACTGGTTATTTTAATTATCATATCATAATCTCGCAAGAAAGAATCCGCTGTTTTTCCTCCAAATATATCTCTCTCCGAATATGAAACTTCCCACCACTTTATAGAAGGAGATGTGATAGGTGAGGTGCATATACAACTATGTTGATTTGATGTTGATTCGTTTATTTTTGCGCCATATGCATACTCAAATCTAATTTGCTGGATGGCTCCTTGTAGCGGGGTTATTAGGAAACCTAAATCTACGTTTTTTATCCCTCCGATGTAAGTATAATACTCTGTATCAATCTTTTTTAGTTCAACTTTGGCAAAATTACTCATCATTGATAGATGTTCTTGGCTTACAGAGTCCCAATATGCGATAATAGAATCTGCCTTGGTAATAGAGGGACCATATTGTATTTGCCACTCCTCATCACATTGCCGCTTAAAAGGATTCCATTTTGTGGAGTCATTATCGAATTTTATGAAATCATCAAGACGTCGGTATGTAACCTCGGAATATTTTATCTGATCTATTTGATCCAATGTTTCCCACCAATCTCTGAAATCCGTATAGTATTCTGTAACAAATAAGGTATCTTCTTTCAACCATGCGGCTAACTCTTTATTTGACAAGGGCTGTTCGACAGATTTCTTGGGAACATTTGAACAACTTACAAAGCAAAGTAACGTGATTAAGGATATAAATATTTTTTTCATGGCTTTTGTCGGCGGTTATATCCCATCGCCTCATCGGTTTTATTGATAGATATTGTGATTTATATATACAAAAAGTGTGGACTCCTTGTAAATTGTCAGGCTACCACACCTAATGAAACACAAGTCACCCACACTGCACGCAGTGCTTTACGACTTATTCCGTTTCATTTAGTCTTTGTGGTAGTTGACAATTTGGAATAAATAGGAAATTTTCTCTCTTTAGCGCAACACTTTGCGCTTGTCTTCTCCTTCTTTTCCGTCCTGGAGATCGGACGATGGTTGTTTTCAAACCTTTGCGGCTGCAAAGGTACAACATTTTTTTTAAATACGCAAGTATTTCTGCTGAAAAAACGAACAATTGTCGGTTTTATCCGTTGTGCCAGGTATTATCCGGCCGCCTCTTTCTTCTCCTTTAGCAGTACCATCCTCACAAACACAGGAAACATCCCGTACACAACCTTTTGTGTCCGCCCTTCATTCAAAAACGCATCGCAACCGCCGTTGAACTGTGCGTTCCATCGGGCCCGTAACTCCGCATACCTCGGATGATTCTTATCTTTCACGATCGCACTTGCCTCACGACACACCTCTCGCCAAATTCCGGCCTGTCGTTCCTCCGCCTCCGTCCGAGGACTATATTTATAGTCCCTGCTGTTTCGACGAAAATACTCCTGCGGTCCAACTTTGACCACATGTCCCGAATCATCCTTCCAGCGTTTGATACGCATTTGCATACCCGATTTCCCGGCCAATTTGCCACGGATACTCTCAATTCCCGGACTTAATTCTGCTCTTGCCATATTTTTACCCTTTCTTTAAGTTCTATTTTATTTTTTTATACAATTTTTTTATACAATTATATTCTTTAATTATATATTCTCCATTTTATTTATTTCCGTACTTCTTCTTTTAGGTAAATCTTTAGTTCTTCTTTAGTACATTATTAGTTCATGTTTAGTTCTTATTTAGTTCTTTATGGAATAAATGTGGTACCTCTTTGTAACGTTCATTTTTTTCTCCTTTGTCTATTATCCCCGCATTTTATGCGGGCTTACATCGGTCGTTTTGCGAGTGCAAAGATACAAAAAATATCTGACATTTCCAAATTTTCATCCTTTATTTTGTACAAAAAACTCCATTTTCTGCACTTTTGTTTGCATAAATGCAAAAAATGTACTATCTTTGCACCTCGAAAGGCTGAATTCTGACAACTGAATACTAACAATTTATACCATGCGTAAAACAATTATTCTTATGCTTTCGTTAGCATTAGTCGCTTGCGCCGCCAAGCAACCCAAACTGGAGGATGAGTGCCTCTATAGTCCTGCCAAAACCCAATTCGCTTTTTGGTCCAACGTAGCCGAACAGATGGAGATTCATCTCTATGAGGCTGCCGATGCCGCTGAGTTCGAAATAGTCCCCCTTACCAAAGGAGAGAACGATTTCTGGACAGCTTCCGTCAAAGGCGATCTGGCCGGCAAATACTATACCGTGCGTTCCTTCCAAAATGGCGAGTGGGCACCCGAAGCGCCGGGTATCTTTGCCAAAGCAGTTTCTGTAAACGGCCAGCGTGCCGCGATCCTCGATCTCAAAGCCACCAACCCCGAAGGCTGGGATAAAGACGTTCGTCCTGCCATGCCCGATCCTACGGATATTGTCGTGTACGAGACCCACGTTCGCGATTATACAATATCCCCGAACTCCGGTGTTGTCAACAAAGGGAAGTTCCTCGGAATGGCGGAAGAACCGGCCATCAACCATCTCAAAGAACTCGGAATTACCCACCTTCAGATTCTGCCGATGTTTGACTACGGTTCCATTGATGAGACTGCTCTCGACCAGAACCGCTACAACTGGGGCTATGACCCGGTGAACTATAACGTCCCCGACGGCGGTTATTCGACTAACCCGTACGATCCCGCTTGCCGTATTCGCGAAGCGAAAGCTATGATTCAGGCCCTGCATAAAGCCGGCATCCGCGTCGTAATGGATGTCGTTTATAACCACACCTACGATGTCATGGGTTGTGCGCTCGGCCGCGTCGTGCCGCAGTATTTCTACCGCCTCAATGAGGATGGCACCTACGCGAACGGTTCCGGTTGCGGCAACGAGACAGCTTCTGACCACGAGATGTACCGCCAATTCATGGTTCAGTCTGTCTGCTATTGGGCGCGCGAATACCATATTGATGGCTTCCGTTTCGATCTCATGGGTATCCACGACCAAGAGACCATGCGCCAGATCCGTGCTGCATTGGACGAGATCGACCCGACTATCCTCACCTATGGTGAGGGCTGGGCTGCGATGGCTCCGGCCTATCCGTACGAAGAACTGGCGATGAAGCAATGGACCTATAAAATGCCGCGCGTAGGCGCGTTCAGCGATGATATCCGTAATGCCCTTATCGGCTCACCTTTCGACCATGAACGCGGCTTCGCCTCCGGTAATCCTGCCGGCAAGCAAGCCCTCATGAATGGTCTGGTCGGATGTATAGGTTTTGAGGACCCGAATGGCTTGCTGGGTCCGGAGCCTCTCCGGTGGAGTGGCGAACCCATGCAGCACGTCTCCTACATCACCTGCCATGACAACTACTGCCTCCGCGATCGTATAGCCGTCTCTGCTCCTGAAGAGACCGAAGAAACGCAACTGAACATGAATAAACTCGCGCAAACAGCGGTTCTCGTTTCGCAAGGTATGTCCTTCCTTTATGGCGGCGAAGAACTCTATCGCACCAAGCAGGGCATTGATAACAGTTACCAAAGCCCCGATTCGATCAATACTATTCCGTGGGAAAATAAGGAGAAATATGCGGACTTGTTCGAATACTACCAGAACATGATAGCTATCCGTCGTGCGCACAAAGGTTTCCGTCTCGGCTGCGCAGAAGCCGTGAAAGACCATGTCGAATTTCTCGATGCGGATAATGACCAAGTCATCGTCTATCGCATCAAAGACCTCGAAGGCATCGATACGGCTAAATCTCTTCTGGTTATCTTAAATGGTAGTGCAGACGAAGTTACGGTAGATATCCCGGCGGCGAACTACAATGTCCTGGTGAGCAACTATGGAGCCGACGTAAACGGCATCGTCAATGGTGACTTCGCCCAAGCCTTCGCCGCTCCTTATTCAGCAACGATCCTCGCTGAGGAATAAAGAATTTAAAGAATTTATTTCAGTTTATGTGATAGCCTGCAGTCTATTCTGCATTTCTAACATCTCATCCCTTAGGAAAGCGGCGGTTTCAAAGTCCGTCGCTTTTGCTGCAGCGAGCATCTGTTTGCGCTTCTCGTCAATGGCTTTCTCCAATTTCTTGGCGTCCATCTTCTGCCATTCGGCGTTCTTCCAACCGGCCTTAATACTCTCGGTCAACTTCCGTTTCTCTTCCTCCGGATCTTTATACAAGCCCGCGAGCGCACTCGTGTTAATCTCTTTCTTAATAGGAGTCGGCGTAATCCCGTGCTCTTCGTTATACTTCATCTGAATAGCCCGTCTCCGATTGGTCTCATCGATCGTCGCCTTCATCGCCGGCGTGATCTTATCGCCATAGAGCACCGCCTTGCCGTGCACGTGTCGCGCCGCACGACCTACCGTCTGTGTCAGACTGCGTTGATCTCTCAAGAATCCCGTCTTGTCTGCATCCAGTATCGCTACCAGACTCACTTCCGGTAAATCGAGTCCTTCTCGCAACAGGTTTACACCCACTAACACGTCGTATTCACCCTTGCGCAGATCCTCCATGATCTTCACGCGCTCGATGGTATCTATATCCGAATGGATATAGGCGGACTTAATTCGGTACTTCCGCAAATACTCATCCAACTCCTCGGCCATTCGTTTCGTTAAGGTCGTCACGAGACAGCGTTCATTGCGATGAATCCTAAACTTAATCTCGTCCATCAAGTCGTCCACTTGGTCTTTTGTCGGTCGCACTTCTATCTCAGGATCCAGCAGTCCCGTCGGACGAATCAACTGGTCAATTACGATACCTTCACTCCGCTCCAACTCATACTCGTCCGGCGTAGCCGACACATAAATCGTCTGACCTGTTTTTTGCTCGAATTCCTCGAACTTCAACGGCCTGTTATCCCGTGCCGCCGGCAAGCGGAAACCATATGTCACTAAGTTATCCTTTCTCGCCTTATCGCCGCCGTACATACCCCGGATCTGCGGAACGGTCACATGACTCTCGTCAATGACGAGCAACATATCTTTCGGGAAATAATCCAGCAGACAATAGGGTGGAGTGCCCGGTTCACGGCCGTCGAAATAACGGCTGTAGTTCTCCACACCGGAGCAGTAACCCAACTCGTCCAGCATCTCCAGATCGTATTTCACGCGCTCCTCTATACGCTTTGCGTATAATTCTTCACCTATACCGATGAAATACTCGATCTGTTTGGCCAAATCCAACTTGATCTGTTCCTTCGCCGCAGCAATCCGTTCCGCACTCGTTAAGAAAATCGTTGCTGGACTCAGGTTATAGTGGTCAAACTCCTCAATCACCTGTCCGCTAATCGGATCAACCGTCAAGATGGCATCGATCTCATTGCCGAAAAACTCAACCCGCACCAGATAATCTGCGTAAGCCAGCGCAATATCAATCGTATCGCCTTTCACTCTAAATCGCCCGCGCGCTAATTCAACATCATTCCGCACGTATTGCGCACCTACGAGTTGTTTCAGCAAGTTGTCCATGGGCATCACTTCGCCCCGTTTCAACTCCACCACATTCGCCGTGAAGTCCTGCGGGCTACCCAAACCGTAGATACAACTGACGGAACTGACGATAATCACATCTTTTCGCCCACTCAGCAGCGCCGCTACCGCACTCAGTCGTAACCGGTCGATCTCTTCGTTTATAGACAAATCTTTGTCTATATAGGTGTCCGTACTCGGGATATACGCCTCCGGCTGGTAATAGTCGTAGTAACTCACGAAATACTCCACCGCGTTATGCGGGAAGAACGCCTTCATCTCCGAATACAACTGCGCTGCTAAGGTCTTGTTATGACTCATGATAAGCGTCGGACGGTTCAACTGCTGGATTACATTCGCCACGGTAAACGTTTTTCCGCTTCCCGTCACACCCAGCAACACCTGCGCATCTGCACCGGCTTTTACACCCTCAACCAGAGCCTTTATCGCCTCCGGCTGGTCTCCTGTTGGTTTATATGGACTCTC
>ONTT01000003.1 GCA_900320865.1 uncultured Bacteroidales bacterium | reverse complement strand
CGCGTAAATCGTACCGTCATGGTTTTGTCCATTCTGCATGATTTGTTGACTCTGCATGGCTACTTGTGCGGCTTGTGTTGGGGTCGGGGTAAACGGCTGTGCATAAACAGCCAGTGTAGCCATGCTCAAGAAAACGGTAAGTAAAAAGGTGTTGCGTTTCATGTTATTATTGTAGTGTTTTTTACGTTGGTATATGTTTTTCATTGGTCGCGTATATATGCATGCATCCCTTGCACGCACACTCACGCACACAAACTTTAGCCCGCAAAAGTACTCTTTTTCTCGGAAATACACAAATTTTTAAAAACACAAAAAACACCGACATTAGATGATGCCAGTGTTAATCAAAAACGCGGCGGTAAGACCACCAAAGTAGTCTAATGTTTACCGTCTATTGGTCTCTTGTGAGCGAGCTCCCAGCGCCCAATATCCGCTAACCACTACGTCCAACTCTCATAAGAGTCGTACTGCCGCCTTACAAAAACACGCTTAGCTCACAAAAAAGCGCTTCGCTTCAAAAACCCATGCGGATGATAAGCACAGAGATTAGAAGACCTCTATCACTCCGTTGTTGTTATAGAAACGTTCTATTTGCGCGCGAGGACTTGCTCCGAAATTGACAAGTATAGCCACGGGCCAACCCGTGCCTCGAAGATAACCAAAGGTCTGGTAATGTTCCTTTTCGGTTAATTGCGTGAGAGCCTTACATTCAATGATGATATTTCCAATGCTTGATTCAACTACCATATCCATTTTTAGGAAGGCCTTCATCTCTTTCCCTTTATAGATAGGGTGGTACTCAAGCTCTTTATGTACGTTGAAGCCGTTTGAGATTAGTTCGGTGGTTAGCGCTTCTTGATATATATATTCCGGTAGACCGGCTCCTAATTGTTTATAGACTTCTATCATGGCGCCGATTATTCCATAACATGCCTGTACCAACTCGGCCTTCTTTGGCTCTTGTACTATGCGAATTGTGTTCTTTTCTTCCATGTTCCTGTGATTTATATTACCTATATGCTGCATAGGTTTTTGGCTTTTTTGTATTGTTTTTGTGAGTAGCCGGACGGTTTTTCCGTCAAGTGGGGTTGACTATTTGTCAGGCGGGAATTTATTCACGAAATGGCAAGTAGGCAATTCCACATGAGAGCCAAAGGCTCAAGGCTACGTGTTTTTGATTTACCAGCAATACAAATATAGCCCGCATTGCTGCAGGCTATATTTATTAGATCCAACGGACGTAGCAGAAGTCCATGCGGTGCGGGAGGAGTTCGTTCTGCGGATACATACGCAAGCCGAACTTCATGCCGCCGGCATAGTCGAGCTGATATATATTCTCGAAGAACAAATGGCTGCCTTCTGTTTTCACCAGTTTCAAGGGCTCCACTTCATAGAGTTTGTCGTTGTTGTGCAGCGACGTGCGGATTGCTACGAGCTCTACGCCGATACCCTTGTCGTTCAGACCCTTAGTGTCCAGCTCTACCTGTATCTTAACCTTGTCGCCTACATTGAGGTCTTGCAGGTTTTCTGATTTGTAAACCACTTCGATCTCATCCCAGTGCGCTACCATGTTCTCTTTCCATGCAGCGATCTCTTTGGCGATCTTGTAGTTGTCCGCCATCAGGAGGTTGTGACGTTTCGCGAGTTTGTTATAGAACTTCTCGAAATAGTCGTCGATCATGCGCTTCATGGTGAAACGCGGGGTGATCTTCGTTACGCTGTTCTTGATGTATTGGATCCACTCGGGGCTGTAGCCCTTGCTGTTCTTCGCGTAGTAAAGCGGGATGATCTCGTTCTCGAGCATCTGGTAGATCGTAGCGGCATCGAGCTGATCCTGGTGCGCCTGGTTCTCGTAGGTGCGTTTCTCGGTCAAAGCCCATCCTGCGCCTTCTACGTAACCCTCGTACCACCATCCGTCTTTGACAGAGAAGTTGAGCACGCCGTTCATTTGTGCTTTCTCGCCGGACGTACCGGATGCCTCCAACGGGCGGGTAGGCGTGTTGAGCCAGATATCCACACCGGAGATGAGGCGTTTCGCGAGACGCATATCGTAGTTCTCGAGGAAGATGATCTTACCGAGGAACTGCGGCATACGGCTGATCTCGATGATACGTTTGATCAAGCCCTGGCCACCGCCATCAGCAGGGTGAGCTTTACCCGTGAAGAGGAACTGAACCGGATAATTCGGGTTGTTAACCAGCTTATCCAGACGCTCCAGGTCCGTGAACAGCAGGTGCGCACGTTTGTAGGTAGCGAAACGGCGACCGAAACCGATGATCAGGTTCTCCGGCTTCATCTCGCTCAACGCGCGAACGATACGTGCAGGATCACCCTGGCTCTTCATCCAGTCCTCACGGAACTGCTGCTTGATGAAGTCCATCATCTTACGCTTCAAGCCGATACGCGTAGCCCAGATCTCTGCATCGGGGATGTCTGCATAGGCTTTCCACATATCCAGATTGGACTGGTCTTTCATCCATCCTTCCGGCAGATATTTCTTATATACCTTCTTCCAATCCGATGCTGCCCAAGTCGGCATGTGTACACCGTTGGTCACGTAGTCTACGTGCAACTCCTCCGGGAAATAACCGGGCCAAACCGGGCTGAACATCTTCTTCGATACCTCGCCGTGCAGCCAGCTAACGCCGTTCGCCTCCTGGCAGGTATTCAGCGCGAAGACAGACATCGAGAACTTCTCGTTGTTGTCGTCCGGATTCGTACGACCCATACCGATCAGGTCATGCCATTCGATGCCTAATTTCTCGGCGTACTCGCTCATGTATTTGTAGAACAAACCCTCCTCGAAATAGTCGTGACCGGCGGGAACCGGGGTATGGCAGGTGTATAATCCGGAAGCGCGAACGATCTCTTTGGCCTCGTTGAAGGTCAGACCTTCAGCTACCAAGTCAACCAGACGCTGCAGACCCATCAGGGCTGCGTGACCCTCGTTGCAATGATATACATCCTTCTTGATGCCCAGTTTCTTGAGCGCCAGCACACCACCGATACCGAGCAAGATCTCCTGCTTGATACGGTTCTCCCAGTCGCCTCCATAGAGCTGGTGGGTAATCTGACGATCCCATTCGCTGTTCAACTCATTATCCGTGTCTAACAGATACAGGTTCATACGACCTACGGCTACTTTCCAGAGGTACGCTTTCACGGTGCGACCCGGATAAGGCACCTCGATCACCATGTTCGACCCGTCCTCTTCTTTCATCTGGGTAATAGGCAGGTTGTTGAAGTTCTGCGCCTCGTAGTTCGCGATCTGCTGGCCTTCCGGACTCAAAGTCTGGGTGAAATAACCGTAGCGATACAGGAAGCCGATAGCCGTCATATCGATGTTGCAATCCGATGCCTCTTTGATATAGTCGCCGGCGAGAATACCCAGACCACCCGAGTAGATCTTGAGCACGTGCGTCAGACCATACTCCATAGAGAAATAAGCGATCGTCGGTTTCTTCTTGTCTTTCGGCGCATCCATATAGGCGCGGAAGTCCGCGTAAACGGCATTCAGATGGTTCATGAACTCTGTGTCCTTGGACAGCTCCACCATTCTGTCGTAGCTGAGGATGTTCAGCAGAACAACCGGGTTCGAGTTGGCGCGATGCCAAGCTTCGGTATCGATGTAACGGAACAAATCCTTTGCGTCGCCGTTCCAACTCCACCATAAGTTGTACGCCAATTCTTGCAATTTACTCAACTCCGCAGGAAGCTTAGCACGGATGTTACACTCTTTCCATACAGGTTGATTTACATTACTTACTTTTACTTTCATATCAGTATATTGTTTGTTATATTTCACTATTTTTTAAAAACAGGGCGCAAAATTACACTTTTTTTTTGAGATATGCAAGAATTTTATTATTTTTGCACTCGATTTTACGAATTTGTAGACTTCAATTAGCAATCTATGATAGCCCGAGACGAAATATCCAATGAGATTCTTCGCAGACGCGACATGCGCGATGCGTTCACTTTTACCATCGATCCCGCCGATGCCAAAGACTTCGACGATGCCATCTCTTTCGAGACGGAGCCTACCCCCGACCCCTCCCTGAAAGGAGGGGAGGTATATCGCATCGGCGTTCATATTGCCGATGTTTCCCATTACGTGCGGCCGGGTACAAAGATAGACGAAGACGCCTATAAACGCGGCACTTCCGTCTATCTCGTCGATCGCGTCATTCCCATGCTGCCCGAAGAACTCTGTAACGATAAGTGTTCCCTCCGACCGGGTGAAGATAAACTCTGTATGTCTGTCGTCTTTACTATGGATGCCGACGCGCGCGTACTTAAATATAAAATATGTCGTACCGTCATCCGCTCCGATTTCCGCCTCGACTACGACCAGGCCCAGGACATCATAACTGGTGTGCACCCCCTCGGAGGGGAATCACTCACCCAAGCAATCCTTACCCTTAACACCCTCGCTGCCAAACTGCGTGCCGAGCGAATCGCCAACGGTGCCCTTACGATCGAGCAGGACGAGATGCGCTTTCATCTCGACGAACACGGTCATCCTACCGATATCTATTTCGAGTCGCCCAACGAGGCGCATCATCTGATCGAAGAGTTTATGCTCCTCGCCAACCGCACCGTAGCGAAAGCCGTCGGTTCCGGCCGCCCGTTCGTCTATCGCGTCCACGATCTTCCCAACGGCGAGAAACTCGAAGAAGTGAAAGCCTTCAAACGCAAAATGGGTAGCCGCGTAACGCAGCAAACCATTGATTTACTGACGATTAGAGCGCAAGCCAAAGCCGTCTATTCCACCTATAACATCGGTCACTACGGCCTCGCTTTCTCCCATTACACCCATTTCACTTCCCCCATTCGCCGCTATCCCGATCTCATGGTCCATCGCCTCGTGGAGAAATATATCCTCACCGGCAAACCTATCTCGCTCACCCGCGAAGAACTGGAGGAGAAATGCGAACATTGCTCGGCGTGCGAACAAGAAGCCGCACAAGCCGAACGCGATTCCATCAAACTCTTCCAAGCCATCTGGATGAACGATCATATCGGCGAAATTCTGCCCGGACATATCTCAGGAGTCACCGAATTCGGCTTCTTTGTCCAACTCGATGAATCCCGCTGCGAAGGACTCGTGCATATCTCCAATATCGGCTTCCCGGGCGAGACATGGCAGTACGATGAGAAGAACTATCGCCTTGTCTGTGCCGAGAATCACTTGTCTTATACCCTCGGCGATCCCGTTACCGTTAAAGTCACGAAATGCGATATAAATCGTGCACTCATTGACTTCGAGTTGGCGAAAAACGCGTAAATTAGCAATTAAATTTGCATATATCCGAAAATTTTAGTAATTTTGCCCCAAATTACGGAGCTCATGAAAAAATACCTCTACATCGCCCTCCTTCTTCTCGCATCTACTTTGTGCGCGCACGCGGAAACCATATTACTTCGCACAGGCGCACGCGTAAAAGGCGAGATCGTCTTCCAGAATGAAGAAGTGGTCATCGTGCGTGATGCCGAAGGCAAACGCTTCCAGTATCTCCGCTCCGATGTGGAGGAAGTTTTGGCGGACGACCCCGCAGAGGTAGCCGCTGAAGCGAGTGAAAAAGAGCAGGAACTGCTTACCCCGAAGAAAGCATCTATCTTATTGGAGCTTGCCGGAGGTGCTGCGGTTCAGCCCCAGGAATATGCCGGAGGAACCTTTAGCATTGATCTGCTCGTTGGTTCCCATCATATCGGCGATCGCCATCTCTTTGTCGGCGGAGGTCTCGGATACCATGGACTCTTCCTGAATGGAGAGAAACTGAATTTCCTTCCGATCCAAGCGGCTATCCGCATGCCGTTTACCGAAACCAAACATGCGCCCGTCTTTGGTCTTGGCCTGGGTTATGGTATCGCGCTTAGCAAAGATTTCCTTGGTGGCCTCTATGCTTCTGCGGATTTCGGCTATCGCTGCCAAATCAATCCCAAGACAGCTATCGCGGTGGTTGCCTACACCCAGTTCCAACAAGCGAAAATTCCCGTTATCCAATACGTCGATGGTCTTCCTTTCGAAGGAAAAACCGGCCGAAACCTCGTTTGTGCAGGTGTGAAACTCGCTTTCTACTTCTAACCCTCCTAACCGCTAACCCGTACCCTGTAACCCATAACCCCTCTCCCCCGTGAAGAAACAACCTCGCGATTTTAGAATATCGATTATGCTCAACGAAAGTGAGCTCCGCGCGCTGGATCGTTTCTGCGATCGGTATAGCGTAGCGAATCGCAGTCGCCTCATTCGCGAGACCCTTATGAAAGCCATCCTTAAGAAAATGGATAACGATCAACCCACATTGTTCGATTGACATCGAACAAGTTTAGAGTTTAAAGTTTAAAGTAAAACGCCTCCCATCAAGGAGGCGTTTCTCGTTCATTCGTTAACTCTTTCACTCGTTAACTCTTTATCATCCAAGGTAAGTCTGCAAGATATGACTGCGTTGACCGGTGTTCAGTTTGCGGATTGCTTTCTCTTTAATCTGACGTACACGCTCGCGGGTAAGATGCAACTCATCGCCGATCTCCTCCAGCGTCTTTTCAGGGGTACCGATACCAAAGAACTTCTTTAAGATGTCTGCTTCACGCGGCGTAAGCGTTGCTAATGCACGGCTGATCTCCGTGGACAGCGATTCATTAATCAGTCCGCGATCGGCGTTCGGCGAATCTTCATTCACCATCACATCAATCAGACTGTTGTCCTCGCCTTCTACAAACGGAGCATCGACGCTCACATGACGACCCGACATCTTCAGCGTCTCCGCAATCTTATCTACCGGGATATCCAGCATATCGGCCAGCTCCTCTGCACTCGGCTTGCGCTCATGTTCCTGCTCGAAACGCTGAAAAGCCTTGTTGATCTTGTTCATGGAGCCTACCTGGTTCAGCGGAAGACGTACAATACGACTCTGCTCAGCCAGCGCCTGAAGAATAGATTGGCGAATCCACCATACCGCATAAGAGATGAACTTAAAACCACGAGTCTCATCGAATTTCTCTGCAGCCTTGATCAGACCTAAATTACCCTCGTTAATCAAATCGGGCAAACTCAATCCTTGATTCTGATACTGCTTCGCTACAGACACTACAAAACGTAGGTTGCTTTTGGTCAGTTTCTCTAATGCAGCGCGGTCTCCGTTACGGATACGACCGGCCAATTCTACCTCTTCCTCTACCGATATCAACTCCTCTCGACCGATCTCTTGAAGATACTTGTCCAGACTCGCCGACTCACGGTTGGTGATAGATTTTGTAATTTTTAATTGACGCATATATAGTATATGGGTTTCTGTTTTTGCGGGATTTCTACGTAATCCCTCTGCAGCTTGCAAGCAATCTGCACATCCGTTCATCCCGTTTGTTTTACAAGCAAGCTTGACAACAAATCGCGTTGAACGTCTGTGATCCGGTCGGGATTCGAACCCGAGACCCACAGCTTAGAAGGCTGTTGCTCTATCCAGCTGAGCTACCGGACCCGGAGCGTCCTCCCGACGGAACGGGAGGAGCGGCCTCCGCCTAGAAGGGCATAAAGCCACACTTAGGCAAAATAGGGCGCAAAGGTACTACAATTATTTGAATTATGCAAATAAAATCGTACTTTTGTGGCTTTTTGCGGCGTTTTTTACAGCAAACTGTCGAAAAGTTGGGCTAAATCCTGCTTGCGGCATGCACCTACGTGGCGATTTACCAACTCGCCGTTCTGGAAGAACAGCATTGTCGGGATATTCATAATACCGTACTCCTCGCAGGTATCCGGATTATCATCCACATTCAGTTTACCTACTACTACCTTACCCTCGTATTCGTTCGAGAGCTCCTCCAAAATCGGGAGCATCATCTTACAAGGACCGCACCAAGCAGCCCAAAAATCTACTACTACCGGTTTGCCTGACGCGATCACATCCTTGATGTTAGCGTCTGTAATTTCTACTGTCATACTTGTTGTATTTGTTTAATGATTATTTTTTTCTGATTCGGTTTGCGCAAGAGGATATCCGTTAACGGATCTTCCAGATACGTCTGTACCGCCCGTTTAACAGGTCTTGCACCATTCTTCTTATCGAAACTCTTCTCTACCAACTGCTCATTCACTTCCGTCGAAACACTCAGTTGATGTCCCTGCGCTTTCATCCGTTGTTGCAGCAAGCTCACCTCAATCCGTACAATCTGTGCGATCGTCTCTTTGCTTAAGGGCTCAAAGGTAACCACATTATCAATACGGTTCACGAACTCCGGCGGGAACTGTTTCTGCAGCGCTTTCAGTAAGGTCGCATTCACCTGCTTCTGGTCCATCTCTGCCGCACTAAAACCTACGCCGCTGCCGAACTCCTGCAGTTGACGCGTACCTACGTTACTCGTCAGCACAATAATTGTGTTCCTGAAGTCCACGATATGTCCCTGCCGATCGGTCAGACGACCTTCGTCCATCACCTGCAGCAGCACATTGAAGATATCCGGATGCGCTTTCTCGATCTCGTCGAACAGGATGATCGAGTAGGGTTTTCTCCGTACCGCCTCGGTTAACTTACCGCCGTCTTCATGCGCTACGTATCCCGGAGGAGCTCCTACTAACAGACTCACCGTATGTTTCTCCATGAACTCCGACATGTCGAAGCGAATCATCGCATCTTTGCTGCCGAACATCTCCTCCGCCAGACATTGTGCCAGGTACGTCTTACCTACACCCGTCTGACCCAAGAAGAAGAATGTGCCGATCGGTCGTTTCGGGTCTCTTAAACCCAGACGACTCCGTTGAATAGCGCGAACGACCGTCTCTACGGCTTTGTCCTGGCCGATGATACGTTTCTTCAGTGTCTCGCCCATCGTACGCAAGCGCTCGTTCTCTGCCGTAGCTACCCGTTGAACAGGTACGCCGCTCATCATACTTACCACCCCCGCCACATCGTCCGTCGTGATCATATACGGTTCCGCTTCGGTCTCTCCGATCGCCTGTTGACGCGCATGACTGCGGGCACCCACCTCGTCCATCACATCAATCGCCTTATCCGGGAAAGCACGGTCCGTCAAATAGCGCTCGCTTAAGTTCACGCAGGCTTTCAACACCTCTTCCGTATATACCACATGGTGGTATTGCGCATAGTACGCGCTTAACCTGCCTAATATATTCAGCGTCTCTTCTACCGTTGTCGGCCGAACGATCACTTTTTGGAACCGACGTTCCAACGCTCCGTCTTTCTCAATCGACTTCGCGTACTCGGCCGTCGTCGTCGCGCCGATGCACTGTACTTCTCCGCGTGCCAAAGCGGGCTTTAAGATATTCGCTGCATCCAAACTGCCAGACGCATTACCCGCACCAATCAAGGTATGAATCTCATCCACAAACAAGATCACCTCCGGATGGTTCTGCAACTCCGTGATCACCTGTTTCATGCGTTCTTCAAACTGCCCCCTGTACGTCGTACCGGCTACCATCGAAGCCATATCTAAGGTGATGATCCGTTTGCCCTGCAGCGCCCCGGCTTCGTTATGCACGATGCGCAGCGCCAAGCCTTCTACGATAGCTGACTTGCCTACACCCGGTTCACCAATCAGTATCGGGTTATTCTTCTTTCTGCGACTCAAGATCTGTACCACCCGCTCGATCTCCACTTCTCTACCTACCATCGGGTCTAACTGACCTTCCTCTGCCAGTTTCGTCAAGTCCCGTCCGTATTTATCCAGCGCCGTCGTCTTCCCTTTTTTCATGTTCTTCGGCTGCTGACCTCCGCGCTGCGGCTGCCAGTTATTCTCATTCACGTCGCCCGTCTGTTCCGCCGAAGCCTGTGTCGTCTCCGAAGGAGCATAATGCGGTTGACCGAAGATGTCGGCTAACTGATTGAAACTGATATGCCACTCCCGCTCCAAGTACGCAGCTGTCGTATTGATACGCTCGCGTAAGATAGCTAACAGCAGGTGAATCGTACCTACCGCCTCCGCCATATACTCACGACTGATACCTTCTGCTATCCGCAGAATACGATCCGTCTGAGCGCTGCGCTGAACGGGTTCAATCATCTCTTCCTTACCTCGCTGCTGCTCCTCTAAATGTGCTTTCGCTGCGGCCACATCAATAGATGTCTGCTGTAGCACTTCAAAAGCAGAACCCTCTCCTAAACGGAGGATTCCCAGCAATAAATGGTCCGGCTCTATGCGCTTGCTGACTAATCGCTCGGCTTCTTCCTGCGCATAGATAATTACTTTGTTCAAATTCTGTGTTACTATCATATATCTCCTCTAAACCCTAAACTTTAAACCTTCAACTTTCAACTTTCAACTTTATAACTTAGTTATAAAAATGCCATGCCAATCCCGCGCGGAACACATCCCTGTTCGTCGGGTAACCCGGCATGGTCAGATACCCGGTGCTCTTGGTGTCAAACCAATAGCTGAGATGTTGGTAATGCGCGAAGAAACGCAAGCGAATCGATCGCACATAGAAGTTTGCATACACGCTCATCCACGGGTAGTTACCTACATTCGTCGTTTGTTGGCTTGCGAACATACCCGTCTCGGGACATAACACCGGTGCCTTGTAGCGCGTGAAATAACGCAGGTCCACACCAATCTGTGCATCTAACGCCCTGAACCAAGTGCCGTGGTAATAGAGACGATGCTGCAATATCAGCAGAGGAACCGCCATGATGCTGTCTCGTGTGCTATACTGAATCACCGCCCGGTTCTCCAGATTCACCCAAGGCGTCGTGATATCGGCCGTCACATCGCCCGTGAAAATCTGTACGCTGCCCTTATATTGATGCGGACACCAGTCGCTTGCCGAGACAAAGATCGGATTGGTCTGGTTCTCAAAACTGAAGTCAATCTTCGCTTTCACCCACTTCGTCGGATAAGCAATCGTCGCCCCGCCTAAGAACCGATAGGTAAACCCGAAGTTATTCTCCCATCGGATATGGTTCGAGTTATAATGTTGCAGATACCAGTTCGGCGTCTCGCTCTTCGCATAAGCGCGCGCAGAAATCAACATCGGATACTTACCCGCTTGGAACTTCGTCTGCAGTTTGCCTTCTACGTTAAACTCACCGATCTTATAACCCACTACGCAAACTTTGCCCTCTATATTATAGTGTACGTTCGCGCCGCTGTGCTTGTGTATCGCGCCGCCCACAAACGTGTTGTTTGTCCATTTATAGTCATAAATACTGTCGTACGGTACGCTGTCGCGCATGAACCGCTGACATTCGTTCATCGCAAACACTGTTGCGCCGAACTTCAATTTTGTGTTGTATGCTTCGCAGAAGGTGACCGCAACCGTGTTGCGAATCGTCAGCACATCTGTTGTGTCGTTCGTCTTGGACGAATCATAATAGGTCGTGTCGTAAAATCCCTGCTCTGCCGTCTTCTCGATATACCGTCTGTTCGAGTTATTGGTCTCGAAGATATGACTGAAGGTCATAATAGGAATATACTCCACTTTGATGGTATCACGCAATTCCCTTCGTCCGTTCTCGATCACCTCAATCGAATCGTGATACTCTCTGTCTTTTGTTATCGCATATTGGTTATGCAGATACCCGCTCAAGTAGCGATAACCAATCATTGAATTGAGTCGTACCGGTAAGTCCTCTGCGCTCAGCGGACCCGATAACTGACTCACGTCTCGCAAACCGCCGTTGTTGAACGAACTCAACTGACTCCAACCGAACGCGGCATGCATCGAGTAGTGCGCACCCGTGTAACTGCCCCATACCGATCCACGGTATAACTTACCCGACGTATTGGCGTAGTGACCGATTGAATTCAGATAGTCCATCTCTAATCCTAAGTTCAGTCGCCGCCCCAAGTTACCGGTAAACAAAAAATCGATATCGTTCTCCTCGTGTCCGCTCGTGAAGCCTTTCTTATACGCTACGGTCGAGTAGGGGGTCGTCGTATTGAAATAGCGCTGCTCCTGCGGCGTGACCACATAGGGCGTCAGACTCCAGGCAAACGGGTCTTCTATCGTACGCATCCGATCATTGATCACGCGGCTCTCAATAGGCGAGACGAGGATATTGCCGTTCATGGCGCTGCTGATGGAGTAGTTGTTCTGTACATCTACGTCCTGATAATTCAGCATCAGCGTATCCATGAAGGCAATCGTATCCGCGACGGCGCTGTAACCCGGCATCTGCCAGGTATGAATCACCGTCTTCGTACGCGGCTGCTTGGCAGCGGCCACAAGGGTCGCTGCCAACAGCACTAATACTATACCGATACGTCTAAATTTCAAATCTAAAATCTAAAATCTGAAATTACTTCTTCTTCTTAAGTTTTGCTTGAAGAAGTTGTATCTCTTCTTCCTGGTTGCGGATGGTCTTGAGCAACTCATTCAACTCTTCGTTCTCAATCGTTGTCGGATATTGCTCCTCTACGGTCTGCAAGAAGTCGGACAGCACATTCATATAGTTGATGAATGCGTCGTAAGCCGATTCGTACTGCGTCTCGCCCTGATCGATATGATTCATATAATGCAGGTAGTTCACATCCTGCAGACGCAACCAGTTGGTCTTCAGCGCCTTGTCTTGGCATAGGTGAACGCGCTCTGCTACGGCGTATAGTTTATGAATAGCCTCTTGCTGCAAGTCATTTCCGGCATATACGCTCAGGTCTTTTGCTTCGCCGCTCCAAGTCAAAGGATACGGACTCGACAATACATCCTCCGCCGCCAGTTTCTTCGCTGCCTCAGCCGGCGTCATGAAGCCCATCTCGCGCTCTAACGCATAGTACGGCAGTGCCTTGAGGAAATCGAAGATACCTGTGCCGGCATTCTGACGAACACCGAAGGTCTCTGCGCCTACCCAGATATTGATGATGTCCTCGCCTTCCGGCAGATCCTTCAACTGGTTCGCATATTTCTCTGCGTCCATCGGGAAATTCGGCCAGTTAGGATCCGAGAAGTGGAAACTCAACTCATCGCTCAGGTTCATGTTACGCAGCAGCACTTTCATCTTCGGAGCACCTGCCGACTGATACATCTTATTCGGTGTCTTCCAACTGATCACGTGCTTTGCGCCCTCGGTCATGATCGCTTTGTAACCCAGTTTATTCAACTGATAAGCGGTCTCATCCGTGTACAGCAACTCGGTGTTCCAAACCGTCTGAGCCTTTACGCCCAATACGTTCTCAAGCAGTTCACCTTGTTTCTTGAATTGCAACTTCATCTCGCTCTCGTTGTACTCCGAAGCCAACGAATAGCTGTACGGCGTAGCTAAGAACTCAACGGCTTTCGTGGCTGCCAACTCCTTGAGGATATCAATCATCTCCGGATTGAACTGCTCGAACATCTCAATCATCGTACCACTAACGCTGATTGCGCAGTGGAATTTACCCTTGCTCAGGTTGATCATATCTTTGATCGTCTGGCAAAGCGGTAAGTACGAGGTGTTAACCAACCAGTTAACGTGCTCTTCGGTAGCCATATCATCGTAGTAATAATGATCGTGGCCGATTTCAAAGAAACGATAGCGCTTCAGACGGTAAGGTACATGCATCTGGAAGCAAAAACATATATTTTTCATAATACGAAATTTTAATTCTTAATAATCTTTTGTCTTTGAGCTCGCTCAGCGAGCGGTCTTTTGTCTTTCTACTTTGAGCGAAGCAGTCTATAAGGTATGATTGATCACGCCGTCATAAATCTTACGCACTTTAAGACCCGCGTCGGACCATTTGATGTTATTGACCTCCGCAATACCCAGATCGTGCAGACTCTTGTACATCGCCGGATACTTCACGATCGCATAGATCGCATCGGCCATCGCGTCGATGTCCCAATAGTCTGTCTTGATCGCGTGCTGCAGGATCTCAGCGCAACCGGACTGATGACTGATGATAGACGGACAGCCTACCTGCATCGCCTCCAGCGGACTGATACCAAACGGCTCACTCACACTCGGCATGATATATACGTCGCTCATCGCCAGCATCTCCTGAACCTGCTTTCCGCGCATGAAGCCCGGGAAGTGGAATTTATCGGCAATACCGCGTTTAGCAACCAGATCAATCATCTCTGTCATCTTATCGCCGCTACCGGCCATCACAAACCGAACACCGTTGGTCTTGCTCAGTACGCGTGCTGCGGCTTCTACGAAATACTCCGGTCCCTTCTGCATCGTGATACGACCTAAGAAAGTAACCAACTTATCCTTGCGCTCCGGTTTTGTGAACTCCTCCGGATGAGCCAAAGGCTCAACGGCGTTGTGAACCGTACTTACCTTACGCGGATCAATACCGTATTTCTCAATTACCGTGTTACGCGTCAGGTTACTTACGCATATGATATGATCCGCTGCCTCCATGCCTCGTTTCTCGATCGCGAACACCGTCGGGTTTACATTACCGCGGCTGCGGTCGAAGTCCGTTGCATGCACGTGGATAACAAGCGGTTTACCGCTGATCTGTTTGGCAAATACACCGGCCGGATAGGTCAACCAGTCGTGACTGTGGATGATATCGAAGTCCAAGGTATGCGCCAATACCGAAGCTACCGCCTCGTAGTTACCGATCTCTTCAATCAGGTTGTCGGGATAACGACCCGAGAAACCGATGCAGCCTAAATCATCCGTTCCGATACGACGGAAGTCATAGCGGATACCATCGCGGAAACGATAGTACTCCTCCGGAGACATACGACCCGCCATGCGCTCTTTCACATAGTCGTAGTTGACGTCTTTCCATACTACCGGAATACTGTTCGCGCCGATGATACGCAAGAAAGACTGATCCTCGTCACCCCATGGTTTCGGAATGACGAAGGTGATCTCCATGTCTTTCTGCTCACTCATACCGCGAGTCAAACCGTAACTCGCTGTTCCCAAACCACCTAAGATATGGGGAGGAAATTCCCAACCAAACATTAACGCTTTCATTGTTGTGCCTCCTTTTCTTGAGCCTCTTTTTGCTCGCGTTCATACTTCTTCAATGTATCCAGCAGACTGATCACTGCTGCTACGCTCGGTGCACTACTCATGCCGCCGTGTCCTTTGTACGGCGGGTTACCGTCGTAGAACTCATTCAGCGTACCTATCGTCAACTCGTTCATCTCGGCTTCGAAACCAACCAACAGACGCTCCATGAAACTGGTACCGCTGTATTTATAGACGTTCATATAAGCACGCGAATAAGCGGTGATGGTCGACGGCCATACTACGCCGTTGTGCAGACAGCGGTCGCGTTCTGACAGCGCTACGCCGTACATCGGACGGTAGTTACCGCTCTTTGGACTCAAGCTGCGCAGACCCTTCGGCGTTAACAACTCCTTCGTGCATATATCGACTACCGCTTTCTGCTGTTTCTTATCCAGCGGACTGTACGGCAGACCAACCGCCCAAATCATATTCGGACGAACTTCCTTGTTCTGATAGTTGTCAATCACGAAGTCATTCAGATAGATGCCGTTCCAGAAGGTCTTTACAAACGCATCCTTGGTGATCTCTGCCTGATATTCCATCAGGTCGGCACTCGTCTCCTTACCCATCTCGCGCAGCATCTCTGCCGTGAAGCGCATCGCGTTGTACCACAGCGCATTCACCTCTACGATATAACCCGTACGCGGGGTGACAGGCCAACCGTTCTCGATGGCATTCATCCATGTGGCCGGACGTTGTGTGCCGTCCACCCAAAGCAATCCGTTCTGGTGCAGTTTGGCACGCGGGTGGTTCTGCTTACGATACCATGTGATGATATCCAAGCATATCTGGCCGTACAGGTCAGCCGCCTCTCTTACCGTATATTTATGTGCGAATTTCTGACAAGCACGAATGAACCATAACAGCACATCCGGCTCGTCCATACCCGTCATCTTGATATCATGAATCTTACCGTTCATGAACTTCAGCACCTCGTCCACCGCGGTCTTGTTGATGATTGCATCCCAGTACTCCGGACGATCGATATCCAGCGTACAGCTGGCTACGCTAAAGAACGTCGTGCGGGCATCGGCTTTAAACCACGGGAAACCGGCTAACAAGTAGCACTTGTCTCCTTCGCGTTTATAGAATTGGCTGGCGCTGTTCTTCAGCGTGCTGAACATGTCATCACGACGGTTACGGCGCTCCATCTCTTTCTTCCAGATATTCTTCAACTGACCCGTATTGCACTCCGTCACACCGGCCGCGAAGATGATGCTCTCGCCTTTTTTCATCGGTAACTCGAAGTAACCCGGTACCAACAGGTCCTCTTTGAATGCGTAACCGCGCTCTTTCTCTTTGCGGTACTCGATGTCCTTGTACCACTGCGGGTCATGATGATACTCGACGGCCTTGCTGAACTGCATGTACAGATTCGGGAAGCCCGGATACATGCGGTTGAAACGACCGTTCTCGCACTCGTCCATGTTCGGGTTGGCTAACGGGTTCTCGTGCGTTAACTCGTTCACGCTTCGGAATGCCAGGAACGGACGGAAACGCAGTACCGTCGGACTACCGCTCTCGAGCAACGTGTAGCGAATCAGCACACGCGGTTCGAAACTAACCAACAGACGCTCTTTTTGTAGCACCATCGCGCCTACGCGGTACGTAGTGCGCGCAATCACTTCGCAGTCAAACTCGCGAATGTACTTGTGTCCGTTCGGACTGAAGTGATTCTCTCCGTACTCGTGCAAACCTAAGTTAAACTCCGCACCATGTTGGATCACCGTCTCATCCAAAGAACTGAGAAGCACGTAGTTGTCTTCTCCCAATTCCGGAATAGGCATCACCAACTGGCCGTGGTACTTACGTGTGTTGCAATCAACGATGGTCGTTGAGTTGTACACACCGGCACGGTTCGTTCGAATCATCTCTTTCTGAAGCGAACGCTCTAAATTAACAAGCACTGTCTTGTCAAAATTCAGATAACTCATGATGTGTTTAAGTATTAAGTAAATTAATTATATTTGCCGTTGAATCTCTCTTGCGCCTCGGCTACAAACTCCTTGATGCGCTGCTCCTCCGCTTTCTTGCAAACCAGCAGCACGCCCTTCTGCTCCGCAATAATCATATCATCTACGCCTTGCACAATCGCTAACTTGCCCGGTTCCAAGGTCACAATATTTCCCTTTGCCTCATGGAATAGCGCCTCGCTATGCAGACTCACGTTCTTCTGCTCGTCCTTCTCACTCAACTCGTATAACGAACCCCATGTGCCCAAGTCACTCCAACCGAAACTGGACGGAATTACGTATACGTTATCCGCCTTCTCCATGATGCCGTAGTCGATCGAGATGTTCGGACATTTCGGGAAGATATCTTCGATAAACGCTTCCTCTTTTTCCGTACCCATCAGTAACTCCCCCTCGCGGAAACGGTCTGCTACCTCCGGTAACAAATAACGGAAGGCCTCACTGATCGTCTGCAGGTTCCAGATAAAGATACCGCTGTTCCAAAGGAAATCACCGCTCTGCAGGAATACCTTCGCCATCTCCAGATTCGGCTTCTCCGTAAACGTCTTCACCGGATAAATGCCATCTCCTTTCACCTTTAACCTTTCACCTTTCACCTCATCCGATTTGTTCATGACAAATTGAATGTACCCATATCCTGTCTCCGGTCGGGTAGGCTGCATGCCCAGCGTGCAGATAGCCTTGTTGCTACCTACGAAATCGAATGCTTTCTGAATCGTCTGACGGAATTTCTCTTCCTCCAAAATCAGATGATCACTCGCCGCTACGACGATATTCGCCTGCATCTCCGGCCGACTCCAGTCGATGTCCTGGTAATTGGGCAGACTGCTGTTGCCGCCTTTGATCTTTCCTGCTTTCGCAAATCCCTCGTATTGCTTACCTTCGTCTTTGGTAAATCCATAGGCTTTTTGCAGGCAGAGTGCACGAATATGCGCGGTCGCGTACGCGATGCATGGCGCCGTATTCCGGCGCGCAGGTTCGCATAGAATCTGACTCTCCGATAAATCCGGCACTTGCTTTAAGATCGTATCTTTATACGCTACGTTCGTTACAATAAAGACATTCTCGATCGGAATCAACGGACGAAAACGGTCCACCGTCATCTGCAGCAAACTTCTGCCTGTACCAAAGAAATCCAAAAATTGTTTGGGCTTATCGGCCCTGCTGAACGGCCAGAAACGACTACCGATGCCGCCGGCCATAATAACGCAATAGTTATTTTGATTTTTCATGTACAAAACAAATTTGGGCGCAAAGATACAAAATATTTACAATATGTGCAAGCGCGCGCGACTTTTTTTAGGAAAAAAGTGTCATTTTGTGCTCAATAAGCAAAATTTTCAATTTTCAATTTTCAATTTTCAATTAAAAATACTACCTTTGTGCCGTAATTTGGAGTAAAATGCGCAAAAATTATTTTTTAGGGTTGTTATTTGGAGGTATTTTTTGTGTTTTTTTCTTAACCTCTTGTAGTAAGGTGTCTACGCCGAAGCCATACGGCTATTATCGTATCACCTTGCCGGATACTTCGTATGTGGATTTCGAGACCCTCTATCCGGATTATCCCTACACCTTCGATCTGTCGCAGAACGCCGTTGTCCAACCGCGGAATGACGAACCTTATTGGATCAATGTCTATTATCCCGCTTTGGATGCAACCATCCACTGCTCCTATAAGTCTGTTCATCGTAACTTACGTGAACTGTCCGATGATGCACTCGAGTTCGTCTATCGGAATGCCTCGTTCGCGAATGCCATTCCGGAGCGGGAATATGCGCATCCGGAGGCCGATGTATATGGCGTATTATTTGATTTGGAGGGAAATACCGCTTCGTCCTGCCAGTTCTTTATCACCGATTCCACCCGCCATTTCTTCCGGGCTTCGGTGTATTGCAATTGCCCGCCGAATGCCGACTCCCTCGCCCCGGTATATAACTATTTGCGCACCGATGTGATCCGCATGGTTGAGTCTTTTGAATGGAAATACTGATGTATGTTTTTTTCTTTCAAACATAGAAGTTTAGCATTGTTGCTTGATCCTGAGAAGGCCAATTTGGATGCCCTCCCTATCTCTGCGGAGTGCTGCCCCGATTATATCTTCGTCGGCGGTTCTACCGGCGGAGATACGACGGAGTTCATCCGTGAACTCAAATCAAAAATCAAAAATCAAAAATCAAAAATCCCAATCATTTTATTCCCCGGAAATGCCGCCCAGTTTACGCCGGAAGCCGATGCGATATTATATCTCTCTTTGCTCTCCGGAGATAACCCTGAGTACCTGGTCGGGCAGCAGATTAAGTCAGCCCGAGCGATACATAATGCACAGATAGAAGCTATCCCGACAGCCTATATCTTGATAGACGGCGGTGTGGAGACTTCTACGATGCGCGTGACGCAAACATCTCCGATTCCATCGGACCAAATAGACCGAATTGTAGATACCTGCATCGCAGCGGAACTGATGGGTAAAAAAGCAATCTACTTGGAAGCCGGTTCCGGGGCAAAAACACCGATTTCATTGGATATAATTGCCGCGGTACGGGCGCAAACGAAATGCATTCTGATTGTCGGTGGAGGTATCCGAACACCCGAGGCGATGAATACGGCCTACGATGCCGGAGCAGATGTCGTTGTGATAGGAAATCACTTCGAGTCCCATCCGGAAGACCTTGCTCTGTTTACTAACGCTCATGGTGCTTCTGGAGCCTCTGGTTTATCTCCCGATGATGAGCGCTATATGCGCCTCGCGCTCGCTGAAGCTCAAAAAGCCTTAGCTGCCAACGAGATACCTATCGGATGCATTGTCGTCTCCCAGAATCAGATCATCGGTCGGGGACATAACCTCACGGAGACGCTCGAGGACGTGACAGCGCATGCCGAGATGCAGGCTATCACCGCTGCGGCGCAGACCGTAGGAGGCAAATACTTGCCGGATGCTACGTTGTACGTCACGGTGGAACCCTGTCCGATGTGTGCCGGGGCGATCGGTTGGGCGCAGATCAAACACATCGTCTATGGGGCACCCGATCCCAAACGCGGATATGCCACCTATGCCCCGCGTGTTTTTCACCCGAAAGCTTCGGTTTCATCGGGAGTTTTAGAGACCGAGTGCAAGGCTTTGATACAAGAATTTTTTAAGGCAAAACGATAAATCACCAATCATCAATCACCAATCACCAATATGAAATTCCACATCCCTACACAGATTTTGCGCGTTAGTGCGTTTGTTATCTTAGCGGCTGTCATTGTGTTGCTTTTCCCGCAGTATAACAATTCCTTCCGCTATCATTACGAAGTAGGAAAACCTTGGGGCTACGCTACGCTGAGGGCGGATTTTGACTTCCCGATCTACAAGACCGATGAGCAGATGGCGAAGGAGGAGAAACAACTCCTCTCGACCTTTACTCCTTATTATAAATATATCCCCCGCGTGCAAAGGGAAGTAATGGTGATTTCCCTCGAGGAGATGGAGTGGCTGCAAAGCGAAGAATATTCCCGCGTAGCCATTCCGCAGCGAGGCGGCGGGTATAAGAACTATTCCCTTTCGGAACTCTATACGCCTGCTTCGGCGTACAAACGATACGGCTATTCGATCGATCAGAACCTCGTACGCGATACGGCGCGCACCGAGTCGATGCGTGAGAAGACTTTAGCTACGCTCTCGCCTACCATAGGTATGGTGCAGAAGAACGAACGAATCGTCGAGCAGGGCGAGATCGTTAACGAGCGTACCTACCAGGTGCTGCAGTCCCTCAATCGTGCATATAAAGATGAGAATGCAGGCAATAAGCAAAAGAAACTCTCGCTTTTGGGTGAGTCGATTCTGGTGGTACTGTTCCTGAGTCTGTTTGTGATTTATCTGTCTGTCTTCCGTCCGAACTATGCCCGCCAGACGTCCGTGATGCTCTTCTTCTGCTTGCAGATCTTTATCGTCATTGCCTTGGCCTGTCTGGCGCTGCGGTTTGGCCTGTCTATCTATCTGGTGCCCTTTGCCTGGGTGGCTATCCTGACGCGTGTGTTCTTGGATTCCCGCACGGCCCTCTATCTGCATTTAACGACCATCCTCATCACCTCGGTCATTGTGCCTGCTCCGGTGGAGTTCTTCTTCATCCAGATGGCGGTCGGCATGGTAGCCGTGTCTTCGCTCTTCGATCTTACGCGCCGAGCACAGTTGTTGCAGACCGCAGGATGGATCTTACTGGCGGAATCAATCGCATATACGGCCATCACGTTTGCCCAAACCGGCGTCTTCACAACTATCGTGGCATGGAACTACCTCTATTTCTTCATCAGCGCGTTGCTCATCGTCGGTTGTTACGGTCTGATCTATCTGTTTGAGAAAGTCTTCCATTTCATCTCGTCCATCACGCTGGTCGAGTTGGCGGATATCAATTCGGACCTGCTCCATCTCTTGGCCGAGAAGGCACCGGGAACGTTCCAGCATTCGATGCAGGTATCCAACTTGGCTTCAGAGGCCGCGAAAGTAGCGAACGCCAACGCGTTGTTGGTTCGTACGGGTGCGCTCTATCACGATATAGGTAAGATTATCGATCCGCTCTACTTCGTAGAGAATCAACAGGGTTCAGAGAACCCGCTTCTGAAACTGGACCCGCGGGATGCAGCGCAAGTCATCATGTCGCATGTAACTGAAGGAGAACGTCTGGCGCGCAAACATCATCTGCCGGAAGTCATCATTAATTTCATCACTTCCCATCATGGTACCTCGCTCGTGCGCTATTTCTATAACACCTATTGCAACGCGCATCCGAATGAGAAAGTGGATGAGTCGCTCTTCCGCTATCCGGGACCCAAACCGACCACCAAAGAGGGTGCAATCCTCATGATGGCCGATGCCATAGAAGCCCGTTCGCGCAGTCTGGAGGACTTCTCGGAAGAGTCCATCGCCAAGGCTGTCAACCAGATGATTGATGCGCAGATTGCCGATGGCCAGTTCGCCGAGACACCGCTTAGTTTCAAGGATGTCGATGCCATCCGTCAGGTCTTTGTCTCCCGCCTCACGGCCATGAATCATCATCGTATAGCTTATCCCACATTGAATCAAAAATAGCGGTCGTCATAACGAATAAAAATCATCAATCATAAATCATCAATCATCAATGGCTGAAAGCCGTCTATATCTCGCTCCCATGGAGGATGTTACCGATCCAGCCTTCCGCATGCTCTGCAAACGCTACGGAGCGGATCGTGTTTATACGGAGTTTGTGAACGCCGATGCCTTGGTGCGCGATATCGCTTCTACAACACGCAAACTGACGATTCACGATGCGGAGCGACCGGTAGCCATTCAGATATACGGACGGGAACCCGAAGCGATGGCTGATGCGGCACGTATCGTAGAGACGGCCAAACCCGACTTTATCGATATTAATTTCGGCTGCCCGGTGAAGAAAGTGGCCGGAAAAGGAGCCGGAGCTGGATTGCTCAAAGACGTACCGAAGATGCTGGAGATCGCCAAAGCCGTCGTCAATGCGGTGCACACACCGGTAACAGCAAAAACCCGCCTCGGCTGGGATGAAACAGATCTTCTGCCCAAAAATAATCCTTTAGGATTACCAATCACCAATCACCAGTCACCAATCACCAATTCTAAAGAAATATTCATCGTTTCTTTGGCAGAAGCCCTCCAAGACTGTGGTATTCAGGAACTGGCTATTCATGGCCGTACCCGTTCTCAGATGTATCGCGGCGAAGCCGACTGGACCTTGATCGGAGAAGTGAAGAACTGTCCGCGTATCCATATCCCGATTATTGGTAATGGCGATGTGACGACGCCTGAACGAGCCAAAGAATGCTTCGATCGCTATGGCGTAGATGCCATCATGATCGGTCGCGCCACCTTTGGTGCCCCATGGCTCTTCGCCGAGATGAAAGGCCTTCCCGCTCCGAAAACGATGGCGGAGAAGGTTGCTGTTTTGAAAGAACACGTCCTCGCCTCGATCGCTTGGTGCGGCAATGACGAACGCAAAGGAATCCTCCATTCGCGTCGTCATTTTGCGGCTTCGCCGGTCTTCAAAGGCTTGCCGGATTTCAAGCAAACCCGCATCGCCCTCCTCCGTGCCGACACTAAAGAAGAAGTCTTTGCTATCATGGATGAAATAGTAGCCAAATGGGGCAATGAGTAAGAAAAATATTTTTGGTATTTTTGGATGATTGATTTAAATTTTATTTATGTTTATTGCTGATTATTTATAGGGAACTCGCAGAGTTAAGAAGTTTTATTCGAGCGAGTTATGTTAAGTTTATTTATAAATAAGTCGGTTGAATAAAGATTCGAAGTACGTAGTACTATAAATAATCAGGGTTTTATCTGTTTTTTTTATTTACTTAATTTATTCTAAAAATCAATCATCTATTTTTAATATATTTTTCTTTTAATATCGATAATGAGAAAGTTTTTTGATAGTAATGCGTTATGGTTGAGCATGCTCATCGGAGCGGTCTTTTACCCCTGGCTCCTGCCCTTGAAGCCGGTCTTACCGTGGTTGATCTTCTTTATGCTCTTCTTTACGTTCTGTAAGGTCAACCCGCTTGACTTACGTCTGCATAAATGGCATTGGGTGGTACTGGGTGCGCAGATGGCACTCAGTTTCCTGACCTATTTTGTGACGCTCCGTCTCTCCGGAGACCCTGTCTTGGCGCAGGGACTGCTCATGTGCTTCATCATGCCTACGGCTACTGCCGCACCGATTATAGCCGGTAAGATGGGAGGTTCTATTCAGAACCTGACTACCTTCACGCTCCTCTCTAACTTCGCCACGGCGATTATTGTACCCGCCACCTTCCCATTAATAAATGACCAATTACAAATGACCAATTACCAATTTGCGGAGCAATTCTGGCCGGCCTTCCTGCTCATCCTCTCCCGCGTAGCACCCCTTTTGCTCGGTCCTTTTTTCAGCGCGTGGTTAGTCCGCATAGGTTTTAATTATTATTATCGGCGAAAAGAAAAAATCACCAATCACCAATCACCAATCACCAATCATAAATCCTTTGAGTTGCCAAAGGGTTTGGCTGTCGTACCATTCTATCTCTGGGTTGCCTCGATCACCGTCCTTTCGGCTACAGTCACACAAACAGTCGTTACTAATTACCAATCACAAATGACCAATATGCTAATTTTATTAGCATGCTCCTTCTTCGTCTGCCTGGTGCAGTTCGGTTTGGGTAAATGGATTGGATATAAACTGCCGGCTCCCAGTAAGGGACGCGACTATCAGGATGTCCTCATCAATCCGGCTGCGGCGCCTAAGACTATGGCAGGTGTCTCGTCTATCACGGCCGGACAAGCGTTCGGACAGAAAAATACCTCGCTGGGTGTCTGGATGGCGCAGACCTATCTCGATCCCCTCTCCGCCCTTGGCGCAGCAGCGTATATCATCTGGCAGAACCTCTTTAATTCGGTGCAATTATTCGTCGTGGCGCATAAAAAATAAAAAAAAACAAAATAAATTTGCATATTCGAAAAAAAAGCCGTACCTTTGTAGCCGGAATTGTGTGAACGAACTAAAGTTTTAACTTTATATAATCAACTTTTTGTTTAACTCAAAATCTTAAAATTATGAGGAAATTATTCTCTTTAATCGCTGCCGTGCTTTTCGCAGGTAGCATGTTTGGCGCAGTTAAGGAGTTCACGGTCACTATTAGCATAAGTGACTTCCCTGGTGCTTCTTACGCAGCTAACAATGGTGTTCACCAGTCTACAGCTGTGGCTGCTGATGAGTCTACAATCATTGTAGAATGGACATCTAACCAAGTAATGAAGCAATCAACTTTGATCCAGGGTCAGAAAAAAGCTGGTTACATCTACAATGCTGATTCTTGGGGAACAGTTAAGTCTGTGACTATTAATGACAATGAGAATTTTACGTATGTAATAGGTGCTTCTGCTCAACCTACAGAGGCTGCAGCTGGTGGTTTCTTCAAGATTAGTGCGGGAAGTGCTACTTCCAAAGCAAGCACCATCGTGATTGTATTTGAGGCTGACGCTGCTGTTCCTGTATTGAAGGCTAGCGATGTAGCTCTTGGTACTTTTATCTTTGAGGGTGAATCTGGTTCCAAGGAGGCTTCTGTTGAAATCACGGCTTCTAATCTTACTGAGGCTATCGCAGTTAGCACTACAAGCGGAAAAATCGCACTCGGTGCAACTTCTGTGGCTAAAGAAGGTGGTGTGCTGAATTTCACGGTTAATTCAGGAGAAGGCGAGATTAACGAGACGATTACTCTTAAGTCCGGCGATCTTGTTGCTACATTTGCTGTAACGGGTCATTTCTACGCTAAGGTTAAGAACCCGGGTACTCCGGCTACTTTTGAGGCTGGCCCGGAATACTCTCAGGGTGGTGACTCTACTCTCGTAAATGGTGATAAGGCTGTTAAGGTTGGTACATCAAGCAATGCAGGTTCTGCTATTATTTCTCTTCCGGCTAATGCAGTAAAACTCCACTTTATGGCTGCTGCATGGAATGGTAAGGCTTGTACAATGACTCTTTCTACGGAGGATGCTACTCTTGATGTTGAGAGTTTTGACTTAATCGCTGATGCTGGTATCGCAGGTACTTCTCCTTTCTATACTGCAGAGGGTGACCTGTCTAAGTATCAATATACAGTAAACATCTCTGAGGCCAAAGGCGATATTTCCGTCGTTGCAACGGCTACAGGTACAAACAAACGTTTCGTAATTTGGGACGTAACGTACGAGTTCGAAGAGCCGGCTGGCTGCGATTGGAATAATATCGAGTTCTTTAATGTAGGTCTTGCTCCTGAGGACGAGAACTACAACCAGTTTAAGATTTGCAAAGCAGGTGAGAATCCTAATATCGTAAATATTCAGGTTGCTCCTTGGGCAGACAATAACAAAGGTATCTACATTAACTTCCCAAGTGCAGAATTTACTACCATCTCTTTACCGGAAGGTCAATATAAGGTAGACGGTGCAGGTATCCTGCTCTATCTCACTGCTTTCACGGCAAAAGAGACCGAGGTTACTATTAACTACAAGGGAGAAGATTGTATCTTCACCGTTTACAATGACAAGGGTATAGCTACCGCTATTGACAACACCGTTGTTAGCGAGAAGGCTATCAAGATGTTTGAGAACGGTCAACTGATTATCATCAAGAACGGCGTGAAGTACAACGCTCTTGGTTCGGTAATCGAATAAGAAGAAATAGCCTTTTAGGCTCCCAAACAGCTCGCTTCGGCGGGCTGTTTTTATTTTGTCAAGATAACCATTATTGTCCACTATAAACTTTTTGTTTTCTCTATAAACAATTGATAGGTAGCTAGTTAAGGCGTTATTACGAGTAAACGGATTTGGTCTTACAATGTTTATTTATATTTATTGCTTTGAGTGCTTTACACTCGAAGAGTTGTGCAAATTGGTAGTAAAAGCTGTCTGGAAGTTTATTTGCAAGCGGATTTTAGTAACAAGTTGAACAAGGAGCTTTGCTCCTAAGCACTCAAAGGGTTTATCTTGGTTTTATTTACTTTTTTAATAGACACTACTGTGAGAGAAACACTACTGTGAGAGAACAATTTTAATTTTTTTTTTTTTTTTTTCTGATTAAGCATCCGCTGCTGTGGATTTGGATAGTAAGGCGCGCTGCTACCTCGTAATATGTTGAGGAGTTAGCTGCTAGGGAAAAATATTTTTATTGTTTTCTCTGACGCTGGAATCTTAATAAGACTTCTTAGTGCGGTGCAAAGTACCGGACGTTGAGTAAGGCTATTAAGCGGCGTACTATGCTCGCATGAGTACGCGTTTAGGAGGTTTACGCTAAGGCCGCGTGGGCCATGTCCATGCGGGCAGGAAGTCGTTTAAGATTATAGCGGCAGTGTTTTTTATGTTTTTTTTAAAAATTGTTTTTGATCTTTTTTGTTTCGTTTTTGTGAGCCCGCGAGTTTTTGATTGCCTGATAAAACAGCCGTCGATTCCTGTCTTATTATGTATTTTTTTTTCTTATCAAAACACTATCATCTGGACTTTACAAAATAAAATTATTTTGCATTTTCTTCTCCTTTTTCTTGTGTATGTCAAAAAAAAGCAGTAATTTTGCGCCGCTTTTTTCGGCGCATAAGCGCCCGTGCATCCATATATGCGTATGAAACTGGCACGATAATTGAAGCGAAGAAATAAAAATGTATCTAAATTTACATGAAAATGAAAAAAATATTCTTTAAATTATCAATGCTGCTCTTCCTGCTCGGGATGAGCGTGAATGCAGCGTGGGCGGATGACGATCCAATGCGGGATTTTTACTGGGCGCGTATGATCGCTCAACCCTCTTCTGGAACAGGAGGTAAAGGAAAAGTGTGTGTGACTAGCGACCTAAAGTCTTTTGTGTATGAAGATCCGGCTTGGAAATCGGACACGAGTCGTGCGGATGGTTATTCCGAAGTATACATTGAGATTAGCGCTGGTAACTTGTTTACCGTGGATTTACGCGCGCACGCTTTACCTGACGAGGGCTCGTATTTCGCGGGCTGGTCGTTTCGTAATGGAAGTACGGATTTGGGAGTAGGACAGTATGAATGGGAAAAATATGAATTGCCTCAACATCTCCTTCCTTCCAAAAAGTATGGCTTTTCCAATATACGCGAGTATGAGATATATGCTACGTTTATGCCGTTACTCATTGAAGGTTATTCTATTAGTGGGCAAAATACCACAGTATCTCGTACTTGTACCCAGACCGTTACTTTTCGTGTAACGGGTTCGTTAGCTGATGTGAATGACTTTGAAGTCCCTTCTATTATCAAGCAGACCGGTACGGGAACTTGGACGGTTGTGCCAAATACGGATGAGTTGTGGTATGCGCATAAACCTTCTTCTTCAGACTATGTGTATTCAGACACTTACGGTAATCCGAATAATGGTCCTGAAGAGAAATACTATGCAGAATTGCGCGTACCGGTTACTTTTACGGCAGACGATGATAATGCAGGAGAGTTTAGCGCAACGCTTCAGTTGCGTAGCAAGGCTGGCAAGACGATGAATGTAGTGCTTTCTGCTCGTACGACGGGCGGAGATGGACAGGCTGTTCGTTATGATAAAGACGGAGTAGAAGTGGGCCGCGGAGATCTGACGGATATGATTGCCGCTGCGACTGCTACGGATATAGTCAAACTCAATGCGGACTATGCATCGCTGGTAACTATCAATAAGAATCTTACTTTTGATCTCAACGGTCATACCTTGAGCAATACGCTGACTGTAAGCGGCGGTAACGTGACGATTGGCTATAGCGCTTTTGGCGGTTCGGCTAATGCGCTGAACGTGACGGGCGGTAAGGCAATCCTGAATGGCGGTACGTTCGGTACACTCACTATCGGTGCGAATGCTACGGTAGAGCAGAATGGCGCTACGATTACCGGTTCGGCAACGAATAATGGTACGCTCACCACGACAGATGGTGTTTTCCAGGGCGGATTAACTTCTGCTAAGACGTTGATTGCTAGCGGCGGTACGTTTAATGGAGCAACTGCCATCCAGGTAACCGGCGGTACAGCCTCTATCAAGCGCGGTACAATCAGCGGTACCCAATATGGAGTGTTGACCAATGGCGGTTCGGCAACAATTGAGAAATTGGCGGTTGTTTCCGGCGGTACGAAAGCGCTGAAGAATGAAAGCGGCACGCTGACGGTAAATAGCGGCAAGTTTGCCGATCCTTCTAAATTCGCCAATGGGGAGATTACCTTCAAATCAGCGTATTTTGGCGATGATGCAGCGGCTATCGCTTCCACGTACGAGAAGCAACAGTGGCGTAACACAGCCGGAACGGAATTCCGCGAGGGATATAAGTATTTTGTCGGAGATCAAGAGGCTGCACAGGCGGCTAACGTAAGCGTTTGCCGCATCGGCAAGACATCCTATGCGTCGCTTGAAGACGCGCTTGCCTATGCGAATAACCACCTCTCCGAAGGAGTGATTATCTTTATGGAGAATGACTATACGCTCAAGGCAGGTTATTACACCATCCCGGCCAATGCAACGCTTGTGGTACCGATGTCGGATGAGCAAGATGCAACATACTTGATCGTTCCTCGTGAAAGTGGAAGTACACCTACGCCGTATGCATTCCGTACGCTTACTTTGGAGAATGGTGTTAATATGAACGTATTAGGAGCGATAGAATTGACATGTTCGCAGTACTGTCTGACGGGACAAGAAGCGCAATCTATTCCCGGTGGACCTTTTGGACATATGATTTTGAAACCGGGTAGTCATATTACATTGGCTTCCGGTTCTGAACTCCGTGCATGGGGATATGTTACCGGTGATGGTACAAAAGATGCAGAGGGCAATTACCTCTCCGGTGAGATTGATGCGCGCCGTGGTTCAACCGTTCGTGAGCAATTCCAAATAGGCGACTGGAAGGGCGGCGATATTTCCTTCACGATGATTATGCCGCAAGATCCGCAACAAATGACACATCTCTTCCCTGTGTATGAGTATTTTATCCAAAATATCGAATCACCGGTGAAATACCATCCCGGTGCTTCACTGGTATGCGCTACGTCGGTGGATGTGTCGTTTATTAATGCGTTTGCCGATGAAATTAGATTGATTGGAGTCGAGACAGCAGTTCCGGATAAGTGGTCTATGTTTATGATGGATGAGACGGCAGATGCAGAGAATACATGGGTACGTAAATATTACGATCCCAGAAAAGACCAACAAGTGTATGAGGTAAATAACAGTGCACAATTGGGTTCTCTTAAAATTGATTTGGGAGAAGTACCGGGTTATTTCTTTGGATTGTCAGGTAAATATCACATCGAGTTAGATTCTCGTAAGTTCGTCCTTCCGTTGACAAGCAACTTCAAGATTCACTTGCTCTCCGGTTATATGGAGTTCACTCAAAGCACATCTTGTCTGCCTGGAATGGAGGTGGAGGTGGATAAAGAAGCTGAGATCAGTATTATCCCGAGTACAGATCCCAGTACGGTTTCCGGTGCTCTTTACCTCTATGACGCTGACCAGTGGAGCTACATGAATATGAAGTTGGGTAGTTATGTGGGAAAGGCTGGTAATAAGAAATATGGCGCTATTGTAACCTATTCTGCTACGCTGAACGATCAACCGAAGGTGCGTAATGTTGATACACCGGAAGCTATTGGAGATGCTAAACTAATTGTACATGGTACTTTCCGCTCCGCAAGCGGTTGCTCAGTATATACCACATGGTCTAAAGGTACAGGAAATACCGAGGAAAATAATCCGTTTGTGATTAATCCTGCCGGTACCGGCGGTGCAAGTATCGTCTCTACTAACGAAGATGCAGGAACGTTTATCTTTGATGACGCATCGCCTAATTTCGATGGTGTGCATTGGGATGATCCTGCTAATTTTGGACAACTTGAGCACTTGACAGGTTTTGGTAATAGTGTCCTTGTGAACTTTGATAATAATAATTATGGAGTTTCTTCTTATCCGATACAAATATATACTGTTCTGGAAAAAGAATTATATAAGTCAAACAAATATACTCGTATGTATGGTTTTGAACTCTGTACTCCGGCTAAGTTGCAGAATGGTGATAGAACTTTAGTTGAAACTGCAGGTTCTCCGGCCGGTACATCCTATTGCTATATGAATGACCGGTGGACGACGATGCAGGTAGCGGAAGATCCGTGCTTCATGAAGGAAATCGTAGGTGGTCAAACAACCTATTATGCGAAGCCGGCCGAGTACGTGGCGGTCAATGTAACCTCCAGGGTTGATCTGGGAGAAGGTGTTTATATGTTCAACGGCAACGCAGATCACACCTTCAGCGACAAAGATGGCGCCGGTCGTCTCTTTATACTTATGAATGACTGCCAGTGGTGGGAGGTAGAGAAGAAAGATAACCTCTATCATTGTATCCACCCGAACAACGATACCTATTACTATTGGGACGAAGAGGAAGGCAAATGGAAAGAACAGCGCTTCACCATCACATGGAAGAACTGGGATGGTACGGAGATCAAATCATATACGATAGATGTATCTTCTGGCGATACTATTTGGGAAGATTATAGTGTAACCTACGGAACGCAAGCGGAGTACTTGGGATCTAACCCGACGCGTCCTGCAAACATTGACTATACCTATGATTTCACGGGCTGGGCTCCGGCACTTGGTAAAGTAACGAGCGATGTTACTTACACCGCTACTTATACCGAGCAACCGCGTAAATACGCTATCATCTTCACCAACGAAGGTGGTGATGAGATCGAGCGTCATCTGCTGACGCATAACGAGATACCGGTCTGCGAAAATGTACCTACCCGCACAGGCCATACCCTCCAATGGGAACCGGCTTTGGCTGCCGTGACGGGCGATCAGACCTATCGCGCTACATGGCTCGAGGTGCCGCCTACGGAGTATGAGATCCGTTTCGTGGATTATAACGGTACAACAGTGTTGAAAGATACAATGGTGACTATCGGCGACCAACCGATACCACCTGTCTTCAAGAATGGAAAGTGGAATAACGATGATGCTTTGACCGGAAAACGGCCTACGAGCGAATTTACGTACGTGTTCGACCACTGGTCTCCAGCCGTTGATGAGGTTACTCAGGCAATGACTTATACGGCTGTTTATCGCGAGGTACAACGCGAATATACGGTTACCTTCCAGGACGAAAAAGGCGACGAGATCGAAACGAATACGTACCACTATGGTGAGACACCGGCTTGCTCCGCTACTCCTGTAAAAGAGTCGGATAATGCAAATGATTATACCTTCGCTTGGTATCCTCAAATCCAGACGGTTATGAGTAATGCAGAGTATAAAGCTACCTTTACGCCTGTGCCTAAGAAATATGCGCTCACGCTCAAATGTTCTCCTTCTGGAGCTGCTACTTTCACCGGTGCGCGCGCGGATTATATATATGATGCGGCCGCTGAAGTAACAGTTACGCCAAGTGACCTGAAATATGAATTCGAAGGATGGAGCGATTTGGCGAGTGAGGACCCCAATAAGAAGGCTACCTCGCGTACTGTAACGATCACGGGTGATAGCACTCTTGTGGCGGAGTTCTCTTGCTCTACTTGCGACAACGTGACTATCACATGGAGGAATTATGATGGCTCGCTTCTCAAGGAAGTAAGTCAGGCTAAGGGTACGGCTACTACCTATACCGGTCCTACGCCGGAGCGTGAGGCTACATCGGAGGAGACCTATATCTTCGATGGTTGGTCTGTAGTAAAAGACGGCGAACGCGTTTATAAGAATGGCATGACGCCGAAGGCTGCTGAAGGTGGTGCTACCTATTATGCCCATTTTGCTCCGGAGGCTATCCCGAGTCTGGAGGTTTCGAATGGCGTAACGCAGCTCAGTGCTCCGGTTACTTATCAGAATCTTATTCTGACCTCCGATGGTGTTCACTCCGGTCAGTTGCTTGGTGAGAACTACCTCACTCTTACCGGTAATGCCTACTTTGATTTCAAGGTGAATACGCAACCGCGTAAGTGGTATGCCATAGCTGTGCCTTGGCTGGTAGATGCTGCAACCGGTATATCGGTCAACGGACACGCGTTGACGCTTAATAGCGGCGTATATGTGCTGACGTATGATGGAGCTCGTCGTGCTGCGCAAGGTCCGCAAAAGACATGGACGCAGTTGAGCAATGGTGATGTTATGCAACCGGGTATACTCTATATGGTTTGCGTCATGGAGAATGCATCTTCCATCCGCTTTGCGAAGAAGGCAGGTGCGGACTTGCTGACTACCACTACTTCTGTAAAAAAATATCCAGAGGCAACAGACAACAATGGTAAGGATGCAAGTTGGAATGGTGTGGCGAATCCGGCGCTCTTCCATGCGTACGTCAATGCCGGCGTTACTTACGGTCAGGTTTATATTCCGGAATCGGATAGCTATGATCCGATTGTGCTCAACACTACTAAACTGGTAGTGGGTCAGGGAGCTTATGTGCAAGTGCCTGCGGACAAGAATATTACTGTAACCCAAGGTGGCGAATTTGGACCTTCTCCTGCTCCGCGCAGAATGGTTGCTGAGAACGAGACTTCGAACTACGAAGTGCGTTTTGCGCCAATCAATCAGGCTTTCGAGGACCGTGTATTTGTTCAAACGGACGATAGTAAAACTCCGGATGCATATACGGTAGGAAAAGACCTCGCTAAGATGGGCGTAAGTGCTAAGATTGCACAGATATGGATTGATCGTTATGATACCAAGCTCTGTCTCAACACCATGGCTCCTGTAAATGGGGAAGCCGACTATCCGCTCGTGCTCTCTGTTCCTCAGGACGGCAAATATACGATTGATATTCTGCGCTCTACGGAAGAGCAACCGAATGAGCTCTATCTCACTCGCGATGGCGAAGCTATATGGAATCTGTCGCAGAATGCATATACCATGCGGTTGGAGCAGGGCACAACTGCTCGCTATGGTCTGCGTACGGTATCGAAAGCGCCACAAACAACTACCGATATCGAACCCATCTGGGTAGATCCTGAAGGCAATGCCATCAAGGCGGCTAAGGTGCTGATTAATAACCATGTATATATTATTCGTGATGGTAAACTCTATACCATTACCGGATCGCTTGTGCGCTGATTACTGACAACTGAATACTGAACACTGAAAACTCATAATAATATGAAAAAGAACTATATTATTCCTCAAGTAGAGGAAATGCCCATGGGGCCAAAGGGTATTCTTATGACAAGTTTTGATCCTACGGATCCTCCTGCTCCAGCTCGTCTGACAGGTGACATCATCCCCTAATCGCGAAAAATCTCATATGCCGTCGCGCATATGGGATTTTTTGCACTACGCCTATGAAACAAATACGTATATACGGCTTATTGCTGCTCCTATTGTCTGTTACGGCATGGGGGCAAGAGATGTCTGTCGCGGAGCGCAATGCTGCGCAAGGGTTCAATGATACGATTGATCGCCTTGCTCCGGATTTCGTACAAGTCAGCCTATGTATCGCCGATCCTACAGATCAGAGCCAGGATTACTTAGGGATTACAGGCCATGCTTTCTTGCGCCTTCAATGCCCCACATTTCATCTGGACTATTGTTTCTCTTATGAGAGCGAAAAAATCAAAGGCCAATTATGGGATTATGTCACCGGAAAACTAAAGATGGGTATGTTCGCTGTCAATACCGATGACTATATTGAGGATTACCGAATATGGCATCGCGCTGTGCATGAATACCATATCAACATGCCACCTGATGCCGAGCAACGTCTTTGGGAGCAGATGGATAATCACATGCTCAACGAGAAAGATATGCAGATGAATCTAGTTAAGTTCGGTTGTGCAAATACTCTCCTTCGCTACGTCGAACGAGCCCTCGCTCCGACACAAATAGAGTATAACTGGCCCGAGAAATTCTATGATCTGTCAGCTATCGAAATAGCAGAAGAACATCTGGAGTGCTACCCGTGGACGCTGTTAGGGATGCGCCTGACGGCAGGAATGGAATATGACCAACTGACCACCCCAAAACAGAAAGTAATTTTCCCTACCGACTTATTGGAAGTATGGTCGGATGCCACAATTAACGGAGAACCCATGTTGGCTTATATAGGTGATTTGGTGGAAGCCGAGCCGGTTGTCGCAGAGAGACCTTGGTTCACACCGCAATTATGCGGCATCTTATTGTTGATTATCATTGTTGGAGGAATAATATGGGCTATTATCCGTAAACGTTAATCTCAAATCTCCAATGTCCAATTTCCAATCTCCAATAAAGAAATACCCTCTTCTGCCGTATTCGCAGTTGGTCTTCGATGCCACTCGGTGGCTGCCAATGGTATATCGTTTCCCATTAGCATGCAGATGGCGTAATGGGGCAAAAGAAAAGGCCCGTATTGAGCAAGCTATACGAATCGCTTTGGCGAATCATCCTGCTTTTCAGATGCGTGTGGATGGACACGGCAACCATTATCCCTCGTCGTTGAAAGATATACTTCATGGTCCGTACCATGATTTTGACCTTTCCGTACAAGGAGAGGATTTGGTAATAAAAGTGCAGATAAGCCGCATCTTGGGCGATGGAAAAAGCGCGGAGATATTATTGGATGATATTCAACGCGCCTATGTTGGTTTGCCTTTAGAGCCGGATGATTATTGGGGACACGTAGCGCGATTTGAGCAACTAAAAACGGATTCTCATTATTTGGCAAGTTGTGATTGGCTGGTCAAAGAGTTTGCGGATTCTTCCATTCCTGTCCGCCCTGCGATAGACCGAAAATGCCTATGGACTCTCCTGCCTTCCAAGCCTGGATTATACAAAGCGGATTATACCGATTTACACGATAAGATTGTAAACTTAGCAGAAACGAAATACTTGTCCTACGAAGGTCTCTTCTCTCTCTGTACAGCGCTGGCTATAGCCGAATATTGCGGTACAGACGAAGCCGCGCTTACTTGGGCATATGAAGGCCGCGAAGCGCCGGAAGAGCAACGTATCTTTGGTAGCCTCCATCGCGACGTACCGTTCAAAATAAATCATAAATTAAAAATCATAAATCATAAATCGGATTTGATCCGACTTGCTCGTAATCAAATCCGCTCCGGTATTGCCCATAGCGATTATCCCTATACGCTGACGGCGCCGTATAACAAGCGATGGAACTATGCGGTCAATGTGTTGCGTATTACCGATTCAGAAGATATGCTGCGGAATATCGACCTGCCCTTAGAGATAGTTTCTATTCCGAAGCAAAAGTACGCTTATGCGCTCTTGGATGTAGAGATACACGAACATCCGCAGGATTTATCCATCTGGTTCCGCTACTCCGCTACTCATTATAAAGAATCCTCAATCCGCCGCTTTGCGGCATTAGTCCGCAAATATGTTGAATGGCTCCTGGAGGAATAGTTCGTAATCCCGAATCCCTAATCCCGTAATCCCGTCATTACGTCATCACGAAAAAATCAACAATGAACGCCCTTATAAATAATATACCTCTCCGCGCTTTGCTTGAGCAGTCGCTTTTGCAAGCCGCTATCGCCAATCCGCATCGGGAGACGAACCCCGTGCGGACGATAGACGATTGGTGTGCATACGTGGAGCGTTTTGCGCATCTGATGCCGTGGCAGGGGATGGACATAGGTGAGGATGCTTCGTTCTTCCGCCGCATCGACCAGAATATCGGCTATTTCTATTTCTTACTCGATCAGCCTCTGGATGAGCTCCGCGACAAGGGCTATGTTTATCCATCGCTTCAGTACGAACCGCGAGTAGCGGCTTGGCTCAAGGATTACAATACCGCTTGGGGCGAATGGCTCAGTAGCCCGGATAGTTGGAACGACACCTATTATAATCTCGCGCGTACAGACGCGCGTTTCGAACTCGATACCGATCGCTATGAGTCGCCGTCTAATTGGCATTCCTGGAATGATTTCTTTGCTCGGAGACTACGAAATCCTTTCAACTTTCAACTTTCAACTTTCAACTTTATAAGTCCTTGCGATGGCGAAATCGTTTTCTCACCGGTCAAAACGGCGTCCATCGCTAACTGGCTCGATTTGTTAGGCGATAGCCCGTATCGGGAAACCTTTGCCGGCGGCGAGACGACGCATATTGTCCTCGACGTCTTTGACTACCACCGGTTCCATGCACCGTGTGATGGTACGGTCTTGGAATGCAAAACCATTGAGGGTATTCATGCCGGAGGAGGCGTGATTATCTGGGATGAAGCGCAGGGTAGGTATCGTTATGACCAACTCGGCGTGACGGATTCCCAGATGTTGGAGACGCGCGGAGTTTTAGTATTGGAAACCCCCGACTTCGGCAAAATCGCTCTTGTCGCCGTTGGCGTCCAGCAAGTCTCCTCCGTACAATGGACATTCGAAAATCAAAAATCAAAAATCAAAAATCAAAAATTAACTCAAGGAGATGAGTTAGGCTGCTTCCAGTTCGGCGGCAGCGACGTCGTTCTTTTCTTTGAGCCCGGTCGTGCCCCGCAAATTTCACCTAAATCCGTCAAAGCAGGTGAAAAAATGGCATGATTTGTCATTTTTTTGACATTTTTTTTGCATATATTCCGGAAAAGTTGTAATTTTGCAACGTTTTAGAAATAAATCGTCAGAATGACGTATACGCAGTTTTATAATCAGTGGCATGGCTTAGGGTGTTTTTCGGTGCATCAGGTCCATGCTATATCGCCGGATTTTAACCGCGCTAACTGGCATCAGTGGCAGAAGTCCGGATATATCGTGATGCTGCGTAGGGGCTGGTATGCATTCGCGGATTATCTGCAGCAACCGGATTATGCGCGGTACTTTGCCGGTAGGATTTATACCCCATCGTATATCAGTCTGCATACGGTGCTATCCTTTTATGGCATCATTCCGGAGGCGGTAGTGGAGATCACGAGTGTGACTACGCAGAAGACCTGCCGGTATGAGAATGCGTTCGGCCAATTCAGTTACCAGACCGTCCGTCCGCGACTCTTCTGGGGATTTGAACCTAAAACAATGCGCGATGGGAAGCAGTATATGATGGCTACTCCGGAAAAAGCAATCATTGACCTGTTATACCTCTACCCGCAATATTCCTCCGTCGAAGACATGCGCGAATTGCGCCTTGATGAGGATTGGATGCATGATGAACTGAATCTCGCTCGGCTGAAGGAATTTGCGGAGCGTATCAATAGTCCCATTCTTAATAAGCGAATCAAGTTGTTATTAAAGGCATACGAACTATGATTGATATGGAGTACATACGGGGATTCTATCCTCCGTACATCGCGCAGAATGCCGCTTTCCAGAAGCATATGCTCAAGGAATATGTGGAGTTGCTGGCATTGGAATGGATTGCGCGCTCGCCGTATGCAGCGAAACTCATCTTCATTGGAGGTACTAATTTGCGCCTGATACATGGTATAGATCGCTTCTCCGAGGATTTGGATTTTGATTGCAAAGGACTGAGTGAAAGCTATTTCAGGCAGATGTCAGACGACTTAGTTCGATACCTGCAATTGCAAGGACTGAACGCAGAGTTGCGCAATAAGGAGAACTCCCGCCTTACTGCTTTTCGTAGCAACGTGCACTTTCCGGAATTGCTCTTTGATTTGCAACTAACCGGACACCGTGAAGAGCGATTCCTCATGAAGATCGAGGCGCAAGACCAGGGCATTGATTATCCCCGCGAGATGGCGATTGTCCAACGTAATGGATTCTCTTTCCCCGTTCCCGTGCCGCCTATCGGAGTGCTACTGTCGATGAAGTTGTGCGCATTGCTCACTCGTCAGAAAGGAAGGGATTTCTATGATGTGCTCTTCCTTATGCAGCGTACGGAACCGGACTATATGTTTTTGCTGCAACGAGAGGGTATTGCCGATAAGGAGCAACTAAATTTAGCGCTCCGCGAAACGATAGCGAAAACGGATATGAAAATGAAGCAACGCGACTTCGAGCATCTCCTCTTCGATACCCGCAAGAGCGAGATGATTTTACGATTCGAAGAAATTATCAAATAATATGAAATACTATGACTAAAGAACAAATTATATCACAAACGAATGCGTTTCTCATCGACACGCTTGATTTTGACTCGGCGATGATAACTCCCGATACAGAGTTGAGACGCGATTTGGGAATTACGAGCGTGGACGCTGTCGCAATAGCCTCATTTGTGCAAAAGACTTTCGGCTGCGCTATTATCATTCCGGAAATCAAGGCCCTCATTACCCTCCAGGACCTCTACGACTACATCGAAAAAAATAGCTGACCACTGATCACTGACAACTGATAACTGACCACTGATGACTGACAACTACCTTTCCATCCTCGCGGAAACTATCCGCTCTAACTGGGACCAACCTGCCCTCACGGATTTTTATCTCACGGAGGACGGTACCGCCCAAGATACTTCGCGTGGTAATCACTATACCTACGGCGAGATGTACGCGGAGATATGCCGCGTGGCAGAGTTATTGACCTCTCTTGGTCTGCAAAAGGGCGACCATATCGCTATCTGTGGCGCCAACTCCGCCCATTGGGTCATCGCCTATCTGGCGATTGCTAAGATGCAGGGCGTCTCCGTTACCGTCATGCACACACTCATGCCAGATGAGATAGCCCGCTTAGTCGATTTCTCCGATGCCAAAGCCCTCTTCACGGATGAGGATTTGTGGGAGGAACTGAAGAATCAGTCCCTACCGCGGGTGGAAAGTGTGATAGGTCTCGAAAATTGGCAAATTTTGCGCGGAGAAAAAATACAAATCTCCAATCTCCAATCTCCAATCTCCAATTTCGATTGCGGCTTTCCGCAATCGAATCCCGATTCCCTCGCCATGATCTGCTTTACTTCTGGAACTTCTGGTAATGCCAAAGGGGTGATGTTGTCAATCAGAAATATTAGCTTTTGTGTTAGCTCTGTAGGAAATACCTTCCATGCATGTAATAATAGACATGCAGTAGCAATTTTACCATTGTCTCATTCCTTTAGCCTAGGCTATGCATTAGTGGCATTGGTGGATTCAGCTAATGTTTTCATACCAATAATTGATAAAAATCTAACTGGGATAATTACAAGTATTAAAATAATTCAACCGTATGCTTTAGGAATTATTCCTCAGTTTCTATCTGTTTTTCTATCTTGCGATGATAATAAAGATTATGCCTTTCTTGATGATATAATAGTAGGAGGAGCAAGTTTATCTTTGTATAGTGTAAAGATGTTGCGAGCAAAAGGATTTCCTATTACATGTGGATACGGGACAACGGAATCCACAGCTTCTATTAGTATGGTGGTTCATTCTCAATATAGGGTGGGGTCTAGTGGTAAAATTTGCGATGCTTTATCTTGCCGCATCTCCCCCGCCGGTGAGATCCTTGTCAAAGGCGAGAATGTGATGCTCGGCTATTACAAAGACCCCGAAGCCACTGCCGCCAAGATCGACTCCGACGGCTGGTTGCATACCGGCGATAAGGGACATCTGGATGAGGATGGGTATCTCTATGTAGAAGGCCGTCTGGAGCAGGACATCATCGTCCTGCCCAATGGCGAGAACATCCGTCCGGACCACATCGAATCCCTCATCAACGCCCTGCCCGAAGTCTCCGAATCCATCGTCCTTGCCCGCGATGGCAAACTAGTGGCAATTGTCGTGCCCCAAATCACCAATCACCAATCACCAATCACAAATACGGATCTCCGTCGCATGGTATTGCGCACTATCAATCCGCAACTTCCGCTTTATAGCCAACTGTACGACGTCGAGATCACGGATGTTCCTCTGCAAAGAACCGAAAAACAAACGATAAAAAGATATCTCTATAAATAAAAAGCGCAGAAAATGCGCTTATTATTTGCACATATCAAAAAAAAGCAGTACCTTTGCAGCGGATTTTTCGTGACGTAAAAGCCGTGACGTAAAATACGACATGAATAACAAGCATAAAATCAGTATGTTATGAAAGATGGCGCTCTGTATTTCAACCCGTTTTCTATCACGTCTTATATGGGACCGGAGTATTTCTGCGACCGTATAAACGAGACGAATGAATTAGCGGAGGCTTTACGCAACAGGCGTAATGTGACGTTAATTAGTCCTCGTCGTGTTGGCAAAACAGGATTGATTCAGCATTTATTTCGTTCGCTGGAATCCAAGCAGGTGCATTGCATCTATGTGGATTTATTCAGCACGTCTAATCTGCAGGAATTTACAAAGGTCTTTGCGGAAGCAGTACTGAGCGCACGTATTACCCCTTATTCTGAGCGCGTATGGCAAGAAATCACCCATTTTTTTGCTTCGTTACGTCCGGTCATTACGCCCGACCCGGTAAGCGGGATGCCTCAATGCTCGATTGATATTCAGCCTAAACGAGAGGAATGGACGTTGCAACAGATTTTTGCCTATCTGGAGAAATCGGAACAGCCATGTTATATTGCGTTGGATGAGTTTCAGGTTATCGCAGAGTATCAGGACGTGAAAATGGAGGCATTGTTGCTCAGCTATATCCGGCAATTGACAAATGTGCAGTTTATTTTTGCCGGTAGCAAAAAGCATATGATGACTGAGATGTTTGTATCTGCCAAGCGTCCATTCTATCGCAGTTCACAGATGATGAATATCGATGTGATAGATGAACAGCAGTACTATCAGTTTGCAGCCAAGCATCTTTCCGCAAATGGTCAGCAGATAGATGAAGCTACGTTTCATGAGCTCTACCAACTGGTGGATGGCTATACGTGGTTTGTACAGGCGCTCTTAAACCGACTTTATCAGACCAAGAATCCGCAAATAGATTTTAATACCGTGTTGCAAACGCTAAACCGGATATTACAAGAAGAAGTGAGTTCGTATCAAATGTATTGCCGGTTAATTACGGATCGTCAATTACGCGTCATTCGTGCTATAGCGAAAGAAGGGACTGTAAAAGAACCGGGTAGCAATGCCTTCCTTCAGAAATACCAATTGGGTGCGTATAGTACAGTGAGAGGGGCTATTCTTGCGATGGTTGAGAAAGAATTGCTGTACCAAAAAGAAGATGGCAGTTATGTTGTGTATGACAAGTTCTTTGGTCATTGGCTAAAGAAGTAATCGTTCCCCTTGTGGATAAGAAAATGCAAATCTCTGACCAATATTTCTCCGGTGAGCGCCCCTTATACGCCTCCCGCGATCTCCAACTGAACCGCGTGACGATAGGCGATGGCGAGTCGGGACTCAAAGAGTCTCGTCGTGTCGAAGCCGTCGAATGCCGATTCGAAGGCATGTACGTCATCTGGGAATGCGAGGACGTCACCTGCCGCAACTGCTATTTCGCGCCTTCCGATCGCGCACCGCTCTGGTACTGCCGCGATCTGCGGTTGTACGATTGCCTCATCGATGCGCCGAAAGCCTTTCGCGAGATAGACCGCCTGACGCTCGAGCGCATCAAGATAACCGATGGCGCGGAAGCCTTCTGGTACTGCCGCAGCGGGCAGATCTCCGATCTTCAAATAGAGCAAGCTCAGTATGCCTTTATGCATGCTTCCCAATTACAAATCACCAATATCCAATTGCAAGGCAAATACACCTTCCAATACGCCCGTAACCTCGAGATCCATAATGCTATCCTTGATACCAAAGATGCTTTTTGGAATAGCGAGAATGTCACGGTCTATGACACCGAGATCAAGAGCGAGTACCTCGGATGGTACTCCAAAAACCTCCGTTTGGTGCGCTGCCGCATAGCCGGAACCCAACCGCTCTGCTATGCCGAGAACCTCGTTCTGGAAGACTGTTCTTTTGCCCCCGATGCCGACCGTGCCTTCGAGAAATCATCCGTTAAAGCGACCATCATAGGCGACATCACTTCCATCGTCGATCCTCTTCCCGGCTCGCTAATCGAAAATCGCTAATCCCTAAAAAGTCGCTTCCCATGAGGCGATTTTTTTACCTCTAAACTCTAAACTTTCAACTTTCAACTGAAAATTCCACGAATTTTCTTGCATATTTCAAAAAAAAGCTGTACTTTTGCAGCGGATTTTAATTTTATTACTTTATAATAATCATAAAATAATAAAAATATGAAGACTGTGGATAATCCTTTTGTAATCAGTGGGTACGAGGGCGCGCATTACTTCTGTGATCGTGGTGCGGAGACCGAACAACTTCGTCATGAGATAGCGAACGGCAATAACGTAGCATTGATTGCAACGCGCCGTATGGGTAAGAGTGGTTTGATAGAGCATTATTTCTCGCAATCGGAAATACAGACCCGGTACTATACGTTTTTCATTGATATATACGATACCAAATCGCTTCGTGAGTTGGTGCGCAAATTGAGCCGTGAAATCCTGATTCGTCTGAAACCCTTTGGCATGCGTGCTATGGAACGTTTTTGGCAGGCTATGCGTTCTATCCAATCCGGAATGAGTTTTTCTCCGATGGGCGAACCGACGTTCATGGTGCAAATAGGCGACATCAAGGAGCCGGAAGCGACTTTGCAGGAGATCTTTCGATATCTGGAATTAGCAGATAAGCCATGCATCGTTGCAATAGACGAGTTCCAGCAAATTGGTAAGTTTCCGGAGAAAAATATCGAAGCTACCCTCCGTACCTATGTGCAACGTTGTCATAATGCGCAGTTTATCTTCTCCGGTAGTCAACGCCACACAATGAGCACGATGTTTACCAGTGCCTCGCGACCGTTCTACCAGAGCGTGTCACTCATGCATATCGGAAGCATCGATATGAATACGTACGATGCGTTTGCCAAAGCTTTGTTCGCGGAGGGGAATCGCACCTTGGCGGACGGCGTGACGGAATCTGTTTATGCACTTAGCCGCGGTGTGACATGGTACACACAAAAACTCTTCAATGTGCTCTACGGCTTTACAAAAGAAGGTGAAACGTGTGAGGTTGAGCAAGTCGAAGATGCCTTGGATTATATCCTGAAGACTCAGTCTTATGTATACGAAGAAACCATTTCTCGCTTACCGGAGAAACAGACGATGACGCTTGTCGCTTTAGCCAAGAGTGGGCCGACAAAGAGCATTACTTCTGCAGCATATGTGGAGAAATATAGCCTGCAATCTCCGAGTACTGTCCAGTCTGCTATGAAGGGCCTATTAGAAAAAGATTTTGTGACGTTGGAGAAAGGAATCTATTCTGTTTATGATATCTTTATGGACTATTGGATCCAGCGAATGTATTAAGATTGTCATGCATCTGTTAGATAACTATATCATCTCCCCTTCTACCCGCTACGAGTCTCATCGGCTCATCTATGCGCCTCAGGGCGAAGACCCCATCGAATTGGGCGGCGTTCTTGCCGCTGCGCTTTTCTGCGCCTTCATTATCGATACCGACGAAGGCGATCGGCGTGAACTGGCTTTGGATTCCGATGAGCAACGCGAAGCATGGTTCCAAGCCTACGAAAGAGAGGTGCGTCGGGAGGACTGGGGCTATCTCTCGGCCGAGATATCCCAACTGCGAGATAACTACGTTCAATTGGCGGTTGATTCAATTACCCTCCATGATATCTGTCCCAATAATCGCCTGCTTGAACTGGCGATGGAGCTCACCGTGACGTACATGCAGCATCTCGTTCTGAAAATCTACCGTGAACATATATGGGATCTCATCCCATGGACGGAACCTTTCGCTCAATGGCTCTGGAGCGCTTCGCAGGTGGAGGCCCGCCGCCAGCGATACCTCCAAACCGATTGGACCGATGCCCCTATGGTGGACCAACTCGCCGATGAGCCATCCTCTAACCCTCTAATCCACTCATCCTCTAATCCTCTATTCGTCTTCGAAGGCGAAAAAGCCGCAGACATCATGGAGCGCTATCTCCAGTGGCTCTCCGATGAATATGTGGCCATGAAGCAGGAAATTCCTGGTGCAAAAATCACTTCTGCCGACCGCAAATATATCTTTTCGCAGGAAACCGATTGGGCGTTTTTGTCCGATGAAATCGACCAATTGGATGCCTCAGTGCAAAAAGAATGGAACCGATGGCAACAGGAGTGGAGTAGGTTCCTTACCGATCGACTCTTGCCCAAGAAAGAAATTCGCTTCTGGGCGGAAGATGTGCCGGAAGAAGTGCAGAATCATCTGCTCTACCATCTCCAACTCATGGAGCAACATCCCGCCCATTTCCGGGATCTCACGACCGCTGTCTATGCCATGCGCCAACTCGGCTATATTCGCCGTAAATGCTCCGACAAGGACATGCGCCAATGGCTTAGCGAACACCTCAAGCTCGATTATACGCAGCGCAACAACGCCTCGCAGTTCCGGCGCGCTATGCGCGAACATGGGCGCTATACGCCGGAAGTACGAGACGAAGTCATGCTCCTCGAGACTATGGGATTCTTCCGCTTTCAAGTTCCCGCAGAAGAATAGCCCGTACGAAATTCCCGAACTGCACAATAATCCGCTTCCCTGTTACGGGATCACCATGCCCCTTCGCTTGCCGTATCCATCGTTCATATAGCTCCGAATACCGCGGATGATCGGCATCGTGCTCTATACGCGATGCCTCTTGACAAACCGCCTTCCATTTGTTGTTCTGTACTTCCTCAGCGGCTGTCCGAGGTGCATACTTGTAGTTCCGCTTATCCCGCGCAAAGGCCTCTTTCGGACCACATTTAATAATCTTTCCGTCCGGTAAACGGAATTTCTTCTGTCGCATCACAATCCGATCTTGCTTACTGAATTTGCCGGTCAAATCATCAATTCCCGGCGCTGTTGTAAAAATTGCCATTTTCTTTTCCTTTTTTTAAAATTTTTTTTATTATCATTGGGGCCCCCAGCGTAAACGAGCGAAGCGTTAGTTGTTCCTTCGTTGTTCCTTAGTTCTTGGTTGGTTGTTAACCTACCTTCTGCCTAACCTCTCCCTCACCAATTTGCATCTTTCTCGCACTTCTGCGAGAACTCTTGTTTTGTCCATTTGGTCGGATTGTATCCGACAAACGTCGTCTATTAGGTCGAATGGTATTCGACAAAATTTTGCAGTGAGACTGTGAGACTCTGAGACTCTTTGCGCAATCGCCTTAAAACCAGCATGATATGTGCAAATCGAAGTCTCAAAGAGTCTCAGAGTCTCATGGTTTAACATGCTTTTCGGTAATGACCGTACTCGATTTTCGAAACCATTCCTTGCTCTTGCCAAGCATCATTCCATCGGATGACGGTAGCTCGTGAGATGCCTTGACTTTTTGCCTCGGTTATGAGTTCTTGGAGTTTGTATTCGGGTTTTAGCTGATCAAATAGCACCTTTCTCTGGTCAAGCGGCTTAATCTCCGGAACTACATCCTGTGCATCGCCGTCAATCATGCGATACGCAGCCGCCATATGCAGTAGCATCTTATTCCCGATCATCTCTGCCGTCTCGTAATCCTCATCCGCACAAAGTATCTTTTCGTTCATTAGTTCCGAATCTGATTCGGTCTGTATTCTGTACTCTGTATTCTGTATTCTCATTGCCGTGAGTATCATCGCCATCCGTTCTATCTGTACCGCCATCCTCACTACCGCCGAGTGGAAGTTATCGCCTAACAATCCGATCAACGTACCGTATTCCGTCTCCAGATGTTCGCCGAGCCGCTCTTTCTGGGCGTCGGTCAAACTCCATTCCCGTTCGCCGCCGTTCATCAGCGCCTCGTATGTGCGCAGCAACCGCTGCCCGACGATCTTCGGAATAACGCTCTGCCCTCCTTTGGAGCTTACATACCGCTTGTCAAAACCGTTCGTTCCGCGGATCACTACTGTCAGCAAACGACTGAAATATCCGTTCTCCACGCTTGGCACCAACGCCTTGTACTGCCCGAACGTACCCGTCAGCAGCATGCTCAGCCGCGGGCTCTTGATCTCCGACGCTCCTTTGACGCGGTTGCGGGAGATCGGCTCATGTTCGGCCGCTTTACGCAGAACGGTGTTGTAGTTGGCCGCGGAACTTTTCCAGATGTCCGTGATGACACTTCCCTCACTCTCGTGCATGTAACCGCAACCGTCTTGCTGTTCCATCGCTTTGTAAAAAGCCGGCAACGTACTATCGCCCGCAATAAGCATCGGATACTGCTCGTCTATCACACGTACCATCTCCAGCGCCTGGTTCGCGATACCTTTACCGCTCGCCGCGGCTGCTAAGATGAAACATTGCAGGTTCGCGTAGTACTTTTTTCCCGTCGGGCCGTACGCAAAATACAAATTAGGTACGCACGCACTCGCAGCCGCAAGCGTAGCCATCAAAATGATGTCTTGCTCTTCCGGCGTAGATGCCAACGAAATCATTTGTTGTACACTCTCAGGAAGTGAACTGCTGTCGAGATGTTCGACGATGCGGAGGTCTTCCTGTCCCTCCCTCAAGTTAAGGTCTTTAATCATAATGTTAATAATTTGGTTTGTTTAAAAATTAAAAATTTTTTTGTGTTTTTGCATTGATAGAAGCTTTGTTTTCGACCGTTAGACGCGGGTTTGCCGTGTCCCAAAGCCACGATCGGTAGCAGTAGGTATGTAGCGCAGGATGGTACATCCGCTACTGCGGAAATAGACTAAGGAGCGTCTAGGAGCTCGCTCATAAGCGCGCATTAGGATGTTTACGCTAAGGCCGCGTGGGCCGTAGGCATAGCGGACTCATACCAATGCTACCTATTGGGGCGCGTTTTCTTATAAGGCGGAACGCCGCGTTTTCCTTTTAATATTTTAGGGCCCCCGGAAATCTGCCGATTTTTGCGGGTGAAGAAGTGCCTCGGATGGCACTTCGAGTGTTGCAAGCAACACATAGAACCTCGGAGGCATAAGTCGCCTGTTTATTTAGCGGAGTGGTATAAACCCTTGCGATCTTATTGCCGAACGCGACAGCAAAGCGTCAACTAAAAAATTCCTGCTTCTATCAATGGTGTTTTGTATGTTTTTTTCTAAATGAAAATCTGCTATTAATATAGGCGGCTGTGCAACATCTTTCCGTACATCCCTTGCCTTCTCATTGCTACCAATGCAACAACAAAACAGTGTGTAAATAGCAGATATACAGCACTTTGCAAAAAGCTATTTCCATAGTGTATCACTTTCGGAATAATCAGAATAATTAGAAAAAAATTTTTATATACTTGCACATGTCAAAAAAAAATAGTATCTTTGCAGCAAATTTGAAGAGTTATGGCAATACACGACTTGGTGAAGTTGTTTGATCAGGCAAAGATCCGCGTAGTTTGGGATGATGAGAAGGAGAAATACTACTTCTCGGTAGTGGATGTAGTGGGTGTATTAACGGAGCAGCAAACAGCTAGGAATGCGACTGTTTATTGGGCTGTAATGAAAAAACGACTTAAAGAGGAAGGGGCAGCTGAACTGATTACAAATTGTAAACAGTTAAAATTGGTGGCTAATGATGGTAAACGTAGAGAGACCGATGTGGCTGATTTAGAGGGCATTTTCCGTATAATTCAGTCTATCCCGTCGAAGAAGGCGGAGCCGGTTAAACGCTGGCTGGCGCAGGTTGGGAGTGAACGGTTCTATCAATTGCAAGATCCGGAGCGTAGTATTGAGCAAGCCGTGAAAGATTATCGACGTTTAGGGTATTCGGAGAACTGGATTAACCAGCGCATCAAGACAATTGAGATTCGTAAGGGTTTGACGGATGAGTGGAAACGGAGTGGGGTAGAAAGTGACTCCGATTATGCGGTGCTAACCGATTTGATGAGTAAGGTATGGAGCGGCATGACGACTCGTGAGTATAAGCATCACAAGGGTCTGACAAGCCAAAATCTGCGTGATAACATGACCAATATGGAGTTGCTGCTTAATGCGTTGGCGGAACAGACGGCTACCGACCTGAGCAAAGAGCGCAATCCGGAAGGAATAGTAGAGGCAGCACATGTGGCGAAAGACGGCGCGGAAGTGGCGCGAAACGCCCGTGCGGACATCGAGCAGCGCCTCGGCCATTCGGTAATTAGCAGCGACAAAGCCATTGATCATATCAAGCCGCAAGACGAGTTGCCGTTCGAAAAGGACGACAAATAGCCCAAGACAATACTAATTCACACATAGTAGAAAAGGCGACTTTGGTCGTCTTTTTTCTTTTTGAAAAATACCATTCTGCCAATCGTGAGTACATCACACATTACACATAAAAATCGCTTCTCTTGAGGCGATTTTTTTGTTTGTCTACATAAATGTTTAAAATCTCTTGTTGTGGCATGAATTTTGTAAACTATAGATAGCAAAATATGAATATTTTGTCTTTTTATGTGCATCTGGTTTGTGTATGTCGAAAAAAAGCAATACCTTTGCGCCGCTTTTTGTCGGCGCATGTGCGAGTACGCATATATACGCGAAAATAGTATAGAGAATTGGATATATGACAAAAGATATAGCGTTCATATTGTACAACACTCCCGAGCATTCGGAGAAGGTACAGGTTGTCGTCCGGGAGGAAACTCTCTGGATGACACAGAAGGCTATGTCTGAGTTATTTGGGGTGCAAGTCCCGGCGATTAGCAAGCACTTGAAGAATATCTTTGAGTGTGGAGAATTGCAGGAAAGCACGACAGTTTCCAAAATGGAAATAGTCGTAAATCGAGGCTTCCGCGGAGAAGTTACCGAGGAAACTCTTTTTTATAACCTCGATGCGATCATCTCTGTGGGCTATCGTGTGAACTCCGTGCAGGCTACCCGTTTTCGCCAATGATATTCAATAAGACACAACTAATCGAATCGGATTTCGATAAAGAAGTAAAGCAGTTATTGGAGAATAGCGATAAATAACAACGATAATTAAGATACAAAAGATATGGCAAACGAAATCGTTAAATACGAACAAGTTAAAGATAAAATTATTGTTCTGCGTGGAGAACCAGTGCTGTTAGATGCGGATGTGGCTCAATTATACGGTGTTGAGACTCGAGTGGTGAATCAGGCGGTAAAGAACAACCCGGATAAATTTCCGGAAGGTTTTCTTATTCCGTTGACTCTCAGCGAGAAAAAAGAGGTTATCAAAAATTTTGATCACCTTGAGAGTCTTAAATTTAGTCCGGTTAATCCCACTGCTTTTACAGAAAGCGGTTTGTATATGCTGGCGACGATTTTGAAAAGCCCGCGTGCGACGCAAACAACCTTGGCTATTATTCGCACATTTGTCCAAATTCGAGAATTGGCGCGTACAATGCAGTCTGTCGGGCAGGCCGAAGACGAAGCTCAGAAGAAGAGTTTGCTGCGAAAGAGCGGAGAGCTGATAGGAGATGTAATAGGTGCGCAATTGGATACCACTAGCACGGAGACGGAGATCGAATTGAACTTTGCAGTGGTGAAGATTAAACACAAAGTAATCCGCGGCAAGAACGACAAATAAGAAAAATTAAGATACAAAAAAGATATGAGAACAAATTTCGTTCAAACATGTAATACGAGTGCTAATCGCATCAACCTAAACCGCATAACAATGCGTGTGGCGCTCATCGGTCTGTTTATCTCCCTCGGCATCGGAAATGCGTGGGCTGGGCATGATCAGCATACTGCCACGCTGAAGGTTGAGGTAGGAACAGGTAGTGGTATTGTTTATGCATCAACCAGTAGTACGGCAACAACTGGTTCTGCTTCCGCCACGTTTAATTGCGGTAAAAGTAGCGATGGTCAACATACAGGAGATTTGTACGCCTTCGCCACACCGGCGGCAGGTTATACGTTCCTTGGCTGGACAACAAGTAAGACTTCTACGGAGGATGCGGATAAGGCGATTCCTAAAAGTGTAGCTTTTGATGTGACTGATGCAAGTAACACCCAAACTCTCTATGCCCATTTTGTAGAGAAAGCAAAAGTCAATATAACTTTTGAGGCTCCTTCTAACGGAACTTACACTATCAAAGTGAATGGCGGCTCCGCAGAAACGGTGTCGTCATCCGATGTAGTAAAAAACAATGTAACTGACGTGACACTGACTGCCACTCCTGCAAGCGGCTATGCTTTTGCCGGATGGTACAAACTGAATAGCACCGGCGAGTTTATAGAAGATTTGTCTATTGCTAGTCCTTATGATGCCTCGTTTACCGTATCTGAAACCATCAAAATGGGTGCGCGCTTTGTGCCAACTACATTAGGCAAATTCATACTCAAAGGGAACAGTACGGAGTATTATGGCTTAAAGGCAGCTACCATTGCAGCAGGTGGCAGCGGTATTATAGTGCCGGTCGCTGATGAAACGCTTGTGGATGGTTCTGATCTAATGCCGTTTGATAATGGAACCTATACCATCAAAGCAGGTGCTACGTTGCTAGTACCCCATACTTCCGCATACACGGTTCAAGTAGAACCGGAAGTGGTTACTAGTGCAGCAACTTTATCTGCTTTTCGTACGCTTGTTTTGAAGGATGGTGCCAGTATAGTATGTAATGGAAATATTTGTGTTGGCGGAAAAATCATGTCTGCCGGAGGTGGTAATAAATCTGCCTACGTTACCGGTCCATGCGGCGTTATTAATATGGCAAATGGCGGGCACATCGAATTGAATAGTGGTGCTAAACTCTATTGCTGGGGCTTTATTAAAGGGCAAGATATGGACCAAGGCAACAATACTGTTGGAGTAGGAACGATTACTGCGAATAACGGAGCAATTATCAAGGAAGATTTTGCAGTTGGAGATTGGCGTGGAGGAACAGCTACTTATGCAATATACAATAAAAAAGGTTCATGGAAATTATTCCCTTTCCAAAGCTACTCTATTCAGAATATAGAAGTGCCTACTACATACGAATATGGCTCTACGTTGAATACCTTTGTCGTGGTTAGTGGTGGGGGAGGAAATAACCCTGCGGATTTTGATATAGCAGGTAGTAGCAATACGCTCTTTTTACTTAAGGATGCTCAATCCACGGTGCGTAAATGGTATGATCCTACTACTGATTTAACTTGTTATGAATTAAGCGGTACTGCGCAATTAGACGCATTGAATTTAGTAGTGTATATCAGCGTCAGTTCAAGTGAATACTATTTGCCAATTAGCAATAGTATGCACATCATTTTAAAGAATTGTAATATGACATTGTCCAAGCCGTTGACTATGCAAGCGGGCTCGGTTATAGAAATTAAGAATGATGCTACCGTTAATTTGGAAGCCAGAATGCATATGTTTGACAAAGATGAATGGGGGAAATATATACACAATTTTTATTTCCGTTCATTTAATAATCTTACTAGTCATAAAGACCGTGGTGCGGAAGATTCAAACGAAGGATTGGAAGATGCTAAACTAATTGTTGATGGAACGTTCAATGTGGTTTCGGGCAAAGGTTATTTATATAGTACCAATGGTGGTGCAAACATCATGGGTAATGGCGGCGGAAAGATTGCTTTTAGAGGAGCATTACCAACCGCTACTACACTTTATCATGTAACTGTAGGTTCTAAGGAGCAAGACTATATAGTGGAAGCAGCAAATGCCATTGCTGCCGCCAACCTCCACAATGAAGACGATTCTTACACTAAATCCGTTGCCTCTACCACTTTCCATAATGTCAATGGTCGTTGGTATGCGGCTTCAGCAAAAGACGAGCAGGCTGACCATACCTACAATTTTACCTATATGGCAAGCGGCAATAGCGGCGATGATGTGAACACGCCAGCCCTCTACGGCGAGGACAAAACAGGTCTTACTGCCGGCATGAAATGGTGCAACGTGACGCAAGACGGCACCTGTCCTGCTATCTACAATGCCACGCAGGATCTCAACGGCACACCCGCAGCCAATATCCGCTATACTTATCAGTCAAGCGACTGGCTGCAACTCCTCAAAACAGAAACTGAAGGCGTTTATGGCGGTTCGGATAATAGTCTGTACGCGGTTGACGGATGTGCTGTTAACTCGCTCGGATCCGTGGATGAGAACTGTCTATATACTATCGACGGTGTTAAGAAAGCATTGGTTGACGGACATTTCGTGGCTCTTGAGAAGAATACGGAAGATGAGGCGTTCCATAACACCGCAAACACAGAAGAGTACTATATCTCCTTTGCCGGCTGTACGTGGCACCCTGCTACCAAATACGCAGGCGAAGAGAAAGCCTATATCGTAGAGGGTGGTATATACATTTGGTACAATAACGACTGGCTGTTAGTGGAACGCGAAGATCCGTTCTTCTTCGACTACAACGACCAGAACGTAAAACGCTACTATGAATACGAAAACGGCGAATGGGTATTGGCAGATCCTAAAGTGCGCGTAACGGATGCTATCGAGGCACGAGATTTCTTCTTCCTGCCGGAAGCTTTTGCTATTGCTAACGGCAAAAAGAACGCTACAATAACTATATTGAAGAACATCACCGACACCACTACTCCTTTGTCTTATACTCAGACAAACACTACTTGCACTCTTGACCTCAATGGTCATACGGTAAATCTCACGATTACCGGTAGCGGAACTACAGGCGTCAACATGATAAAAATTGATGCCTCGGGCAGTACGTTTACTATCACGGATAACAGTGCTGAAAAAGACGGTAAACTGATACTAAAGCAAGGCATCACGACCGCCACAGCCACCAAGCGTTGGTACGGAATAGTTCTTGCCAATGGTTCGTTGGCTTTGAACGCTGGCGAGGTACAGGCCATCAACGATTTTACCTATACTTCAACGAAAAATACCGGTATGATCAGTGCTATTTACATCGCAGCAGGAAAGACCTTCACCATGAATGGTGGTAGTATATATGCCGAGTCGCCATATTATCCACGTGCGATAGAAATAGCCGGATCTGCCTCTGCTAATGCTACTGTTACCCTCAATACCGGTACGATAACGGCGAATGCAACAACAGTCACCAATGCCATGGGTATCTATACCGTTGGAGGTACGACAACTATCAAAGAGGGTGTTACCATCAATGCCACAACTAAAACCACATCGGCATACGGTATTTACGTGGATGCTTCTACCAGTGGCTATTGGGGTACGGTGAATATGACCGGCGGTACAGTCAATGCTACGGCTACCACTACAACGGCTTTGGGAGCTTTCGTTAATGGAACCTACACCTTCAATAATACCACTCCAAATACCATCAAGGGTACCTATCGTGCAGTACTTAGTATATCCGGCGGTAGTTTCAATGTAGAGACTCTCGGTACAACAACAGCGTATGGTATCCAGACACGTGGTACAACAACTATAACCGGCGGTACCTTCAATGTAACACCTAAAACAACAACTGCGTATGGATTGTTAGTGCAAGATGGCACAACAACTATTAGCGGCACTCCAACCTTTACTATCAAAGGAACAACAACGGCATATGGTATTTATGCCAATGGTGCAACTCCCGAAGATAAGACAGGACGGCCGTATAACCCCAATGTCATCGTCAATGGAGGTACGTTTGATGTAACAACAACTACAGGAGATGTAGCATATGGTGTATATGCCGGGGCGGGAACACGGGTTATTACAAGCACTGCCTCCGATTACTATCCGGGCATTTATAGCAGTATTGGAACTGTTACTGTCAATGGCGGTACATTTAACGTGACCGCTAAGACTTATAATGCTATAGGAGTATATGTATACCGAGTAGCAGCCTACGAATCCGGCACGAACACAGCACATGTCTTCCGTGGTGTAGCAAACATTGCCGGCGGCACATTCACGGTACGAGACCTTACGCATAAGACCACTACCGGTGCTTGCGATGGCGTGCGCTCTTATGGTACGCTGACTATTACCGGCGGTACTTTCGATGTAGCGGCAAGTGCTGCAACAGCCAAAAACGCCACTTATGTCTATGGTGTGAATGTGTATGACGGTACGGCTACCGTCAGCGGTACTCCCGAGTTCACCGTCTCTGCCTATGGTACAGCCTTTGGCGCTGTCGCTAACGGAGCAACACCGGATAAAGCGACCGGTCTGCCGTGTGAAGCAGACCTGACCATTGATGGCGGTACTTTCAATGTCAACACAACGACAAGCACGACTGCTTATGGAGTTTATGCTGCCGGACCAGCACCGCGTGTCATCACAAGTACTGCTGCCGGTTACTATCCGGGCACATACTACAGCAAACCAGTGGCTACTGTGAATGGTGGTACATTCAATGTAAAGGCAAAAACGACAACGGCTATTGGCGCTTACTGTGGTAGAGGTGTCAGATACGATCCCGATGTATTAGAACCGCATACCATCGAATTGGAGAGCTTTGGCGAACTGAATATCAAAGGTGGTACGTTCAATGTCAGCACTTTAGGAACTACTACAGCCGATGGCGTGCGCTCGTTCGGAACAACCAACATCACCGGCGGTACATTCAATGTAACGCCTAAAACAACCACTGCTACTGCCATCCGTACATACGCAGGCAAAACAACTATAACCGGCAATCCACATTTCACCGTCAAGGGCACGACAACGGTGTATGGACTTAATGCCGGGTGTGAAGCACCTAACACAAAATCAGGTTTAACATACAATGGTGAGATAGAATGTAACGGCGGAACCTTCGATTTGGAAACTACAACCGGTGCTACTTGTTATGGTGTGTATGCTTATGCAGGTTCAGTGAAAATAACCACCCTGCATTCTGCTAACGCTGATTATTTCGCTGGTAACTATGCCAGTGCAGGTACGATTGTAGTCAATGACGGTATCTTTAATGTAAAAGCCAAAACAACCGGAGCATACGGAGTGGTTGTCCCTGCTGCTGTTAGTCAATCAGGAGCAACAGGCTATCCTACTGCTACAGCTACTGCAAAATGCGATATCAACGGAGGTAAGTTCCTCGTCAATGGTACGGAAAAGTATGCAGTCTATAAAAAGGCTGCGAAAGCTGATTTCAAGATCAGTGGAGGCTATTGGGGTGGTGACGGCGTGAACGATAATCTCGCCTATTATGCCGTATCGCCTAATAAAGTCCTCACTCTCCGAGAGGCACATGCTCTCTATCCGGATGGCTACCGCTATACCATAGGCGAGGGAGGAACGGTTATATGGAAAAACGGGGAGACAACGCTTCTCTCAGAGGATTATCTCAAGGGCGAAACACCGGCATATTCTGGCGCTACACCGACGAAGGCTGAAGATGCTGAATACACGTACACTCATAATGGCTGGGATCCGACTGTTGAGGCAATGGCCAATGCAGATCAGACTTATACGGCTACGTTTAATCATATAGAGAAAAAATATACGGTTAATGTGGCAGCCGGAGCAAATGGTTCTGCAAGTCCGGCATCGGTGAGCGGTATCGGTTGTGTGACGGCATCGGGTAATATTACTGCTACACCTAATACCGGCTACCGGTTTGCCAACTGGACATTACCGACCGGTGTAACGGCAGCTGATGGTTATACATCGGAGAGTAATCCGATTCATATCCATGCAACTGCATCAGGCAAGACAATCACTGCTAACTTTGCCGCCAAGACTTATACGGTTACTTTGGATAACCAATCAGCAATGACTGCCGGTGCGGCAAGTGTAACGGCTACATATAATGAGGCAATGCCGTCTATTGCAGCTAATCTGCCCGCGAGAACAGGATATGCGTTCGGCGGTTACTTCACCGAGACCAATGGCGGTGGCACGCAGTACTACAACGCTGATGGTACAAGTGCCCATATTTGGGATATTGATGCCGCTTCGCCGACTCTCTATGCAAAATGGACTGCAAGTATCGCTGACCGTGAACTGGATATCGTGGATTGGACAAGCAATTCGATTACCATCAATGTGACGAACCTCAAAGCGGAAAGCGGAACAAACAAGAATAATTGGAAGATATATGTGAACGATAAGGATTATACCAGAACCAGTCCGGAGTGTAGTACACAATCACGTACGTTGACCATCTCCGACTTGACCCTTACGCCGAACGATAACCTGCTTATCCAACTGAAGAATGACGCGGACGTTATAGAGAGTCAGCATTACTATAAGATTCCTCAGATTTATACCGCGAACGCTACGCTGAGCGGAACACCGTCTTCCAGTGTAGTCTATGTCTATGGCAGCAAGTTGACCATCTCGGATGATATCACCCTGGCTGCACTCTATGTATGTCCGGGTGCGGAAGTAGAGGTAACAGATGGTAATACCTTGACGGTAGGCAAACTCGTGCTTCGTACCAAGCCATGGGCTACGGCAGCTATCAGCGGAAATGTATCTGCAACGAACGTTTATTACACACGTATCGCTCCGGATGGTTCGAGTGAATATCCGACCGGCAAATACTATCAGTTCGGTCTGCCATACGAGTGTGCTATCAGCGATGTTCGCTTGTCGGATGGCACGACGCCTGCTTATAACACAACATGGATACTGAAGAGCTATAACGAACAGAGACGTGCAGAGAGCGGTACGGAGAGTAATAACTGGGATGTATTGAGCAGCGGAACGATTGCTGCAGGTAGAGGATACGAGATGTTCTCAACATACAAATACTACCGTGAGTACTACTTCCCCGTTACACCGACTGATAATACCTCTGTATCTGTTACCCGTAATGGTGATGACCAGAACAATTCCGGTTGGAATATCGTCTGCTCGCCGCTGATGAGCACTTATACGATAGACCCAGCTCCGGAAGGACTGGTATTCAGTTGGCTGCAAGAGGACGGTTCGTACGTACAGCAACCGGTGGAGGAAGTAAAACCGGCTATCCCGTTCTCCTACCAGGCAAAGGATAATGGCAATATCTCTTTCGACGCAACCATGGCTGCTCCTGCTCCGCGCCGCGTTGCCGCTTCGGAAGAACAGACACGTATCCAATGGATACAACTGGATGTGACCGATGCCAAGGGCGAAAGCGATCATGCAGGTATATACAGCCATCCTACGCGATATGAAGATACTTACAAAGCAGGTATCGACGTAGCTAAACAGTCGTTCGAGGCTTCACGCGCGTTAATATATAGTTCGCATACGTATGGAGAGATGGCATTCGCCGGCGTAGCTGATGCGCTGCTGGAGAATGGTGTTTCCTTGACGGTATATAGTCCAAAAGAGCAAGAGCTGACGATTTCTATGCGTAAGAATGATTGGCTCAACCGTATGGCTTATGTATGGCTCATTGATAACGAGATCGGTGCGCAGATCGACCTGCTCGAGTCGGATTATAGCTTCAATGCTGAGGCTGGTACTACGGCCGGACGCTTCATCCTGATGGGTGCCTTCTTTGCGCCGCAGATTACGACCGACAACGGTACGGTTCAGAGCGACGATGAAGACATCAAGGCAACGAAGTTTATTTATAATGATAAGATGTATATCCAAATTAACGGAGTCATCTATGATGCTACCGGTAAATTGGTCAAATAAATAAGGTATTAGAAAGGTATTAGTTTAGTTATTAGCCTGTGAAGGTGGAATAAGAGATTGGTAATGAATAGAAATGTTCAAACCCCTAAAAGTAGGGTTGTTTTGGTAGGACTGTGTGTGGCAGTATTGTTCCTTTGGGCAGTGGCCGTATACGTCACCTACCAAGACACAAAAATGGCGCGCTATAATGTGTCAATCAAGCCCGGAGCGGTGAACTACGGGACGCACTCGACGGTAACCATGCCGCCTGTGATGAGGTCTTCGTATCATCACTCGACCCCGATGATTTCGGGCGATGCCGTGCGTGCATATGCGCATGCCGGTCATGCGACGATGCCTACGGCATCCTATGGCTCGAGTTCGGGCTTCCGTATCCATGCTACTTCGTCTGCTCAAGTACATTCGATTGGTGGCGGAGGAAACTCCGGAAACGGAGGAATGATGAATGGGAGCGGAAGTGCATCTTCTGCGCGTGGAATTCGATATAGCGGAGGCTCGGTATCGATGCCGGTACTGGCGATGAATAGTTCCATGATGACTGCTCCCGTTCTTGCAACAGAGACGTCCATGCCCAGAGCTATCGGACCAAGACGCGCACAACCGACAGTTCCCGGTGATTATGACGGAGAATGGTCCGATGCCGGAGCAGGAGATGGAAATTGGTATCGCTGGGATGATTGGGCTGGAGTATGGGTGACTCCGGAACTGGGAGATACGCGCATTGAAGGCGGCGTTACCTATAAATGGAATGGTACATCATGGGATCCTATTGGAGACCAAGGAGACCCGGGTGTTCCTGTAGGCGCAACGCCCTGGATCCTGATGCTGTTGCTCGCCGGAGCGTATGCGCTGCGTTTGAGAATTAAATCGAGATAATATACGAATCAATAATGCGTATGAAACGAATCAATCTATTGATGATGCTGGTGATAGCTGCGATGGGGCTCCATGCGGCTAATCCGGGCGATGCATGTCGCGTCGCCATTCCGTTGACGAAGGAGTTCTCGGATACCATCAGTAAGGCCGGAATCGAGAAATGGTATTCGGCTACTACGTTTGATCTGCCTTTGGCGGTCGCGTTTGTGCCGGATAATGGAGAGAGCTGCCCCGCGCCGGAGGTGGAGATGGACTTTAGCTGTATCTCCGGATACTACGAGGATAGTATCCTCTGTAGCCTCTTCTGCAAGACCAGCGGCGGTAGCGGTCTCGATTTTAACTTGCCCTATAAGCAAACGCTTACCAAGGGAACTAAGGACGGGAAGTTCGCCTATACGCTCTCCTTGGGTGAGCGTTATCGTGACCTCCTGCTCCGCGTAGGTATAAGTTATAGCGTTACCGTATATGTGAAGGTGAAATACCATTGCACCGGTGTGCTGACCTTGCTGCCGGATGCCTTTACCGATTGTATGGACGGACCGAAGTTTATGCGTATTGGCGATACGGTGCAAGTTGTGGTGAAGGATAAAAATCGTCATGTCATCGTGCCCTACGTACAATGGCAGGAGGATACCATCATTTATTCTTGGTCCGGTTCGAAGCCTTGCCAGTTATCCGTTGCCAACACCTGCGATTTTGATCCGACGGATAATACGGATGGGAATATTATTCAATTTAAAACCATCCAGCCGAACGATACGATTAAGACCATGGCAACCTATATCTATGATTGGGTGCATAATCCTGCTTTCCCCAATCAGGCAGGTATGTATTATGCGAAATTTTATAGCGAATCTCCGGGTATACTGACGGTTACGAAAGCCGAACAGGCTCTACCCGAAGGGAATGCTACCTTGCTTCGTTATGATCGCACTTATGCGCTGGATGCAAATTCGGAAGAGGTGTTTGCCATCCCTCGTTCGTGGACCCGGGATGTGCAGTTCACAACGCCTACGGCGCATCTGTTCACCATGATGATCGCTACTTCGGCCTCCTTTGACGATGCGGTGATTCTGAAGAAATATGCTTTTGAGAAAACCGATAACGGGCGATGGCTCGGTATACTCGGTTCGGAACTCAAGTCTTTCTGGAATCAACTGACGAATGATAAGCATTATCTCTATATCCGCTTCGTTTGTACGGAGGCTACGACAGTTACACCCGAGCTATGGTACGTATCGGATTGTTTTACCAATACGGCTTCGCGAGTCATTCGCCCCAATCAATCGGTTACGGTTGGCAAGAAGAAAAAAGACGTGTATCGCTTCTCTTATGCGGATTGGGCCGGCGGAGATATGACTATCAAGTTCGCCCTTACTACGAATTGTGAGGTCTATATTGCCGATACTTGCGGTATGAATATCGATAAAGCCGATGCGTCCTATTGGCTGCTATATAAAGCCGGTGTGAAAAGTACGGCTCCCCTTACGATTTCGACGGAGGACATCGCTAAATGGGCCGATAAAATCGATGCAGAAGGCAATTTCTATGCGATATTCTATGTCGATGTGAATAGCACAAATCGTAAGCTGACCTTTACTACTACCAAGCCCGAAGAGACCGATCCGACTTATCCGGCATCGACGATTGCGGTGGTATGCGATGGAGGCAAAATAGTGGTCAATGTAAGCGAAGCGCAGACGATAACCGTCATCGACGAATCGGGCGCGGAGAAGGCCAAATGGGATGCTGAACCCGGTACGCCGCACGAACTCAATTTGACCCCCGGAAACTACTCTTTAGCCGGAGAAAAGGAGAAAATTTCGCTAAAATTGTAGAAAAATTGACGAAAGTGCATGTGAGATTTGGCTGTTCAAAAAAAAATTACTAATTTTGCAGCTGAATTTTATGTGCACGTATGTATTATGCATGCGTACGCATATAACAACACGAGCGAAAAGCGTGAAAAAAAGTTATCAAAATAGCATCCGTTTGCTGGTGGTCCTGCTGATGATGGCGGGTGCGCTTTCGGTATATGCTTATGATCCTGCCGGTACGACGGCGGACCGAGCTACGCGTATCGTGAAGCCTACTGTCTTGACCGTCCAGAGCGGAAGCAATTATGTACGTATCGAGCCGGATCATCTGCCGGCTACGATCGTCTATATGTCCGATGATATGTTTGCCCCGATTCCGGCGGCCCTGATGATGAGCGATACGCTGCAGGCTGAGCGCTTGTTCGAGGATTGCCGCATGGGATGGAAATGGACCGTCGGCGAAGAAGAGAATGCCGCGATTGTGGAGATCAAGGCCCACGAGAGCGCGTTGATTGATGTCAATCCCTATGTATGCCAAGTGACGTACAGCGATACCGTTGCCGTGGCTTGCAAGGGTTTCGAGTGGAATGGTGCGTGGATCGAGGAGGACGGCGATTATGAGAAGGTGCTCATCAATGCCGCCGGTTGCGATTCCGTTCGTACGCTGCATCTCACGGTGCTTAAGCCTGTTGATCGTGATACGGTAGCCGAGGCATGGGATAGCCTCTTCTGGCAAAATACCTGGTATCGTATCAGCGGCGAGTATCCCAAGCAGATGGAGGACGCGCATCATTGCGAATATACCTATACGCTGAACCTGACGATTCATACTACCTATCGCGATACGACGCGTGCCGAGGGATGTGAGGTTGTTACGTTCGAGAAGAAAGAGTACGCTGCGGAGGGCATCTATGAGTTAGATACCACGATCCTCCCGAGCGCCGATCGTACCATCCGATATGTGCAAGTCATCTTGGGCAAATGTCCGAAGGATACTACAATCTATTTCTGCGCCGGCCAGAACACCGAGCATATCCAGTATGGCGCGGATGGTACTATTCTCCGCTATCGTCCCTATTACTACATCTCTCCGGCCGAATGGAATTATATGGAGGGCGTGATCTTGGATACGGAAGAAGGGCGTACCTTGGTGGATTTGATGCGTGCCGAGGAGAATCTCTATAGCTATTATGTAGCCCAGATGACGCCGGTGAAGAGCATCGTTTGGTCCTTCCGCGCGGCGGACGAATCGAGCTATCACGTGGTGGAGGCTGAGCAAGAACCGCAATGGTTCGAAGCCGGAGATATGGCGCTCGTGGTACGCTTCCTTTGCGGACAAGCGTACTACGGCTGCTTCTCGACCAATACGCAAGACCTGCCGATGAATCAGGCAGAGACGCAAGGACGTAAGATCCTCATGAACGGACAAATCGTCATTCTGCGTAATGGCGTACGATATACAATTTTAGGTACAAAATTGGATTAAAACTTACTCATGAAAACAAGATTATTCATACTGTCAATGCTACTTGTGGCAGTAAGCGCGATAGCCAAAGAAGGCAATCCGCCTACGAGCGATACCACTTCCTGCGAATGGCAGAAATGGTATTATGATGCCCCGGATTTCTTCTGCGATTGTGAGTACAACTCCATCGCGTTTTCCTTCCCGGTAGATACTATCATCTCCGACACCACATGGTGGACCGCTACGGTGGACGACATGCGCAAAGGTATTTCCGCTTATTGGTTCGCAGATTGCTCTGTGACGATGGAGGTATATGCGCTCTGCGTAAGCAATACGCCGACGATTGTGCAGAAGGTGGGAAAAGATAAGATGTGCGAGATGGACGTGTCGGAGATCAATAAGAAACTGGAGGAGATGGAGAACTTATCCTTCCTCACTGCTCTGACCCCGCATATCCGCGTTTATCCGAATAAAGTTGGCGGATCGGGACATGTCTATTGCTATCCGTATAACCAAGGTCCGCATTCGACCTGCGAAAACCCGCTCCCGTTGATTCCCGGTATGACCTATGTATGCGACAAGGCGGAGAATGTATATCGTCTTGAGGCCGCAAAGATGCCTTCCTCGGGCAACACGTTTGTCGTTTGGAAACAGAAAAAGAACGAGCCGGCGGAAGTATGGTTGACCATTGATGAATGCGAGGGAGAAGAAGTGGGTCGCGCTACCTTGTCCGATTCGCTGCATGTATTCCAACCCAATGCCGAGATGATAAAGGAGGCCGAGACAAGCAAACGGACCTTGTGGCTGCATGTGAAGCACGAGGAAGGTATCGTAGGACGTCTGGAGTACTATCTGAATCCCAAAGTGGAGGAGTCCGGCTCCTCTGTATTCCGGACTACGTGTCTTGGCAAGACGCAGACGTTTAACCAGCGCATCTATAGTACCGACACTACCTTTGTTGATACGGTTCGCATCGGTATCGATACGCTGCAGACCACGCCGGTGACCTTCGTCTTTACCGAACCGACCATCATTTTTGATACGCTTCGGGTAGATCCGGCTGCGCTCAGCAGAGGGTATCGCCATACGCCAACGGGTGTCGTGCTCTTCGAATACGGAGACACCCTCATCGATGTGGTAAAGACCAATACCTGCACCAAACGCTATCTGGTTACCGTCCTGAATCCGGAAGGCATTGAGACGGTGAGCAAAGCGCGCAAAGCACGTAAAATCATAGAGAATGGGCAACTCTTCATCCTTTTGGATGATCGCAAATACAATGTCTTAGGACAACCTATAAACAACAAATAAACAAGCAAATTTATTATTAACAAAAATCAATCAATCACATGAAGAAGTTTTTCTTACTTATCATGGCATCGATGATGGCTGTCTCTATGATGGCTGTCGGAACGGGCGATGGTAGTTCAAAGGCAAACGCTATTGAATTTGATTGGGACAAGGGTAATACCCACGCAGCTGGTACCAGATGGTACCACGTTGACTTGACTCCCCTCTATCAGGAGGAGAGCCCCTCGTTGACGCTGTATGTGACCAACCCGAGTCGTGACGAATCAGTAGAAGCTAGCATGACAGCTACTGTGGCCGGTGAGACGGAGACGAAGCATTACACCGTTTCCCCTCACGAGCACCAGATTTATTCTGCGAATGCAACGATGCTTGTCCGCCTGCATCAGACGGAGATTTATCTCACGCTGACCACGGATGGTGAAGTGCTCCTGAGTGCTAAGGTATTCGAGGCTTCGGATCTCGATGAGACCTGTAAAAATGCTAAGGAGCTCAAGTGGGACACTGAGATGACCCAAACCAAGGGTTATGCCGCTTGGTGGAAAGTGGATTTGAAAGGCATCAAAGACACGGTTAACTACCCCACGAAAGATGCGTGCGTAACCATCACCAACGCTGGTACGAAAACGGTGAACCTGAAGACCGGTCAGTCGCTTGACTGTCCTTCGTCCGGTTTGACCAAGCGTAACTACACCCTCGCTGCAGGAGAGTCTATCGTAGACACTATCCCCCAAAGCATGATCGTGAGCGTATATCCGGATGAACTCTATTTCAGCATTGAGAACCTCGAGGCTCCGGTGAAGATGAAGGTCGAGATGGTAGAGCGTCCTACTGTTCCGGTTATCTCCGACACAGAGGATTTCAAGGAACTCCACGTAACCGACACGATCGAGCCGCTGGCTGCTAAGACCTACTATCGTATCAAGGTAGCTGACATGGATTCGATGGCTAAGTATGAGCCGGAATTCACCTATCGTAACGTAGGTACTACTCCCGCGAAAGTAACCATCAAGATGGCATTCGAAGTTCCGGCTTACGGTACCTCCAATACCACCTATGAATTGGCACCGGGTGAAGAGCAAATCGTGGTTTACAAGAAGAACATGCTCGATGGTATGCAAGGTACAGAGTACATCTACCTGCTGACCGAAGTTACCGGAGACGTGAACTTCTACGGCCGCTTCAAACACGTACGTGAAGGTAAGGCTTGTAAGACCAATATCGACTTCAACTGGGAGACCGGTCATACGCAAGAGGCTCGTACCACTCAGTGGTATGCCATCAACGTAGCGGATGCACGCGATAACATCCAAGATATCGTTGTTCACCTGATCAACCAAGGTACGGATGCCGCTTCGGTAAAAGCATCGCTGGCATTCTCTTGCCCGTATATCGACGTGCAGGAGCTGACTCGTACGATTGCTGCAGATGGTCAAGAGTTTACTCGTACCCTCGGCTATTCGATGTATTCGATGTTGACCGATACCGTTTGGCTCGGTCTGGAGACCAGCGAGGATCTGAAGTTCTGGGCTACCACCAAGCCGGCGCAAACCAAAGAGCCGGATAAAGCCTGCGAGAAAGCCGAGATCTTCAACTGGGATGACGGTGTAGTACTGAAGAAGGATACCACCGTATGGTATAAGATCAATATGGAGGAAGTACGCGAAAAAGCCGCTAAGTTCCCGACTGTATTTGTTCAGAACCTCAGCACCGATGCAGCTGCGAACATCACCGCAGAGTTGTCGGTAGAGTGTCCGGATTCGATTGAGAATCAGAAACGTTCTACTACGATTGCTGCGAACGGTACCTTTACCAAGCAACTGTCGCGTAACTTGTTCGAGAATATCGTTCAGGACGAGATCTATCTCTGCGTTCGTTCTACGCAAGACATCTCTATTCAGATTCGTCTGACCGAAGAGGCTGCCGGTGCAAGCTGCTCATCCGCAATCCCATTCAACTGGGCTTCCGGTAATACCCAGGCTGCGAACGCAAACCTCTGGTATGTAGTTGATCTGCAACCGATTATCGAGAGCGGTGAAGACCTGAAGTTACACCTGCAGAACCGCGATAACGCGGAGTGCACCGGTTTCATTCAAGTGGCTTATAACTGTCCGCTGGAGGATGCAACTTCGTTGCAGAACTATAAGTTGGCTGCCAATGCACAGAAGGATGCTACCATCCGCAACTCTGCCATCGAGTCAATGACCGATGGTGTGGTTTATGTAAACATCCAGGGATCTACTTCCCTCCGCTTCTGGGCCGATAAGATCACTCCGGCTCCGTTCGATACGATCTATGCTTCGGAAATCGACCATATCGATACCCTCTACTGGGATAGCATCTATACCCAGTCGAAGGATACCGCTTGGTATATCATTCCGCAATCGCAAATCGATTACGTTCGTAATATCGGAGAAAAAGTGACACCGGTAGCTCACTTGATCGATGCTTCTAATTCGGCAAAGACCATCACGGCTGAGGCTGCATTTGCATTCCCGATCACCAAGACGATGATGTCTAAGACGAAAGAATTGAAAGCTAATCAACACTTCTCCGATACCATTCCTGTAGGAACGTTCGACCAAGTGCTGAAGAAAGATTCGATCATCATCCGCGTCATCCGCAAGAGCGGTACCGGTGACTTCCAGTTCGGTGCTAAACTCGTGAAGGCATTTAGCGGTAACGATCCGAAGAATGCACTTCCTGTTCGTCTGAATGCGCTCTATACCCAGTCTCCGAACACCGAGATGTGGTATAAGGTGAAGACGGCTGACCTGAAGAAGGATAAAGACCTGTACAACAAGGTACTGTACGTGATCGGTAAGAACGCCGGTATGGGTGCTGCGAAAGTGAAAGTAGCCGTTTACGATGGTTACAAAGCAAAATATGAGAAGGAAGATGACCTGCTCATGGATCGCGGCGAGAGAACCTTCAAGAAGGGCGAAACGAAATCGCATAATGTACCTGCACAGGCTGTTTACGGTATCGGTGATGTAGAACTTTACATCAAGATTCGTACGACGGACTCGCTCGTATTCGAGACGAAGTTCAACGGCGAGTACGCTCCTATCGCTCCGGATGCAGCACAGCAAAAGGCTCAACTCCTCGTTCCGAACGTACAATATACGCTTCCGGGCGACAACCAGCCGCACTGGTATCAGGTATGTATCCCGTATATCCAGAACAACTACATCTACGTAGATGGATCGACGCTGGAGTATGAACTGAATGGTACGGCTACGATCGAAGCTACTGCTACCTTCCAGGATACGATGACCTGCGCAATGCCGGTTCGTAAACGTACGATCAATAAGAGCGGTAAGTACTATCATGGTTCGAAGACGATTCGCGAGTTGATTGACCGCGCTATCAAAAGAGCCGGATATAAGTACGATATCTCCAGTACAGCTCCGGAGTATATCGATAGCTTGCTCCATCGCTTCATCACGAAGGATTCTGTTACCCTGTACGTACGCGTTAAATCTGATAAGGATATTACGCTGCGTCTCAATACACCGCAGACTACCGGTGATGCTTGCACCAATGCAATGGCATTTGACTGGGAGCATGGTAATGTGAACCCGAAGGGTAATACCACCTGGTACATGGTTAAGTTGGATCCGACCCTCATTCCGGATACCTGTGACCTTCGTCTCCACGTTGAGAACTGGTCGAATGTAGACGCTTCTGCTACGGCTGGTCTCCGCTTCGAATGCAAAGAGGAGCCGATGGTAACCGTTACAAAGACTGTTCCGGCTAACGATGAGCGCACTCAGGATATCGACCGTGACCTGCTCGTTAACATGGGCTGGCCGAGCAATATGCTGATTGAGTACTTCTCTGATCAGTCTACCCATATCTGGATTGAACTCATCCCGGCTGCTCCGCGTGATACGATCCGTGATACTGTTACGATCTACGCTTGTCAGCTCACTGACACCCTCGTAGATGGTATCGTTCATACGATCGATAGCACCGATGTAAGCTCGCTTACTTGGGAGACCGTATTTGAGTTGAAAGATACTGTTAAGGCGGCTATGTACGACTCGATCGTAACCTATGAGGCTGTTGTTCTGATTGATCCGAAGTTCCCGACCTTCGAGGAATTTGCTGACCTGCCGGTTATCAAGCGCGGTAGCGCAATTGATGTAACGGCGGCTGATACATGGCTCAAAACGTATTTGGCTACGGCTAAGACCGATACGATCAAGGCAGTTAAGGCGATTGCTTGGCAATACAGTACGGATGGCGTTAACTTTGCGGCTGTAGATGCAACCCCGTTGTCGACCGAGCGCGTTAACATCAAGTATGTAGCTGACTTGCAGTGCGGTGACTTGTTCGAGGATGTATTCAAGAACACGGTTCGCGATACCTTGGATACTACGGCTTGTAACTCGTTCGACTGGGTAATCTCTGCGGCTGATACCAGAAAGTATATCACGGATACGATTGATTCCGTTGTAATCATCGATACCTATCTGGGCGATAGCATTGCTTACCTCAACTTGACGGTAAATAATCCGTTCCAGGCTGACCTTGAGTTGGTTCATAAGTTCGGTAATCGTCTGTTGATGATCAACCGTAATGCCATCAACTCTATCCCGGGTTGGGAGAATATCCTTGACTCGCTCGATAATGGTGCGGGTTATGTGAAGTGGTATAAAGAGGCTACTCCGGCCGACGAACTCGTATGGACTGGATACTACTACACCTTGGCAAGCGGCGAACCGCTGCCGGCAGGTGATACCTACTATGCTGTTCTCGACATCCCGGCTACCGCAGGTACTTGTGGTCTGAAGGGTGAGACGGAACACTATACCATCCCTGTCGGCGCTGGCGCTCCGGCTCTCGTTCCGTCACTCGCTAAACCGGGTGAGAACATCCAAGTCATCAACTTGAATCCGGAACTGGAGACCATCGTTCGTCTCTATACTTCCGAGGGATTGCTGCAAGCTACTTATTATGTGGCCGGTCAGGAAACCTATACGATTAAGGCTGCTGATGCACGTGGTTTCTACATGGTAGAACTCAGCAACAGCGAGATGAAGTCAACCTTACGTTACATTGTTAAATAAGAATAGGAGGTAGCACAATGAAAACTATTAAATCAATTCTTGTTGTAGCCACCCTGATCTGTGCAACCGCTGTTTCGACCATGTCGGCTCAGCAGGCAGAACCCAAGCAACATACTTGGAAAGTGGCGGTAGGCGACTCCGTAATGATTAAACCTGAGTGTCAACAATACCTCACGGGTGAGAAACCCTCCACCTGGGTATATGACAAAGTACATACGGTACGTCAATTAGGTACGAAGCGCTTCCCCGAAGGTGTTCTTCTGATGAACATCTATTCGTGGATATGCGAAGAGTGCTTGGTTCCTGTTCATCCGCGCGAGGCGCAACCCGAGCAACCGGCTGAGGAAACTCCGGTAGTGGAGCAGAAGCCTGTAGAGGAGACTCCTTCAGTGGAACCGAAACCGGCTGAGGAAACTCCGGTAGTGGAGCAGAAACCCGCAGAGGAAACTCCGGTAGTGGAGCAGAAACCCGCAGAGGAAACTCCGACTGTAGAGCCGAAACCGGCAGAGGAAGAGATCGCTGATCAAAGTGCCGTTAGCGGTGAAACAGCTAAGGGCGATTCGATTAAATCGAAGCAGAAATTCGGCGGTAAGTACGATCGCTTCACGATTGGTCTCCGCGGTGGTGCTTCGTCCTTGATGCACCATGCAGACAAGGGTAATTGGACCTGCGGTGGTGATGTAGTATTGGATCTCCAATATGCGCATTACTGGACCAAGGACGGTCGTCCTGTAGACCTCGGTCTCATCGTAGGCCTCGGCATAGGTTATATGCAGAGTGGCCTGAAAGTGGGCAACGATAGTACGTCCTTCACCAAGAGTGGTGTAGACTATACCGTGCTCGCTTCGAATATCAAAGAGACCGACCATCAGTTGCAACTCGAGGTACCGTTGATGTTCTCCTTGATCTCGGAGAAGGGAGTATTCTTCAACATCGGTCCGAAGTTCATGATTCCGGTTTATAGCCCGTACAAGCAGACTGTAGACCAGAACAATACGCATATCACGGCGTACTTCCCCAATGAAGGTATTACCATTACCGACGAAACCGTAACCGGTAAATATACCGGCCAGCAACCCACTACCAAGAACGGCATTCAGTTCAATGTCAATGTGATGTTGACAGCTGAGATCGGTTACGAGTGGGTACTGAAGAGCGGTAACTCGTTCGGTCTGGGTGCATATGCAAACTACAGCGTATTCAATACCTTCAAGAATACCACCAGCACGGAAGGTCTGTTTGACTTAACGGCTCCGACCGAGACTTCTGCTGCTATTCTGGATGTACAATCCGCTACGAAGACCTATGCTGACAAACTTGGTTACTTCGATGCTGGTTTGAAGTTGGCTTACCACTTCAACTTCCCGAAGAAGCGTCAGAACAAAGATTCGCAGTTGTTCGGCAAGAAGGTAAATAAGAACGACGGAGCTCCGCAAGAGTAAGCATATGACGATATTATGTATCGAAACTAGTACATCGGTTTGTTCGGCTGCTGTCTGCAAAGACGGCATGCCGATCAAGCAATGTATTTGCCGTGAAGGTAGCAACCATGCCCGGTTGCTACCTCGCTATATAGAGGAATTGCTCTCGTTCACGCGGGAGCAAGCCCTCGTTATAGACGCGGTGGCCCTCAGTGAAGGCCCCGGTAGTTATACCGGATTGCGTATCGGCACCAGTACAGCTAAAGGATTGTGCTATGGCTTGAATGTCCCCCTCATCCCTATTCCGACATTGGAGGTCCTCTGCGAAGCCGCTAAAGAGCAATCACCAATCACCAAAAACGAAGTTAATCGTGCCCTTGCGGCAGAGAATCACCAACCTTCCATCCTTCTCCCGATGATCGATGCCCGTCGTATGGAAGTCTATACGGTGATTAATGGCGAAACAAAGGCCATAGTGGTAGAGAATGAAGAATCAATCACCAATCACCAATCACCAATAACCAATGACACCGCGGTGTACTATTTTGGCGATGGTGCGGCAAAGTGCGCGAACGTATTCTCTCTCCCCAATTGGCACTTTATCCCCGATATCGTACCCGAAGCGCAATATGTAGGTATATTAGCCGAAAATCAAAAATCACAAATCACCAATCAAAAATTGGCGTATTACGAGCCATTCTACTTAAAAGAGTTTATCGCTGCACAGAGTCATGTGAAGGGATTGAAATGAAAATTTCCAATATCAAATATCAAATTTCAAATATCATCATCTTAATGATGATTCTCTCTTCGTGCTCGACTCAGAAAAACACATGGGCTACACGTTCGTTCCATCAAACGAAGGTGAAGTACAACATCCTCTATAATGGAAACGTGGCATACGTGGAAGGACTGAAAGCCATTCGCGATGCCAATACCGATGATTATACGCGGATTCTGAATCTGTATCCCGTATCGAACCATGATGCAGCGTCGGCCGCTGCTACTCAGATGGATAAGACCATCGAGAAATGCCGTAAATGCATTAAGTTGCATTCCATCAAAACGAAACCGAAACGTGACCCGAAAAAGGCCAACGATCCCAAATATAAAATATGGCTACAATCCGAGGAATTCAATGCCAACATGAAGTTGGCATGGATGCGACTCGGTGAAGCAGAGTTTCATAAAGCTGATTTCTTAGGCGCTGTCAGCACTTTCAATTATATCATCAATCATTATCAGAACGATCCGGATATCATCGCGCAGTGTCAGTTATGGATTGCGCGTGCATATGCCGAGATGGGATGGCAATACGAAGCAGAAGATATGCTGCAGCGTGTGCGTATTGATGCTTTGAGTCGTAAGCACGCCCGTCTCTATTCGGCGGTGAAAGCCGATGTGTTGCTCAAAGGCGAGCATTACCATGAGGCACTGCCGTTCGTAAAGATCGCCCTGCCTTATGAGAAGCGGAAGATCTATCGTCCGCGTTTCGCGTATGTCTTAGCGCAGTTATACGAACGCGAGAACAACCGCGATGAGGCTATCCAAGCCTATAAGTCCGTTGTGCGTATGGCGCCGACCAATGAGATGGAGTTTAATGCCCGTCTTCGCATGGCTGAATTGGATGGAAAGAATGCAATTCGTCGTCTGAAATCCATGACGCGGCAGTCGAAATACAAAGACCGCTTGGATCAGATTTATGGTGCGATCGGAAATATCTATCTCGCTCAACCCGATACAGCCAAGGCGCTGGAGATGTACGAGAAAGCGATAGCCGAGTCTACGCAGGCCGGTACGCCCAAAGCAGCCGTCCTCGTGCGCGCAGGTGATATATATTTCGAACAACGCGTGTACGCGAAGGCGCAACCCTGTTATCGCGAAGCGGTGACCATCCTGACAGCGGATAATAAGGACTTTGATCGTATTCAGAAGCGCTCGGAGGTACTGGACGAATTGATCGTATCCTATAATCAGGCGCAACTGCAAGACTCCCTGCAGCGGCTGGGACAAATGACCGAAGAAGAGCAACGAGCCATCGTGGATCAGATCATAGCCGACTTGATAGAAGCTGAGAAGAACGACTCCATCAAACAAGTACAGGCCGCACGGGAACTGGCGCTGGACGAGGGGCCCCGAAGTGTCAATACGGCGAATATGTTAGGCGGTGGAACCCAGAAAGGTGAGTGGTATTTCTATAATCCCCAACTCATCAAACAGGGACAACAAGAGTGGCGCCGTAGATGGGGAAATCGTCCGTTGGAGGATAACTGGAGACGGCAAAACAAACAAGTGATGATAGGGGATGAGTTGGGCTCTGCACCTTCGGAGGGAATGGATTCTACCATGCTGGGTGCCGATTCTATACCGGCGCGGCAGACCTTCGAAACCGACATCCACAAACCCGAATATTACCTGCAGCAGATTCCCCGTACGGAGCAGGATTATATCGTAAGCGATAGCCTCTGGCGCGAAGCAATGGTATCGCTCTATTATATCTATCGCGATAAACTGGAGGATGAAGAACTGACACAAGAGACCTTACGCCTGTTGGATGAACGCTTCCCGTTGCATCCGTCCGTAGTCGCCATTCATGAGGATGAACAGTTGCGTGCTTTACGTCATGACGAAAACTATATTGCGAAGATGCGCAAGATGTTAGCGGAGCAAGATTCCCTTTATTCCGCTACTTATACAGCCTATACAAAAGGTGACTATTCCTCCGTTAAGACCAATACCAACTATGCGCAACAGGAGTTCCCGCAGAGTCGGCTCATGCCGCGTTTCGTCTTCTTGAAGGCGGTTTCCGTTGCGCGTACCGAAGGACAAGAATCCTTCGCAAACGAACTACGCGCGATGGTGGAGAACTATGGCAATACCGAATTGGGAGCCATGGCGAAGGATATGTTGGCGATGATGGGACAAGGTATGGAGAGTCAGAAGGGTGGTGCCAGCGGCAGTCTCGCCGATCGACGCGGAGAGATCGAAGAAGAGCCACAAGATACTACGGTAGCCGAACAGCAGTGGAGCGAAGATCGTAAACAACCGTCTGTGGTACTGCTTATTCTGCCTACAGCGGAGGAACAAGCACTGAATGAACTGCAGTACGAAGTTGCGTTGTTTAACTTCTCGCAGTTCCTGATTCGTGATTTTGACCTGCAGAAGATGCCCGTTTGGGGAGATGGATGTGCGCTGCGCGTGAGCGGTTTCGCAGACCTCGACGAAGCAGAGTGGTGGATGGACCTTATCCAAAAGAACCCGGACATGCAGCCCGTCTTGCAAGGCATACAATTAAAGGCAGTTACCGAAGTAAATCTGCCTTTGTTAAAGTAGTCGGGAAGACGTGATCCGACAATTGCGAATCTTCGCAATAATCGACAGAGCGAAGCGGCGGAGAACACGCGGGTTAGAATCCGTCTACCAAAAAGGACGGCCTAAGCCATCCTTTTAGTCGGGAAGACGTGATTCGAACACGCGACCTCCGGTCCCCCAGACCGTTGCGCTACCGGGCTGCGCCACTTCCCGTCTTTCGATTTTTCGAAAGCGGGTGCAAAAGTACTGCTTTTTTTCGACATATGCAAATATTTGTGCAAAATAATGACAAAAAAATTCTATATTGAGACCTATGGTTGCCAAATGAACGTCGCGGATAGCGAAGTCGTAGCAGCTATAATGGAAACAACCGATGCGGAACTGACGGAGCATTGGGAAGATGCCGATATCGTTCTGCTCAATACCTGCTCTATCCGTGATAACGCGGAGCAGAAAGTGGGTGCTCGTCTGCGGGAACTCAAGGCTCATTTGAGAAATAATAAATCTAAAATCTCAAATCAAAAATCGAAGATTGAAAATCGCGATAAGATCATTGGTGTCATCGGCTGTATGGCGGAGCGAATGGGTCAGGAACTGATTGATGATTTCGGTGTGGATTTTGTGGCGGGACCGGATGCGTATCTTGACATCCCGAACCTCTTGGCACAGTGCGAACAGGGCCATAAGGCGATGAATGTGGAACTCAGTACCTCCGAGACCTACCGCCATATCATCCCTTCGCGTATCGGTCGCTCCATTAGCGGTTTCGTGAGCATTATGCGCGGCTGTAATAACTTCTGCTCCTATTGCGTGGTGCCTTATACCCGCGGTCGCGAACGAAGTCGTGATGTGGAGTCCATTCTCAATGAGGTGCGTGACCTGCAGGAACGCGGATACAAAGAAGTCACCCTTCTCGGTCAGAACGTCAACTCATACCGCTATATCGGTAACCCGTCACCCATAACCCATAACCTCTCCGAGGTGGACTTCGCGGACCTGCTGGAGATCGTAGCTGACGCTGTTCCGGATATGCGTATTCGCTTTACGACTTCCCATCCGAAGGATATGTCCGATAAGACGCTCGAAGCCATCAGTCGTCATAAGAACCTCTGTAAGTTCATTCATCTGGCCGTGCAGTCAGGTTCAAATCACATTCTCAAACTGATGAATCGCAAGTACACCCGAGAGTGGTATCTGGAGCGTATTGCTGCCATTCGGCGTATCCTGCCTACGGCAGCCATCAGCACTGATATCTTCTGCGGTTTTCACGACGAGACGCTCGAAGACCATGCTGAGACCCTCTCGCTCATGAGAGAGGTGGGCTTTGACTCTGCGTTCATGTTCAAATACTCCGAACGGCCGGGTACCTATGCCCAGAAACACCTGCCCGATAACATCTCGGAGGAGGAGAAAGTGCGTCGTCTCAATGAGATCATCGCCTTACAAAACCAACTCTCGCTGGAGTCAAATCAACGGGAGATAGGCAAGACGGTAGAAGTGCTCGTAGAGGGTTTCTCCAAACGCAGCCATGATGATATGTACGGTCGCACCGAGCAATATAAGACCGTGGTCTTCCCCAGAACCGACCAGAAGATAGGCGATATCATCAATGTACGCATAAAAGAAGCCTCTGCCGCGACATTAAGAGGCGAAATAGTATAAAATTAAAGAAATTTTGCATTTTTTTGCCAAAATGTTTGGTCATTTCAAATAAAAGCAGTACCTTTGCATCGAAAACAAAATTTTCATAGTTAAGGTTTAGGTTTAATGGCGATAGGAGGCTGTGAAGTTTCCTATCGTTTTTAAACAAAATATAAGAGGCATACGCCTCCTTTTTATATGGCTGAAGAAACGCAAAATACGACTCCGGATTTAACGGATACCGAGGAGGTTCGCAAGGCAATTATTGCGAGCGAGATTTTGAACCGAAAATATTAAATACACGTATAGAAAATGGCTGTTACCTACATGACCGAAGACGGTCTGAAGAAATTAAAAGAGGAACTCCACGAATTGGAGACGGTAGAGCGCCCACGTGTCATTGCCGCGATAGCAGAAGCGCGTGAAAAGGGCGATTTAAGTGAGAATGCGGAGTATGACGCCGCAAAAGAAGCGCAAGGAGCACTGGAGACGAAGATCGCACAGTTGAAGTTGCGACTCATGGACGCCCGTGTACTGGACGCTACGGATATCAAAACGGATGAGGTGCAGATCCTTACGAAGGTGCGCGTGAAACAGCGCAATAATGGTCAGGAGAAGACCTTCCAGTTGGTGACCGAAGGAGAAGCCAACTTAGCAGAGGGCAAAATCTCTGTTACCACGCCTATCGCCAAAGGTCTGATGGGTAAGAAAGTAGGTGAGATCGCGCAGGTGCAAGTGCCCGCCGGTATCATCGAGTTTGAAGTATTGGAGATCACTCTCTAAATCACCAATTACCAATCACCAATCACCAATTAGTATGACTATCTTTACGCGAATTATCAAAGGCGAGATCCCGAGCTATAAAGTAGCTGAGGATGATAAGAACTATGCCTTCTTGGATATCAATCCGCTGGTGAAAGGTCACACCTTAGTGGTACCTAAGTTAGCGGAGCCGGAAGCCGATTATATCTTCGATCTGACGGACGAGCAACTCAAGAGCCTCATGACCTTTGCCAAGAAAGTGGCGAAAGGTGTCAAGGCCGCTACGGGTTGTAAGCGCGTCGGTGTAGCGGTGCTGGGTATGGAAGTGAACCACGTGCATGTGCATCTGATTCCGATGAATTCGGAGAAAGATATGCTGTGGTCTAATCCCAAACTCTCCCTCCCGGCCGAAGAGATGGCCTTCATCGCCAACTCCATCGCTGAGGCTGTTGAGAAAGCCTAAAAAAAGAAAGTCCGCCATTCGCGGACTTTTCTTTTTCAATTACCAATTACCAATCACCAATTACCAGATGGAAACCCTTTCCTCTGGTGCTACGTACATCGGACTTTCTTCCGTAACGTTCCATGCATCGTACCAAGCGTTGATCTGCGGTAGCGCACCGTTTACACGCCATCTACCCAACGAGTGAGGATCACTCTTCGTGCGATTCAGGATCTCTTCCGGACGGATATTACCTGCCCATACGTTCGCGTAAGCCAAGAAGAAACGCTGTGCGGGCGTGAAGCCGTCGCGCGTCTGCAGACGCTCTGCCTCGGGTTTCGACTCCTCGTTCAGACAAAATGCCAGATAGCTCACTTGCAGACCTCCGTGGTCCGCGATATTCTCGCCTAAGGTGAAGGCACCGTTGGCATGTACGCCCGGAGCTACTTCGATGCGATTGAAGGCCTCTTCCATCACTTTCGTGCGGGCGTCGAAGGCTTTCTTATCCTCTTCGGTCCACCAGTTAATCATATTTCCATCCTTGTCGAAATGGCATCCCTGGTCGTCGAAACCGTGCGTCATCTCATGACCGATCACCACGCCGATCGCGCCGTAGTTAAACGCATCATCGGCGCTCATGTCGAAGAACGGATATTGGAGAATTCCGGCCGGGAAACAGATCTCATTGCTGGACGGGTTGTAATAGGCATTTACCGTCTGCGGCGTCATATACCATTTGGTCTTATCCACCGGTTTGCCTAAGTAACTGAGGCTGTACTCCTGCTCGAACTTCGCTGCACGCTGCAGGTTCGCATAATAGGTATCCTTCGCATTTACATCCAGTGCCGTATAGTCGCGCCAAGTATCGGGGTAACCGATCTTGATCGTGAAGGCATTCAGTTTCTCCAGCGCCTTCGCCTTGGTCTCTTCGCTCATCCATTCCAGGTTCTCAATACGGATACCGAGCGCTTTCTGCAAGTTCTTTACCAGCGCTAACATACGCGCTTTGTTCTCCTCCGGGAAGTACTTCTGAACGTACATCTGACCTACTGCTTCGCCTAGCGTACCGTTCACGATACCTACCGCACGTTTCCACAGCGGACTTGGCTCTTCGCGACCGGAGATCACCTTGCCGTAGAAGTCAAACGAAGCCTGATAAATCTCGCTTGTGAGATACGAAGTAGCCCCGTCGATCACCTGCCAGGTAAAGAGGGTCTTGAGGTCCTCCAGCGGTTCGTCCGCTAACATACGTCCTGCTTCTTGCAAGTGAGGAATCTGACCGATAGAGAGGCTATCCAAGGTCACACCCAGTGCCTCGAAATACTCGGTCCAATTAACCTGCGGCACCAGTTCCTGCAGTTCGGCTACACTCATCTTGTTATAGTTAGCGATCGGGTCGCGAAGCTCCACATTGCTGTAAGCTGCCTTCGCCAGACGTGTCTCCATGCGCAATACCGTTTGTGCTTTCTCGGCGCCGTTCTCGAAACCGAAGAGACCGAACAGTTTCTCGATATACGCTACGTACGCGTTACGGATCGCTACGGTCTGCTCGTCCTCGTCCAGGTAATACTCTTTCTCGCCTAACGAGAAGCCGGCTTGATACTCGTTCATAATGTTCATGGCGCTGTTCATCGCGTCGGCATCGACATACATCGCCCAGAGGCTGTAGTCCATCGCGGCACCGAGCGCTTTCGATAACTGCGCACGGTCGGTAATACCTTCGATCTCGGCTAAGGTTTTACGAACCGGCTCGATACCTTCCTGGTCACGACGAGCGGTGTCCATCGCGAGGTTATACATATCGCCGATCTTCTGCGCGATCGACCCCTGCGGGTGTTTCTTCGCGGCGATCTCTTGAATCAATCCGTTCACCTGCTCCAGGTTGTTTAATCCTAATTTGTCGAACGAACCGAAACGACTGTATTCCGGCGTCAGAGGGTTGGCTGCCATCCAGCCGCCACATGCGAATTGGTAGAAGTCATTTTGCGGTACGGCCGTGGTGTCTAAGTTCGCCAGATCGATACCGGTGGTCTGTTGTTTAGTAGTGCATGCTGTTGTCATAAGTGCAAACGCTGCAAGCGTAAAAATAATTTTTTTCATATGTTGTAATGATTTTGTGTGAACTAAATCGTCTGCAAAAATACGCAAAAAATCTGAGATACACAAATATTTTTTGAAAATTCATGGAATCGTTTGCATATGTCGATTATTTTTTGTAATTTTGCACGCAAAATTGAATAATACAACGAAAAACACATACAACTATGGCAACATGTAAAAAATCGAAACACCTCAAGCTTGTTGAGCGTGATCCGTATCTGCAGCCTTACGAGGGTGCTCTCCAGGGTCGTTATGACTATGCGATGAATAAGGAGAAAGAGATCACAGGAGGTCAGCCGCTGTCCGAGTGGGCGACGGGATATCTCTATTTTGGCTTGCATCATACGCCCGAAGGATGGGTGCTGCGTGAATGGGCGCCGAACGCTACGGCGATCTATATCAAGGGCGACATGAACAACTGGAGCAAGGATGAAGCATATCGTCTGCAGCCGATCGGGAATGGTGTATGGGAGGCGAAGTTGCCGGAGAAAGCGATGGCCCATGGCCAGATGTACAAACTGCTCGTCGAGTGGAACGGCGGTTACGGAGAGCGTATCCCGTCTTATGTGCGCCGCGTCGTGCAGGACGAGCAAACGAAGATCTTCTCGGCGCAGGTTTGGAATGAACCCGAGTACCAGTGGAAGAATAGAAATCACAAATCAAAAATCACAAATCAAAATTCGCGCGAAGCGCTCTATATCTACGAGTGCCATATCGGCATGAGTTCCAAAGAGGAGAAAGTGAATTCGTACGAGGAGTTCCGTCGTGATGTGCTGCCGCGTATCGATAAGTTGGGTTATAACTGCGTGCAGATCATGGCTATCCAGGAGCACCCGTATTACGGCTCCTTCGGATACCATGTATCGAATTTCTTTGCTGCCAGCAGTCGCTTCGGTACGCCGAATGAACTCAAAGCCCTCATCGACGATGCTCACGGCAGAGGTATGCATGTCATCATGGACCTCGTGCATAGCCATGCGGTGAAGAACGAACTCGAGGGTCTCGGTAACTTCGATGGTACGGGTTATCAGTATTTCCATGACGGTGCCCGTCGTGAGCACCCGGCTTGGGATAGTCTCTGCTTCAACTACGGCAAGAACGAAGTGCTGCATTTCCTGCTCTCGAACTGTAAGTTCTGGCTCGACGAATACGACTTCGACGGATTCCGTTTCGATGGTGTGACCTCTATGATCTATCGCTCGCACGGTCTGGGCGAAGACTTCAACGGCTATCCTTCTTACTTCAACGGAAACGAAGATGGTGATGCGCTGATGTATCTGACGCTGGCCAATAAGGTGATCCACGAAGTGAAACCCGATGCCATCACGATTGCGGAGGAGATGAGCGGTATGCCGGGCCTGGCATGTCCGATAGCCGATGGCGGTGTAGGTTTCGACTATCGTCTGGCAATGGGTATTCCTGATTTCTGGATTAAGTATATCAAAGAGGTGAAGGATGAGGACTGGAAAGCCGGTCATATCTTGTTTGAAATGACGAACCGTCGTGAGGACGAGAAAACGATCTCCTATGCCGAGAGTCATGACCAGGCGCTGGTGGGAGACAAGACGATCATCTTCCGCCTCGTGGATTCGGATATGTACTGGCATTTTGAGCACGGACATTCTTCCTTCATGGCGGACCGCGGTATCGCGCTGCATAAGATGATACGCCTCATCACGGCTTCGACGATCAATGGTGGATACCTCAACTTCATGGGGAATGAGTTCGGCCATCCGGAGTGGATCGATTTCCCACGTGAGGGGAATGGATGGAGTTATAAATATGCGCGTCGCCAGTGGGACCTCGTGGATAACCCGAACTACTTCTTCTCCGATCTTAATCGCTTTGATGAGAAGATGATCCATCTGCTCAAAAAATACCTCCTCATGCAGAACCCGACGGCGGAGGAGAAGAAATACAATATCGGTAAACACCTGCCATGGGTGATGAAATGGTGGGATAACGAGGGCGACCAGGTAGTGGCTTATTCGCGCGGTGACCTGCTGTTCATCTTCAACTGGAACGGACAGAAGTCCTTCGACGACTACGGTATCTTAGTGCCGTCCGGTAAGTACGAAGTGGTTCTCAATACTGATGCGAAGGAGTTTGCCGGCTTCGGTCTGGCGGACGATAGCGTAGAGCATTTCACCAACTACGATCCGCTCTATGACAAGGACGGTAAAGGCTGGCTCAAGATGTACCTGCCGGCACGTAGCGCCGTCGTTCTCAAACGCAGTTAAAAAACAAATAATAGCAATGAAAAAATTTTGGTTAATAGCGCTGGCTGCGCTAACGATAGTCGGCTGCGCAAGAAGACCGGCTCAACCGCAGGAAGAAGAGCAACCCCAAGAAGAACCGGAACTGGTAGAAGAGGTAACCATTGATAATCCCTACACCGACTTCACGGCTGTGACACCGGAGGGCGAAGAACTGTCGCTCAGTCAACTCGTCGGCAAAACCGACTTCGTGCTGGTAGACTTCTGGGCTTCGTGGTGCGGACCCTGTCGTCGTCTGATACCGGTGCTCAAAGAGATATACGCCGGTCAGCCTCGTGAGCGTCTGCAGATCTTCAGTTGTTCGGTGGACGAAGATAAAGAGGCATGGTTAACGGCTCTGGAGCAGGAGCAGATGCCTTGGCCGCAAGCGCGCGAAGATGCGGAGCATATCTGTTCGGACCTCTACGGCGTGCAGTACATCCCCTTCACGGTCCTGATCGATAAAAAAGGTCAAATCATCGCAGTTAATCCCGATGAGTCTGACCTCGAGATCATCCTTTTTATGGAATGAGAAATAAATCCTAAATTTGAAATTTTAAATTTGAAATATAAATGCGTGTAATTATTGAACCTTCGTATGACCTGCTTAGCCAGTGGGCTGCGAATTATGTGGCAAAACGTATCAACGAGTTTGATCCCAAGGAGAGCAAACCTTTCGTTCTCGGTCTCCCGACCGGCTCGTCGCCCCTCGGTATGTACAAAGCTCTGATCGAACTCAACAAAGCGGGTAAAGTGTCTTTCCGTAATGTAGTGACTTTTAATATGGACGAGTACGTTAACTTGCCCGAAGAGCACCCGGAGAGTTATCATAGTTTCATGTGGAATAACTTCTTCAGCCATATCGACATCCGCAAGGAGAACGTCAATATCCTGAACGGTAATGCAGCTGACCTCGCAGCCGAGTGTGCACGTTATGAAGAGAAAATCCGTAACATCGGTGGTATTCACCTCTTCCTCGGCGGTATCGGTCCCGATGGTCATATCGCATTCAACGAACCGGGTTCGTCGCTCACCAGCCGCACCCGTAAGAAAGAGTTGACCACCGACACCATCATCGCCAACAGCCGTTTCTTCGATAACGATGTGAATAAAGTGCCCAAGACGGCTCTCACTGTAGGTGTAGGTACCGTGATGGATGCCAAAGAGGTGCTGATCATGGTGAACGGTCATAACAAAGCCCGTGCGCTGCAACACGCCATCGAAGAGCCCGTCAGCCATATGTGGACCGTCTCGATGCTGCAGATGCACCAGCATGGTATCATCGTCTGCGACGAGGCTGCTTGCGATGAACTGAAAGTAGGTACGTTCAAGTACTTCAAAGACATCGAGCGCAATAACCTCGACCCCAAGACTCTCCTTTAACCGAAGCGGCCTTTCGACAGGCTCTGTCCCGTTTTGACTTTCGACTATGTTAGAGATTTATAATTCATTAACACGATTCAAAGAAACCTTCAAGCCGCTGCATGAGGGTCATGTGGGCATGTATGTCTGCGGACCGACGGTGTACGGCGATGCCCATCTGGGGCATGCCCGTCCGGCCATCACTTTCGATGTGCTGTATCGCTACCTGATGCAATTGGGTTATAAAGTGCGGTACGTGCGCAACATCACCGATGTGGGTCACCTTGAGCACGATGCGGATGAAGGCGAAGATAAGATTGCTAAGAAAGCCCGTCTCGAGCAACTCGAGCCGATGGAGGTGGTGCAGTATTATACCAACCGCTACCATCGTGATATGGCGGCGCTTAACGTGCTGCCGCCGTCTATTGAGCCCCATGCTTCGGGCCATATCATCGAGCAGATCGCCTTCGTGCAGAAGATCCTCGATAAGGGTTACGCTTATGTCTCCAATGGCTCCGTTTATATGGACGTGGAGAAATATGCGAAAGACTATCCGTATGGTAAGTTATCCGGTCGTAACCTGAATGACATCATCGCGGAGACGCGTGAACTGGATGGTCAGGCGGAGAAGAAACACAGTTATGATTTCGCCCTTTGGAAGAAAGCTTCGCCGGAGCATATCATGCATTGGCCTTCACCATGGTCTGAAGGTTTTCCGGGCTGGCACATGGAGTGCTCTACCATGGGTACGAAATACCTCGGTGAGCAGTTCGATATCCACGGCGGTGGTCTGGATCTCATCTTCCCGCATCACGAGGCGGAGATCGCGCAGAGTTGTGCGGCCCTCGGGAAAGAGAGCGTGCATTACTGGATGCATAATAACATGATCACCATCGCGGGCAAGAAGATGGGTAAGTCCTATAATAACTTCATCACCCTCGAGCAGTTCTTCGCCGGCAACCACCCGCTGCTCTCGAAGCCGTTCGGACCGATGGTTATTCGTTTCTTCATCCTCCAGGCGCATTACCGCTCTACCGTGGACTTCTCTTCCGAAGCACTCGAGGCTGCGGAGAAAGGCCTCCAACGTCTGCAGGAAGCGTATGCACGTCTGCTGAAACTGCAGGCAGGCAAAGAGACCACCGTCGAAGTGGCCGGTATCCGTCAGCGCTGCCAAGAAGCCATGGACGACGATCTCAATACACCGTTCGTTATTGCCGCCCTCTTCGATAGTGCGCGTGCGATTAATACGGTATGGGACGGAAAGGGTACCATCTCGGAAACCGACCTCAACGAACTGCGTGCGGTATGGAAGACCTACGCCATCGATATCTTAGGTTTGCGTCTGGAAGAGCAGTCTGCCGATGAAGGAAAACAACAAGCTTTCAACGGTGCTATCGACCTGCTGCTCGGAATCCGTCTGCAGGCGAAGCAGAATAAGGACTGGGCTACGTCCGATAAGATCCGTAATGAACTGACCGCACTGGGTTTCCAGATCAAAGATACCAAAGATGGATTTGAGTGGTCGATTTAAATGCGTGTTAGGCTTGCTATGCGTGCTGCTCTTCATGGGCTGCGCGCATCGGCAAACGGAACAGCAGACGGTCGTCGAGGATAACTTGGTTAGCTATCCCGGACGGACGTTTAACTACAAGCTGAAGTTCAACGACCTCCAGTCCAAGCAGCATGCAGTGGCCTCGGCTATCGGCCTACCGCGGCCGCCGAAAGATCGGGCAGATGCCGCTTCGATGCGAAAGAGACTGGTGGAGGTGAAGACGAACGCGAATTATATCGTCGATAGTCTGACCCACTCGGTGCCGTATCTGATCCCTTCGGCGAAACGCGAACTGGACTCCATCGGAGTGGAGTGGGCGGATATATTGCAGCGGAATAACTTACCGCATTACCGCTTCTACATCACCTCGGTACTGCGCACCCATGAGGACATCAAATACCTGCAACGCAGCGGGAATATCAATTCCACCACGCAGAGCTGTCATTGTTACGGTACCACTTTTGACCTCGCGTATATGCGTTATGAGAAAGTAACACGCACGCGCGATTATATGCATGAAGATAACCTCAAACTGGTGTTGGGCCAAGTGCTGCTCAACCATCAGCGGGCGGGAAAGATATACGTCAAATATGAAGCAAAGCAATCCTGCTTTCATATCACGGTAAGACATTAATTAACCAGCATCATGGAAACACTCATTTCTGTTATCGGAGGAGCGAATGTAGACCTGTCGGCTACCTTATACGATGCGTTTATTGCTGCGGACTCTAATCCCGGACATATCGATATCGGCTATGGCGGAGTGGCGCGGAATATCGCGCATAACTTAGCCCTGCTCGGAGCGAGAACACAATTGCTCACCATCTTCGGCGGAGACCTCTTCGGCGGATTACTCCATGATTATTGTAAGCAGCAAGGGATGGATGTTCATCTTTCGGAGCGTGAGAACGCCTTGCGTTCCGGTGTATATCTGTGTATCAACAACCATGGCGGTGAGATGATCGCGGCGGTAGCAGATACCGAATGTATACGCGCTATCACACCGGAGTGGCTGAGCAAACGAAGCGGGGAGATTAACTTATCCGATTTCGTAGTAGCCGATACAAATATCAGCGAAGATGCCATCCGATGGTTGATGGAGAATGTGACGGCGCCGCTGTTTATTGACGGCGTGAGTACCACCAAAGCGCATCGGGTAGTGAATGCCCTGCGAAACTCCAAGTTACCCTACCTCCATTCTCTCAAACTGAATCTCAAAGAAGCGCTGGCTGTAACAGAAACGGCCACCTATGCACAGGCTGCACAGGAGTTGCTCAACATGGGTGTCGCGCATGTCTATATCACTTTGGGTGCCGAGGGCGTCTACTGCCGTAATGCGGCTGAAGAATGGCTCTTTCCGGCCCTACCGGGTGAAGTGGTGAACACCACCGGTGCGGGGGATGCCTTCCTGGCCGGAGTCGTCTATGCGTACTCCAAGAATATTCCTTTCCCCAAGACCGCGCAATACGGACTGATGGCTGCTCGGGCTACCCTCATGAGTCCCAAACCCGTCAATCCCGACATCGCTAATATCCTTTTATAAATCGAAAATCAAAAATCACAAATCATAAATCATAAATGAATCAATTTCTTTCTATCTCTCCGGAAGTGCAAGCTGCATTAGAAGCCGGAAAACCCGTAGTGGCTTTGGAGTCCACTATCATCAGTCATGGAATGCCCTATCCGCAGAACGTTGAGACTGCTTTACGCGTGGAGCAAACGATACGCGATAACGGAGCCGTACCGGCTACAATAGCTATCATCGGTGGTAAACTCAAAGCCGGATGTACGCCGGAGGAGATTGAATACCTCGGTAAAAAAGGTCAGGCAGTCATCAAAGCTTCCCGTCGTGACTTACCGGTTCTCTTGGCGCGTAAGGAAGATGGTGCGACGACCGTTACCACGACCATGATGATTGCTGCTATGGCAGGCATCAAAGTGTTTGCTACCGGAGGTATCGGTGGTGTGCACCGCGGTGCGCAACAGACCTTCGATATCTCGGCTGACCTCGAGGAGTTGGCGCAGACACCCGTCATGGTCGTATGTGCCGGAGCAAAGTCGATCCTGGACCTCGGTCTGACCTTAGAGTATCTCGAGACCAAGGGTGTACCTGTGATCGGTTTCGGTACCGAAGAACTGCCGGCTTTCTATACCCGTCATAGCGGTTTCAACGTGGACTATCGCATCGATACACCGGAAGAACTGGCGGCGGCTTTCCAGGCTAAACTGGACTGTGGTTTGAAGGGCGGTATGTTGGTGACGAACCCGATCCCGGAGCAGTTCTCCATGCCGAAAGAGACCATCGACCGGGCTATTGAGCAAGCCCTCAAAGAGATGGAGAAAGCCGGAGTACACGGAAAACAATGTACGCCGTTCCTGCTGGCGAAAGTGAAAGATCTGACCGGAGGTGACAGCCTCGAGGCAAATATCCAGTTAGTGCTCAATAACGCCCGTCTGGCTGCCCGCACCGCGGCATGTCTCAAATAAAAAAATCGATTGTTATGAAAAAGATTCATTTACTGGCCCTTGCGGCTGTGGCCCTCTTCGCAGCAGCTTGTTCGCAACCGGTCAAAGAAGTGCGTTCGGCTACTACGCAGGCCATTAAGGTGGACACTACCTTGGATGCTATCCAAGATGAGGCCTATATCGAGTACCTCGCGCCCACGCGTGCAGAGCTGGATAAGATCATGGATGTGCAGTTAGGTTACGCGCCGCAAGATATGTGGGTGGGCTCGCCGGAGTGCCCGATGCTGAACTGGGCTACCGATGCCTTATGGGAGGCGGCGAAGAAAGTGTATCCGGGTACCGTGGATATCGCGATCGTCAACATGGGCGGTATGCGCTGCTCTTGGGTAAAAGGTCCCATCACGCGTGGTGATGTGTTTGACCTCATGCCGTTCGAGAACGAACTGGTGGTGCTGACGCTCAAGGGCTGCGATGTGATCGATCTCTGCGAGTCCTTCGCCCGTTATGGAGCGCAGGGTGTAGCCGGTATGCGCGTGACGATCATCGATGGCAAACTGGCCGATGTGACGGTAGCCGGTAAGGCCGTGAATCCGAAAGCCGACTATACCATTGCTACCAGCGATTACCTATCCGGCGGAACGGACCACATGACCGCTCTGACGCGGGCCGTGGACTGTTGGAAAAGCGAACAGAAGATACGTGATTTATACGAGCAAGCCGTCTTGGAGCAAGATACTCTCCGAATTGCTATCGATGGTCGCATGACGATTGAGCCATAACGGCACGTTATGCGCCACATGCCCGATCGGGGCGTTGAAAAGAACGGGGTAGTCGTAGTCTGCGACTACCTCTTTTATTGTCTCATACACCGACTGCTGCATGAGCGGATCATCCTCGCAGTCGCTGAACTGACCTACCACCAGTCCACTCAGGTGCGCTAACACCCCACTCATGCGAAGGTTGCGCATCATGCGGTCAATATGATAATGCCGCTCGCCGATGTCTTCGATCAAAAGGATAGGTTTCTGAATACTGAATACTGACTGCTGAAGACTAAACGGAGTGCCTTGAAGACCATAGAGTACGGATAGGTTTCCACCTACAATAGGTGCACAGGCGTGTCCGGGATTATTGAGCGGATGAGTAGCCCAACGGTATTCCACGGCTTCGCCGGCTAAGAGTTGGCGCAGCGCCACGAGCGGTTCGCTGTCTTCCGGTAAGGTAGCGATATGTTTGCACATGATGCCGTGTACGGACGACTGATCACTGAAGGCCGACAACTGATGCAGGGCCGTGATGTCGCTGAAGCCGATGATGGGTTTGGTGATAGCCGGTACGCGATCGATGATACGTTGTAATCCGTACCCGCCGCGTGCACAAAGGATGATATCTACCGTCGGGTCGTTGAGCGCCTCGATGAGGTCGGATAAGCGTTCCTCGTCCGTACCCGCAAAACGTCCCCAACTGCTACGCGCATGTTTTCCTTCGCTTACCGCGAAACCCCATGCACGAAGACGAGCACTTGCCCCGTCAATATAAACGGGATCAATAACTCCCGAAGGCGATATGATCCTAATTTGCTTCACCTTTCACCTTTCACCTTTCACCTTTCACCTTTCACCTTTCAACTATACACCTTAAACTCTATCCAGTTAACCAAGCGTTTCGGCAGCAGTCGCTCCAAGAAGCATAGCACGCGATAACTGAATCCGCCGATATATTGCGGTCTCGGGCTGCGACTGGTAGCGATGCGGTAGAAGAGCTTCGCCATCTGAATCGGTTTCATACCGCCGCGTTCATCGCGTTCCATCGTCGTGATGGCTTTGTTGGCGTGCGAATAGACCTCTTCTCCGGCCGAGGACTTATCCCGCGCATCGGTGAAACCGGTGCTGACATCACCCGGCATCATTACGCTCACGGAGATCCCGAACTCCTTCACTTCATTCGCCAGCGCCAAAGCGAACGCGTTGATAGCGGCCTTGGAGGCGGAGTAGAAGGACTGGTAGGGTACGGCAAGAATAGCAGCTACGGAACTCGTGTAGATGATACGTCCGCGACGCTGTTGACGGAGCTGCGGCAGCACCGCTTGCGTGAAACGCACAGCACCCATGAAGTTCACATCCATCTGTCGCTCTGCGTCCTTGATTTGAGTGAACTCAATCGGACCCGAGATACCGTAACCGGCATTGGAGATAACGACGTCAATCGTGTCGGTCTGCTTCAGCACTTGAGCGATAGCGGCTTTACAACTCGCTTCGTCCGTCACATCGCAGGTCACGTGAATGATCTCCCCCGTAACCTGTAACCCGTCACCCGTCACCGATACGTCGCGTCGGCTCAATTCAAAAACGCGCCAGCCACGCTCCGCAAAGAGCATGGCTGTTGCTTTTCCTATACCGGAGCTACCTCCTGATATAACCAGAGTCTTCATAATTACCAATTATCAATCACCAATTACCAATCACATGGCTGGTGCACCCTCTCTGAGAACACGTGCGATGATCTCTACGGCCTCATCGATGATCGGCTCCGTATGGGTAGCCATCAGGGTGGTACGCAGCAGACACTCGCCTTCTACGCAAGCCGGGGCGATAACGGGGTTCACATACACGCCCTCTTCGAACATCTTCTTGCCGAAATACAGGGTATCCAGCGTCTTGTAGGTGAAGATCGGAACGATAGGCGTCGGTGCCTCGATGATCTTCACGCCGTTCGCCAGCAGTTGCTTCTGGAAATACTTGGCGATATTCATCAGACGCTCCGGACGTTTCGGGTCCAGAATCAACTGATGCAGCGCCTCCAGCGCGGTAGCAGCGGAACAAGGCGTGATAGAAGCCGAGAAGATGAACGGACGGCTTACGTGACGTAACCAATCCGCTACGCGGTGACTCGTCAACATACATCCGCCGATACTTGCCAACGACTTCGAGAAGGTCAACATCGTGATGTCCACTTTGTCGGTCAGGCCGAAGTGAGCCGCTGTACCGCGACCACCGGGGCCGAGCACACCGAAGCCGTGAGCATCATCCACCATCACGCGCGCTCCGTATTTCTCCGCCAAAGCACATATCTCCGGCAGTTTGCAGATATCGCCGCGCATCGAGAACACACCGTCCGTGACGATTAACTTACCGGCGTTCTCGGGGATGGACTTCAGTTGACGCTCCAGATCAAGCATATCGCTGTGACGATAACGGAGCACCTTCGCATAACTCAGACGGCAAGCGTCATAGATAGAGGCGTGGTTCTCGCGGTCGTTCAGGATATAATCGTCCTTACCGCAGATGGCGGAGATGATAGCGAGGTTGGTCTGGAAACCCGTCGAGACGGTCATACACTCCTCGTAACCCGTGAACTCCGCGATCTCTTTCTCGAGTTGCAGGTGCAGGTCCAGCGTACCGTTCAGGAAACGGCTACCGCTCACACCCGTGCCGTATTTGTCGAGCGCAGCGTGACCGGCTTGGATAACCGCCTCGTTCTCCGTGAAGCCGAGGTAGTTATTCGAACCTAACATGATCACGCGGTGATTCTCCATCTTCACCACAGGGGCTTGACGGCTCTCCAACTCGTGGAAGTAAGGATAGATACCTAATTTGCGAACATACTTGAGGGTCTCAAAATGGTCGCATTTTTCAAATAGATCCATGTGTTTAATGATTAATGAATAATGAATATCCCGTTGCGACATTTGCTATTCCGCGAAATATTCATTATTCATTGTTAATTATTCATTAAAGGACATTCAGCTCCTTTAAAATCGCTGTCGTTTTACGAACGGCTGCTTCGCTCTCGCGCAGTTTAGCATCCTCCTCTTTGGAGAGGTTGAGCTCCAGGATCTTCTCAATACCGTTCTTACCGATGATACAAGGAACACCGATCGTGATATCCTTCATGCCGTACTCGCCTTCGAGGGCTGCGGAGCAAGGAATCATCTTCTTCTGGTCCTTGATGATCGCCTCTGCAACAGAAGCAGCAGCTGCACCCGGAGCCATCCATGCGCTCGTACCGAGCAGACCGGTCAGAGTAGCACCACCTACCATCGTAGCTTTTACTACCTCTTCGATCTCCTCTGCGCTCAGGAACTCACGTACGCTGATACCCTTATAGGTAGCGAAACTGGTCAAAGGAATCATCGTCGTATCGCCGTGACCACCGATAACGAAACCGTCTACATCGTTGGCATTGCATTTCAGGGCCTTGCTCAGGTTGTATTTGAAACGAGCGCTATCGAGCGCACCACCCATACCGATCACGCGGTTACGCGGCAGACCGAGAGCATGAAGCGTCAGATAAGCCATTGTATCCATCGGGTTCGATACTACAATCAGAATGGCATTCGGACTGTAGGTCAACACCTGGTCGCAAACGCTCTTGACGATACCTGCGTTCACGCCGATCAACTCCTCACGCGTCATACCCGGTTTGCGGGGAAGACCGGAAGTGATGATAACAACATCCGAATCAGCTGTCTTGCTGTAGTCATTCGTCACACCCTCAACGACGGTGTCGAAACCCATCAGCTGAGCCGTTTGCATGATATCCATGGCTTTACCCTCGGCAAAACCCTCTTTGATATCGATCAGACATACTTCATTAGCCACCTCATTTACGGCCAATACATTAGCGCACGTAGCACCTACGTTACCTGCGCCCACAACAGTTACTTTGCTCATAATGTAAATATTTTATATGTTAATTATTCAAAATAGCCCGCAAAGATACTCATTTTTTTGTATATATACAAATTTTTCCGCAGAAAAGTGATTTTTTTATGATTTTTTATAAGTAGAAATAGCTTTTTACGGTTGTGGCGCCATCTTTGTTCGTTAGCCCGGATGTCATCCGGTGTCTTTTTGCTCAAAAAAATAGGGTGTTTATTTGCACAAGTCAAATTTTTTGTATAATTTTGCACGGTCTTTCACTTTGTGGGAGTGTGGATCAGTAATTTTGCAGCCGAAAATCGTAACGCACATGGAAACGAAGAAAAAACTAAAATCGTCAACTGCCTATCTGTTTAACTGCTATATCTGGCTTTTGAACACCATCTTACGCGGTCCTATCTCACGCGCCGCGATAGACGAAAAGTGGGCGCACGCCAACGCCAACGAGTACAAGCAGGACTATCTTCCTGAGAGTAATTTCCACCGTTGGAAAACTACTGTCGAGTTGCTCTTTGATGTCAAAATTAAGTGCAATGGGAACAACGAGTATTACATTGAGGAGGCAGCCGACTTGCGTGATGCAGATCTGCGCGGTCGCCTATTAAACCTTATGTCTATGGATAGTCTGCTTAAGGACACCAAAGAACTATCCGGTCAAATTCTGTTTGAGCCTGTTCCTTCCGGCGAAAAATTCCTTACGCCCATCATCGAAGCTATGCGCGATAAATGCGTGCTGCAAATGACCTATCAAGGCTTCGGAAAACCGCGTCCATATACTTTCCCGATTGAACCATATTGTCTCAAGATGTTCAAGCAACGGTGGTATGTGTTGGTCTATGCTCCGGATATCGACGAAATGCGTGTATATTCTTTGGACCGTATCCACGCTATTGAGCCGACCAAGAAGAAATACCAACTCCCCGATGACTTTGATGCAGAGGCATATTTTAAGGATGCGTACGGCGTAACGGTGCTTGACGAACAGCAACAGCCGGAGAAAATTGTAATATCCATAGATGAAGACCAAGCCTATTACCTCCGCACGCTCCCGTTACATCCTTCACAAAAAGAGATAGAGCCTATCAATGGTTATCCTGCTTTCAGTTTCTATCTCTATCCGGCTGACGAATTCCTGCGTGAGTTATATGCTTATGGCTCTAACATAGAAGTCCACGAACCGAAATGGCTCCGCGAAGATTTTGCCAAAGACGCAGCAAAAACTAATAATCAGTATAACCACTAAATAGGTATCGTTATGAGAGATTATGTAGGAAAAAATCAAGACATTCTTAATGAATGGCGCGCTATGTTCATCAATGACAAGCAAACTAATAAAGCTTATGCAGGTTGGAGCCAGAAAGAAATATCTGCGCAATTTGCCGAAGATGGTATTATGTTTAAAGGAGTTTTTGATGAAGACCATCCTGTATATTATAATGGATCAATAGGATTTAGATGGATAAGAAAACAAACAAATAATGGGCTGGTTGAGAATCAATTATGGAATGCTGCCCCCTTACGTGTTCTATATTTAACAAAGGATCAAAACACGGGAGACGAAAAAGCATGGGATGTTAGGAGCGAATCTTTCCGATATCCCGATAAAAGATACAAACCGCAAGAGATGTGGCTGTATACTCAAAATACATTTTTTAGAAATCTAGTGTATTCGTTATATGGTATATTGAATACAAAGCCAAATTTTAAAATGGAATACAATTTTACAAATCAGCAGGCTTTACAATGTGCGGATGATAATATTTTTGCTCGTATAAATTGTAAAAAAGAAGTGGGATATAATAGATGCCTAAATAATATATTAGAAGATGCCATAAATAATGATAGAGATTTTTTGAAACGACAAATTACATTGTTAGATGCTGATATATTTGTATGTTGTGGATATAGTAAGGCAATAGGTGAGAGTGGTAACCTCATGCTTAATTTCTTAAATACTATAGGTTATAATTTCAAAGCAGACAAAAAAGAGAGTTGGATTTATTATGACGAGGAGAATAATAAAATTGCCATTAATTCATACCATCTTAGTTATCCTGGTTTTGATTACGAAGGAATGATTAATGCGTATTTTGAGTTCCTTACAATTCACCCAGAATTTATCAATTCACATCGTTAACCTCTAAAATATCAATCATTATGGCACTTTGGAGAATTTCAGTTAAGAGCAGCGGAACCGTTAACGGAATCCGCTTGGAGAAAGGGATGTTCGTCGAGATGCCCACTCCTGTAACAATGTCTGACCCATTAAGATCGAACGTTACCGAGAACAAACCCAAGATCAACAACTTGTTCGTCGGCAAGTACGGCGTTGACCTTATGAAAGCCGGTTTGATCTCACCGAGCCATCTTCAGTCAGAAAAAATCTCATAAAAATCATCCTCATCCACTTTGTGGGAGTTTGGTGTTGTAATTTTGCAGCGTGATTCGTTTGGGTCACGCTGCATTATTATAATAATCAAATTAACAAGTTATGAGACAAGTTTTTCTATTGGGTCTGCTTCTCTGCATAGGAGTCGCGACCGCATTTGGACAAAAGTCCTCCGTTCAGGTCTTTGGTGTTCCGTTCGGGAGCACCTATGACGAGTTCTTAACCGCTTTTAGCGAAAAGGGCTTTACAGGGAAAACGTACATCTATGAAGGAGGAAGTGATGTTGAAGTTAGTAGCATCTACGGCACTTTCATGACATACCCTTGCTACATTGAAATGCGCGCTACCAAACTAACCCACACTGTCTACAAAATCAAGATCACATTCTCTCTCCTTAAACAGTACAAGGACATTCCCGGAATGGAACAATGCCGTGCAATCATTTCCCGCATTGAAGAGAAATACGGCAAGACGACCTTGATTCAACGGACACACGGCAGACCCGTCGTCCAAGACTTGGAAGATAGTAGTGCGGCTATCTGGCATTTGGACGACAATATCGAATTGGAGATGTTCTATCGCGGTTGGGATGATTGCAAAATAACGTACGGCGGAACCGAAGCACTCGGTGGTTTGTACCAGAAAGAGGTGGACCAATTCAGCAAACAAAAGGCGCTTGAGATACAAAATCAGCTATCAGGTAGCGATTTTTGATAAAAATTTTACCCTCTTTCACTTTGTAAACGAGTGAAGCAGTAATTTTGCAGCGTGATTCGAAAGTCACGCTGTATTTTTTTATATTGAAAGATTATGACAAAGCAAGAAATCAACGACCAGCTTGAATTGTTGCGTCTTAAAGAACTCTTTATGTCGGATATTAAGATCCGAAGCAAAATGGCTCATCTCTTGAGTGAAGAATGTGCCGCAGAAATGCCACCTTACAAGGAATTTTGTGAGTTTGCTCATTGCACTCCAGAGGTAGCCACAATGCTTACAAAAGTTACGCTCTATGATGTGATTCTTACTCCGGAAGAAATCGCAGCTGAACGAGAAAGATTAGAAAGGATGAAACAATGATACACTACAATGACAAATATCTTCGATATATAGAATGGGAGATACGGACTACTCATGATAATAGAATGGATATTGAGGATTATACCCAATGTGAGTGTCTACTTGAATTGCGCCAAGATATTCTTAATGAGCAAGCGTTGGCAAACCAAAAATGTCTTATGCAGGATATTATAGCCTTTAATGATGCTCTGTATCTCGCTTTGCAAAAGATGTATGATCATGCGCATGAACTATACTCTCGAATGTCCGCATTTCAGCCAAATGTGGAATTAGTAGCCAATTGTTTTTTGTCAAAAGAGTATCCTTCTCTTCACCCATTTCAAAATGATAGCAGGCAAGAATTATGGGAGGCTTTGTGTGATACCGGTTGGAACTCATTGTATGATACCGGTGTGACGCGCAGTTTATACCTTCCTCAAAACTTGGAGGTCTCTTTCGAAGAGTTCATCGGCATGGACTGTAAACCGGATAATTGGAATGAGCGGTTGGATCAAAAGCTCACAAAGGACTTGCATCTTATCAATGCCTTCCATAATCTCTTTGACCATACCAACTTTGCACTAACAGATTTTATCTTTGTCCGCGAATTCGAAGAGTCCATAAAGATCGACTTTGGCCGACACATCACTCCTTAACAACAAAGGGAATAGATTCTCTGTGTTCTCTCGATTGCTAATTGGTTGTCCCTTACGGTCTCTTTTTTGCGGCTGTTTTCTTTCTTCCATGCCGGCGGATTTTGCATAAAAAGACTAAAATTCCGCTGATTAAGCACTTTTTATTTGGCGGTTTCAAATATTTTATGTACCTTTGCACCCACATTTAGCATGGTACTTTTTTGACCAAATTCAAGCAATAATGTACCATGCCTCACATTAAGCTTGGTACTTTTATAACTTAACTCAACCCAAAATACACCAAGTCCCCCACACATAGCATGGTACTTTTTTGACTAAATTCAAGCAATAATGTACCATGCTTAAATAAGAAACATACCAAACACACATAAAGATGAACACAGCAAAAGGAAATGAGGAGCGCGTCAAGAAGTTGGTATTGACGATCGGCAAAGCATCGCTCCCAAGGCGGCAACTGGTAGCTGAGATGGGACTGATGCAGGGCTCCCGTCATATCTTCCGCAATAATTATCTTAAACCCGCCTGTGAAATGGGGCTGGTCGAGAAGAAATTTGGCAATGTGCCTTCGAAACCCGAACAGACATATCGCCTTACAGCCAAAGGGCTATCGTTCTGGGAGATATTGACGAAACCCCACACCCCAAAAGAAGAAAAGGCCAAGCCCTGTTCGAATAACCAAGTCGACTGCCCTTGTGCAAAGGAAGGCTGTCCGCGACACGGCAAGTGCAGCGAGTGTGTAGCGCACCATAAAGCTTGCGCCGCACACGCCTCTGCAGACCATCTCCCCAAACTCCCTGCCTGCCTAAGAGGTATCGTATGGCAAGCGTAGCTTGTATTATTTCCCGTTCGCCTTGTATTACCTTTTATCACCTCGCCTATATTAATCTTCCTAACCCCACACATAGCATGGTACTTTTTTGAGAAAAATTAGGTAAAAATGTACCATGCTATAATAGGAAAGCGTCCAGAGAAAGTGGAGCTTCATTTTTCGTTAGAAGCCATTCTTATATAAGTGTAGAATTTTTTTTGTCAAAATCTTGCCTATATCATTTTTTTGTTGTACCTTTGCACTCGGAATAAACCCATCTGTTCCCTGTCGTAATAGCCGCGTAAGACCCGCGTAAGGGTCAGGTAAGGGTCATGTAAGACTAATGTCGTATCCCGCACCTACCTATAATATACTTTGTATATTATTCCGTGATTTTGAATTTTTAAGTGTAAAATACAGTAATGAACTGCAAAATTCACCCTGTTTTATACCGTTTTTACCTCCGCCTTAAGGATACTCTCGGAGCCGAAATAGTGCATCGCCGAAAACGCAAGTCGCGCATGGCGATTGAGGTTATTTTCTATAGCGAAAAATACTTGATAACTACAGGGCGTCTCAATACTTTGCCAGAGGCGGAAAAATGCGGTTTTTGGGTTATTTGTAGACCGCAAACAAAGGCCGGTCGCACCTGCTATAAAGAGCATCGGGTGTACCAACTTTTTCTCTCGCCCGTCCATCCTAAAAAATGGCGTGTGCCGGTACAACATATCACGCCTTTGCGAGCCGCTTCTGACAAGGCGGAAACTGCCCCAAAACGCGTCAAAATGGCATAAAATCATAAACTCTAAAAACTATGCAAACTATGCAAGAATACGAAATCATATCGGATCGGCAGGAGGCGGTGCTGCGGTATCTGGAAGGGCATGGAATTCCGTTCACGACGTATAACCACCCGGAGGGCAAGACGATAGAGGAGGCAAAACGATGGTGGCACGACGACGGGAGTGTGCATTGTAAGAACATCTTCATGCGCAATCACAAGGGAGATCAGCATTACCTGATTTGTTTCCCGTGCGACTACGATTTGGCGATTCATGACATCGAGCATTGGCTGAAGGACGTGCTGGTGTCGCAGGGGCAGAAAGCACCCGGGAAACTGTCGTTCGCTTCGCCCGAACGGATGATGCGTTATCTGGGACTTGAACCCGGTAGTGTCAGTCCTTTTGGACTGATTAACGATACGGAGCATCATGTGATCCTGTTCCTTGACAGCCGTCTGAAAGACGCCGCATCGCTTAGTTTTCATCCGAATGACTGCCGGGGTACGGTGGTGATAGACCAAGCCGCGTTTCAGCAGTATCTCTCTGCGGTCGGAAATAAGGTGGAATACATCCAAACGACCTAAAAACGCTTAAAATGGCGTAAAAATGCAAAAAAAATGCAGAAAAGTGGCATACACTATTGTGTATGTCAATTTTTTTATGTATCTTTGCAGCCGATTTTATGCGCGCGTGCGCTTGTGCTCGCTATGCGGGTATAATATTAAATATATATATATATAGGAATTGCAGATTGAAAAAAATACAATATAATGGAAGAACAACAAGAAAAGTATGATGGATCGAGTATTCAAGTGCTCGAGGGATTAGAGGCGGTGCGTAAACGTCCTGCGATGTATATCGGCGATATATCGCTCAAGGGTTTGCACCACCTTGTTTATGAGGTAGTGGACAACTCCATTGATGAGGCGCTGGCGGGTTTCTGCGATGAGATAGCCGTGCACATCAACGAGGATAACTCCATCACCGTTCAGGATAACGGTCGTGGTATTCCGGTAGATATGCACCCGAAGGAGCATAAATCGGCGCTCGAAGTCGTTATGACGGTGCTCCACGCCGGTGGTAAGTTCAACAAGGACAGCTACAAGGTATCCGGTGGTCTTCACGGTGTGGGTGTGAGCTGCGTGAATGCGCTCTCGAAGAAGATGCACGTAGAGGTATATCGTCAGGGTGCGATCCACAGCCAGGATTACGAGAAGGGTAAGCCGCTGGCTCCGGTGCATACGATCACAGAGGCGGAGGCAACAGGTAACTGGGAGCAGCGTAAGACCGGTACGTTCGTGCAGTTCTGGCCGGACGATACGATCTTCACCGAGACTGTTTACCACTGGGAGATTCTGGCGAACCGTATGCGTGAGTTGGCGTTCCTGAATGCCGGTATCAAGATCGTGCTGAAGGACAAGCGAGTTAAAGACGCAGAGGGTAACTGCAAGAAAGAGACGTTCTATTCTGAGAAGGGTCTGAGTGAGTTCGTGCGTTATATCGACGGTACCCGTACGCCGCTGATCTCGGAGGTCATTCACCTGAATACCGAGAAATACGGTACGCCGGTTGAGGTGGCGATGATCTACAACACCGATTTCAACGAGAACGTACACTCCTACGTCAATAACATCAATACCATCGAGGGTGGTACCCACGTAGCCGGTTTCCGTGCGGCTCTCACGCGTGTAATGAAGAAATACGCGGAGGAGAGCAAGATGCTCGAGAAAGCGAAGCTCAAAGATAAGGACGGTAACTCGACCATCGATCCGAACGATTTCCGTGAGGGTCTGACGGCCGTTATCTCCGTCAAGGTAGCAGAACCGCAGTTCGAGGGTCAGACGAAGACCAAGTTGGGTAACTCGGAGGTGGCCGGTATGGTAAGTGCAGCCGTAGCCGAAGCGCTGCAGAACTACTTAGAGGAGCACCCGGAGGATGCGAAACGCATCGTAGAGAAAGTGATTCTCGCTGCTCAAGCCCGTATCGCGGCTCGTAATGCCCGTCAGAGCGTGTTGCGTAAGTCGCCGCTTAGCGGTGGTGGTCTGCCCGGTAAACTGGCTGACTGCGTATCGAAAGATGCAGCCGAGTGCGAACTCTTCCTCGTCGAGGGAGACTCTGCAGGCGGTACGGCGAAGACCGGTCGTGACCGTGTTCACCAGGCTATCCTGCCGCTGCGCGGTAAGATCCTGAACGTGGAGAAAGCGATGGAGCATAAGGTATTCGAGTCCGAAGAGGTGCGTAATATCTTCACCGCGCTGGGTATCACGTTCGGTACCGAAGAGGACCCGAAGGCGCTGAACCTGAGTAAGATCCGTTATCATAAGGTAATCATCATGGCCGATGCCGATGTCGATGGTGCCCATATTGCTACTTTGATTATGACTCTGTTCTTCCGTCATATGAAAGAGGTGATTGAGCAAGGCCACCTATACATCGCATGCGCGCCGCTCTATAAGTGCTCGAAGGGTAACTACAGCGAGTATTGCTGGAATGACCAACAGCGCTTCGACTTCATCCAGAAATACGGCGCAGGCGACGAGAAGCAGATCAAGACGCAGCGTTACAAAGGTCTGGGTGAGATGAGCGATGAGCAGCTTTGGGAGACGACCATGGATCCCGCTCGCCGCGTGCTCAAACAGGTGACCATCGAGAATGCCGCTGAGGCCGATCGTATCATCGCGATGCTGATGGGTGATGACGTAGCGCCGCGTCGTGAGTTCATCGAGGAGAATGCTACGTATGCCAACATCGACGCTTGATCGATATTTGCAGTTTAGAGTTTAGAGGATGAGAATCGCAGTTTATTGTTCGGCCAAAGATGCGATACCGGAGGAGTTTCTACGGCTCGGGGACGCATTGGGTGAGTGGATCGGTCAGAACGGTCATACACTCATCTATGGTGGAGCTACGGGCGGACTGATGAGTCGCACGAGTGATGCAGCGAAAGCAGCAGGTGCTCATGTGGTAGGCGTCATTCCTCCGCGCATCAAAGCGGCCGGACGATTAGCAGCGAACTGCGATCATCTGATCGAGGTGAACAATATGTCCGAGCGCAAGCAGCGCATGCGCGACGAAGCGGATATCATCGTTTGTCTGCCCGGCAGTTACGGGACCTTGGACGAGATGATGGATGCCATCAGTAGCGCCATCGTAGGCGAACATAAGAAACCCGTCTATATACTGAACTACAAAGGTTTCTATGAGCCGCTCAAGCAGCAAATACGCGTGATGCAGGACTTGCAGTTCATCCCTGCGCAGCAGAGTTATCGGCCTGTCTTCGCCGATACGCTCGAAGAACTATACGAAGAAATAAAAAATTATAAATTATAAATCATAAAAAACTAAGTTTTTATGAACCTATTTGCAGCCAGATTAACCGGCAAAATGCTCTCAACGGATGCGTTCGAGAAGCTCGTTTATGACATGCAAGAGCGTGTAAAACGCTATCGTCTTATCGAGAAATCACCTGAACTGGCGGAGTATCTTGAACTCAAGAAACTGGTAGAAAGCAGTGAGTTTAAGGAGACGAAAGCCGAACTCATCAACCGTAAGTACAAAGACACGCAGGAAGGACGTAAGATGATGGAGTACGAGAAACTTTGCAACTCGTCCAACATCCGTCGTTACCGCCGCGCGCTGAAGGACGAGGAGTTCCAGGCTTTCCTCGCTTTCCGTGAGACCGAAGACTTCCAGAAAATCAAGAGCTTCAAGGAAGTATTGACCAATTCGACGATTCGTAAGTATAGGTCGCTGTACTATTCGTCGTATTACAAGAACTATCTGAAGGTGCTCAATTCACCGGATTTGAAGCATCTGGAGGAGTTGGAGGAAGAAGTACACAAGGATGACTTCCAGAAGCGTCATGCCCTTTGGGCGGACTCGAAGCGCTGGAAACACTCGGAGCAGTTCCGGAAACTGCAGCGCTACGAGGAGTTGGCTAATTCGGACGATATCAAGTTCTACTACTCCCAGCGTGAGGAGAAGATTGACTGGGCTGAGTTGTTCCGTCCCGCTTTCGACGACGATATGAGTTCGAGCAAGAACTGGAAAGCCGGTTTCGGTTATACCAATCCGGCTGCGAAAGACGGTCACTCCCGTACCTGCGAGCATCAAGCTTACAACGGCGGTAAGAACACCTTCTTTGTGGACGGACGTATGGACCTCGAGACACGTGCGGAGAGCAAGAAAGCGGTTGCATGGGATGAGAAGAAAGGCTTCACGGAGCATGTGTTCGAATATACCTCCGATGTGATGAATACCAAAGAGGCTTTCACGCAGGAGTCGGGTCTGTTCATGGCGAAAGTGCGTAGCCAGGGTGTAGGTCATCATTTCTTCGGCCTCACGACCGGACGACCCAACAACCCGATGATCGCATTGTATCACTTCAACGGCGATCACCATCAGATGGGTCTGGTGAACGGCGCAAAGACGCAGATGGTCGACCTGACCTTCATGCCGCGTACGATGTACCATGTCTATTCCTTCCGCTGGAATAAGAACGAGATCATCTGGTACGTCAATAACCTCGAGATCCTTCGTTTGCCGAACCGTCTGCCCAAAGAGGCTATGTTCTTCCTGGCGCAGAGTTGGTTGCCGAATAACGAGAAGGGTGGAGAAGGTAAACTGAAAGTACAGTGGGCACGTGTTTACCGCGGTACAGAAGACTCTGCGCTCGCGCAGCGTAATGCAGAGGCTCTGAAGAAAGAAGCAGAGGAAGCTAAGAAAGCAGCTAAAGCAGAATAAGTTATGTTCTTAATTGCAGGTCCTTGCGCCATAGAGAATCGAGACTGCGTGATGCAGACGGCGGAGACGCTTAATCGTCTTTGCTATGACTTGGGTATTACCTTATACTTCAAGTCCTCGTTCGATAAAGCGAACCGCACCTCCGCTTCGGCGCGAGGGGTAGGTATGGACGAGGGGCTGCGTATCCTTTCGGAGGTAAAAGAGCAATTCGAATTACCGATTCTGACTGATGTGCATGAATGTCATCAGTGTGCGCCGGTAGCCGAAGTGGCGGATGTGATTCAGATACCTGCGTTCCTGAGTCGGCAGACAGACCTGCTGCAGGCAGCTGCGGCTACGGGACGTATAGTGAATGTGAAGAAAGGTCAGTTCATGGCGCCCTGGGACATGCGAGGAGCGATCGATAAGATCGAACAAATCGTACCAAATGCCGCCAAAGAAGGTCATGTCTGGTTAACCGAACGCGGTTCGTCCTTCGGGTACGGCCGACTGGTAGTCGATATGACGTCGTTAGTCGAGATGCGTCGTTTCGGATGTCCTGTGGTGTTTGATGCTACCCACTCGGTGCAGCAACCTTCTTCGCAGGCCGGTATCACCGGGGGAAATCGTGAGATGGTGCCGTATCTGATGCGTGCGGCCTTGGCGGTCGGAGTGGACGGTCTCTTCATCGAGACGCATCCGAATCCGGATGAGGCAATCTCGGATGCGGCGAATCAGGTGCGCCTGAAAGATATGAAGACGCTCTTAGAGCAAGCATTGGAATTAGATAAACTGAAATAGTATGGAACCTACCATTACCGTTTATTGCAAGAACACGCACTCCTATCATGAAGTGCCGAGAGGTATCTCGCTGATTGAGTTGAAGGACCTGTTGGGTATTCAGTTGCCGTATCCTATTATCGCGGCGCATGTGAACTACAAGGTGGAGAATCTGGATTTCCGGCTCTATAAACCGAAAGATGTAGAGTTCCTGGATGCCAGCACACCATCCGGTATGCGTGCGTATGTGCGTACCTTAGGTATGGTCTTGGGAGCTGCAATAAATGAGTTATATCCACGTACCGACTTACGTGTAGAGCACCCTATCAGCAAAGGTTATTACTGTACGCTCCAGTGGCACGTGGATAAGAATACCGAGCCCGAAGAGGAGAAAGAGCCGCCCGTACTGACCAAAGAGATGATTGCGGCCATCAAGCAGCGGATGCTGCAGATTATCGCAGAAGATCGTCCGATATACGAGGAGGAGAAACAAACCAAAGAGGTAATCAAACTATTCGCTTCGCGTTATAACAACGAGACCTCCATCTTCGAAGCACTGGGTAATCCGTACTGCCGCTATTTCCGCATGGGCGATTACATCGATTATTATACGAATGTGCTGCTGCCCAGTTCCGGTTATCTTACGCTCTTCGATATCGTTCCTTACCAGGACGGTTTGCTGATGCGTATTCCGAATAGACAGAACCCGACCGTGCTCGAAGACGAGGTGTCGCAAGATAAGATGTTCTCCATCTTCCGCGAGTATAACCGTTGGAATAAACTGCTGCGCATCAATAACGTGAGTGATTTCAATATCGCTTGTAAGCAGAATAAATCGTTCGAGCTCATTAAGTTAGCCGAGGCGCTGCATGAGAAGAAGATTGCGCAGATTGCTGATGCGATTGCGGAGAAACGACCGAAGATCGTATTCATCAGCGGTCCTTCTTCGTCCGGTAAGACGACCTTTTCAAAGCGTCTGCAGATTCAACTGCTGGTGGATGGTATCCGTCCGGAGGTACTCTCGATGGATGATTATTTCGTCAATCGTGTCGATACTCCGCGTGATGAGAACGGAAATTGGGATTTTGAGGACGTACATGCTGTAGACCTGCCATTCTTCCGTCAGCAGATGCACGACTTGCTGGATGGTAAAGAGATAGACCTGCCTACCTATGACTTTGGAAAAGGTGAGCGCGTGTTCGAGGGACGCAAACTGAAACTGCAAAAGGATTCGGTGCTCGTGATTGAAGGTTTGCATGCCCTCAATCCGATCATCTTGCCGGATGTAGAGAGAAGTTTGACGTTTAAGATATATGTATCCGCCCTCACCACCATCAATATTGACAACCATAACTGGATTCCTACAACCGATATCCGCCTCTTGCGTCGCGTCGTACGAGATTACAAGTACCGCGGTTATTCGGCCAAGGAGACTATCGCACGTTGTCCGTCGGTTATACGCGGCGAGCAGAAATGGGTGTATCCTTTCCAAGAAGAAGCAGATGTGATGTTCAACTCGGCCCTGATCTTCGAGTTCGCGGTACTGAAACGTCATGCGGAGCCGATCCTGTCGGAAGTACCGAAGTTCTGCGAGGAATATACCGAGGCGCATCGTCTGCTTAAGTTCCTCCAGTACTTTATTCCGGTCCCCGAGAAAGAGATTCCGCCTACTTCGCTCTTGCGCGAGTTCGTCGGTGGTTCGTCTTTCCGTTATTGATGGCATGATAGTTGATAGGTTATTGGTAATTGGAAATTGATAATTGGTAATTGATAATTGATGAAGTTTTTATTTGGAATTATATTATCCGTTGTGGTTACGTCGCTGGACTCTGTGCCGGGCGTAGAGATTGTGCAGGACTCTACGGTCTCTGTCCTTCTGGATGAAGCCATGCATGGAAAGAAAGAATGGGTGGAGATAGATGGCTATCGCGTGCAGATTTATTCTTCGAATAAACAGCAGAAAGCCAAGACGGAGGCCTTGGATCTGGAGACACGGCTCAAAGGGAAAATCAGTCAGACGATTTATGTCCAATACGTCTCTCCGTTCTGGAAAGTGCGTCTGGGGGATTTCCGTTCCTACGACGAGGCGAAGGAATATAAGAAACTGTTTGTACAGCAGTATCCGTCTCTGATGGGCGATACGTATATTGTACGCGATAAAATTTCGGTACTTCAATGAACCTACAGGATTTTAAAAGTCGCCCGGAGGTGACCGATGCGATTGCGGCTTCGGTAGAAGTGGCGTTGAAGCAGATAGGAGAAGATCCCAAACGCGAAGGATTGGTAAAGACGCCGCATCGGGTAGGTGAGGCGCTGCAGTTCCTTTGCAAAGGTTATAACGAGGATCCGGAGGCCATCTTACGTTCGGCGCTCTTTGAGGAGGACTATCGTCAGATGGTAGTAGTCAAAGACATCGATTTCTATTCGCTTTGCGAGCATCATATGTTACCTTTCTTCGGGAAGGTACATGTGGCTTACATCCCGAACGGTCGTATCACGGGCTTAAGTAAGATCGCCCGCGTGGTAGATGTGTTTGCCCGTCGGCTGCAGGTGCAGGAGCGCCTGACAACCCAGATCAAGGACTGCATCCAAAATACCCTCGATCCCCTCGGGGTAATGGTGGTGATAGAAGCAGAACACCTATGTATGCAGATGCGCGGTGTGCAGAAACAGCACGCCATGACTGTGACCTCCGATTTCACAGGGGTCTTCCAGCAGGCCAAGACTCGCGAAGAGTTTATGAAACTGATCAAAGGTTAAAAAAAAGCAGGCGTTGACCTGCTTTTCTTTTTCTTACCGTATTACCAAGATCTTGACGACCGTATGTCCGCCATTGGCGTTACAGAGGGCAGTATAGACGCCTGCTGTGGCACGTCGACCGTCCGGTAGTTTACCATCCCAAACAGCCGTACCGCCATGACTCTTGGTCTTGCAGACCAGGTTTCCGCTTGCATCCACGATATTCACCACCGTGTTTTCCATCAGGCCGGTGATGCTGATCATACCTCCGTAGTTCGGTCGAACGGGGTTGGGGTAGGCATAGGCGCCACTCATGGTGTTTTGTGCCTCGCTCGCGTCACTTCGATAGGACGCGATACCTCGATTGGTACCAACAAACACCTCGCCTGTCTTTGGCATGATAGCAATCGACTGCACGCTGTTGGATGGCAGCAGACTATTGGTCTCCGTGAAATGGGCGATGGTAATCGTGTCGTCTTCTATCAGATACAGACCTGAGTTCTCCGTTCCTATCCAGATACGATTACCGCCATCTACGGCGATGCAGTTGATCTGCTCGTCGCCTAAGAGATAATCTCCCAGACCCGTTCCGTCATTACGCGGAATGATGATACGACGGCAACTACTCGAGGTGAAGAAGTCCATGCTTGCCGGGAAGAGGATGATACCTTTGTCCGTACCGATCCAGATACGCTTCGTCTGGTCTTGAGCGAAACAGCGGAAATTAGCGGGACTCAACACGTTACCGTTCTGATCGGTGAACGTACTACGCGCCATGCAACGGTCATCGCCGGAATAGGTGGGCGTACCGCCGTCGTCTAAGAGCACAACCTGCGGTTTGCCTCGTTGCGCGAAGAGCCATTTATACTGACTGTTGCGTTGATCTATCCAAATACCGGTAGGCGTCTCGAAGACCAAGGACTCTCCGCCGCTATACAGCGGGATACTGCACCATTGTCCCGCGGGCGTATAGATATGCAGCGGGGCACCTATCGTGGTTGCGTTCAGCACCCATACATTCCCCTGCTCATCCATCATCGGACCGTCCGTACGCGTGTAGTAATAGTCACTCACTCCCGTATCGGCCGGTTTGAGTGTACTGTTGGAGGCATCGAAGTGCTTATAACCCTTGTTGTTTCTGAACTCAAAGAAACCGGTACCATAGGTGGATACGAAGAAATGCGTCGGGTCATTGGCATCCACAGCATAACCCACTACGTCGCGGATGTCGTGACTTGTATAGTACCAGGTGTCCTGCCAGGGGATACCCGTCCATTGTTCTCCGTCATAGATACTCAAGCCGCATTGGCGACTGAACTGCGAAGCCCAACGTCCACCCGGGGCTACGTATAAGCGGTCATGCGCCACTTGCAGACGATAACCGAAGTTGCTCATCGGTCCCTCCGGTATAAATCGTGTGTCGCCCGATGAACCCAGTCGCACGAGACCTTTACTGTCTTCCGCTAACCAATATTCGCCTAAGGAATAGACGGCATCTTTCGCTACGTAGTTCGTACTCAGCCCCTCGACGGTATCGTCTTCTTTGAGTCGTAACAAGCCGACGTTCGACCGATAGGTCAATAACTGACCTCCGCATCCGTGAATCCACTCCAGTGCATAGGGCAGCACCTGTTGCCATACTGTACCTTCACGACGGTATAGCGAGTCGTGTTGCAGCGTATAGATCGCATCGCGCCATACCAGCGCTTGCTGCACTTTCTCGCAGGGTATATTCCGGCTATGCCAGAAGGTATAATCCACGAGGTTATCTTTGAGCGAGGCGAGATACATCTTATCGTAGGAGAAGGCATAGAGTGAATCGCCCATGCTTACGATCTGCTGCACTTCCACAGCGGCTGCCTCACTACCGATATAATACGTGTCGGCCATCTCTGCTTTGCGGGTGTTGATAGCGACTATACCGAAGTTCGTACCGATATACGCATAGCGCGCACCGACATGGATGCAGTTGATCTGTACGGACACCGATCCGGCTTTCATATAGAGGTCGGGCATCTGCGTTACATTCCCTTCGTCATCCAGCAGGTCCATACGTCCGTCCGCATAAGCGATGAGCAGTACACCATTCGCCGCATCATACGCGATATGCGATACGGTAGAACCGTTCAGACCGGTCGATTTATTCCAATAGGTGATGCTTTCGTCCGCACGATCGACACTGAAGAGTGAACCATTCGCTACGGCGAAGATTTGTCTGGGCGTCGCTACTACCTCCTCCGGGTTGGTGTACGATAGATGGAGTCGCCAGCGCATAATACTGCCTTCATCCAGTTCGTTCGCACCCTCGTCTGTGTTTCCGTTCAAGCCCTCCGTACCATTCGGATCGTACTCCACCAGACCTTCCGACGTACCGATGAAGACATGTCCTTCGGTATTGCTGGCCAATGACATCACGCCATTAGCCGGCATGGCGGAGTTATCGGTGGTATAATGAGCGAGGAACTGCGTCGCCTCGGCATTCAGCACATACACGCCCAAGGCGTCCGTGCCGACCCATATGTTTCCGTCCGGCGTCTCGCATATCGCCCGCACTACATTGGACGAAAGAGGTCGCTCGCCGTTGATATCCGTGGCTTGAGGAAGGCGGATGGCATTCGACTCAAAGAAATCTGTCTCGGCTTCGATGTAGGCTGCGCCTAATTCAGTTCCTATCCAGATTCGGTTCTTCGAGTCTTGCAGAATCGTATATAGACAGGTCGGCTTGAAGACTTGGTTCTCTTGCGTCTCCCATTCGCTTCTAAACAGACAGCGGTCGTCCTGCTCGTTTTCCGGCGTAGTGGCGTCATCCAGCAGAACGATACCTGCACCCTTGTACGCGATACCTATCCATTTGAACCGCTCGTCACGACGGTCAATCACGATATCGGCGGGTATGTTTAACGATAGAAGTTGTCCTTCCGAGACCAGCGGAAGACCATGAAACGTCTCGCCTTTTTTGTAAATCAGATTATAAGGAACAGATCCTGCATCCAAGAACCATAAACGTCCTTTGCTGTCAAAATGCGCCCCTAGAAGACGGGTGTAGCGCCCGGGCTGAGAGGGGATCACCGCACCGACCACATCGTTCGCGAGCGTATGCCATACGCAGGAGTCGCCGCGGAACTCATACAATCCCGTTCCATAACTGGTTACAAAGTAATGGTTCACATCCGTAGGATCAACCGCTACGTTCATCATATCCAAGACAAGAGAACCGGTCTTGGCCTGAATAGAATTCGCCTTGATGTTATGCCAGTGTTGGTCCTGATAACGCATCACGTGTCCGGGGTTGTTGTTCTGCGATGTCCAGCGCCCGCCGGCTACCATGAAGAGTTGGTTCGAAGCCGCAGTTAAGTAGTACGGGGTGTTGACGTATGGTCCCTCGGGTTTATACGTCAGTCGGGAAGTGGGCGTAAAACGCACGATACCTTCTGCCCCGCCTGCGTACCAGTGATCCGTCGCATCCTGATAGTGGATTCCTTTCTCGGGATCCGGTGCGATACGACCGCTGCGAGCTTCTCTCTTCCAGAAATGGTAATCGACGAGGTTGTCGTTCATCGCGGCGCAGAACAGACTATCGGGCGTGAAGGCATAGATACTGTCGTTCGCAATTAGCACGTCGCTGATAGGCGTCTCTTCGCCTCCGGGGCGTAACCAATAACTGTCCACTAATTTGTTCTCTCTCAGGTCCAGCGTCTGCACGCCGTAGTGGGTGGATAAATAAGCGGTGCGACCGAGGATGGTGACGTTATAGATATTCTTCCGCTGCGTCATATCCTTGTTGTACAGTTCGCTGATGTACTTCATGCCCTGCGGGGTTAAGATATCGATCTTTCCGTCGGCGTAACAGATGAGTAACTGCTGCGCTACCTTATCGTAGTGGATACAGGTGATGCCTGTACCGTGTAAACCGGATATACGGTCGTATGTACGCAGTTTCTCTGTTTGCTTCTCTACGCTGAATAAACTGCCATCGGAGATCGCGAACACTTGATCCTCCGCCATGGCGATCTGGGTGACGTTATTATACGCCAGATGTGTCCGCCATTGAGCAGCAAACGCTCCTATTGAAAATAGAAGCGTCATACAAAGAATACTATATGTTGTGCGTAGTTTCATCAGAGTATCTTCACCAGGGCTTCCATCGCTCTGGCGCGGTGACTAATGCAATTCTTCAGTTCGGCCGGTAACTCGCCAAACGTCTTATCATATCCTTCGGGAATGAATATCGAGTCGTAACCGAAACCTCCTTGTCCGTATTCCTCCGTAGCGATCCGTCCGCGTACCACACCTTCCACTTGTACTGTCTCGTTCTTAGCAATACGGATCAGGGTGATGACGGTTTTAAACTGTGCGCCTCGGTTTGTCTTGCCGCTTAACTCCCGCAAAGCCTTCGCTCTGTTTGCCGCAAAAATCTCCTGCTCTGTTAAAGGGGCCCCCGAAAATTTTAATTTTTGGGGAGAGCGGAGCGCCCGAGGACTCCCTGCTAAAACGGAGTTTTGGTACATGTCCGAGGGATGCGAACGCGAATACCAGCGGGCTGTATACACACCCGGCTCGCCGCCCAAGGCATCGATCTCCAGGCCCGTATCATCGGCAAACACACCATCAATCATCATTCCATCATTAAGCGAAGCGCTCATTCCATCATTGATAAAAGCGGCAACAGTTGACGCTTTGATCTTACTATTCTCCGCCAAGGTTAAACCGGTCTCTTCGATCTCATGTTCGAAACCGATATCGCGCAGACTCAGCACCTCGATACCCGCAGGCATGATGGCTCGGATCTCCTCTAATTTATGAGCATTATTGGAAGCAAAAACCAAACGCATACTTATAGTTGTTTACGAATTCGCCACTCGTTCGGGTACAGGTTGTTCATCCGATTCCCGACATTCTTCGCGAAACCGAGCGGCACACCCTCGTACGTCAAAAGAACAAGACCGAGGGGCACGTCATTTAAAACCAAGGCCTCGGTGCGGAGATAACTCAGCGCATGTTCGCGCGAAAGCGCTACAGTCGGAAAGGCTTCTTTGCGAAGGTCCTTCAGCATACTTAAACTATGCTGCGGCGCGATCCCTTTGCCGCGCTCTTCGCCCAAACCGAAACCGGTTGAGATACAGGTCAACTGCGTACTTAACCAGTCGATGATCTCTTTGTATTTAAACGGATAGGCTGTCGCAAAACGATCGGAATAACGAACAGCCCAGTCGTCCGGGTGCTGCAGCCAACTTCGCATCACTGGCATATACTCTGGATGCGGCATGTTCGCTTCTTTCTTCGGACTTTTCACCTTAATGGGTTCTACGATCCCTTCGTGCTTACGCAGCGCGCAGATATACAAGCCTTCGCCTTTCGTCTTATGCGGATAGAAATGGTATCCCATGCTGCCTTCCGTGATACCCCAACTCGGGTCGTGATCTATCGGCAGCACGCTGGCTCCCAAGGTCTCCGCTAACCATTCTACGTTCTTCTCGTTCTCCTCCTCGTTGAAGGTGCAGGTCGAGTAGATCAAGACACCACCGGGTTTGAGTGCGTCCCATACGTCCATCAGGATGCTTCGTTGCCGCTCCGCACACATCTTCACCGCCTTCAGACTCCATTCGTTACGTGCCTGTTCGTCCTTGCGGAACATACCTTCACCGGAACACGGGGCATCCACCAAGATACAGTCGAATAAGTGTTTGCAGCGCTCGCCGTATTCCGCCGCTGTATTATGGGTGACGACCGTGTTGCCGTTCCCCCATTTCTGGATGTTCTCGCTTAAGATAAACACGCGCTGACGAACGACCTCGTTACTCAGCAACAGACCATCGCGACCCAGATACTCACTGATCAACGTACTCTTACCTCCCGGCGCTGCACACAAATCCAGCACGATAGACGAGGTGTCCACATACTGCTCCAGCACCTGCTGAAGGAACATCGAACTGGCCTCCTGCACGTAATAACAACCCGCGTGGAAAAGGGGATCTAAGGTGAATTGCGGACGTTCACTTAGGTAGTATCCGTCCATATGCCATGGCACCTCGTCTGTATCGCATTCGAAGGTCAACACATCCAACTTCGAATTGAGACGAATAGAGGTAACAGGCTCTGTCTCCAGCGCCCGCAACAACAACTCGGCTTCATTACCCAGCTGCTGACGCATACTCTCTATGAAATCAACCGGTAGCATAAAATTTCAAAATCGGCTGCAAAGTTACAAAAATATTTGCATATATGCAAAAAAAATCGTACCTTTGCACACTTTTTTGGCAGATTGATGGACTTTTTAGACCAATTAAATAACTCACAGCGCGAGGCGGTGACCTATACCGAAGGGGCGTCGCTCATTGTGGCCGGAGCCGGTTCGGGTAAGACGCGTGTACTGACTTATCGTATCGCATACCTGTTGCAGCAGGGTGTGCCGGCATCCCGTATCATGGCGCTTACGTTTACGAACAAAGCGGCACGAGAGATGAAGGAGCGTATCACCAAACTGGTGGGGGCTGAGGCGCGCTATCTCGCGATGGGTACGTTCCACTCCATCTGCACGCGGCTCATTCGTCCTTATGCCGACCTGCTCGGCTATACCCGCGACTTCACGATATACGATACGCCGGACAGTAAATCGGTTATCAAAGCGATTTGCAAAGAGCGGGGTTTGGATGAGAAGATCTACAAACCCGGTGCGGTACAAGCCCGTATCTCCATGGCGAAGAACAGCGGTATCGGTCCGCGTGCGTATGCCCAGAATACGAACCTGCTGCGTGAAGATCGGGAGTTGCGTATGTATGAGTTTCCGACCGTCTACGAGCTCTATGAAGCGCGTCTCAAAGCGGCGAACGCTATGGACTTTGATGACCTGCTGATTAATATGTTGCGACTCATGGAGGTCAGTTCGGAAGTGAAGCAGAAATACCAGCAGCAGTTCCAATATATCCTTGTGGATGAGTACCAAGATACGAACTATATCCAGTTCCTGCTCGTCAAGCAATTGGCTGAACCGCAGAACAACATCTGCGTCGTGGGGGATGATGCGCAGAGTATCTATTCCTTCCGCGGAGCGGACATCCGTAATATCCTTAATTTCCAACGCGTTTATCCGCAAGCGAAGTTGTTCAAACTGGAGCAGAACTACCGCTCCACCCAGAATATCGTTAATGCTGCTAACTCGCTGATTCATAAGAACATACACCAAATTGAGAAAACCGTCTATTCGGAGAAAGAAGAAGGCCAGCCGCTTAATCTGCAACCCTACATGGATGACCGCACGGAGGCACTGGGTGTAGCGACGAAGATCCAGCGAATGAAGTTCAAAGGGTATGACTCGTTCGCCGTTTTGTACCGCACGAACGCACAGAGTCGTGTCATCGAAGGGGAACTGCGTAAACTGAATATTCCCTACCGCATCTATGGCGGTACGTCGTTCTACCAGCGTAAGGAGATTAAAGATGCCCTCGGATACCTTCGTCTGGCTATCAACGGTCGTGATAACGAAGCTTTGCTTCGTATTGTCGGTTTTCCCGGGCGAGGAATCGGTGAGACGACGATGAAAAAAGTCTCCACCTGTGCCATCGAGCACCATGTTTCTTACCTGGATGTCATGCGTCGGCCGGGTGAGTTCGTGTTGGATGCCAGTGCGGCTACGCAGAAGAAACTGCAAGCCTTTGCAGCCCTTATCGATAACTACCATGAGCAGAGCGAGACCATGGATGCCTTCGCGTTCACCGAGATGGTACTTCGTACCTCCGGTGTGCTTACTGCGCTGGCGATGGATCGCACGCAGGAAGGAATTGACCGAGCACAGAACGTACAGGAGTTGTTAAACGCTATCCATGAGTTCGTGGACCAACGCACCAACGAAGGAATCGACTATACGCCGATTACGGATTTCCTCTCGGAAGTCAGTCTGCAGACCGACCAGGACGAGAACCTCGCGGACACCACCGAACGGGTTACGCTCATGACCGTGCATGCGGCCAAGGGATTGGAGTTCCCCGTCGTCTTCATCGTCGGACTTGAAGAACAACTCTTCCCCTCGCAGTTTGCGGTTAAACCGACTGAGATCGAAGAAGAACGCCGTCTGTTGTACGTAGCGGTCACTCGTGCGATGGAGCAGTGCCATATCTCCTTCGCTCGCCAACGTTTCCGTAACGGTTCGTTCACCTTCAATTCGCCGAGTCGTTTCCTCAGCGACATCGACCGCCGTTTCTTTGCGCTCTCGAAGCCGGCTGCGCCCAGCACGCCTGGTATGCCTGGAATCCCTAGTATCTCCAGGGCCACTAGTATCCCCAGTACTCCGGTCTCCAATGCGCAAACGCCCATATCATCCGCTTTTAAACCGGACGATCGTGTTGCTCATCGTGTGTTTGGTAATGGTACGGTAGTGCGCGTCTATCGTGATGAAGTGACAGAAAACGATAAGATAGAGATTCACTTCGATACCCAAGGCGTCAAGACTTTGCTGCTGACGCATGCGAAGTTAGAGAAGATCTAACGATAGATGAAATAACCTGCCACACCGGCAAGAATGATCAATAGAATAGGGTGACTGAGCACTTCGGTCACTTTATTTTTTACCAAGTTCGGTAGAATCGTGAAGATAGCTACCAGCGCGAAGATAACCCAACTGATGGGATCGATGAAGGTGGTCGGTTTCATGAGCAGTAAGGCCGCAGAAGCTACGAGACCGATGACCGTGAATCGCAACATACGCAGGGTTTGCTCAAAATACGGATTCCCCTGAAAACGCTTCTGTAACCAGAAATACGCTTTGCATATACTGAGCATGATGATCAGGCTCGGTAACACAATCGCGCAAGTGCTGAGTACGCTGCCCCATATGCCGGCTACGGTATAACCCACGTATGTGGCACAGTTGATACCGATCGGACCGGGTGTAACCTGACTGACCGCGACGATATCCACAAACTCCTGTTGCGTCATCCAGCCATATTGCTCCACTTCCATCTCGATCAGTGAGAGGATAGCTAAACCTCCACCGAAACCGAAGAGACCGATCTTGAAGAAACTTAAGAAGAGTTGCAGATAAATCATTTCTGCCTCCTTTCTGCGATATCAACCGCTACGAGGGTGAAGAGGACAGTAGCTAAAATGACCCAAATCGGATTGACATGTGCGAGCCAGATGAGCAGTGCCGCGGAAATGGGAATAAGGGCAGTAAACCAACTGATCTTAGCAGCCTTGGCCATCTTAAAAAGCGGTGCGGCGATAAGGGCAACTACAGCCGGACGAACGCCTTTGAAAACGGCTTCTACGGCCGGCAGTTCTTTCCATTCCCGGAACACCATGGCGATGGCCAGAATGATGAAAAAAGAAGGTAAAACAGCACCTAACACGGCTCCGCAAACACCTCTCCAACCGCCTACTCGCCAACCGATAAAAATGGCGGAATTGACGGCAATAAGGCCCGGAGCTGCTTGCGCCAGCGCGATCATATTGAGGAATTCTTCCTCGTCAATCCAGCCCTTGCGGTCCACTACTTCCCGTTGGATGAGGGGTAACATGGCATAACCTCCACCGAGGGTGAAGGTACCAATTTTAAGATATGTCCAAAAGAGTTGGAAAAACAAATTAATCCCGTTCTTTCAGTTGCTGCTTGACGAACTTAGCCAGCATGTTGATCGCGGCATTGTTATGTCCGCCCTGCGGCACGATAACATCTGCAAAACGTTTACAGGGCTCGATGAACTGCTCGTGCATGGGTTTGAGCACGCGTTGATAACGCTCGATGACCTGCTCGGCCGTACGTCCACGCTCCAGCACGTCACGTTTCATAACCCGAATAAGACGGTCGTCGGCATCGGCATCTACGAAGATCTTCAGGTCCATCTGCTGACGCATTCTCGGCTCACGCAGCGCCATAATACCTTCGACCACAATCACCTCGCGCGGCTCGATATGAATCGTCTCTTCCTGGCGCGTACAAGTGATATACGAATAAATCGGCTGCTCGATCGCTTTACCCTCTTTGAGTTGAGCGATATGCTTGCTCAGCAACTCCCAATCAAAAGCATCCGGATGGTCGAAGTTAATGTTCTGACGCTCCTCAACGGGCACGTGACTGCTGTCCTTGTAATACGAGTCTTGGGGAATAACTACTACCTCTCCCTTCGGAAGGCGTTCAATGAGTTTTCTAACAACCGTTGTTTTACCCGAGCCGGTTCCGCCCGCAATGCCGATGATAAACATAATCAATGTACTTTAATCGGGGCACAAAAGTACTACTTTTTTTTGATATACGCAAATTTTTTGACGATTATTTCATGTTTTCTTGCGTATATGCGAATTTTATTGTATCTTTGCACCGCATTTTATATGCACGCATCATGTACACGTATACACACAATTTACTTATATGAAAGAAATAACGACTAAGAAACTGTTGGAAACGATTATTGAAGGCATCCGAAATCGTAAGGGACAACGTATTGTAACCATTGATTTGCGTAAGATCAAAGAAGCGCCGGTGGAGATGATGATTATCTGCGAGGGACAGAGTAATACCCAGGTGGCAGCTATTGCCGATGAGGTGGATGATTTCGTGCGCACTACGACGCATGTGCATCCGCTGTCTGTATCGGGTCAGGAGAACGCGGAGTGGATCGCCATGGATTACGGCACTATCTTCGTGCATATCATGCAGCGCGAGCCCCGTGCTTTCTATGACATCGAGCACCTATGGGCGGACGGTAAAGTAACGGAATTGCCGGATATCCTCTAATTAAAACCAAAATGAATCATGGCGAATAATAACAATAAACAGCGACCGCAGGGTCCGCAAGGCCAGCCGGGTAAGCCTCGTCGATGGATGAGTATCTTATTCTATACCATCGCCTTTGCCCTGTTGGGTTTCTATTTCTTCGGGGATCAGGACGGCGGTGTGAGCAAGGAGTTGACCGACACCAAACTGAAAGCATACATCGAGGCGGATGCCATCGATAAGATTACCGTGTACGATGATGCGAATGTGAAGGCCACCGTCAAACCGCAGAAATATACTTTGGTCTTCGGTGAGCAAGGCATCGGTGAGAAAGCCGACGGACAACTGAAAGTGCGTACGGCCTCGGTAGAAGAGTTCTCCAAATACATGACGGCCATCAACGAAGCGCGTAAGCAGGCGAACCAGCCCCCTATCGATGTCAAATACGAGAAGTCGCATGACTACTGGTATGTGATTCTGATGAACGTGCTGCCCTTTGCGCTGATTATCTTCTTCTTCATCTATATGAGCCGAGGCATCGGTAATATAGGTGCCGGAGGAGGTATCTTCGGTGTAGGTAAAGCGCAGGCGCAGTTATTCGATAAGGATAAGAAAGATAAAGTCACTTTCCGAGACGTAGCCGGTTTATACGGCGCGAAACAGGAAGTGCAGGAGATCGTGGAGTTCCTTAAGAACCCCAAGAAATACACCGAGATCGGTGCGAAGATACCTAAAGGTGCTCTGTTGGTAGGTCCTCCGGGTACCGGAAAAACCTTGCTGGCAAAAGCCGTAGCCGGTGAAGCCGATGTACCGTTCTTCTCGATGAGCGGTTCGGATTTCGTAGAGATGTTCGTCGGCGTTGGTGCGAGTCGTGTGCGTGACCTCTTCCGTCAAGCGAAAGAGAAAGCACCTGCTATCATCTTCATCGACGAGATCGATGCTATCGGTCGTGCGCGTGGCAAGAGCATCATGACGGGCGGAAACGATGAACGCGAGAGTACGCTCAATCAGTTATTGACCGAGATGGACGGCTTTGGTACCAACTCGGGTGTGATCATCTTAGCGGCTACGAACCGCGCCGATGTGCTCGATGCAGCCTTGCTGCGTGCCGGACGTTTTGACCGACAGATTCATGTGGAGTTACCTGACCTGCAGGAGCGTAAGGAGATCTTCCAAGTGCATCTGCGTCCGATTAAGATGGATGATACGGTGGATGTGGATTTCTTGAGCAAACAGACGCCGGGTTTCTCGGGTGCCGATATCGCCAATGTATGTAATGAGGCAGCATTGATCGCAGCGCGTGGTGGACGTAAGAGAGTGGGTAAACAGGACTTCATGGATGCCGTGGACCGCATTGTAGGTGGTCTGGAGCGTAAGAATAAGATCATGACCGACGATGAGAAACGCTCCATCGCTTATCACGAGGCCGGACATGCGACGATCAGTTGGTTGCTCCGCTGGGCCAACCCGTTGGTGAAAGTGACCATCGTTCCGCGAGGAGTGGCCTTGGGTGCCGCTTGGTATCTGCCGGAGGAACGCCAGTTGACGCAAGAGGACCATATACTGGACGAACTTTGTTCGTTGTTAGGCGGTCGTGCGGCAGAACAACTCTTCCTGAGTCAGACTTCTACTGGAGCACTCAATGACCTGGAGCGGGCTACCAAACAGGCCTATGCGATGGTAGCTTTCTACGGTATGAGTGATAAGTTGAAAGACGTGAGCTTCTATGACTCCACCGGTCGATATGACTACGGTTTCACCAAACCCTATTCCGATAAGACGGCAGAGGTGATTGATCAGGAGACGCAGCGCATCATTGCCGACCAGATGGCACGTGCGAAGAAGATATTGGAAGAGCATGCGGAGGGTCATCATCAGATTGCTCAGTTGCTCATTGACCGTGAGGTTATCACTTCGGAAGATGTAGAATCGATTTTAGGTCCGCGTCCGTGGAAGAGTCGCGGCGATGAACTGTTGGAGGCCAATGCAGAAGCGGCTGCTCAGGCCGCTCCGAAGAAGCGAAGCAGAAAGAAAAAAGAAGAAAAATCTCAAACAAACGATACAGATGAAACGAATTTTGCTTAACATCGTTTTGCTGTGCGCAGCAATGATGGCTTCGGCGCAACAGACGCCGGAGAAACTGCCTATCGACGCCGAAGTGCGTTATGGTAAGTTGGATAACGGATTAACCTATTATATCCGTCATAACGAGCAGCCGAAGCAGCGCTGCGAATTCCATATCGCGCAGTGTGTAGGTGCGATCCTCGAAGAGGATCATCAGAATGGTCTGGCTCATTTCTTGGAGCATATGGCCTTCAATGGTACCCAGCACTTCCCCGGTAAGGGCATCATCAATTATTTTGAGTCCATCGGTGTGAACTTCGGTGGAAACATCAATGCTTATACCTCCATCGATGAGACGGTCTATCGTCTGTCGGACGTGCCTACCTATCGCGAGGGTATCATTGATTCGGCGCTGCTGGTGATGCATGACTGGAGTTGTGGCCTGTTGCTGTTGCCGGAGGAGATTGACGCCGAGCGCGGTGTGATCTTGGAGGAATGGCGTACGCGTCGTACTGCCAGCCGTCGTATCTGGACCCAGATGCAGCAGAAGATGTATCCGGGTACCCAGTATGCGAAGCGTGATGTGATCGGTGATACGGCGGTGATCAATAACTTCGATTACCAAGCCCTGCGCGACTATTATCATAAATGGTACGGTCCCGATAACCAGGCTATCATCGTGGTTGGCGATATTGATGTCGATGCCATCGAGGCGAAGATCAAAGAGCTTTGGAAAGATGTACCGCGTCGTGCTAACTTCGGTGAACGTCCTATCTACACTGTCAATCATAACGACAAACCGCTCGTAGCTATTGTAACCGACGTAGAGGCGCAAGGAAGCCGCATTACGTTGGAGTATAAGTTCGACCAGCTTCCTGAGAAGTTGCAGAACACCGCGATGGAGTACACGCTTAATCTCGTGCGTGAATTGATCTGCGATATGCTCAATAACCGCTTCCAGGAACTGGCTTTGGACCCGAACGCTTCGTTCACGGGTGCGGGCTGCCAGTATGCGGAGGCTGCGAAGAAGATGGACGCTTTCTATGCTGTCGTCATTCCTAAGGAGGGACGTGAGACCGAGGCGTATAACGACCTGATCTTCCAATTGGAGAAGATGCATCGCTATGGTTTCACCGAGGCGGAGTTGGAGCGCGTGAAGACCGAGAAACTGAACGCAATGGAGAAATACTACAACGAGCGTAATACCCGTAAGAACATCACCTTGGCGCGTGAGTGCATCCGTCATTTCGAGGACGGAGAATCGATGCCGGGTGCCGAATGGGAGTACGAATATACCAAAGCTACGCTGCCGTTGATCTCCTTAGAAGCCGTTAACCCGGTCGCTAAAGCGCTGATCCATGCCAACCCGACCGTAGCGATCTCGGGTCCCGAGAAAGAGGGCGTGAATATCCCCTCGGAGGAGGTTATTTTGGCTACCCTCAACGGTCAGGCCGAGTTAGAGATTGCCGCTCCGGTAGAGGAAAAGTTCGACAGCGAGTTAGTCAAGAAAGCGCCGCGTAAGGGTAAGATCAAATCGGTGAAGCAGAACGAAGAGTTGGGTATCACCGAATGGACGCTGAGCAATGGCATCAAGGTGGTGATCAAACCGACTGAGTTCAAAGCGGACGAGATCTTGATGCAGGCGTTCTCGAAGGGTGGTTATTCGCAAGTGAAGACCGCGGACCTACCTTCGGCACAGATCGCTCCGTATATCATTCAATACAGCGGTATCGGCCGTTTCAGCTTGACGCAACTGCAGAAAGCATTGGCCGGTAAGACCGTTTCGGTTGAACCCGAGATCTCGGAGAATATCGAGCGCATGCGCGGATCGTCCAGCGTGAAAGACCTGGATGCACTGTTGCAACTGACCTATCTGCATTTCACAGCGCCGCGTCGGGACGAAGATGCCTATCAGTCGCTGATGAGTTTGCTCAAGAACCAACTGATCAATCGCGATAAGAACCCTAAGACGGCGTTCTCGGATTCCATTCAAATGATGACCTCCAACCACTCCGACCGTACGCCGCTTTATAACATGGCGCTGCTGGAGAAGGTGAGTCTGGATAAGGCGCTGGAGATCTACAAAGCACGTTTTGCTAACCCGGCCGACTTCACCTTCATCTTCGTCGGTAATATCAACCCGAACGATGCGAAGACGCAGGAACTGATTTGTACGTGGTTGGGTGGTATGAAGACCAAGAAGAACTGTCATGAGTCTATTATCGACCATCATGTGACGGTTGCTCCGGGTATCCAGAAGAACTATTTCAGTCGTGCAATGGAGACCACTACGGCTTCGAACCGCATCCAATATACCTCGTATGATATCCCGTTCACGATGGCTAATGACCTCAATATGGAAATCATCGGTCGCATTCTCTCCACGCGCTATCTGGAGTCCATCCGTGAGCGCGAAGGCGGTTCGTATGGTGTAGGTACGTATGGTTATATGACCTCGCTGCCGACGCCGACAGCTGCTCTGCTGATGCAGTTCGATACGGATCCGAATAAGCAGGAGCGTCTGCTGGAAATCATCCATGAGGAGGTGCAGACGATCATCGAAAACGGACCGTTGGCTACGGACTTGCAGAAGGAGAAAGAATCGATGTTGAAGGACTTCCAGGAAGATCTGGAGAAGAATACCTTCTGGCGTAGCACCCTCTACCAGTACTATATGTACGGAATCAACGAGGTGCGCGATTACAAAGCAGCCGTAGAAGCTATCTCGGCTGAGTCGGTGCAGACCTTGCTCAAGAAACTGGTGGATGCCGGTAATGTGATTGAAGTCGTAATGTTCCCGGAATAATGCTCAATATCGTAGTAGTTAACGACGACGGTTGGGGTACAGCGGGTATCCGCTTGCTGGCCAAAGAGATGACCAAGTTAGGTCATGTCACGGTCATTGCACCCGATGGTGCGCGCAGTGGATCCGGTGCGGCTATCACCGTAGCCAAACCGATGTACCTCCGTCGTATCGAGGAGCATGACTTAAACGGGGCGGAGGTGTATGTCACCAATGGTACTCCGGCGGATTGCGTCAAGATAGCCCGTGAGCACTTGCTGGCCGACCAACGCATCGACCTGCTCGTCTCCGGCATCAATCATGGTTCGAATGCATCGATCAATACGATGTATTCGGGTACGATGGGTGCGTGTCTGGTGGCGGCGGAGAAAGGAATCCCCGCTATCGGATGGTCCATCAACAGCCATGAACTGGATGTGGACCTGCATTGGATCCAACCCTTCTTATTGGAAGTGACGCAACATCTGTTCGAAGAAGGTATCGCGCCGCGTACGTGCTTTAATATCAACGCACCGGTGGGTGAGATAGAAGGCATCCGCTGGACGCGGCAGGGTATGGGGCATTGGCAGAATGAGTTAGCGCCGCTGCAGGGAGAACGACCCGAAGACGTGCTGCAGGCATGGCAACTGGCGGGTGAGTTCGTTAATGATGAACCCGCTGCGACCGATACGGATATTTGGGCGATGGACCATCAGTTACTCTCCATCACGCCGCTTAAGCTCGACTGGACCGATTATGGATCGCTTTGATCGCTATTGGATAGGGATACTCGTGGGACTTTTCCTGCCGGCTATCTTCGGATTGACTTATATCGAGGTGATGAACCTCTGGTATCCGCTGAAGACCCTGCAGTTCCAAGCAGGTGGCGTATTGAGCAAACTGCTGCTGGTCAGTGTCTTTCCGGACCTGGCATTGCTGTTCGTCTTCTATACGACGGATACATGGCGGTTGGCCAAAGGAGTACTGGTAGGTGCGTTCCCCTATATCTTAGCGGCCCTTATGGTTTCGATGTGATGATACGGGCGGCCTCGACCGAGGCTTGCTGAGAACCTAAAAGAGAAATGAGGTGTTCGTATTGCGCGAGCATCTCTTTTTTATGGGCTTCGTCCTGCAGGATCCGCTCTAATTCGTTCGCAATGTTCTCCACCGTGAACTCATTGGCGATACATTCTTTGATCACTTCCTTGCCCAATAGGATATTCACTAAGGTAAAATGCTTAATGGAGAAGAAAAGCGGTTGTAATCGCCGAATAGCCCCGATGAAGCGAGCGCAGGCCAGATGATAAACCGCCACTTGCGGACAACCCAGTAAAGCGGTCTCTAAGGTGGCTGTCCCCGAGTTGACGATAGCGGCTGAAGCCTCGCATACGGACGCGTACGTGTCGCGCGTGAGCGCTTCGTGCGCAGATAAATAAGGAGTGTAAAATTCGTCCTCTATACCCGGAGCAGCGCAGACTGTGATGGAGTAGTCGGGGAAACGCCTTGCTGCTTCCAGCATCTTCGGTAAGCAATGCTTGATCTCGCTCGGCCGGCTACCCGGCAGAATAGCTATGGTCTGATTCCTTTCACCTTTCCCCTTTAACCTATCCCCTCTACCAATCTCTTCCGCCGTAGGGTTGCCGACGTACGTGCAGCGATAGCCGTAACGCGCATAGAAATCGGGTTCGAACGGAAAGATACCTAATACCTCATTGCATAGCTTCGCTATCTGATGGATGCGTCTGCGCTTCCATGCCCATACCTTCGGTGGAATATAATAGACGATGCGGGTGCCCGGCAGATGTTTGCGGCAGAACGAAGCGATACGCAGATTAAAAGAAGGGTAGTCAATCAGAATCAGTACGTCCGGTTGTTCGAAGAGCAGGGCTTCCTCCGTGATGCGGAAGTTCTGCTTCACCTGCCCCATGTTACGTAGCACAGCCGCAAAACCCATGAAAGCCATCTTCCGCATATGTTGGTACAGATGACATCCGGCTGCGTGCATGCGGTCGCCGCCTAATCCGGCGAAAGTGGCGTTCGGTTCGCATCGCTTGATCTGCTCGATCAACTGCGCGGCATGCAGGTCACCAGACGCCTCGCCTGCTATGAGAAAATAACGTTTGATAGCCCCCTAAACGCTAAACTTTCAACTCTTCACTACGTCAATCACTTGCTGCGCAAGTGCATTGGCGTGATCCATCGTAGCTGCTTCGGAATAAACGCGAATGATAGGTTCGGTATTCGATTTACGCAGGTGTACCCAGCCGTCCGCAAAATCGATCTTCACTCCATCTCGGTCATTCACCCGCTTGTTCTTATAGAGCTCTTTCACGCGCGCAAGGATGGCATCTACGTCCGTGTCCGGGGTCAGGTCTATACGGTTCTTACTGATGCAGTAATCGGGTAGGGTACGACGCAGTTCGCTTACTTTCATATCCAGATGAGCCAGATGGCTGAGGAAGAGGGCAATACCTACCAAGGCATCACGACCATAGTGGCACTCCGGATAAATCACCCCGCCGTTTCCTTCGCCGCCGATAACCGCGTTTACGCGTTTCATCTCGGCTACTACATTCACTTCTCCTACCGCACTCGCGCTGTATGCTCCGCCGTGCGCTTTCGTTACATCGCTTAACGCACGGGTCGAACTCATGTTACTTACCGTATTGCCCGGCGTATGACGTAAGATATAGTCGGCTACGCTGACCAGCGTATATTCTTCGCCGAACATCTCGCCGTTCTCGCAGATAATCGCCAAACGGTCCACATCGGGATCTACTACAAATCCTACATCCGCTTTGCCGCTCTTGAGCAGGTCGCTTATCTGCGTCAGGTGTTGCGGCAGCGGTTCAGGATTATGCGGGAAATGACCATCCGGCGTGCAGTTCAGTTCGATGATATTCTCTACGCCTATAGCACGTAAGATAGCCGGTATAGCGAGACCTCCGACCGAGTTCACGCAATCGATCGCTACGGTGAATCCGCGTTTCTTGATCGCCTCTACATCTACCAACTTCAGGTTCAGCACTTGCTGCACATGATAGGGCAGGTAGTCCTTATGCGTCATATGACCGAGCGCATCTACTTCCGCGAACGTGAAGTCTTCTGCTTCAGCAATCGCTAATACACCTTTTCCTTCTGCGTCATTCAGAAACTCGCCGTGCTCATTGAGCAGTTTGAGCGCATTCCACTGCTTGGGGTTGTGACTGGCGGTCAGGATGATACCTCCGGCGGCTTTCTCACCCGTTACGGCCAGTTCGGTGGTCGGAGTGGTTGCCAAACCGATGTTCACTACATCATACCCCATGCCCATCAGGGTGCCGCAAACGATTTGCTCCACCATCGGACCGCTCAGGCGGGCATCACGACCTACCACAATCGTATTGTTCTCCGGCATAGCTGCGCGACGCTGCGTCGCATAAGCTGCTGTGAAACGAACGATATCCACGGGGTTCAGACCTTCGCCTACACGCCCCCCTATAGTGCCTCGGATACCCGAGATGCTTTTCACTAAACTCATCTTATTGTTTTACTTTGATTTTCAGAATATAGACATACGGGGTGACCGAATCCTGTGCATTCGAGTCGCCTAACTTACTGGGCACGATGATCTCGCATTGCGAATCGGGATACTTCATCAGCCGAATTGCCTCATGCCATGCGATGATCTCGCATTCCGAGGTATTCATATAGTGGAACTCCACCGGATAAGCCTGGTCCAGCGTGGTCCAGTAACTGAGCGTGTCGGCGTTCTCGGTGAGAGCCCATCGTTTATAACGCGCAATGATGATATCATTGCTGATAATCTTCAGGTCGATGGTGTCAATCTGAGTCGCATTGATCGTGTCATAGCGCACCGAGTCGCCGCGACTGATGAGGTGAAAGTAGAAATTATCATAGCCTTTCACTTTGTAAAACTCTTTCTCACCCCATACATGGTCGATGTCGGGTTCTTCCGTCACAATCTGCAGGTTGTTTCGACTGATATAATTCGCAATCAGTTTGTCCTCCTTGTCGCGCAGGCGCGAGTAGGTATTGCCATTGCAGGCGGTTAGCAGAAGGCCGATACCGATCAGGATGCAACCAAAAATTCCTTTTCTCATCTATGTTTATTTTAATTCGATTTCAATAATCAGGTTCTCGTAGGGCTCTACTTCTTTCGTACCGGTTACCCCATACGCCGAATACCAGGGTACTAATAGTCGCGCTTTGCCGTAGCGATGCAGGTATCCGAGGTTATTCTCCACGCCTTCCGGCAGTTCTTCTTTTCCGATCGTATAGGACTGCTCGGTATCTACCAGTAATTCCTTTTCCAGCGTGTATATCTTCATTCGGATGGTCCATTCCTCATTGAGCTGCGGTGTGGGTTCTGTTTCGTCTCCCCGATCGAGAATGGTCATCCAGGTGTTGGATTCGTATAATGCATACTGCTCCTCCTGCGCTTGCATCAGGTTGAGTAACTGATCGTCTGCCGACATCGCTAATTTCTGATTCAGCGTCAGGATAGCCAGGGAAGCGGAGTCCGCTTCGGGAGCCGAACCGTTGAGTCGTTGACTCGGGCGCTGCGGAGCTGTGCGATGACAGGCCATCAACAGGACTGCCATAACCGCTATGATGATATGATCAAGGGTCTTTCCTGTCATTTCTGTTTTTTCGCTTGCTGTCTGTATTCGGTCGGCGTGACGCCATACGTGTTCTTGAAGCACTTGGCGAAATAGCGACTGTCGCTCATACCTACTTTGTAGGTAATCTCCATGATGGTCAGGTCCTCTTTCTCCAGCATCTCTGCGGCTTTCTTGATGCGTGTCTCGCGGATATACTCCACGGGACTCATCCCGGTCAGATTCTTGAGTTTGATGAAGAAAACCGTTCGTCCCATTGTCATCTCATTGGTCAGTTGCTCCACCGTCAGGTTCGGATTCGATAGGTTTCGTTCCAGCACCGCATCCAGATGAATAAGGAAGATATCCGTCGGTGCCGGACGATCCTTTAAGGTCGGCCGTACTTTCTTCGGTTCCGGTTTTTGTGTACGCGGTTTAGGAGCAGGCTTGGGACTTTCCGCCGGAGTCTGTTCCGGTGGATTCGGCGCAACGGGCTCTTGCTTCTTCCGATGCAAGAGTACCATCCCGGCGATGATAGCGCCGACAACCAGAATACCTCCTATGATAAAGACTGCGATCATCTGCCTTTGGCTGCGATACGCTCCAGATAGCGACCGTAAGCCGTCTTCATCTCTTTACCCAAAGCGGCTAACTGCTCCGTGCTGATCCAGCCGTTACGCCATGCGATCTCCTCGATGCAACTTACGTAAAAACCTTGACGGTTCTGAATGGTGGCAATGAAGTTTCCTGCATCCAGCAGACTGTCGCAGTTACCGGTGTCTAACCAGGCAAAACCACGACTGAAGAGTTTCACGCGCAGGGTACCTTCTGTCAGGTAAATCTTATTCAGGTCCGTGATCTCGTATTCACCGCGAGCACTGGGTTTCAATCCTGCTGCTTTCTCGCAAACGGTCTCGTCGTAGAAATACAATCCCGGCACGGCGTAGTTACTCTTCGGCTCTGCCGGTTTCTCCTCCAGACTCAGCACTTTGCCTTCCGCATCGAATTCCACCACACCATACGCACGGGGATCTGCTACTTCGTAACCGAAGATCACTGCTCCGCCTTGCTCTGCCGTCTCTACGGCTTCCTTCAGCATATGACCGAAATGTTGACCGTAGAACATGTTATCGCCTAAAATCAAACAACCCGGTTCGCCATTCAGAAACTCACGACCTAATACAAATGCTTGCGCTAATCCGTTCGGCACCAACTGCACTTTATAACTCAGTTTCATTCCGATACGAGAACCGTCACCCAGCAACTCTTCGAACATCGGCAGGTCACGCGGTGTACTGATCACCAGCACCTCGCGAATGCCTGCTAACATCAGCGCACTCAACGGGTAATAGATCATCGGCTTGTCGTAAACCGGCATGATTTGTTTACTGATGGCTTTGCTCAACGGATACAGGCGTGTCGCACTTCCTCCGGCTAAAATAATTCCTTTCATAATTCAAAAACCTTTGCGGCTGCAAAGGTAGTAAAAAAAAATGACACGTGCAAGAAATCGTGTCAATTTTTCCACATTTTAACGTTTTTATGCAATAAAAACAAATAAACTCTTTAACTTATTAACGCTAACAGCGCTACTGCTAGCGTTGTTAGCATTAACACCGGCATTTGCTTATCCAATTTCTCGTGATGGCTCCATACGAACCATAGATGCCATGCCCAAATGGGAACAATGCATAGCGTCCAGAAGTGTCCGCAGAGGCATAACAGCGCGAGGCAGATGACCAGCAAAGCCGTATGGTATATCCGACTTCCGTTCGTTCCCAGACGCGAAGCTAAGGTGCGTTTGCCGTGCGTGATGTCATTGCGCATATCGCGGATGTTATTCAGGTTCAGCACCCCTACGCACGGCATTCCGATCGCTGCGCCGCATAGCGCTATCGGATAGGTCATCGTCTGGGTCTGCAGGTAATACGCGCCCATCGTGCTCAGCAATCCGAAGAACAGAAACACCCCGATATCGCCCAGACCTTTGTAGCCGTAGTTATGCTTGCCTAAAGTATAAGTCATTGCGCCGATGATCGCCAATAGTCCTAAGCCGAGGAACACAAAGAAGGCCGTACTCCAAAGCGGTAAAGCCACCCATACCAAAGCGCTGCCGAAGAGAACGGAAAGACCGATGAAAAGACCGATCATCCTTCGGATGGATTGCTCGGTCAGCGTGCCGCTTTGCAAACCGTACGCTTCGCGCTCCTGCTGCGAACTGTCCGTTCCTTTGAGGGCATCGCCTAACTCATTACTCAGGTTACTCAGGATCTGCAGACTCAAGGTCGTGCAGATAGCCAGCGCAAAAATCAACCAAAATCTTAAATCATAAATTTGAAATCCTAAATCGGCGGCAGCCAATCCCGTTCCTAAGATAATACCCGATACCGATAGCGGTAAGGTGCGTAATCGCAATGATTGAATATACGGATTCATCCCCAAATCAAAAATCAAAAATTACCAATTACCAATCACAAATCACCAATCACCAATGAGCTTCTCCACAAGCTCCGGCACACCTTCGGTTGCCTTCTTCTGAATATGCGTGATGCGGTCGGCCCACATACCAAACTCCGGTTGGCCCGGATCGACAAAGTAAATCGGACAGTGAGCCGGTGCATAATGAATCAACGAAGCGGCCGGATAGACGTTCAGACTTGTACCAACAACCACCATGATATCGGCTTCACTCGCGATCTTACAAGCCTCTTCAAAGTACGGAACGCCTTCGCCGAAGAACACGATATACGGACGTAATAACGACCCGTCCGGATGACGGTCACCGTAGTGTTGTTCCCATCCTTTCAGGGGCACGGTTGCTGTCTCGTTATTTTCGGAGCGTAACTTGGTGATCTCGCCATGCAGATGCACTACGTCTTTCGCACCCGCACGCTCGTGTAAATCATCTATATTCTGCGTGATAACGCGCGTACCCGGGATAGCAGCCTGCAGCTTCGCGATGGCAACATGCGCCGCATTGGGTTGAGCCGCTAAGGTGTCCTTACGACGCGCGTTGTAGAAGTCCACGCATAACTGCGGATTGCGCAACCATGCTTCATGGGTACATACATCTTCGATGCGGTAATGTTCCCATAAGCCGTCTGAATCGCGGAAGGTACCTAAGCCACTCTCAGCACTCACTCCCGCACCCGTAAAAACAACAATTCTCTTACTCATAAGAAAGATAATATATTTTGTGTGTTTCTGTTGATGAATGCTATTTTTGGTATTTTCGAAATTTATTTATTTTTATCGGTATAGTATAATTAATAATTATACATTTTTTTGTTTTTTTTTATCTACTATTTAAAGCCGAAAACGAAATAAACAGCGCCTACCAATAGCAAGCACGCTACGGCATGATTCCAACGCAGTTGCATATGGAAAGCAATGGCCGAGAAACCGACAAAGACCAACAGCGTGATCACTTCCTGAATCACCTTCAACTGCATCAGCGTGAACGGTCCTCCATTGCCTTCAAAACCGATTCGGTTGGCCGGCACTTGCAGGCAGTATTCGAAAAACGCGATACCCCAGGACAGCAGGATCACAAAGATCAGCGGGGTGGCATTGGTAAAGAAACCGGTACTCTGCAACTTCAGGTGCCCGTACCAGGCAAGCGTCATGAATATATTCGACGCCAGTAATAATAAGATAGTGTATAAAGCGGACATAATTAATTATGATTTTGTCTTGGGTAGATACTCCGGTTTGATATTCGTCATGGCGTTATAAAGCGTACTGAGCGCATCGGGGTTAAGAGCCTTCATCTGCGCCAACAGGTCCTTGGCCTTCTCCCGCGCACTCTCGTGCTCAAACGGACACAGTTTGCTTTGCTTCTCATACCCGCGCATCTGCGCATAAGCAATGATATCGGCTTCGGGAATCAGACATAACGGACGAATGATACGCAGCGGCATCTTCTCTAATTGCAGCATCGGCGGCATCGTAGCAAAAGAACCCGCAAAGACCAAGTTCATCAGCATCGTCTGTACGATGTCGTCTTTATGATGACCAAAAGCGATCTTGTTGCATCCCAACTCTTGCGCTACGTTAAACAGCGTCTTCCGTCGATACCATGCGCATAAGAAACACGGATTGGTGTCTCTCACTCTTTCATTCGTTAACTCCTTCACTCCTTCATTCATTATCTCCACATCCCTCACCACGAGCGGCACATTCGCTTGGCGGCAGAAGTTTTCTAAATAGGAGATATCGCTATGGTAATCGCGTTCTTTCACCCGCACATGCAGGGCCGTCACGCGAAAACGCGGCTTGTATATCTGTGCACGTTTGCCTAATAACTCCGTCAGCAGCAGCGAGTCTTTTCCTCCGCTCAAACCAATCAGTATATGATCCCCCTCTTCGATGAGTTGGTATCCCGCGCATGCTTCATGAAAGAACTTCGTCAACCGCGTTCGTTCTTTCTCTATCGCTATCTGCTCCTGCGTCTTTCCCATTTGTACTAGTCGCGTGCTTTCTTACGGGTGCCGGATCAACCACGTGACACCCAAACCGACAAAGACATGGTTTTTCGGACCCGACAAGTCCGTCGCCGAGTTATAGAGATTAAAACCGGCATTCACGTCCAGTTGCACACGCGGATGAACCGCATAGGTGAGTCCGAAATCCAGATTGACGTGGCAATGCGTATATCGCTTCCCGGTGGCTAAATCCAGCGCATCGGGATCGAAGATATTATATGACTCAAGGAACAGACCCAAATGGTCAGTCGGTTCAAAATTGACTCCTAACGAAGCGAAGATATCGGGCGTCGGCGCCCATTCCTCCCAATGAGCACCTATATCATAACCTATCGATAACCACTCGGTTACTTCATGTTCAAAGAGTAAGTCCACCAAACCGGATATCGGTACCATCTGAGCCATGGAGGACGTCAGCGGAACACCTAAATTGACTAACAAAGCGGTACGAGGAATCCATTTCCGGTCAAGCGAACCGCCATGATGGTCGCAAAGCAGGAATTTCGCCCCTATATAAAGCGGCAATGGAGTATAAAAATGGCTGTCGGGAGAGCTCGGAATAGAGTCCGGATAGTCGTGAATTGCCAATACGCCGCCATATTCCAACCGCAACTCAATCCGCTTATGCACCCCGAAACGGAAAAGCGAAGAAGGAAGCGTCAGGTAGTGCAACCCCGGGATATGAGCGGCCTCAAAACCTGCCTCCCATTGAATATAACCTTTGCCTAATACTTCAGAACCGGTGCCGGCACCGGGGCGGTCGGCACTCAGCCAAATCTCATTCTCTTCGGCATGGTCGTGCGCTTCGGGCTGATGAAACGTCCATGTACTATCGGTAATGAGTTCCGCATGCATAGGGACAAACATCCACACGCATAAGAACAATATGGCGAGGTAACGGATATGCATATCTTTCGATGGAATGTTCATAACTCTTTTGACTGAAAAGTCAAATCCGGTGCAAATTTACTACAATTTTTTTGAATGCGCAAGAAAAGAAAAAAAATTTTTGCATATGTCGAAAAAAAGCAGTATTTTTGCACCGCAAAATTGATTCAATTATGAAAGAGTTGAAATGTCCGAAATGCGGAAATGTGTTTACGGTGGACGAGAGTGACTATGCTGCTTTGTTAGGTCAGGTGAAGAACGCGGAGTTTGAACGCGAGTTGACGCGTCGTGTTCAGGAGCTGGAGCAGACGCAGAAAGTGCGTGAGCAGGCGGAGGCCGTTCGTCGTAAGGCGGAAGAACAGGCGGCGCAGACCCAGCTGCAGATGCAGTTGCAGGCCTTGCAGGCACAAGTGCAGCAGGCCGAACAAGCGAAGCAGTTAGCGGTCGCTCAGGTTAGGCAGCAGGCCACCGAGGCATATATGAAAAAAGAGCAGGAGTTGGCGCAAGTGAAGACGCAGATGGATGCCCAGTTGAAAGCGGCTCAGGACCAGATTGCGTACTACAAAGACATGAAGTTGCGCATGAGCACGAAGATGGTAGGCGAGAGTCTGGAGATCCATTGCTCCACGCTCTTTAACCAGTTGCTGCGCCCTCTGATGCCCTATGCGTATTTCGAGAAAGACAACGAGGTGGTTGAGGGAACGAAAGGCGATTTCGTCTTCCGCGACAAGAGCGAAGATGGGGTGGAGTACGTGTCGATCATGTTTGAGATGAAGAACGAGAACGATGAGACCGCCACCAAGCATAAGAACGAAGATTTCCTTGCCAAACTGGATGCCGACCGCAAGAAGAAAAACTGTGAGTATGCCGTTCTGGTGTCGATGCTCGAACCCGATAGCGAGTTATATAACGGCGGTATTGTCGATATGAGTCATCGATTCGAGAAGATGTACGTCATTCGTCCGTCGTTCTTCATTCCGCTGATTACGCTGCTTTGCCAAACGAGCAAGAAGAGCTTGGACGCCAAACGCGAGTTGGCTTTGGTGAAAGCACAGCAGGTGGACGTGACGAATTTCGAAGAGAAACTGATGACCTTCAAGGACGCTTTCGGGCGCAACGTACGCTTGGCCAACGAGCGTTTTGCGGATGCAATAGACGAGATAGACAAGACGATTGCGCACCTGACGAAGGTACGCGAGAACCTCGTGAAATCGGGCGATAACCTCAATGCCGCGGATAAGAAACTGCAGGACGTTACGATCAAACGGCTGACGAACGGCAACCCGACGATGAAGGCGAAGTTCGACGAAGCGCAGCAGCGTAAACCTACCTTCAACTAAAAATCTCGGATTTTTCTTGCATATGTGGGATTTTTTAGGTCTTCTATGTCTGTGGGTATATGTTCTGTTATTGCCTCTCTCCGAGTGAAAACGCAAGTATGTTTTTAAATTCTATATGTATGAAAACGAGTACTAAAATTTGGATGTGTATTGCGGGTGTAGCACTCGTAGCACTCGGCGTTATGTGTATCCTCTACCCGGGAACCACATTGTTAAGCCTGGCTTGGGTATTCGGTTTGATGTTCTTCCTCGGCGGCTGTACAGAGCTGGCTGCTTGGTCGGCTACACGCGGATTTATCCCCATGAGCGGACTGATGTTCCTTTCGGCTTTGTTGCAGATTATCCTCGGCGCGATCATGGTTTTCCATCCGGCTCCGTTGATGGTGGCGTTGCCGTTCATCTTCGCTTTCTGGCTTATGTTTGAAGGCATCAACCTCGCTATCAGTTCGTTTGATTTCAAGCGTGTCGGATTCCGCCGCTGGTGGATAGTCTGCTGCTTTGGTGTGCTGGCTTCATGCTTCGGCGTGTACTGCCTCGTGAACCCGAATGTGAGCGCAGAGACTATCGCTTGGGTTGTCGGACTGGGTATCATCCTTGACGGTATCGGCAACTGGGTTAAAGTGGCGGTTGTCAATAAAGTGGAGAAACGCTTCGTCAAACTGCATGACCGTCTTCGTGAAGTAACGGATATTGACTGGGAAGAGGTAAAATGAACCAATACACCCATCGCTATTCGCTTACAGCAGCGGATATGGACACACGTTACCGGATGACGCCGAACGCCGTCCTGCTCTATTATCAAGATTGCTGGGCACGCTATATGGCGTGCCTGCATCTGGCTGCTTTTGATGTGGTCAAGCAGAACCGCATCTGGGTCATTACGGAATTCAACGCGTGGTTTGAAGAGCAAACAGCCCTGTGGTCGGATGACATTGATGTGACCGTTTGGAACAGTGAAGTGGGCGCGTTGCGGCTCTATGCCGAATTCCGCGTGCGTCGAGCAGATGGAGTTGAAGTGGCACACGGATATGGTTGTTGGACGCTCCTCGACACGGAGGCACACCGCCTTGCGCCGATGATGCCTTTCCAACCGCAGATACCCGTGCTGCAGGAAGTGACATCTGAGACCCACAAGAAACGCCGTTTTCCGACGGAAGGTACGCCGCTTCAACAGATCGAGCACCGTGTCAACCCGATTAATTTGGATTTCAACGGGCATGTCAACAACCGAACGTACCTCTCTATCGCCATGCAGTCGGCGGACGAAGCTTTTATGGACGCGCACGCGATCCGTTGTTTGGCTATTCATTGGCTCAAAGAGACCTTCTTAGGCGACACGCTCACCTGCCGTCTGAACTTATTGCCTAACGAGACAGACGAGCCTGTTTATCACTACCTCCACACGATCACTCGCAACGATTCCGAGACTGCCGCACAGATTTATTCCGAATGGATCCCCCGGGCGGAGCAGATAGATGTGTCGGTTCATGCTTCCCGAAAATAACATCTTGTACCTTGGCGTCACCTTTTGCGCACAACGAAAATGAATATTCCTATGAGACAGCGCGTTATAGGTATTGGAGAAACGGTATTGGACATCTTGTTCAAGAACAACCAGCCGCAGAAAGCCATTCCGGGCGGATCGACGTTCAACAGTATCATATCGTTAGGACGCGCCGGTGTGCCTTGCGTCATGGTGACGGAAGTCGGAGGAGACCATATCGGCGATCTGACTTGTCAGTATCTGCGCGAGAACGGCGTGTCGGATGAGTTCGTCCGTCGCCACGCAGGAACCAAGTCGCATATAACCCTGGCGTTTTTGGACGAGCACAACGATGCACAGAATATTTTTTACAAAGACCATGCCTCTGCGGCTTTGGATGGCGAGTTACCACATATCCAAGCTTCCGATATTGTGCTCTTTGGCTCGTTCTTTGCCATCAATCCTGCTATCCGTCCAGTAGTGCGTTCGATGCTACGCAAAGCACGAGAAGTGGGCGCTTGGCTGTATTATGACATCAATTTCCGAAAGACGCACATCGCCGATATTCCGCAAGTGATGGTGAATATCGAAGAGAACATGCAGCTGGCTAATATCGTCCGCGGGTCAATAGAGGATTTCGGGTATTTGTATAACCTAACCGATGCGGACGCTATCTACGAACGTGTACGACCGTTCTGCCTCACCCTCATCTTGACTGATGGCGCGCGAACGATACGGGTTTATTCGCCGGCAGGATGCGAGAGCTATCTTGTTCTGCCGATAGAGACCGTAAGCACTGTGGGAGCCGGGGATAACTTCAATGCCGGTTATATCTATGCGATGCTCAAAGGCATTGACGATTCCGCTGCACGCATCGCCATGGCACAACGCTGGAGCCAGGATGTATGCCGTCAGTTAGGCAATAACATCTCCGACGAATTAGTAGCACAATTAAAATCATAACTTGCGTATTTCAGAAAAAGTTGTACATTTGCACCCGATATAGATTTAAAGACATGGACCATTTACCACAAAATCCGGCGATTCTCGTATCGAGTGTGAACATGCTCCTGCGAGATGAAGAGTTCGATTCGCTCGAAGCACTTTGCTATGCGTTTAATCAAGAACCGGAACAGATAAAGGAGTACCTTTTCGCAAATGGCTTCGTGTGGAGCGAAGACCAGCAACAGTTTAGACCAATCGGCTATGACGCATGATAGCAAAAGAAGCCATAGAGATAGCGTATAGTTTTCTGCATCAGAAGCGGAACGTATATATTCATTCCTCGCTTGACTGGCAGAAGGATGACATCGAGTACGCCATCGCGTCTTACGTAGATGATATGAGTGAAGAGTTATTGCGCCTTATCTCCGGCGGCAAGGCTGATTTTCTCAAAGAGCATACGCGCTTTGAGGAGGACATCACTTCCGCGGTAAACATCTTGGAGAAGATGCTGCCTTCCTGATCGGCATTTTGTCTGTGTCGTTTTCTATGGCGTTTTCTGTACACTTATCTGTATGGTTTTCTGTATACTTTTGACAATTTTATTTAACCGATTTTGTCTTCTACACTCATATTGCTCAATTATGTTACATAAATAAGCATTGAATGCTTGTTTTGCGATATTTTTGCGCACTTTTCCAATTTTTGGGGTAGATAATCACTTTTTAGGGTGTTTTTAGGGTGGAATCCTTGTGTATGTCAGATTTCTTTTGTACCTTTGCGCTCGAATTATTGTACTAAAGAGAAATGAAAATTGACACTACAAACATGTGCTCGCACTTGCAGCGGAAGTTATTTGCCCCGGATGGCGAGTATCGCGCTATCCGTGAGCAGATAGAGAACGACCCGACGCTGACGGCTGTTGTCCGTTCACGGCAACTGCATATCTATCGCGACGGAAAGAAGGTCTTTGTGCTGGCAGGCAAAAGCGCGCCGAAAATTATTCGGGAAGATAGATTGACAGAATTATTATGACATACGACGAGTACATAGCGCAGCAACAACAAGCGATAGACGAGGAGCAACAGGAGGATAGTTGTTTCCTTGAATACCAGCCAGAAGGGCAATTTGTAAGAGGGCATTGAGATATGGACTATTTACCGGCGCATTGGAAGAGATTAACTAATGGCACAGAAGATACAGAAAACGAATGTGTGTCGATTGCTCGATGCGGCAGGGATCGCGTATGAACTGATTGAATATGCCGTGGATGAGTCGGACTTGAGCGCGACGCATGTGGCGGAACAATTAGGCGAGGACGTGGATGCCGTGTTCAAGACCATCGTACTTGAGGGCGACAAGGTCAAGCATTTTGTATGTGTCGTGCCGGGTGCGTGTGAGGTGGACTTGAAGAAAGCGGCTCGTGCCAGTGGCAATAAGTCCTGCAAACCGATTCCGCAGAAAGAACTGCTGCCGCTCACCGGTTATGTCCGTGGCGGTTGTTGTCCGATAGGTATGAAACGACCATTCCCGTCGTACATCGACGAGACCTGTCTGCTGCATGAGAAGATTTACGTCTCTGCCGGTCAGCGCGGTATGCAACTCCGCCTCGTTCCGCAGGACTTAATTAACTATGTACCATTAGAAGTAAGCGATTTGATATAGTATGAAAAAGTTATTTTTTGCCATCAGCACAATGCTTTTTGCAGCGTGTGCACCGAAGTATCGGACCGTGACGCCGGATGAGTTTGAACAGGCTATCGCCGAACCGGACGTACAGTTAGTAGATGTGCGTACGCCGGAAGAGTACGAGCAAGGGCATATCGTGGGAGCGATGAATATCGACTGGAAAAACGAGGCGTTTGCGGACGAAGCCGGGCAGGTGTTGGATAAGTCCAAGACTGTTGCTATTTATTGCAGAGGTGGTCGTCGAAGCCATGAGGCAGGAAACAAGTTATACAAGATGGGTTATACGCATATCGTGGAGCTGCAAGGCGGTTTGGAAGCGTGGAAAGCGGCAGGCAAGACCGTTCAGGCAGAGGTCTATGAGTGTGATGAGTTCCGGACATCTAACGGCATGAGTGTGAAACTCAACGCGCTGGTACATGCCAGTATATGGATTGAAGCCGGTGACAAGCAGATCTTCGTCGATCCCGTTTCGCACCTCGGAAACCGTTCGATCGATTACACCACCATGCCGACGGCGGATTTCATCCTCATCACGCACGAACACCATGACCACTTGGACAAGGAGGCGATTCATAACTTGTCGCACGAGCTCTACACGCAAGTAATTGTCAACCAAGCATCTGCCGATATCTTGGGCAAAGGTATCGTGATGGCGAATGGCGACAAACGTACTTTGACAGACAAGATTACCATTGAGGCTGTTCCGGCGTACAACACGACAGAAGGGCATCTGCAGTTCCATCCCAAAGGACGTGACAATGGTTATATCTTGAATATCGAAGGGCTGCGGATTTACATTGCCGGCGACACGGAAAATATTCCTGAGATGGCAGATGTCAAGGACATCGACATCGCTTTCTTGCCGTGCAATCAGCCATACACGATGGCGCCGGAGCAAGTGGTCAAAGTTGCCAAAATCATCCGTCCGAAAGTGCTCTTCCCGTATCATTACAGCGACACGGATCTATCATATATCCCAGCCGCCCTTGCTGAAGACAGCATCGATGTCCGTATCCGGCATTACGAATAATATAAACGCATAAAATGCACAACTATATGACAATACAAAAACCTATCGTAGCGATGATCTACGATTTTGACGGGACGTTGGCGCCCGGGAATATGCAAGAATACGATTTTCTCAAAGAGATCGGAGTGACTGACAAAGCGGAGTTCTGGCGTGAGAATGATGCACTGGGTAAGGCGCAGAACGCAACCGAGGTGCTCAGTTACATGAAGCTGATGATTGACAAATCCAACAACCCCAATCATCCTCGTCCTATCACTCGTCAGA
>ONTT01000016.1 GCA_900320865.1 uncultured Bacteroidales bacterium | reverse complement strand
GGCACTAACAGCTGGTTCACAGTCAGGGCATAAGGGATCGTACTGAGGGCGATCATGAACAGCTCCTTGAGCATGATCCACGGCAAGGTACGCCTGTACTCTTTCAGATGCTCGCGGAGGTTGGACTTTTGTTTTATATTCTCTCTCACAGGATGCCTGTTTAGAATTTAGCAACAAGGTTACGGTCACCGAAGCCGTTATCTACGCGACCTACGGGGCACCAGAACTTAGTCTGAGCCACCCACTCCGTCGGGTATGCGGCCTCACGACGCGAATAGACGTGATTCCACTCGTCGGCTACTACTTCGTATTCAGGGTGCGGCGCGTTAACTAACACATTATCAGTCTTATCCGCTTTACCAGATTCGATATCAGCAATCTCTTGACGAATCTGCAATAAGACATCACAGAAACGGTCAATTTCTTGCAACGACTCAGACTCCGTAGGTTCTACCATCAAGGTACCATGTACCGGGAAAGAGAGCGTAGGTGCGTGATAGCCATAGTCCATCAGACGCTTCGCGATATCGGCTTCGGTAATGCCGATGGCATGGAATTGGCGGCAGTCAAGAATCAGTTCATGTCCTACTCTACCTGTAGCACCTGTATAAACGATGCCATAGGCATCTTTCAGACGTTTCGCCATGTAGTTGGCAGAGAGGATAGCCGCTGCTGTAGCATGGCGTAAACCCTCAGCACCCATCATGGCGATATAGCCCCAGGAGATCAGCGCCATATTCGCGTTGCCGTAGAGGGCAGACGAGACGCGGTTATGATCTTCGCTCGGCAGACAGTCCGCCATCTTCTCCACGCAGCATACGGCTCCGGCTCCCGGTCCGCCTCCTCCGTGAGGAGAAGCAAAGGACTTATGGAGATTGAGGTGGCATACATCGGCGCCAATGAAGGCAGGATTGGTCCAACCTATCTGCGCATTCATATTGGCTCCATCCATATAAACCAGTCCACCATTATCGTGCACAGCAGCGATCATTTCACGAATTGCCTGTTCGAAGATACCATGCGTGGACGGATACGTAATCATACAGCCGGCCAGAACGTCTTTGTTCTCTTCCGCTTTGGCTTTCCAATCCGTCAGGTCGGTGTTTCCTTGTTCATCGCATTTTACGACGCATGGTGTAAAGCCGGCCTGCACGCAAGAAGCAGGGTTCGTACCATGCGCAGAAGCAGGAATAAGAAGAACCTTACGTTGAGATTTACCTTGACGCTCCAGGAACTCGCGAATCACTACGAGGCCTGTATATTCTCCTGCTGCACCGGATGTGGGCTGCAGGGTGCAGGCATCAAAACCGGTAATCGCACAGAGTTGACTTTGGAGTTCCTCCATAATATTAAGGTATCCGGTTACCTGCTCTTCCGGTGCCAGAGGATGCACGTTCATGGCTCCACTGAAAGTGATAGGAATCATAGCTGCAGCCGGGTTAAGCTTCATCGTACAGCTGCCCAGAGGGATCATCGAGGTTGCTAGGGAGATATCTTTGCGGTCCAAGCGCTTGAGATAGCGCATCAGTTCCGTCTCTGTATGATAGAGTTGGAAGACCGGCGCTTGCAGATAGTCCACTTCGCGCACACGGTTCTCCTCGATTGCCCAGAGACCTTCAAACGCCTCATCGGACTCCTCGTATTGCGGCACATTACCCGAAGCCTCTGCAAAGAGTTCAATCAGATCATTCATGTCATCGATATCAACCGTCTCGTCGATCGAGAGGCCAACCCACCCTTGCGGGTCATAATAGAGGTTTACACCGAGGTCTTCAGCCTTCTCACGCAAGTTATTTATCCAGTTCTCTCCAGCTTCGCTTGCAGTAATCTTCAGGGTATCGAAGAACTCCGCGTTCTCTTGGGTGTATCCGTAAGCCTGCAGCATCTCGCTCAGGTAAGCAGCTTTGGCATGAATACCCTCCGCAATTTCACGAATACCTTCCGCGCCGTGATAAACGCCATACATACCTGCCATCATGGCGGACAAGGCCTCTGCTGTACAGATATTCGATGTGGCCTTCTCGCGTTTGATATGTTGCTCGCGTGTCTGCAAAGCCAAGCGATACGCCGGACGCTCGTATTTATCTTTGCTAAGACCTATAATTCGACCCGGCATATCGCGTTTATACTCATCGCGCGTAGCCATATAACCGGCAGTAGGTCCACCAAAGCCCATCGGCAAACCAAAACGCTGGGCAGTACCGCACATAATATCTGCATCAAGCGGTTTGAGCAGCGCCAAAGCCATGAGATCCGCCACAACCGTCACTTTCAATCCGGCGGCATGGCAATCCTCGATAAAGGCATCGTATTCCTCGATAGAGCCATCGCTATTGGGCCACTGAACGAGTGCTCCAAAGAACTCTGCAGAAGGCGTAAAATCGGCATAACTACCGGTAACGATCTCGATATCTTGTCCTTTCGCGCGTGTGCGCAAAACAGATAAGGTATTCGGCCAGATTTTCTCATCCACAAAGATTTTCCGTACGTTCACTTTAATCTGGTCGCGTGAACGCAAATTACGCATCATCGTGACGGACTCCGCTGCTGCGGTTGCTTCATCGAGCAGCGAGCAGTTAGCCAGAGGCAGCCCGGTGAGGTCGCTAATCATCGTTTGGAATACAAACAATGCCTCCAAACGGCCTTGACTGACCTCAGCCTGGTACGGGGTATACGAGGTATACCAAACCGGGTTCTCGAGGATATTACGACGAATGACGGCAGGGGTAATTGCCCCATACCATCCGCGACCGATATACGAGCGAGCAGGGGCGTTGTCCGCCAGACTCATCTCGGCGATGTCCAGCATCTTCTGCTCCGTATAGGGTTCATCCAAATCAATGGATTCCGGCAGCAAGATATCTGCCGGCATTGTTTCGCGCACCAAAGCCTCTATTGACTCTGCGCCGATCGCCTCAAGCATCTTTTTCTCGTCTTCCGACCTGAGTCCAATATGCCGGGACTCCAAATAGTTTACCTTCATATCCAGATAGTTCTTATTATTTTCGTAAAAATCGCTGCAAAGTTACACTTTTTTTTGCATATATCAAAATTATTTTGTATTTTTGCAACAAATTTCAATAACCCATTAAATTTTAAGTACTATGAACTTGACCATTAATGCCGTAAATTTCGAAATGGCAGACAAACTGGAGCAGTTTATCGAGAAGAAAATGAATCGTTTTGAGCGTCACCTCAACGGCGATGACAAAGTAGAGATTCGTATGTCGGTAGTAAAGCCGCAGACCAATCTGAACAAAGAAGTAAAGATTCGTATTGCAGGCTTATTTGCAGAGAAGACGGCTGATACCTTTGAAGAAGGTATTGATGCGTGTCTGAATGCACTTGAGACTCAATTAGAACGTCGTAAAAACGGATAAAACCATTCTTTCCCCCGCCCTATGACTGACGAACGTTATCTTCGCCTACTGAGCGAGAAATTCCCGAATGCGCAAGCTGTTATCACGGAGTTAATCAATCTTCGTGCTATTCTATCTTTGCCCAAAGGTACCGAACATTTCGTGAGTGACCTTCATGGTGCATCGATGGCCTTCATTCATATGATTAAGAATGCCTCGGGAGTAGTACGCAGGAAAGTGGACGAGGTATATGGCGACACCATGGCGGAGGAAGAGAAACGGGCTCTCTGTGCGCTTATCTATTATCCGGATGAGCGCATAGAGATTATCAAACGCTTTTATGCGGGCGAGCAAGTAGATGGTATTATCAGTCTTAATTCACAGATTTGCGAATTGAAGACGCTGGAGGATTGGTATCGTACACGCTTGCATCAGGTAGTAGATATTGCACGCGCGGTTACGATCAAGTACAGTCGCTCTAAAGTGGAGAAACTGCTGCTGCCTCAGTACGCATATATCATCCGCGAATTGCTGCATGAGTCACGTCTGGAGCAAAAAGACAGACAGACCTACTATAATGCGATCATTGATGCCATTATTGAGACCGGCTGTGCGGATCAATTAATTATTGTCATCAGTTACCTGATTCACTCGCTGACCATTGATACGCTTCATATCGTAGGCGATATCTTCGATAGAGGTTCGGGTGCAGCTAAGATATTGGATGTGCTCTCCACGGTGCGCGATTACGATATCCAATGGGGTAATCACGATATCGAATGGATGGGTGCGATGGCCGGTAACTGGGCTTTGATTGCTACGGTGCTGCGCGTCAGTATCCGTTATGCCAATATTGAAACCCTCGAAGAGGGTTATGGTATCAACTTATTGCCATTAGCTAACTTTGCGATGACGGTGTACGGGGATGACCCGTGTACAATCTGGCAGACGAAAGATTTTGAGAACAATCCGCGTCTGACCCGTTCGGCACAGCTGATGGCCAAGATGCACAAAGCGATATCGATCATCCAGTTTAAGTTAGAAGGTCAAACGGTTCTTCGTCATCCTGAATGGCACATGGATCACCGTGCGCTGTTGGATAAGATTGATTTCAAGGCAGGTACAATTACGTTAGAGGGCAAGACCTATCCGTTAACGGATACCAATCTACCGACTATAGATTCCGAACAGCCGTATGAGTTGAGTCAATACGAGTTGGATCTGATGAAGCAGTTAGCGCGTTCTTTCCGCAAGAGCGAGAAAATGCAGCGTCATTTGCGCTTGTTATATGAACATGGATCACTCTATTTGGTTCGTAACGGCTTCCTACTCTACCATGCGGCTATTCCATTAAATGCCGACGGATCGTTCTCCGAGGCGGAAGTGTTTGGTAAACGCGTGTCCGGCAAGGCGCTTATGGACCGCACGGATGAGATTATTCGGCAGGCCTATTATGGTGTTGGTCAAACCAAGCAAAATGCACTGGACTATCTGCTTTATCTTTGGGAGGGAGAATTCTCGCCGCTGTATAACAAGGATAAGATGACTACCTTCGAACGCTACTTTATTGCAGACAAGGCACCGCAAGAGGAGAAAAAGGGAGCCTATTTCACTTTATCGGATGACGAGAAGGTATGTGAAGCTATTTTGAAAGAGTTCGGTTTAGATCCTACAACGGGACGAATCATCAACGGTCACGTGCCCGTGCGCACTATAAAAGGAGAGACTCCGATTCGCGCGAATGGCAAGCGATTTGTAATTGACGGAGGCTTCTCAAAGCCTTATCAAGAGAAAACAGGTATTGCCGGCTATACGCTGATATACAACAGTCATGGTATTCAGTTAGTTGAGCACGAGTCGTTTGAGAGTCGGGAACAGGCTATTTTATCCGGCAGTGATATTCATAGCCGCACCCTGTTGCAGGACTTCAGCGGACAACGCATGCATATTAAAGACACGGATAAAGGAAAAGAGTTGCTCGAGCAGATTAACAGTCTCGAACAACTCCTTCAAGCGTACCGTTCCGGTACATTAAGAGAGCGTTTATCTTAACAGCTCTCAAACTGTTTCAAGAAACGGACATCGTTTTCAGAGAACAAGCGGAGGTCTTTTACTCGGTACTTGAGGTTGGTAATACGTTCCACACCCATTCCAAAGGCATATCCGCTATATTCTTTGCTATCTATACCACAAGATTCCAACACATTCGGGTCCACCATTCCGCATCCAAGAATCTCCACCCAACCGGTGTTCTTACAGAACGAGCAGCCCTTACCACCACAGATATTACAACTGATATCCATCTCAGCGCTGGGTTCTGTGAAGGGGAAATAGGACGGACGTAGACGAATCTTGGTCTCCGGTCCAAACATCTCCTTACTAAAATACAGCAGGGCTTCGCGCAGGTCAGCAAAGCTGACATTCTTATCAATATAGAGTCCTTCTACCTGATGGAAGAAACAGTGTGCACGGGCAGAGATGGCTTCATTACGATACACACGACCCGGACAAAGCACACGAATCGGCGGTTTTTGGCTCGTCATCACACGTGTCTGTACGGAAGAAGTGTGAGAACGCAGCAGCACGTCTGTGGGTTTTTGTACCCCAATCTCTTTCTCAATAAAGAACGTATCCTGCATGTCTCTCGCCGGGTGTTCGGGTGCGAAATTCAGCATGCCATAGACGTGTTTATCGTCCTCTACTTCCGGTCCTTCTGCTACGGTAAAACCAATACGAGAGAAGATATCGATAATCTCTTCTCTTACCAAGGACAAAGGATGACGTGTGCCTAACGCGATCGGATCGGGTGTACGCGTCAGGTCGAGTTTTTCTGCGTTGGCTTCCTGGCTTTCGGCCAGTTTCTCGCGTAGCTCATTAATACGTCCTTCCGTCTCTTGACGTAATTGGTTCAATAACTGACCCAGTTCACGTTTCTGCTCAGCAGGCACCGTACGGAACTCATTGAAAAGCGTCGTGATCTCACCTTTCTTACTGAGATATTTGATACGCAGCGCTTCCAACTCTTCCGCGTTAGCTGCGTTCATTTCACGCACTTGACCTAATAAATTTTGAATTGAATCTTTTAACATATATCTATTTTTATTCTTAAATGCTTCTTTCTTATCTATAATACCCCAAGGCTATTGAGGAAGATTAGTATAATAGCAATCGGGACCAACCATCGCAGGGCAACAAGATACACTTTTCCCAGAGCGTTTACCGACGAGGAACTCCGTCATAATAAGCGGAAGGCCAAACAAGAGGACGCAGAGAAATGATAAGACCTACTTTCGATGAGAAGCCTCCGCTCTTCATGTGCTTATTCCAAGAAATAATCTACAGTTGTGACTACACGTACGTGTTTTACCCAAGGCTGATAATTATCCGACTCAATGGAGAACTGGCCCTGACTAGCGCGACGGATAGAGCCTAAGGAGCATTGTGCATCGTCCGCGAACTTCTGCGCTACAGCACGTGCATTTTGGGTAGCCTCTTCAATCATCGACGGTTTCAACTCCGGCAGTCCATTGTACTGATAATCCAGATTCCATTTCTCCGTGGTAACAATGATGCCTTCTTTAAGCAAAGAAGACTCTTTGCCTTGGCTAGCGACTACCAGTTGCACTTTGTCGGTAGAGACGATGAGCGAAGTGCTGACGGTATACTTGAACTCAGGACGCGTACCATAGTATCCATCCCAGTTATTGCTTACCGACACACTACCCTGGCGGATATCGGACTCTTCAAAACCTAAGGACAGGAGATGTTGCTTTACGCGTGCGGTGACATTCTCCAATTGTGTATACAAAGCCGGTAGATCATTTCCGCTCCATGCATAGGACAGCGGCCAAACCGCATAATCCGCCTCTACTTCGCGTGTGCTAAGACCTTTGACGCTTACTGCGCGGTCTTTGTTAGCGAACTTGTTAATTCCCAGATAAATGAACAGACCGGCAAGGGTCAAACCAATGGCGATACATGCGCCTGCTAAAATATTATTTTTCATGTCTGTAAATGTTAGATATTATTTATCATGTTTATGCTCGTAAACTGCTTCTTCTACGTTGATGATATAGTCGCCCATTTTCTCCAATTCGAGAACGATATCCATGTAGTTGACACCTACCGAGTAGTCGTACTTCTTATCCGTGATGTCTTGCATGTTCTTCATCTTGAGTTCATCACGGAAATTATTGATTTCGTTCTCCATGTTCGTCATTTGATGGAATTCATCTTCGGAGATATTGACGTGCTCCAAGGCTTCTACCATTTTGGCTTCTGCGCCACTTAAGAGATACATCATCATCTCAACGTTCTTATCCTGGTCTTCCGAATACTTCACATTATTCTCATGCTTATGACGGATGAAACGGGACAGATTGTAGTTCGAGTCTCCGACCGATTCCAATTCCGAAACAATACGAAGCATTTTATGCACCTCGTGTTTGGACTGATCGGACAGACGACCATCAGCTACATTATTGAGGTATTGCGCGATCTCATACTCCATACGATCGCAAATACCTTCGTATTTCTCGACGCGGCTGAATATCTTCGTAAACTGGGCTGAGTCGGTTTCATAATACAAGTCGTGAATCATACCTAACATACGTTGGGTACGTACGGCAAACACATGTACTTCTTTCCAAGCCTGCAAGATAGACAACTCGGATGTGGACATAAGACCACCGGAGATGAAACGCAATTGGCTGTCCGTATCTTTCTGTTCGGGTTTGGACGGAATGATCCAGATCACCAGTTTCTCCAGATACTTCACAAAACCAATTAAGATACAGGTGTTGATGACATTAAATAAGGTGTGGAACGTAGCCAATATAGCACTCAGTTTCTCCGGAGAGATACCTTCTTCCGGACGTACCCCTGCTTCGAAAGGTACAGCCCACAGTTTGCAGACAAGACCTACAAACGGACGGAAGATACAAAGTACCCAGATCACACCGAAGAGGTTAAATACCAAGTGCGCCATAGCAGCACGTCTTGCCTGGATAGAAGCCGACAAGGCTACAATATTGGACGTGATCGTTGTACCGATATTCTCGCCCAAGACGAGCGAAATACCCATATCAATCGGTAAAACACCTACAGAACAGAGGGTCATTGTGATGGCCATGATCGCGGCTGAAGACTGCACAGCGAAGGTCAATATACCACCGACGAAGAGGTAGAGGAAATAACTGCCGTAGCCCCAACTGGATGTGGCATCAAAGAAATTCCGTACCGCATCTATCTCATCCAACTTCATCTCAGTGGCGTTGATCTTCAAGGTAGTCAAGCCCAGGAGCATCAAGGAGAGACCGATCAGGAAGTCGCCTAAGTTCGCATTTTTCTTGGTGTATATGAGTGCTACCGCTAAGACGATAGTAGCATATACCACCAATCTCATGTCGAATGAACCGCCTCCAAGCACCATGATCCATGCTGTGAGAGTCGTTCCGATGTTGGCACCCATAATAACTGAGATAGCCTGTGAAAGACTAAGGATGCCCGCTGAAACGAAGCTGACCGTCATGACCGTTGTAGCCGTAGAGGACTGCACAGCCGCGGTAATTCCAGCACCGGTCAGTACGCCCGAGAAACGATTGGTAGTCATTGTGCCGAGCACATTGCTCAGTTTACTACCCGCCATTTTCTGCAGGCCTTCACTCATTACCTTCATTCCGTACATCAACATCGCAACGGAACCGATGAGTGTAATAATCTGTAGTAATAGTGTCATATAGTATTGATTTTTTCTACAATTTTATGATACCTTTGTTCGCAAAACCGTCTACCACCATTTTGAGAGGCTTCTCCAAGCGGACATGTCGAACGAGGTCTGTTTCTTCTACTGCTGGCAGGGCATTTAATACGGATTCATCGTATTGATCATCCATGCGAGCCCAGGGATCAATATTCATATAGCCGACATTGAAGGAAGTGAGGTTTTGGAAGAAATGGCTTCCTTGCGAGGGTTCTATTCGGAAGTTCTCCAAACTGCACTCTGCAATGGCTTTAGCCTCGCTGATATCGCTCCACTGCACAGGGACTCCAAGTGTAGGTATCTGCGATCCCCAACGGCCGTAACCGATGAGGAGGAACGAGCGTCCTTCCTGACGCATAACATTATTCCACTGCCGTATTGTTTGTGCCATTTCGCGCGTACGCAAAATATCGAAGGTATCGCGGCGCAGATAGATGATATCGCGTACATCCTCAATGTCTCCGACTCCTAAGGCATTTCCGGATTTAAGAAAAGCTCCGGTTTCATCGACTGTATTCCAATCCACTTTCGCCGTTAAGCTATCGGCTGAGATAGGACGTATCTGGAGCACATGGAAGATCTGCGGGTCGCTCTCCAAGTTCACAGCAAACTCAATCTCCACGGGTGTTTTGATCTCCTGCTGCGCGACATCCAATAAAGTGCGGATGATTTCCGCTATGGGGAATGTGTTGAACTTCAATTGCGGTGCAAAAGTGACGATACGTGGTCCGTTGGGATAACAGGAATCCACGATGCGCATGTTTTCGCGATCGTAGGTAGAAGCGATCATCTTTAAGCTCTCAAACTGATCGCACTCATGGATAGCGAATCGTTCCAAGTTGACTGCATCGTCTATAGAAGTCTTGAATTTCTCCGGACTAAGCGACAAGGCCAGCATGGATTGCTGGGTCTCGCGCATCGCCAAATCGACCGTAGAGGTTTGGAGCACGTTCTTCGGATATTTTGGTGAGAAACGAAGCACTTGTTCTCCATCCACAACGACTTTACCTAATCCGTAGGCGAGTTTGACAATACCGTCTTTAGGTTTTTCTTTGCCCACCGGATAGAAATTGACACTCCGTGCGACACCTGAGATGACCGGGAAATAGTAGTTTCCTTCGGTTTCACCGCTTACTTCTTGCAGAACGATGGCCATTTTCTCTTCGCTAATCACATTTCCCGTTGACGTGATATATCCACGTGCCGCGGCGAAATAAACGCTGGCATAAACCGATTTGATGGCTTTGCTGAGCAATCGCAATTGTTGGTCTTCATTCTCGGTGTGCGGGATCATGTAGGTACTGTACACCCCTGCAAAAGGCTGGTAATAACTGTCTTCCAGTTTACTGGACGAACGAATAGCCAGCGGTTTTTGCGTCACTTGTATGAAATGACGCAGGGCTTCGCGCAAATCTACCGGTAACATCGCTGCAACGAACTCGGAGAGAATCTCTTCGTCCGTGAGATCGGCATTAATCACATATTGCAGGCCGTTATCGTGAATGAAACGGTCGAAATATTCAGTCGTTATGACCATTGTACGGGGTACTAACACACGCAATTGCGGCCAGTGGTCGTACAAATCGTGTTTCTGCAACGTATGATTCAAGAAAGCGAGTCCTCTACCCTTTCCTCCCATCGCTCCGTCGCCACAACGGGCAAACCAGATCGTGTCATTGTAAGTCTGGGGCGAATAACGCGCTACAACACCCAACGCTTGGTTGATACGGTAGTCGTGAATTAGGCGTATGTTAGTTTGTCGGATATTTTCAATATCCGTCTCGTCCTGAATCTGCAGTTTCTGCACATGTCTGCCTATTGCGAACAGACCACGTGCAAAGAGCCATTTCGATAAATAGTTGTTATCACTTAACCGACGGAAAGCAGCCGATGAAATGGTGGATATCACGCGTTCAAAGGCTTCTAAGTCGCTTGCACGCGCAATTTCTTTGCCAGAACGGGGATCTATTGCCACGAAATCACCAAAGCCGAACTCCCGCTCAATGTATGCGCTCAATTCCTGCGTGAGGGTCTTCGAGGTCTTGACCACAAAGCCCACTTTCAGTTGCTTGGCAATAGAGCGCATGGATTCTTGCGAACTCTGCATGAGGAAAGGCATCGTGGGGTTTTCTTGCCGAATTAATCGGCATAAATCGATACCTGCGTCTAATTTCTCCGTGCTGGACGGATCGCCTTTATGCAAGACAAAACCGATATCGGAAATGACGCCTATGATATTCTTCTCATAACGGCGATAGGTCTCGAGAGCTTCGTCATAACAAGTAGCCAAAAGTACCTTTGGACGCGCTCTTTTACGAAGTAACTGCTGCTTCTCGTTCAGGGCATCACGAATCGCTATCTGGTTCTGTTGGAGCACCAATTTGTAAAGGAGCGGCAGGTAGGTTGAGTAATAACGGACGCTGTCTTCAACCAACAATATCGCCCTCACTCCTTCTTCGATGATATCGTGCGGCGCGTTCATACGGTCCTCAATCAGTTTGATAATCGCGATGATGAGGTCGGTAGAGTTATTCCAGTTGAAGAAATAGTCTATGTCTGAGCGGTCGTGCTGTTCGATACGATTATAAATTTCTTTACTGAACGAGGAAAGCAGCACGATCGGACATTCCGGCATCAGTTTTTTTGCCTCTTTGGCAAAGTCAAACACATCGAGTTCCCCCACGCTATACATGGTAAGAATGAGGTCAAAGGGAAGTTTAGGGGCCGCTTTGCGTTCCTCAATGATTGCTAAGGCCTCTTTCGTGGTCTCCGCACGGGTGATAGAAGGCGGATTCGAGAGGTTCAATTCCGCATACTCCTGCGCGATTTGCACGTCGATACGACCATCCTCCTCGAGTGCAAAGCTATCGTAGTTGTTGCACACGAGTAGAATTCGCTTCACGCGCTTCTCCATCAACGATGTATAGTTACTTTCCATTCGACGAATCAACAGGTATTAAACTAATCCCTGCTCGACCATGGCATTAGCCACTTTCATAAAGCCGGCGATGTTGGCTCCTTTGACGTAGTTGATATAACCGTCTTCTTCTGTACCATATTTGAGGCAGGCAGCGTGGATGTCAGCCATAATCGTACGTAAACGCAGGTCCACTTCCTCGGCTGTCCATTTCAGACGCATAGAGTTTTGTGTCATTTCCAAACCGGAAGTAGCCACACCACCGGCATTGGATGCCTTACCGGGGCTGTAAAGGATCTTAGCATTTTGGAAGAGGGCGATCGCTTCCGGTGTAGAAGGCATGTTTGCTCCTTCTGTAACGCAGAAACAACCGTTCTTGAGCAGGTTCTCTGCATCGGCTTTCTCTATCTCGTTCTGGGTAGCACACGGCATGGCGATGTCACAAGGAATGCGCCAAGGACGCTCACCCGGGAAATATTGGGCCTGCGGATATTTAGTAGCGTACTCTTTGATACGACCGCGACGGACATTCTTGAGTTCGAACACGTATGTCATCTTCTCTTCGTTCAATCCTTCCGGATCGTAGATGAAACCGTCGGAGTCGCTGAGCGTGAGTACTTTTGCACCGAGACGCATGGCTTTTTGTGCCGCAAACTGCGCTACATTTCCTGCTCCGGAGATGCAGACCTTCTTGCCATCGAATGACTCGCCACGTGTAGCCAGCATGGCTTCAGCGAAGTAACAAGCTCCATAGCCAGTAGCTTCAGGACGCATGAGCGAACCACCCCATTGTTGACCTTTACCGGTAAGGGTGCCCGTGAACTCGTCGCGCAAGCGCTTGTATTGACCGAACATATAACCGATTTCACGACCTCCGACGCCGATATCTCCGGCAGGAACGTCTGTGTCAGCGCCAATATGACGTTGGAGTTCGGTCATAAAACTCTGGCAGAAACGCATCACTTCGGCGTCTGATTTTCCACGCGGCGAGAAGTCCGATCCTCCCTTGGCACCGCCCATCGGCAAAGTTGTAAGGGCATTCTTGAAGGTCTGCTCAAACGCGAGGAACTTCATGATAGAGAGGTTTACCGATGCGTGAAAACGTATACCACCCTTATACGGACCTATGGCGCTATTCATCTGGATGCGGAAACCGCGGTTGATTTGCACCTCACCTTGATCGTCCATCCAAGGAACTCGGAACATGATGACACGCTCGGGTTCAACGATACGCTCCATTACTTTCTGCTCGCGCAGGTAAGGATATGCCATGATCATCGGTGCAACCGATTCTATTACTTCTTGTACCGCTTGGTGAAATTCTTTTTCACCAGGATTCTTTGCTTTGAGATCAGCCATGAAGCTGTCTACGTACGCTTGAGTTTGTTTATCCATAATCATCCAAATTTGCAAAATTTGCGCACAAAATTACAATTTTTTTTCGACATACGCAAATTTATTTTAAACATCAAAATGTATATATATACATAGTATATATATAGTATATGTTACACTTTTGCAAAAACATGCATTTTATCATATGGCTATCTTATGGTTATACTATGGTTACCCTACGGTTTGATATCAACCGGATACTTACCGGGCATTATTTCGATTTTTAAGAATAATTGTTCATTTTTGTTGTTTTTACAAAAAATGTTCGTGCGCGCTTGCATATGTAAAAAAAAAGTTGTACCTTTGCCCCGAAATTGCGTTGTTATGCGCAAAAAACGATAATTTTGTAACAAAATTAAGAAATTAAGACATTATAATGGAATTAAGTGAACAAGAAATTGTACGCCGTCAGAGTTTGCAGACGATGCGTGATATGGGTATCGATCCCTACCCTGCGGCGGAGTATGAAGTGACCGGGTACTCCACAGATATAAAGGCTGGATTTGTGGATAATGGTGAAATGAGCGCTTCGCTCAATGATGCCAATGGTGAAATGAGCGCTTCGCTCAATAATGCCAATGGTGAACGTATTTGGCACACGGGTGACGAAGTACGAATTGCCGGACGTCTGATGAGCAAGCGTATCATGGGAAAGGCTTCGTTTATCGAGATTCAGGACTCGAAGGGTCGTATTCAGGTATACGTGAGCCGCGATGATATACAAGCGCCGGTTCCGGAGGCGAATAGTACAAATGGTACAAATGGTACAAATGGTACAAATAGTACAAATAGTACAAATGGTGCTAATGGTACAAATGGTGCTAATGGTGCTAATGGTGCAAATGGTACAAATGGTGCTAATGGTACAAATGGTGCAAATGGTACAAATGGTGCTAATGGTGCAAATGGTGGATTGACTGTGGAGCAGCAGATGTACAATGTAGTATTTAAGAAACTGCTGGATATTGGCGATTTCATCGGCATTGAAGGTTTCGTTTTCCGTACTCAGATGGGTGAGATTTCCGTGCACGCGAAAAAGTTAACGGTTTTGGCCAAGAGTCTGAAGCCGCTGCCTATTGTGAAATACAAAGACGGTGTGGCTTATGACGGCTTTAATGATCCGGAGCAACGTTATCGTCAGCGCTATGTGGATTTGGTCGTAAATGAGGGCGTGAAGGATACGTTCCTGAAGCGTGCAGCCATCTTACGTACCATGCGTCAAGTATTTGACGAGGCAGGCTATACCGAGGTTGAGACCCCTATTCTTCAGCAGATTGCTGGCGGAGCGAGTGCCCGTCCGTTTATCACGCATCATAACTCTTTAGACGTAGATATGTACCTGCGTATTGCGACGGAGTTGTACTTGAAGCGCCTTATTGTAGGCGGTTTCGAGGGTGTTTATGAGATCGGCCGTAACTTCCGCAACGAAGGAATGGACCGCAACCATAACCCCGAGTTCACCTGCATGGAGTTGTACGTGCAATACAAGGACTACAACTGGATGATGAGTTTCACGGAGCAGTTATTGGAGAAGATTGCGATTGCTGTGAACGGTAGCACGAAGGTGCAGATCGGTGATCACGAAGTGGATTTCAAAGCACCGTATCGTCGTCTGCCGATTTTGGATGCTATCAAAGAGAAGACGGGTTTGGACTTGGCTTCGATGGACGAGGATGCTATTCGTGCAGAGGCGAAGAAATTAGGTGTAGAAGATACGGAACATATGGGTAAGGGTAAGTTGATTGATGAGATCTTCGGCGAGACGTGCGAAGGTACGTTCATTCAACCGACCTTTATCACGGATTATCCGGTTGAGATGAGTCCGTTGACGAAGATGCACCGCTCGAAGCCCGGATTGACCGAGCGTTTTGAGTTGATGGTGAACGGCAAGGAGTTGGCGAACGCCTATAGCGAGTTAAATGACCCGATCGACCAATACAACCGCTTTGTGGAGCAGATGAAGTTGGCCGACAAGGGTGACGACGAGGCTATGGTAATTGACCACGACTTTATGCGCGCGCTGGAATACGGTATGCCTCCTACGTCGGGTATCGGTATTGGTATCGACCGTTTGGCGATGTTTATGACCGGTCAGCCGACCATTCAAGAAGTATTGTTATTCCCGACGATGAAGCCGGAAGTTAATTAGAATTGGTAATTTCTATGTATAGAAAAATTGCTATATTGGGTTCAGGTTCCTGGGCGACGGCTTTGGCAAAAATTGTGATGCAAAACCAAAGTGAGATCAACTGGTTCATTCGCCGTCAAGAGGTGATTGATGAGTTTATCTCGACCGGAAAGAACCCTTCGTATTTAGGAGCCGCAGAGTTTGATGTGAGCCGTATTCATTTTTCGGCGGACATCAATCAGACAGTAGCTCAGTCGGATGTGCTGATTTTGGCTATTCCTTCTCCTTATGTAAAGCAGACATTGAACAAGATTCGTCGCGACATGACGCATAAGGTCGTTATCTCGGCTGTAAAGGGAATGATTCCCGATGAAAACGTCATTATTACCGACTATCTTCACAACCGTTTTGGTATCTCGTTTGACCAATTAGGTGTGATTGCAGGTCCGTGTCACGCCGAGGAGATTGCCTTGGAACGACTCAGTTATTTGACGATCGGTTGCGAGAACCGTCAGAACGCGGAGGTATGGTCGAAACTATTCCAGACAGCCTATGTGCACACCACGATTTCGAGCGATGTCATCGGGCTGGAATACAGTTCTGTGATGAAAAATATCTATGCTATCGCGGCTGGCATGTGTCAGGCGCTGCACTATGGCGATAACTTCCAGGCAGTGCTGCTGTCGAATGCTATTCAGGAGATTCAGCGTTTTGCTACGGCCATGAGTAATGTGCCTCGTGACATCACGGCATCGGGCTATCTGGGCGACGTGCTGGTGACCGGCTATTCGCAGTTCAGCAGGAACCGTCAATTCGGTCAGATGTTGGGTCTCGGATACTCGGTGAAAGCGGCCCAAATGGAGATGGAGATGATAGCCGAGGGTTTCTACGGGACCAAGGCCATTTATGAGGCAAATCAACGCATCAAAGTGTCGCTGCCTATTGTCGATGCGATGTATGAGATACTTTATAACCGCCAGAAAGCGAAACTTATTATTAAGTCATTAACAACTAAATTACAATAATATGCAAATCTGTTTAAAGAATGCAGCGAGCTTTGTTAAAGCTGATGCATTAAAACAATTAGAGTCAGCCACAGAGGCTGCAAACCAACTGTTAGAGAACGGAAAGGGTGCCGGAAATGACTACATCGGTTGGGTTCATCTCCCCTCCTCTATCACCGATGCTTTCCTGGCAGAAGTGCAAGCCTGTGCAGATGAATTGCGTAAACGCTGCGAAGTAGTGATCGTAGCAGGAATCGGAGGTTCGTACCTCGGTGCGCGCGCGGTGAATGAGGCTTTGGCTTCGGCATTCGATGCGTTTGTAGCCAAGGATCGCAAGAACCCGTACGTAGTATACGCAGGAAACAATATCGGTGAGGACTATCTGGCTGAGTTGATGGAGTTCCTGGCTGACAAGCAGTTTGGTATCATCAATATCTCGAAGTCCGGAACGACGACCGAGACCGCTCTGGCTTTCCGTCTGTTGAAGACGATGCTGGAGAAGCAAGTAGGCAAAGAAGAGGCCAAACATCGTATTGTTGCTGTTACCGACCGCGCAAAAGGTGCTTTACGCAGTTTGTCTACCAAAGAGGGCTACAAGACCTTCGTTATTCCGGATAATGTAGGTGGTCGTTTCTCTGTTCTGACGCCTGTTGGTCTGCTGCCTATTGCTGTAGCAGGCGGTGACATCAAAGCGCTGGTAAAGGGTGCGCAAGACATGGAGAAAGCGACGGATGTAAGCGTGAAATACGCGGAGAACCCGGCTTGCCAGTATGCCGCTATTCGTAACGCCCTCTATCGCAGCGGAAAGAAGATCGAGATCCTCGTGAACTTCAACCCGAAGTTGCACTACTTCAGCGAGTGGTGGAAACAATTGTACGGTGAGAGCGAAGGTAAGGATCATAAGGGTATTTTCCCGGCTTCCGTTGACTTTACGACCGATCTGCATTCAATGGGTCAGTGGATTCAGGACGGCGAGCGTACGATCTTCGAGACCGTTATCTCGATCGAGAAAGCCAACAAGAAAGTGTTCGTTCCGACGGACGAGGAAAACCTGGACGGTTTGAATTTCTTGGCAGGTAAGCGTGTAGATGAGGTAAATAAGATGGCTGAATTAGGTACGCAGCTCGCTCACGTAGACGGCGGTGTGCCCAATATTCATATTACCTTCGAGAAAATCGACGAGTATAACATCGGTCAATTCATCTATTTCTTCGAGCGCGGTTGCGGTATCTCGGGCTATGTACTGGACGTTAATCCGTTCAATCAGCCGGGTGTAGAGGCATATAAGAAGAATATGTTTGCTTTGCTCGACAAACCGGGCTATGAGGCTGAGAGTAAGGCAATTAAGGCAAGACTTGCTTAATTAGAAAGAATATAAAATCAACATAAGAATGAAGAAATTTGCATTTATTGCACTGTTGAGCATGGTATGTCTCACAGTGTCGGCACGCGGTAAACAACCGATTGCTTTTGATGCTCTGCCGAAGATCGTACAGGAAGAGATTCATAAGAACTTCGAAACGGAGCAGATTCAATTCATCACGAGTGAGAAAGGAATCGGCCGTCATTATCATTACACGTTCTCCATCGACGATGGTACGAAGATTGAATTGGATGAGAAAGCCGGTTTGATCGGAGTAAGCAACAAAATGGGTATCGACAGCGTCTTTGTACCTGCAAAAATCAAAGAGTACGTACAGAGGACCTTCCCGAATGCAACCATCACAGAGTACAAGTACGAGACGATGAAGCAGGAGGTAGAGTTAAATAATAAACTCGACCTGATTTTCGATAAACGCGGTGCGTTTATTAGAATAGATGATTAACCAGACAGCGTCCGGAGGCAGATAGCCATGCGGCCGGATAGCATCCGGAGGCAGATAGCCATGCGGCCGGATAGCATCCGGAGGCCCGGATAAAAGTTGCGAAGAAGTTAATTACTTTTGAAGACTTTGACGCCGACTAAGCGATCGTGGCGAGCACCGAAAGGACGCCAGTAAACATATACAGCGTATTCATTTTCGGTTTGCCAATAACTACCATCCACACGTTGGGTGGTAGTTTTGTTTTGCGTTCCTTTGCCCGAGAACCAATACTGATAATCATAACCGCCTTGTTTTACAAGGGCTGTGAGCCAGTAGCATTTTGCTTCGGCATCGTATTGCATTCTATTGCGCAGGGAGAGTTCATTTTCGAAGATATCGCCGCCGATATAGAGCGCTCCATCCAGCCAAGGTTTCTCCACAGGAAGCGTCCAATGCACCCACATATATTCGGCTTCGGTGTCGCTGTCGTTCGTGCGCTCCGCATTCACAACAAAGCGGCCATCCGAGTCGAACTCATGGATATACTCCCCTTTTGCCACTTCGTTCGGGAAAAGCAGTGCATTATAGTCGCCCATCTCATGATAGACGCGGTCGATACCATAGCCGGCATAGAAACAGGAGAACGCATCGAAATGATGGTACTCGTTACCGGCTTCGAAGATGAGCGCTTGCTGATTGATATAACGCAGACGGTTGGGTTCAACAAACGTAGGTTGCGAGAGATACACCGCATTGTCCTTGCGGTTATTTTGCGTTACAACGATGCGTATTTCCTTCGGATCTCGGATATCGAGCGCCGAAGTATTGACATCGATGTCCACCTGCTGATAACGGCCATTAAATTCCTTATCTGTATTCGTGCGCACGCGCGCATCGATCTTCACGAGCGGGTCTACTACACGGAACTGCACTTGAGCGATGCGATTGTCTGGATTGCCGTCTTCATAGATGGTCAACTGATAGTCGCCGCTTTGCGTGAGGGCCATGTCCTCGTTAGGAAAATCAAAACGATAGTGGGTATATTCGCGACTGGTGTTCATGGAGTGGTCATACTCCGTTATATCGCGCGTCGTGAAGCCCTGCAGATACTCATTGCTCAAAAGATTGCTATGGAGCATCTCTACTGTATAGGTATAGAAATGCACGTCGTGGCTCATTTCATCGAACGATATATGCAGCGTGTTCTCGGGATTCGAACCATCCACGATACCATTCTCCAGGAGCAGCACCTGCCGCTCCACACGCAGTGTACGGATATTCTCGTTGTAAGTGCGCGTGTGCGTCTGGGCATGCATGTGGGAGATGCAGGCAAAAAGGAGTACTATGAAGGCAAAACGTTTCATTTCCGGCTGCAAAAGTACAAAAATTATACCAATTATGCAAAATATTTGCTAAAAAATTTGCGTATATCAAAAAAAAGCAGTACTTTTGCACCCGCTTTTGCCACTTTGGCTCAGTTGGTAGAGCAACGCATTCGTAATGCGTAGGTCCCCGGTTCGAGTCCGGGAAGTGGCTCAAGGGGAACATCCAGTTCCCCTTTGCTATTTTAAATCGTATATTGCCAATCGTTAAAAACACATGAATCGAGACAATGAGATTTTTGACGTGATCCGCCGCGAACGCGAACGTCAGACCAAAGGAATTGAGTTAATCGCAAGTGAAAACTTCGTGAGTGACCAAGTGATGGAAGCCATGGGCAGCGTGCTGACTAATAAGTACGCGGAGGGCTATCCGGGACACCGCTATTATGGAGGTTGTGAGGTAGTGGATATTGCAGAGAATATCGCCCGTGATCGTCTGAAAAAGCTGTATGACGCGGAGTATGTGAACGTGCAACCGCACTCGGGTGCGCAGGCCAACATGGCCGTGTTTATGGCTTGTCTGAAGGCCGGCGATACGTTCATGGGTTTGAACCTCAGTCACGGTGGTCACCTGAGCCACGGTTCAGCCGTTAATTTCAGTGGTTTGATGTTCAACGCTATCGGTTATGATCTGGACGAAGCGACAGGTCGTGTCAACTATGATGATCTGGAGTTGAAGGCACGCACACACAAGCCGAAACTGATTATTGCGGGTGCAAGTGCGTATAGTCGTGAATGGGATTATGCCCGTATTCGTCGTGTGGCGGATGAGATCGGTGCGATCTTCATGGTCGACATGGCACACCCAGCAGGACTGATTGCAGCCGGTTTGCTCGATAATCCGTTGAAATATGCGCACATCGTTACCAGCACGACGCACAAGACACTTCGTGGTCCGCGTGGAGGTGTGATTCTGATGGGTAAAGACTTCGATAATCCTTGGGGCAAGACCACGCCGAAGGGTGAGATCAAGAAGATGAGTGCCCTACTCGACTCCGCTGTCTTCCCGGGCACGCAAGGTGGACCGTTAGAGCACGTGATTGCAGCTAAGGCAGTTGCTTTCGGCGAGGCGTTGACGGAGGATTTCAAGACCTATCAGAAGCAAGTGAAGATCAATGCCGCCGTGATGGCACAAGCCTTCATGGACAAGGGATATAAAGTGATCAGTGGCGGAACAGACAACCACTCGATGCTGATTGACTTGCGCACGAAATTCCCGGAGTTGACCGGTAAAGTAGCGGAGCAGGCTTTGGTGAGCGCGGACATCACGACCAATAAAAACATGGTGCCGTTCGATAGCCGTTCGGCTTTCCAGACCAGTGGTCTTCGTTTCGGTACTCCGGCCATCACGACTCGCGGTCTGAAAGAGGACAAGATGCCATGGATCGTAGAGTTGATCGACCGCGTGCTGCAAGATCCGACGAGCGAAGCAGTGATCGCTTCGGTGCGCGCCGAAGTAAATCGTGAAATGACGCAACACCCGCTCTTCGCATGGTAAGAACGGATGAGACAATAAGAAAGGCTGCCGGTTGGCAGCCTTTCTTATGCTTTCTTCTCTTTTCGGAAATGATTTGGAGTGAGACCCGTATGTTTCTTAGTGTATTGGCAGAAGAAACTGGCATTCGGGAACTCCATCACGCGGGCAATCTCGCGAATTGGCATCGTCGTGTCGCGCAAGAGATGCCTCAACTCCGCTACCGTCACCTCGGCAATCCATTCACTTGCGGACTTACCGCTACGTGCTTTGCAAATCTCCGACAGGTATTTCGGCGTGATTTTGAGTTTCTCTGCGTACCACTGTACCTCGCGCTCGTGCGGATATTGGTGCAACAGGCGCGTGAACTCAAGGAAGGTGTAATCGCTCTGGTTAACGGACAGACGTCCCTTTCCTAACTTAGGAATAACAGCTAACTTATCCAAATAGTTGAGCATCTCCATCGTACCGCCACGTGCGATCATATTCAGGATCTGCAAGCGATATTGCGTCGGCCGATCCTCCAGCTGTAAGGTCAAAAGCTTGAAATAAACGAGGAAGAACTCCTTGCTTACCGGGTTCAGAGGAAAGATAGGATGCTCCTTAACATACTCCTGCTTTGCGTACCAATTCGGCTCCACGCGCAGGTGATCAAACATAATTTTCTCAAAGATTTCCGCGCCGACGGTAATCTGCTTGAATTCCAGATCTTCCGATAACTCATACGGACCTAATTTATGATTCGGATCGGGGATACGAACAAACATATCTCCAGCATTAATGCGGAGCATCTTCTCGTGAAAATAGACATCCATATATCCTTTTTCAACATATAGAATGGTCATCGTAGTAGTAGACGTAGTACGCGTCTCACGGCAGATACGAAAGCCTTCCTTCTCGTCGGTGAGGAAGATGTAGTCAGTAGATAAAATCATACTAAGTAAGTATTAGATGGATTAAGATTGATTAATTTTGGCGCAAAATTACTACTTTTTTTGGAAATATACAAATTTTTTGAAGACTTTTTTGCAAATTTAAGAAATTTATTGTAATTTTGCAGCGAAAATCTTATTGCAATGAAAAAAATCAGCCTTTTCATTTTAGCAGCCCTCGCGCTGTTGGGTTGCAGTAATTCGGGTGAGCGTCTGCTTACTTCTGCGACCGGTAGTATCTATGAGTGTCTTATTGTCAGCGATGCCTCGGTGAAAGCCGCGGTGTGTGAGACGATGGGCGGTGACATGTACGGTTTACCCCAGATGGAGCCCTATTTCACGGTTTCGCATGTGACGGCCGGCCAGTTTGACGACCTGCTCAAAGCGACTCGAAATATTCTCTATATCGATATCAATCCGCAGAAATACACCCAGATTAAGGTGCTCAACTCCCGCAACGTGTGGTCCAAACCGCAAGCGTATATCCGTATTCAAGCGCCGAATGAGGAGCAGTTTTTGAGTTATTGGAAGGATCACGGCGAGGTGATTCGTGATTGGTTTGTGCGGGAAGAATTGGCTCGTCAATTGCAGTTTTATCGGGTAAGCACCAGTAAAGAGGTTCGAATGGCCTTGAAGAAACAGGGTTATGATCTGCTTGTGCCGGAAGATTTTATCCTCATCAAAAATGAGCAGATTGACTCGGTGGATGTAATCTGGTGCTGCAACAACAAAGGTCCGATGCGCAAAGATATCGTGGTCTACAGTTATCCGTATACCTCGCAAGAGCAATTCAGTAATGTCGCTATTATTGCGACGCGTGATGCGGTGTTGGGAAAGTTAATCACAGCACAAGTGCCTGGTAGCCATATGGGTACGGAATTCAAACATTTCCCGCCTGTTTCTCGCAGTGTAGCGGCTCTGCGCGACAGCGTAGGAGGTTTCTATGCCGTGGAGACCAGAGGGCTTTGGAAGATACTGGACGGTGAAGCGATGGGTGGTCCGTTCGTCAGTCTCACCCGTTTGGATCAAGTGAACGGACGTGTCGTGACGGCCGAAGCTTTCCTCTATGCAGCGGGTCAAAAGAAACGGAATGCGTTGAGACAGATTGAAGCCATCCTCTATTCGCTGAAAATGCCGAATGAGCAGACAGCGTCTGCCCGCAAATAAGAAGCGATTAGGCCTCCGAAGCGATGGACTTCCAGCGGCGAAGACCGTAGATGCAGTTAGCGCACCAGAAGATATACTGCGCGGCCATGCAATAGTCCCCTACCCGCAGCCAAAGAATCACGTTTAATATATCTACCGCGAGCCAAATGAACCAATGTTCGCGGAAAGCAAGAATCATCAATACCTGCGCCACAAGTGCAGGTATTGATGTAAATGCATCCAAGTACGGTTGTGGATTGCCGGTCCATGTGCTTAACCCCCACCCGGCTAAGGCCGAGAAAAGAAGCATACCCACTCCGATGGGAAGGATCGCGCGGAGAGACAAACGACGCGGAGTAACCGTGCGGGTGTTCTCGTGCAGACGTTGACGCCAGACGTACACGCCATAGACCATCGTGATGAGATAGAAGACATTAAGAGCAACCTGGCCCAAGAGACGATTCGCGATGACCAGTATCATATAGGTACCTACCTGCGCAAAGCCGAACGCATAGGTGAGAATATTACCCTGCGAGGCCAGACAGACGGAACAGATACCCAGACAGCCGCTTAACAGAGACAGCCAAGGCTGATGATTCGTCGTCGTCAGATAGCGGTTCGCTATCCAAAACGTGATTACCTGCACCAAAAGACCGATGGCCAGAAAGCTATAGTCAAAGACCCGCCGTTTCATGTTTATTTCTTCTTAGAAGAAGCCTTAATCAACTCTTTGGGTTTGGCCTCCATACGCGGTTTGGCCGTATAATCCCATACTTCCTCAAAGTCCCAGTTTGACTTCGTTTGTACCTTCCCCGGGAAATAATACACTTCTTCGGGTTGGCGATGCTCCTCCCATGAACCGGTTGTCCATTTCCCATCGCCATTGCTATCGATGTACAGACGCAGATAATAGGTATCCGCCTTGAGGTACTCGAAGAAAGCACCCTCTTCCGCAGCTGGCAGTTCGCGAAGCACTTTATCTTTGTTATTGAGCAGTTGTATACGGGCATTCGGGTCAAAGGGCGTGATCTTCACATTCAGCGTCGCGTAATCGGAGTTGGCCTTCACCTGCAGCGCGTAGTTGGCATCGATATGTGTGATACCATAGACGTCGTGCAGGGCACCGCTATCCAAGTGCAACTCGTATTCTTTGGCCGGTTCGAGCGGCGCGATGAAACGTAGGCACACCGTTAACGAATCATACGGAGCGAACGTAAACGGAACACTCTTTCGCGTAGTATCCACCCGCTCATAGATAGCAATCGCCGCTGTATCAATGTCGCGCAGAGGCGTCGTGGACACCAACTGCAAAGTATCATATACCTCAAAATCTTTGCGCGCATTGCATTTCAGTTCCAACCGTCTATTGCGGTTCTTACGGTCCTGCGCTTCCTGCATCTTCGCCGTCATTCGGGGTGCTCGCCAGATAGCACGCAGCGTATCGGTGTACCACTCGAGGTGATTCAATGAATCGGTCTGACGATATCGTGCCTCGAAGAACAGAGAGTCTATACCGATGGACGTGCTGTCCGTCAGCCATATAGTCACCGTATCACCCTTGGTGGAATACTGCACATGATGATGCAGCGTGTCTATTAACGGACGAATAGACGGCAAGCTGTCCGGAGCCGAAGAGAAGAGGAGCACTACCCTATGTTGCTCATCGCGCAAGGTACGCTGCAGATAGAGTTTCTGCTGCTGTTCCTTAAAAAGGAAGAGTGTTGAGAGCGGTCCGACATACGGGACTGTATCCGTGGTATCGCGAACTACCGGATAGACAGATATCGGTTCTTGCGTGAAAGCCAATGCCTCACCCACCGTTAATCGATAGTCACGGCTGATATCTTCCACGGCATACAAACGATACGTACCTGCATGCACATTACCAATGCGGAAGAAACCGACCGAATCAGTCTTGGCGATGCGTGTAAACGGATGCTTCACAAAGGCTGTATCCGATGGATCTGTATGAATACCTACGGTAATACCCGACAACGGGTTGAGCGTCTCGGCGTCATAGACATAGCCCATCGTCTCGAGGGTATCTATCTCCGACCAGGTAGAGAAATAAAACGAATAGCCGTGTAGCGGCACTTTCTCGCGGAAGTCACACACCGCGTTTCCGAAATCAATCGTATAGGTCGTGCTATCGCGCAGCGAGTCCTGAAACTGTATGATCAGTCGTTTACCGCGCGCTTTGACGTCCGGTGGATTTTGTTGAGGCGGCGACATCATCATATTCGCCGCGATATTATCGAGTTGGATATACTCATCGAAGGTCACCTCGATGCGTTTTCCTTTCCATTCCAGCACACCTATCTCCGGCTCCGACTTCAAGGGAACAGGAGGGATGGAGTCTTTTGGACCCCCTTGCGGACCGATGCCCCTGTTAGCACAACTCGCCAGCAGCATCGCCGCAAAAACAACATATAATGTTTTACGTAGTAAAACCATCTTAACTATTTAACGTGCGCAGCGTATAGCCCTGCGCTTGCAGCCATTCGATGGCTTGTGGTAGCACTTCTAACATCCGCTCGTTTGACTTCAACGAGTCGTGAAAATTGATGATACTGCCCGGGCGTGTCTCCCGTTGTATTAACTGCAGCATCGCCTTTGGAGTCACCGACGCATCATAATCGCGCGTTAAGATATCCCAATAAATCAACCGGTACCCTCTCTTATGCAGCGCCCTCCGTTGACGAAGCGTCGCTTTGCCGTAAGGCGGCCTGAACCGGTTTAGAACCGGAGCAGGATAGCCATGGGGCATATTACGAGACACAGCTTCTTCCCATTTTTCCACATTCGCCATGTATTCACCGAAACTTGTCTTCCATCCTTTGAGGTGATTATAGGTGTGATTAGCGATAGAATGATCGGCTGCCAACACCTGAGCAAACACTTCAGGATGCTTGTCAATATTCTCTCCTACCATGAAGAATGTGGCCTTAATGCCGTACTTATCCAGGATGGCTAACACTTTTGGTGTTACTTCCGGTATAGGGCCGTCATCAAAGGTCAGGTAAACATCTTTACCCGTACGGAATACACCATACGGGTAAAGTGCTTGCCATATATCGCGTAGTTTTACCAAGCCAGTGAAGAAGCACCGAGGATAGCGGCGTCGCTGTCTTTGAGAACGGAGATCGATACAGGGATCTTACCCTTCCATATAGGCATCAGGTTTGCATCAAGCGCCTCACGAATCGGATCCATAATCCAGTGACCGGATTTGGTAAGACCACCAAAGAGGATGATTGCCTCCGGGCTGGAGAAATGAACGAAGTCAGCCAGTTTCTCTCCTAACAGACGACCGGTGTAATCAAAGATCTCCTTCGCTACCAGATCACCCTTCTCTGCGGCATCAAATACATCTTTGGAGGTGATGTTATTGATGTCTGCTACTTGGCGCAGTAAGGTCGGCTGGGTGGTAGAAGTAACAATCTCTTTGGCCGTACGTGCCACGCCTGTAGCCGAAGCATAAGCCTCGATACAACCTTTTTGACCACAACCGCAGAGACGTCCGTTACCGCTATGATCGATCTTGCAGTGACCCAACTCACCGGCAAAACCGTCGTGTCCGTAGAGCAACTTACCGTCGATCACAATACCCGAACCTACACCGGTACCGAGCGTGATGACGATGAAGTTCTTCATACCGCGTGCAGAGCCGTAGATCATCTCACCCTGCGCCGCTGCGTTAGCGTCGTTGGTGATCGTGCATTTTACACCCATACGCTCGCTGATGAGTTTAGCGAACGGTACTACACCCTTCCACGGAAGGTTCGGAGCCTGTTCGATACAACCCGAATAGAAATTCGCATTCGGCGCACCACAGCCGATACCCACTATATCGGAGAGTTCAAGCCCTTCGTCTGCCACCAGACGCTTGAGTCCGTCGCACAGCACATCGCAATACTCGTCAATATCCGGATATTGCTGCGTCGGGATTGAATTACTGCGAAGAACCTGTCCGTCTTCGTTTACCAAACCGAACTTGGTGCCCGTTCCGCCCAAGTCGATACCTAAAGCATACTTTTTCATGTTATTAATCGATTTTAATGTCTTTATTTACGTTTTTGCTTCCCCAAAGGGCGTAGAAGAGGATGTACGCTACGCCGATGATAGGTACGATATAACTCAAGAGATGGTCTGCAATTGAACTCTGAACCAACGGAACTATACCACCTCCGACGACCATCATCATGAAGATACCGGAAGCCTTAGCAGTATATTTACCAAGTCCCTCTGTTGCCATATTGAAGATAGATCCCCACATAACTGAGGTACACAAACCACAGAGAACCAAAAGGGTGGATGCCAACGGAACTTCAATCACTTCGCCTTGCGCAAAGGTCTTAACCATGATGCTATCACCTATTGCCATAGCGGCCGCCATCAATCCGATCGCCACAACAGAGACACAAATCACCATCGTGCGGCTGCTAACTTTACCGCCAATTGCCGAGCCGATAAAACGGCCGATGAGCATCAACAGCCAGTATCGACCGGCAATAAATCCGGCAGCTGCAAAACCTACCATCGGTTTCAAATAACTAATCAACGTAGCAGGAATGCCCACCTCAACGCCGACATAGAAGAAGATTGCGATCACGCCTAACGTCAAATGACGAAAAGCCCAAGGCGAACGCTCGTACACTACTGTCTGTCCGGCACCGGCAGGCTCAGCAAGCGGAGTCAGACGGATCACAAGATAAATAATCGCAAAGACAGCCATTGCAATATACAGCACAACATTCACGTTATCAATTGATTTCCCTTCGAGACTCTGACCAACGAGCGCACCAACAAGCATCGGCGTTAACGAACCGGAGAGCGAGTTTAATGTACCGCCAACCATGTTCAATTGGTTTCCTCTCTTTCCTCCACCACCAAGGAGGTTCAACATAGGGTTAACTACCGTGTTCAGCATACATACGCAGAAACCGCCAAGTAACGCACCGAACAGATAAACAAAGAAACTGTCAAACACTCCGCTCAACCACTGGATTGCAATACCAATAAATCCAAGGAAAATAGCTGTCAGCGCAGTTTTCTTGTAGCCCTTCTTAGCCAAGAAATTACCAGCAGGAATACCCATGATCAAATAGGCTAGGAAATTACAGAAGTTACCCATCATGCCCATTACACCAGCATGCGCGCTCCCCTCGAACGTCTGCTCCCAGATCTTACCCACCGGAGCCGCCAGGTTCGTCACAAATGCAATCATCGCATAAAGAAACATCATGGCAATGATCGTGATAATTCGCAAAGAATTAGATTGTTTTGTACTCATAGTATTTATTTTAAATGAAATTAAAATTTCTAATTATAGGTTTTGCTCAAAAAAACGAAGCACTCTTTTATGCATATGTATGGAGTTATTGCCTTTCTTGAGGAAATGATTGTCGTCCGGATAGAGTTGCATCTCAAAATCCTTATCGGCTTGCACTAACGCATCGATATATTGCATCGTCTGCTGCACGTGTACGTTATCGTCCCCTGTACCGTGAATAATGAGCACCTGTCCTGTCAGGTCCTTCGCTCTGGGGAGCAACGACGCTTCCTTATAACCGCGTGCATTCACCTGCGGACGACGCATATAACGCTCCGTGTACGCACTGTCATACAGTTTCCAATCGGTCACCGGCGCAATAGCCACACCCGCTTTAAACGGATGTCCCTTCTGACTCATCGTCATCAGTGTCTGATAGCCGCCGTAACTCCATCCCATCAAGGCTATACGGTTCGCATCGATATCCTCCCGTTCACCGATAGCTTTCGCTGCAGCAATCAAGTCCTCTGCCTCTTTCACTCCCAGACTCATATAGGTCTCATTCCGCCATGCTCTACCCTTGCAGTCACTACCCCTCGGGTCCACGATCAACACGGCATAGCCGGCCTCCACCAAAGCGTACTCAAAACGTTTACGCCATCTGTTAAGCACGCGCTGACTTGCAGGACCACTATAATGCATCACAACGAGGGGAGATTGAGTCAAATGGGAATTGGGTAACATCAGCATAGCCTCCAACTCTTGCCCTTTGCCATTCGGAATAGTCATCAACTGAGGCTCCGGTAATTGGTTTGCCTGCCATGCCTCACGCAGAGCTTTATTATCCTCCAGTACCCGTTCTTTTTTCCATTTCCCTTTCTCGGCCTTATACAGCGTATAGGTATTCGGTGTCTGGAACGACTGATAACATTCGATCATATAGTGTGCATCGTGTGAAAAACGGGCACTGTGCATGCCTTCGCCTTCGGAAATCTGAACAGGAGTCGCACCGGCTTTCAGACTCACACCGTAGATTTGTCGGATAGCCGGAATCGGAGCCGCCTGATAATACAGGATCTGCGCTTTCTCATCCGCAGCATAGAGTGCCGTCACATCGATACCTTCCGGCGTCAGAGCACGGGTCTTGACACCATCGCTACCATACAGATACGCCCGACGCCAACCCTCCTGTTCGCTCAAGACGATCATCTTACCGTCGCTCAACCATATCCACTGGTCAAACAGACTGTAATCCACGAAGTATTGCTTACTTTCCTCGCTGTACCAGGGATAGGAAACCGTCGATTTGGCATTACAAGAGAAGATCTCCATCTTATTCTGGTCCCTATTCACCCGCTGCACAAAGAGTGTGGTGGCATTATACCATCTCAGACGAGGGAAATAGACGTCCGCTTTCTCGGAGTTCACCTGCATCGTCACAATCGTTTTCGCCGCCACATCATAGACGCACACCGAAGCTTTGGCATTCTTACAACCCGCTTTCGGATAGCGTAGACTCTCGCTCGTCGGGTATTGGGTATCACCATATACATCCCACGAAAACGTGGGCACTTCGGTCTCGTCCAGACGCACAAACGCTAACATCTTCGAGTCGGGACTCCAAGCGAAAAGCGCGGTTGTTCCGAACTCTTCTTCGTACAACCAATCGGCTACACCATTGATGATATCCGGGTTCTCATCCTTCGTCACCGCCACCTCTGTACCGAAATCCAATTTATGAATATAGAGGTTGTTGTCTTTGGCGAACGCTACATATCGTCCGTTCGGACTCATCTTCGCATCGCGAACTTGACCTAATTGCAAACCTTTGCCAAGTGCTTTGCGTTTGTTCTTCTGGGTATCAAAGATATACCAATCGGCTACTTGAGAACGACGGAACAACTGCTCTTCATTCTCTTTCTCCAAGCGATAACGGGTGCTCACACCCTCCTCTTCTACGACAGGACAGAGAGCAGTTAAGATACTGTCCTGCTCTGCAGAAGAAAGCGTTTTCGCATTATACTCTCCGGATAGGATTCCGGATAAAACAGATAATATCAGTAATAGTCTCATCGTTGATGAATCATTTTTTGTCCGTTAATCAATAGCAAGTCATATTGACCGAGATGCATCAAAAACCGTGCCTTATCTTGCACTCCACTCTGGTCTTCGGCTGTACGATCCATTCCCTGCGCCCACTCGGGATGACAGGTATAATAATTCTCGTCGGTCGTCTGAACGTACTGCAGGTGCATCGGAGAAGTGCCCGGCGTAGCAGGCAACAAACCGGCATAAGTAGTAGTTTCCGTTTTGTCTTGAATATTCAGCCAGAGGACATAGGTCTTGTTTTCGTACGTCATATAGAACAGGGTCTGGTCACCTTCGTGATATACCTGCCAGGCAGAAGCCGTAGCAGCCATCTCCGTGCCCGAATATCCTATCGGGGTACCGGTCGCTACATGCGTGATATAAGCCGTCTGTGCGTCAGTAAAATGCACATAATAATGCAAGTTTAGGTTTTTGTTATCCACATCCGCTGCAGCCATCTTGCCCTCCAACGGTACACCACTCAAGGCTTGGTTACTCGTGCTATTCACATACAGATACGTACCTGACTGCAAATCTATCAAATACCCTTTTTCCTTCAGCGGTTGCCAAGCGAAGACAGCCCAGAGGCTGCAGTCCGCAGAAGGATAGAACCGTTCACCGGCCGCATAGAGCGTGTGGGATTTTGATGTGCTGGAACCGAAATCCGAATCACTCCAACCCGCAAAATACCAGTTCGCTGTGTCCGATACCAACGGCAGAACAACACCGGCCCCACCCTGCGCTTCAGTTAACTGTTCCCATTCACGTGCGCCGTAAAACAAAGTCACCGTGCGCGGCGCAACAGGCGTGTAGGAGATGACGTATTTCTCGATATATAGTGAGTTCTCGATACCTTCCAATCGAATCTCCATCTCCTGCGCTCCGGCCACAGCCGTCGAAAGCAGCGGAATTGTGTGAAAATTCTCGTTATCGTAATCGCCGGTCCAATCCTTGAACGTACCCGACTTAGTAACTACTGTCTGCCCATTCACTTTCAAGGTCAGCACACCCGCACCGGCACTCTTATTCGAACGCATATACACCTCTACGCCCTCGATGGTGATACCCCCCAGGGACGTCAATTGAAGCGTCGCTACATCGTTCGCACGAACGGTGCCTTTTTGATAAGAACAGGAATAGTGCGCAGAACAAGACTCCGGAGGAGTACCCTGGCAGCTTACCGAATTCTTGGATTCCACGACCCAAGACATCACGGCGAGTATAATGCACAGCAATTTCATACGCACATACTAAGACGCCGCAAAGGTAGTAAAAATTTTTGATATACGCAAATAAAAAGTGAAAAATCTTTGCTTAATGCAAAGGAATGTGTTGCGATTGCTTCCAACGCTTATGCTCAAGCACCATCTCATTCTGCGTTTGAGGGCTGCAGAACGTAGCTGCAAACCGCTCCCAGATATAGTTCACCGCCAGACTTGAAGGATGCACCAGATCATCGGCAAAGAAACGATAATCGCGCAGTTCGTCCAATAGAATTTCGTACGACGGGAAATAACTGACTTCCGGATGCTGAGTTCGAAGTTCTTCTATCGCCAGCAACAAAGTTGCTTTGCTCAACTGGTTCTCATGCAAACCGTCTTTGATATGACGAATCGGAGAAACGGTAAAGAGCCAGTGTTTATCAGGATATTGCTGCAAGATGGGTTGCCATACCGCAACAATCTCCTCTACTGTCAGACGTCTTCTGGTAAAACAACTCTCCGGTAACTTATGGCAATTGCCTACTACCCCGCAACCCGTAACAGGAAACCCTTCATCCTTCATCTCATAAACCCAGGCTGTACCGAAGGTAATGATGACAACTGTCGCTTCTTGGATGGCTTGTTGCATCGTCTCGATGGATTGCCGAATAGCCAGTTCCGCTTCGGACTTATCCGCACGAGAGAACGAACCGTGATGCGCCATAGAGTGCCAGAGACCCTCGTGCTGCACCAATTCCGGCAGCTCTTTCATCTGCATGGCCTGCGCAATAGAAAGCGGGTTATAGAGTGTACCGAAGGGATTACAGGTCACAGATAAGTGGCGCTGCATCATCTGCGCACCTATCTCGTCCGAGAAACACGAACCCAGCAGGAGGATTTTATCCTCATACCCGATTTGCCATTTTGAAGGCTTGATATCTACAGTCGTCTGCAGTTTCATTACTCAAAATGCATTACACGTGCCGGATTAATCTTTGTAATAATCATCGATGGCAGCAGCAGAATCAACAGGGACAGACCTATCGTCAAAGCGTTCAGCACGATGATCCAGGTCCATGCAAACGCAATAGGTACCGCATCTACGTAATACGTAGCAGCTTCCAACGGCACGATATGACCGAAATACTGCAGGGCAGCTAAAGCTAAACCGATGATATTGCCCCATAGTACCCCTTTGCCGATCAGCAGGGCCGCCTGAATGAGGAATATCCGACGCACGAAACGGTTGTCTGCGCCTAAAGCTTTTAAAGTACCGATTAACTGAATTCCATCCAGTATCAAGATAATCAAACCCGAGACGATATTAAAACCGGCCACAAGCAACATCAGCACGATGATCACCACCACATTCATATCCAACAAATCCAACCAAGAGAAGATCGCCGGGTTCTGGTCCTGCAGGGTCTCCACGAAGTACGCTTTGTACCCGTTTTCGTCCAGTTTGTTCACTACCGCGAAGTAAATTTCGTCTGCCGTCTCATCTAGATTTTTTATATCATCAATGAGGATTTCCACTCCCGAATAGGTATTCAAATTCCACGATTGTAGTCTTCGCGCCGTTTCGAGCGGTGTCAGTACAAATAAGTCATCAAACTGCAAAAAGCCTGTATCGTATATTCCGGAGATGGAAAAACGACGTGCTCGTACATCCGATTCGTCCACAAAATAACCCGTGATCGCCTCCCCTACATGGAGCTGTAAACGGTTAGCAGCGACACGAGAGATTAGCACCTCTTGCGGTTTCGCCGGCAGCGCACCTTCCACAATATTGCGGGCAAAGAAATCCCAATAGTCGGTACCCTTCAACACGATCCCTTTGAACGCACTGTCGGTCTTCAGCATGCCTGGTTTGGTGATAAACGGTGCGACAGCCACTACATGCTCATAACTACCCAATTGGGTCAGCAAGCTGTCACTCACCTCGATTGGTTGCAGATCATAGGTGTTGTTATTATCGAACGAAACGACCTGAATATGCGCTCCGAAACCCGCTACTTTCTGCGTGATAGTCTGTTTAAAACCGACCACAATACAGATCGTCAGAATCATCACCACTACACCCACAATCATACCTGCCAAAGCCACCCGAACGGCCGGTCGGGAAGTGCGCTCTTTACCCTGTTGCGAGAAATATAGACGCGAGGCTATTTTAAAGGCGTTATTTGGCATAATTTTTGTAGTGAAATTATTGAGTTTTACCCGCTAATTTGGTGTATGATTAAAAAATTATCTCTTTTTCTGTTCTGTACCCTTTTGGGGGGTATGTTATGGGCGCAAGATCCCATCGCTAATCGACCTCAACGCACTCCCGAGGAGGAGGCCTTAAGTCAAACGAGACGACTGGTGCGCGAACTCGAAATCAAAGACTCTGTGCGTATTGACACGATTTATAAGATGCATCTTAAGTACGCTCGTTATCGTCAGAAGGGTCTTTCCCGTGCCGAAAACATGGAGCGTATGCAAGCTATTTATAATGAACTCCGGGTGCTGTTGACGCCGGAGGAGTTTGAGCGCTTTATGAACCACCCTGCGGAGTTGCCGAGGCGTCCACGTGGCACCAACGCGTTAATGCCAGCCAAATCAGAACAGACCATAGAGATCCAATCAGAAGACCGGCCATGATATCCGTCGGATAGTGTGCCCCTTCGTACATTCGACTATAGCAGTTCAAAGCTACCCATGTCATCATACATGAGGTAGCTATTTTATTGCGGAACAGCAGACTGAAGAGCAAACCGATTGCCATCGTGTTGGCGGCATGACTGCTGCAAAATCCGTATAATCCGCCTACATATCCGTTCACTAAGTGCATCGGACCAATCGCCGGTTCATGCGTGGGACGTAACCGACAAACCAAAGGTTTGAGGATACCGCTGCAAGTGAAATCACTCAGGCCAACTGCTAACACGAGTCCCAGAATGATCAACGCCATCGACTCGATACTACGGTAACGCCAGGCCAATAGCCCCAACAGCACCACATACAGCGGAATCCAGGTCGTCGGCCAACTGATCGTCCACATCACCGTGTCCAACCAGTCCGCATAATGCCCGTTGATCCATTCTAATATGTAAAAATCTACATTCACCAATTACCAATTACCAATCACCAATTACCAATCACCAATCACCAATCACCAATCACCAATCACCAATTACCAATCACCAATTACCACTCACCATCACTCGTTCACGAGTACCGCCGTATGGCATGCTACCACACCGGCTGTCTCCGTGCGCAGACGACTGTTTCCTAAACTGACCGGAATAAAACCGGCTGCCAGAGCATCCGCCACTTCCTGTTCACTGAAATCACCTTCGGGACCAATCAGCACCAGCACGTCTCTACCCCGCTCTATCTCGTTTTTCAGTACCCGTTTATCCTCTTTGTAACAATGCGCGATGAAGCATTGTTGGTCTTTAGCGGCTTGTTCGCGAATAAAGTCATCGTACGGTGTTAACTCATGCAGCACAGGTAAGTAAGGTGTCAAACTTTGTTTGGCAGCAGAGAGGATGATTTTCTCTAAGCGATCCGTACGCAACTGTTTGCGCTCTGAGAAACGGCATAAGAGCGGCGTGATCTCATCTACACCAATCTCTACGCATTTCTCGATGGCCCATTCCAGGCGCTCGATATTCTTGGTCGGCGCGATAGCGATGTGCAGGTGAAAAGCGTGATGCGGTTGTTGTTTCTCGCGGCTTATAATCTCAAAATCACAATGCTTCGGATGCGGATTGGTGATACGTGCCGTATAGGTCGTACCCTTTCCGTCTGTAATCAAGATCTCATCCCCTACGCTGTAGCGTAGCACCCGCACGCAGTGTCCGCTCTCTTCTTCAGAAAGCGTCTGCTTCGTTTCAATATCCGGACAATAAAATAAATACATTTACCAATCACCAATTACCCGGAGCGTCTTCCCGACGGAACGGGAAGAGCGGCCTCCGCCTAGAAAGGTTTTATTGAATTACCATTTACCAACCACCAATCACAACTCACTCTCTTTGAGTCGTTCTGCGTTTTCGGCTACTTGCAGCGCATCGATCACGCCTTGTATATCGCCGTCCATGAAGGCCGCGAGGTTATAGACCGTATAACCGATACGATGGTCGGTGATACGTCCCTGCGGGTAGTTATACGTGCGGATCTTCGCACTTCGGTCACCGGTCGAGACCATCGTCTTACGTCGGGCAGCGATGTCATCGATATATTTCTGATGCTCCTTATCATATATCTGCGTACGCAGGCGCGAGAGAGCACGCTCTTTGTTCTTCGGTTGGTCACGCGTCTCGGTACACTCGATCAGTATCTCCTGCACTTCGCCCGTGTTGGGATTTTTCCAGTTATAACGCAACCGCACACCGGACTCCACCTTATTGACGTTCTGTCCACCCGCACCGCCGGAACGGAAGGTCTCCCATTTGATTTCCCCTTCGTTGATGTGCACTTCAAACTCATCGGCCTCGGGCAACACCGCTACGGTAGCGGCGGAAGTATGTACGCGTCCTTGGGTCTCGGTCACCGGTACACGCTGCACACGGTGAACGCCACTCTCATATTTGAGCGTACCATATACGTTCTGACCGGTTACATTGAAGATGATCTCCTTGTATCCGCCGGCTGCACCTTCGGTGAACGAAGACACGCTATATTTGAATCCCTTGATCTCAAAGTACTTTGTGTACATACGGAAGAGATCGCCGGCGAAGATAGCTGCCTCGTCTCCTCCCGTACCGCCACGGATCTCCATCACCACGTTCTTTCCGTCTTCCGGGTCCTGCGGCAGTAACTGCAGCTTCAGTTCCTCTTCCAGTTTAGGTATCTGCGGCTCGAGTTCATCGATCTCCGCTTTCGCCATCTCCTTCATCTCCGGGTCGGACTCATTGAAGAACAAGTCCTTCGCATCCTGCAGGTCCGTCACCGCTTTCTTATAACGATGGGCGCATTCTAACACACGCTCCAAATCGTGATAGTCACGATTCAGACGCACATACCGCGCCTGATCGGCTATCACCGCAGGGTCCGTAATCAACAGACTCACCTCATGGAACTTCGCCTCTAATCCGTCTATTTTATCGAGAATGTTCATCTTTCACCTTACACCTTACACCTTACACCTTACACCTTACACCTTACACCTTACACCTTACACCTTACACTCATACGCCTGCAGCGTATTCTGCAATAGGCTTACGATCGTCATCGGACCTACGCCACCGGGTACGGGGGTTATATAGGCGGCTTTGGGTGCTACGTTTTCAAAATCGACGTCTCCCACGAGTTTACCGTCCACGCGGTTGATACCTACGTCAATAATAGTCACCCCTTCTTTCACCATGTCTGCCGTCAGTAACTTCGGGCATCCGGCAGCTACGATGATGATATCGGCGGTGAGGCAGATCGACTTCAGGTCGCGGGTCTTGGAGTGACAGATCGTCACGGTGGCGTCGCCTAATGAAGCGGCACTCATGCTCGGCAGACTCAGGTACGGCCGTTGCATCAGCAGCATCGCGATGGGTTTGCCGACGATATTAGACCTACCGATCACCACCACATGTCTGCCTTCCGTCGGTATCTGATAATACGCCAACAGTTCGCGTATGCCGCGCGGCGTAGCGCTGATGATAGACGGCAGACCTTGTACGGTGCGTCCTACGTTCTCCGGCGTGAGACCATCTACATCTTTTCGGCGATCAATAGCACTCATGATCGTGGTCTCCGAGATATGTTCCGGCAGCGGTAACTGCACGATGAAGCCGTCGATGGTAGCATCGTGGTTCAGTCGGCTCACCTCGGCCAATAACTGCTGCTCGGTGATATCGGCTTCGAAGGCGATCTTCTCGGCTTCGATACCTACTTCCCCGCAGGCTTTGATCTTATTGGCCACATAGGTCTCGCTCGCAGGGTTATGTCCTACGATGACGATGGCTAATTTGGGTGCTCGTTTGCCTGCTGCCTGCAGCTGTGCGATCGTCTCGCGCAACTCAGCCCGTTTCTCGGCCGCTACTTTCTTTCCGTCTAATAGTATCATTCTTCTTGGTCTTTTCTCCAGCGTTTCATGTTTTCGAATATATCGCGCCACTCTCGCCGCGTGATATACCATTCGGTATTTTTGCGAGGCGGACGATACACCGGTCGTGTCTCTATCTGCACGTGACGAATCATCGCAGAGTCCATCTCCATAGCTTGCGCCAGACTGTCTCCGGCGATGAGCGCATCCTGTTCCGCCACTTTATGAATACGTAACTCATCCACGGCTAACTCGCTCTTCGGGTCATCCATCGGCATGGCTTTCACCTCGCGGATGATGAGCGTCAGCAGGGAATAGAGACCCACTAATGCCACGACCACACAAACGGCAATCAGCCCGTAGTACGCCTGTTTGTCGCGCATACGTAGTTCGCCACCCCATCTCCGGTTGTTTTCTTTCTCCCCCTGATAATGGTGATGATGGTGGTGATGATGTTTCTTCTGATCTTCACCCCATCCCGGCTGATATGTCTTACCGTCTTCCGCCAATTACCGTCTTTTCTTATTTCGTCACACTCAAACGATTAGACTACCGTCTTTTCATCTGTTGCACCTTCCGCATCATCTTCGAGGTCTGCTCGAATTGTTTGAGGAAGCGGTTGAGTGCTACGATATCTACACCTGCGCCTTTGGCGATACGGGCTTTGCGACTTCCGTTCAGCAGACTCGGGTTCGCACGCTCAGCAGGCGTCATACTATTGATCATCGCCTCGATGGGTTTGAACGCATCGTCACTCACCTCCACGCCTTTCAGCGCTTTGTCCATACCCGGGATCATACCCATCAACTCCTTCATCGAACCCATCTTCTTGATCTGGTTCAACTGACCTAAGAAGTCATTGAAGTCGAATTGGTTCTTGGCGATCTTCTTACTGATGCGACGTGCCTCCTCTTCGTCGTACTGCTCTTGCGCTCGCTCCACGAGACTCACCACGTCACCCATTCCTAAGATACGATCGGCCATACGCGCGGGATGGAACACATCAAGTGCCTCCATCTTCTCGCCCGTACCGATGAACTTAATCGGCTTATTGACTACCGAGCGGATAGACAGCGCCGCACCACCGCGGGCATCGCCGTCGAGTTTCGTCAGTACCACTCCGTCGAAATCCAGACGCTCGTTGAACTCCTTGGCGGTGTTCACAGCGTCCTGACCGGTCATGGCATCGACCACGAACAAGGTCTCGCTCGGCGTGATAGCCTGCTTGATAGCCGATATCTCCTGCATCATCTGCTCATCCACAGCCAGACGACCGGCCGTATCGACGATCACGACGTCATAGCCGAACTTTCGTGCCTCCGAGATAGCGTCCTGCGCCTTCTTAACGGGGTTCGACTCGTTCTCACCGGTATATACTTTCGCGTTAATCTGCTCGCCTAATACACGCAACTGCTCGATAGCAGCCGGACGATAGACGTCGCAGGCCACGAGCATCACTTTCTTGCCCTTCTTTGTCTGCAGATAATTGGCTAATTTTGATGCAAAGGTTGTCTTACCGCTACCTTGGAGACCCGCCATGAGGATGACTGCCGGAGTACCTTTGAGGTTAATCTCCTGCGCTTCGCCGCCCATCAAGGCCGCTAACTCATCGTGCGTGATCTTGACCATCAACTGGCCGGGACGTACCGCCGTGATGACGTTCTGACCCAGCGCTTTCTCTTTCACCTGGTCGGTAAACTGCTTCGCCGTCTTGTAGTTCACATCGGCTTCCAACAGCGCTTTGCGGATATCTTTTACGGTCTCCGCGATGTTAATCTCCGTGATGCGGCCTTCGCCTTTAAGAATCTTAAAACTTCGTTCTAATCGTTCCGATAAATTATCAAACATATATCTTTTGTGATTTATTCTACGTACATATATCCAAAATCGGGCGCAAAAGTACAAAAAAATAATGACATACACAAGCGTGTATGCCATTTTTTGCAGATTTTACTGCATTTTGCGGCTCATTAGCCTTGATGCTCGGCATCATACGCCTCGCCGCAGACTTTCCAGAGGTAAGCCTTCATGGTCTTCTTACCACCCGGCTGATCCTTCTGAGCAGCGAAGTTGATCTGGTCCTGAGTGATCGAGTTCAGATCGCTCTTACGAGCCTTCACAGCAGCTGCTACAGCGGCGAAGCGTGCGCGTGCATCCAACTCATTGGACGTCAGCGGAGTGGAACGTTTGTAACGGTCTGCTTCGAAGGAGTAGATGCGTTGACAGTTGGGGTTCGAGGATGCCGCAGTGCGGTGGGTGGTA
>ONTT01000041.1:1545-11594 GCA_900320865.1 uncultured Bacteroidales bacterium | reverse complement strand
TAAGATGTCTTACGGATATTCAGTAGAACTGAGCCCGATGCAGATTCTGATGTTCTACAACGCGATAGCGAATGACGGCAAGATGATGCGGCCGATGTTAGTCACCGCTATTCAGCAAAATGGAGAAGTGATCAAGCGCTTCAAACCCGAAACGGTCAAGTCCTCTATTTGCAGCAAGAAGACGCTGCGCGACATCCGGAGTGCATTGCATGACGTTGTCTGGGACGATCATTTAGCGCAAAGCGCAATCGAATATCGTAGCTATTGCCGGTAAGACCGGAACGGCACAGTTAATTATTCCGGGACACGGATATTCAGGCAGACATCACCGAATGACCTTTGTCGGCTATTTCCCGGAGGAGAACCCGCAGTATACGTGTATCTGTATGATCGAAGATCCCCATTTCCCCTATGATGCCGGAATGGACTGCGGTTCCACCGTACGCGTGATAGCCGAGAAGACGATGGCTTACACAGGATGCTACGTGTATCGAAACGGCGAGAAGCATCTGGAAAAGAGATAACCCCACCCCGCCCCTCCCCACAAGGGGAGGGAGAAAGGGAGGGAAAATAGAGAATAATACATATGGATTATGATACTAAGCGAATTAATATCTGCAATCAAGCCGATTGAGGTCATTGGCGAGACCGAGAAAGAGATTAAGGGGATCCATTTTGACAGTCGTAAGATTGGAGAAGGAGACCTGTTTGTAGCCCAGGTAGGCACAGCAGTAGATGGACACACGTTCATTGATGGTTGTGTCGCCAAAGGTGCTGCAGCAGTCGTTCTTTCCGACCGGAAGTACATAGTCGACAATGGACAAAAGACCACTTATATCCTTGTGGACAATACCGATAAAGCGTTAGGATTGTTGGCCAGCAAGTGGTTCGGTGAACCGAGCAAAAAGTTAACGTTGGTAGGTGTGACCGGTACGAACGGAAAAACGACCATCGCCACCTTGTTATATAAACTCGTGCGCGCGTTAGGTCACAAAGCCGGTTTGCTCTCCACAGTGGTCAATTATATTGAGGACGAAGCCGTTCCTGCGACCCACACGACGCCCGACGCGATTGAATTAAACGGGTTGCTGCGTCGCATGGTGGAGGAAGGATGTGAATACGTCTTCATGGAAGTAAGCAGTCATGCCATCGCACAAGAGCGCATCGCAGGTCTGGACTTTGACGGAGCGCTGTTTACCAACCTCACGCGCGATCACATCGACTACCATAAGACCTTTGACAACTATCGCGACACCAAGAAACGGCTGTTTGACGGACTGAAGAAGAGTGCTTTTGCCGTAACGAACAAAGACGACAAGAACGGGCTTGTGATGACGCAGAACTGCAAGGCGGCCGTCCATACCTACTCTACCCGTTCATTAGCGGATTACAAGGCGCAGATTTTGGAAGAAGGATTTGACGGCATGATGCTGAATATCAACGGCAAAGAGGTGTTCGTGCCGTTAGTAGGACGATTCAATGTAAGTAACCTGCTTTGTATCTACGGCGCGGCATTGAACCTTGGCTTTGACGAATTGGAGGTATTGCGCGTATTGAGTACGTTGAAGCCGGTGAACGGTCGATTTGAGACCATTCATAGCGATAAAGGCTGGACGGCCATTGTCGATTATGCCCACACGCCGGATGCGGTGGACAATGTGATTCAGACCATTCGAGAGATTAAATGCAAAGGTGCCAAACTCATCACGGTGGTAGGTTGCGGTGGTAATCGTGACAAAGGCAAACGACCGATGATGGCACAGATAGCCAAGAAAGGCAGTGAGCAATTGATCTTGACAAGCGACAACCCGCGGGACGAGGAACCAACAGATATCCTCAAGGACATGACGGACGGGCTGACGGAGGAAGAACTGCGCAGCACGTTAGTTATCGAAGACCGTGCTGCAGCGATTCAAACGGCATGTACCCTCGCGCAGGCAGGGGACGTAGTTCTCGTAGCAGGAAAGGGCCACGAAGACTATCAGATCATCAAAGGCGTCAAATATCATTTTGACGATCATGAGGTGGTTAAAAAATATGTATGATGTAAAATATATGATGTATGATATATTCGTTCTTTAATCATTTTAACGATTTATTAGGTGCGCGACTGTTCACCTATATCTCTTTCCGTGCTATTGTAGCCGGCGTAATCGGGTTGCTAATCAGTATCTGGTTCGGAAACTGGTTCATCAACTTCATGAAGCGCCATAACATCAGTGAGACGCAGCGCGATGCCAAGATTGACCCATTCAACGTAGCGAAAAAGGGAGTACCTACGATGGGTGGTTTGATTGTTATTGCGGCCATCTTGGTGCCCTGTCTGCTGTTGGGCAAACTGACGAATGTCTATATGATATTGATGCTCATCACGACCGTGTTGATGGGTTCATTGGGCTTTGCGGATGATTATATCAAGACCTTCAAAAAAAAGAAAGACGGATTGAACGGATGGGTAAAAATCGGCGGACAAGTGGCATTAGGCCTTATTGTCGGATTAACCCTTCGTTTCGCACCGATGACCACGATGAACGAGACGGTCACTCATCGGATTGAGAACAACGTCGAGGTGTTTGAGAAGAGTCCGGAGATCAAGTCTACACAGACCACGATACCTTTTGTGAAGCATCATAACTTCAATTACGCCGACCTTTTCAATTGGTTAGGTGAGGAGAACAAATACCGAGCAGGATGGATTTTCTTCGTGCTGTTGACCATCTTTGTTGTCGCAGCCGTGAGCAACGGAGCAAACCTGAACGATGGCATGGACGGCATGTGTGCCGGCAACTCAGCTATCATCGCTATAGCGCTACTGATACTGGCCTACACCAGTGGTAGTGTGATATGGGCGGAATACTTCGATGTGATGTATATCCCGGGCAGTGAAGAGTTGGTAGTTTTCTTAGCCTCTTTCATCGGAGCTTTGGTAGGTTATCTATGGTGGAATGGTTTCCCTGCACAAGTTTTTCTTGGCGACACAGGTAGCCTCACCGTAGGCGGTATAATCGGTGTTTGCGCGATGATCATCCATAAGGAGTTACTGGTTCCTGTGCTTTGCGGTGTATTTCTCATGGAGAGCGTGAGTGTTATTTTGCAGACGCAGGTATATAAGTTCTACAAACGCAAAGGACAACATGTACGTGTTTGGAAACGTGCCCCGCTGCACGACCATTTCCGTACGTCCATCGAACAGGTATTAAACAACGATCCGACGTGCTCGATCTTCTTCAAAGGCAGTAAAAACCTGCATCACGAAACCAAGATCGTGTTGCGATTCTGTATCGTCACGTTGATTTTAGCAGCTATTACTATCCTAACCCTTAAGATACGTTAACAAAATGAAAAGAATTGTTGTACTCGGAGCAGGTGAGTCAGGTAGCGGAGCCGCTATTCTGGCCAAGGAAAAAGGTTTTGATGTGTTCGTTTCAGACTGTGGAACGATCAGCGAACCCTATCGTGCATTGTTGGACCAGAATGGTGTGGCATGGGAAGACGGTCAACATACCGAGGCGTTGATCTTAAATGCAGATGAGGTGGTCAAATCGCCCGGTATACCTTTAAATGCACCGCTCATTCAGAAACTGCAAGCACAAGGCACACCTATCATCTCGGAGATTGAGTTTGCGGCACGTTATACGAAGGCGAAGATGATCTGTATCACCGGTTCAAACGGAAAAACGACCACTACATCACTCATTTACTACATCCTCCAACGTGCCGGTTTGGATGTGGGTTTAGCCGGTAATATCGGTAATTCGTTAGCCTTGCAAGTGGCGCACGAGGATCATGCCTATTATGTGATTGAACTCTCCTCGTTCCAGCTGGATAATATGTATGATTTCAAGGCAGATATCGCCATCTTGCTGAATATCACGCCGGATCACCTGGACCGCTACGACTTCAAATTCCAGAATTATATCGACGCTAAGTTCCGTATCACACGCAACCAGACGGCAGACGATGCCTTCATCTACTGGGCGGAAGATCCGATCATTGATAAAGAGATGAAGAAACTGCAACTCGGTGCTACGCTTTATCCGTACGGTTTCACACAACCCAACCCGCTACCGGTGAGCGAAGAAGAGTTGGCATTGAAGGGAAGACATAACGTATTAAATTCGATGGCTGCCACCATCGCAGCGAACGTGCTGAATATCAAGAAAGATGTCATTCGCGAGAGCCTGATGACCTTCCAAGGAGTGGCGCATCGTCTGCAATACGTAGCTACCGTGCGCGGCGTAAAGTGGATTAACGACAGCAAGGCGACGAATGTCAACTCATGCTGGTACGCGCTGGAGTCTATGACCACACCTACGGTTCTGATCTTAGGCGGCAAGGACAAAGGGAACGACTATTCGGAGATCGATGACCTGGTGCGCGAGAAATGCCACACCTTGGTGTTTATGGGCCTGCATAATGAGAAACTGCGCGAACACTTTGGCAATTTCGGACTGAATATCATCGATACGGATAACTTGGCGGACGCCATTCAAGGAGCCTACCAAGCTGCGAAAGAGGGAGACACCGTACTGCTAAGTCCCTGCTGCGCATCGTTCGATTTATTCAAGAGTTACGAAGACCGCGGCGAGCAATTCATGAAAGCCGTGAAAGCGCTATGAAACTGAATCTAAAAAACATCGACAAGACCTATTGGATCATCTTCGGACTGCTGATTATAGTGGCCATTATTGCACTATTTTCGGCGTCTTCTACCTTGGTGTACTCGCATCATTCGGCTTTGGGACCCATCGGTCAGCAGATGTTTTTCATCGTCTTAGGCGTCATTGCCGCCTATGGAATTCAGTTTATACCCACTTACTGGGTGCGGTTCGGAGGTTATATCCTGCTGGGTATTAGTACATTATTGGTCTACTCGACCATCATCCCCGGCAATCCGTTTGTAGTAACCATCAACGGTGCAGCGCGATGGGTGCGCATTGCCGGCATCACGTTCCAGCCTTCCGAATTAGCCAAATTATCCCTGATTATTGTCATTGCGGACCAGTTGGCGCGTATTCATTCCGAAGAAGATAAACGGAAGTATTTCTATCGCACCCTCATCATTGCAGGCGTGGTGATGCTGCCTATCATGGCCTCTAACCTCTCTACCGCCGTGCTCATCGGACTGATCGTATTCTTCCTCTGGATTCTGGCACGAATACCATGGAAATACACAATGTCGGTGGTCGGAATTGCGGTTGTGGTATTGGCCTTAGGATATGCCATTGTAGAGTTCGGATTCGTGCGACCGAAGCGAGACATGCATGGTCCGTTCAAACGCGCCACTACCTGGGTGAGCCGTATTGACCGACATTTTGCGGATGATGATAATACATCCAAATACAAACTGACGGACGAGAATATTCAAGAAGTGTATGCCTCCGTCGCGATCGCACGAGGCGGAGCTTCGCCGCTGGGAGTGCTGCCCGGAAACAGTAAGGAACGCGACTATCTGCCTCTTGCTTTTGCGGACTATATCTTCGCCATCATTGTAGAAGAAAGCGGTGTATTAGGTGCTACTTTGGTCATCTTCCTATACCTCGCTATTCTCTTCCGAGCCTCGAATATATCCAGCCGGTATTCGGACATGCCGGCCATGCTGATGACAATGGGTCTGGCACTGATGATCACGTGTCAAGCGCTCATTTCCATGCTCGTAGCCGTTGGTCTGGGGCCCGTAACGGGTCAGCCGCTACCTTTGATATCGAGAGGCGGAACTTCGGTTCTCATCACATCGATCTATTTCGGCATCATGATGGGTGTGAGTCGCGAACAACTGGAACTACGCGAACGCGTGGATGAGATCAAAGGAGAGAGCCAAGATGATGCGCCAATCGTTACCCTTGAATAATAATAAAAATCCTATACAACCATGAAACGTTTTTTGCAACTATTGATTGTATGCGCGTGCTTAAGCGCTTACTCACTACCTGCGCTCTCTTGGGGGCAGAAGGGACATCGTGTCATTGCCAAGATCGCCTATGACAACCTGAATCGCAAGGCGAAGAAGGCTGTAGATAAGACGCTCGGCAAGGGCGGCATCGTCTATTGGGCGAACTGGCCGGACGAGATCAAGAGCGACACCATTTACCCGACGAGCTACGACTGGCATTTTCAGGATTTTGACGGAGGACTGAGTGATAGCATTGTGGCTGACGCGCTGATTCACTATCCCGCAGAAGGAGGTAATATGTTTCGCGCACTCGATAGTCTGGTAGCTGTACTCAAAGCCGGTAAAGGCGATGCCCATACCTTGCGGTTTGTGGTGCACTTGAGCGGCGATCGCTACTGCCCGATGCACATGGCGCATATGGATGATAAAGGTGGGAATACGGTGAAAATGAAATGGTTCGGCGAAAATACCCGCTTGCACACCGTTTGGGACACACATCTCATCGAATCGCAGGGCTACAGCTATACGGAGTACGCCGAGAAACTTGAACTCGAATACGGCTGGGCGAAGAAATACATCAACGCGCAGACCGATGCTACCTTGTTGCTCGACACCTATCATCTAACATCCGATATTTACGAATACCAAACCACATGGGACGGAAACACCTATCATTATATCTATCGCTGGCACACGGAGATGGAGCAACAGCTTTATATCGCCGGAATACGATTAGCACAACTCTTAAATGAAATCTACAAATGAAAAAGTATAGTTTTGTCCTTCTCTTGTGCGCAATGTCATTAAGCGCCTTCGCAGGAACGAACCTGCAGTTGTTTTATGATTTCGGTAGTCTGGGCACCGCGTGTGCGAATCAGCGAACGAATCGCGTAACAACTACGTTGGAACTGTTCTACGGAGACCCCTGGGGCTCTACCTTCGCGTTCATCGACCTCGATTATAACATTCATCCGAATGATCCGAAGAACACGCCATTTCAAGGGTATTTTGAGATTGCCCGCTGCCTCAATTTCTGGCAGAACACCAAAGCAAAAGACCTGAGTATCCAGGTGGAATACAACGGCGGTTTGGGTTTGTATAAAGATGCTTTGGGAGATATCCGAGGCTATGGTATCAACCATGCGGCGTTAGTGGGACTGAACTACTGTCTGCACACCGATGACTATAAGAACATCTTCAACCTGGAGATCCTCTATAAGTACATTGTGGACGATTATAATAAACTCGCCAATAACGTACCGCTGCAGTTTACCTTCGTTTGGGGCTGCGATGATTTCTGTACGGCACCGGGTCTGCGTTTCTCGGGATTCCTCGATATATGGGGTGCGAAGCAAAGCGTCTATGATCGCAAAACAGACACTTGGACCGACCCCACGAAGCAGTCCTTCGTGCTCATTTCCGAACCTCAGTTATGGTACAATGTCGGGCGCTGGTTTAAATGTCCGAACCTGAATATTGGCACAGAGATTGAAGTCAGCTATAACTTCACGGGCAAAGGCTTCATGTGCAACCCGTGCTTAGGAATAAAATGGTGCTTTGATTAAAAAAAGAAGGCTGCCGATTTGGCAGCCTTTTCTTTTTTATTGGTGTTGCTCTCGTAAGAGGTCGTTCACCGTCTTCACGGGGTTGAACGTACTTACCGGCACTTCTACGAAAATCGTATTCCATTTTGCCATCGCACCGTTCCAAAGACCCGGAAGTTCCAAAGCCAACAGCTCTTTACCGTCTTTACTCTTATTGGAGATAAAGCCTGTCTGCGGGTCTACATACTGCGGCAGATCAAACGGCTTGCCTTCGAAATCACGAATAGCACATACGAGGTCCACCGGATTGAAGTGTGTACTCTGCTTCATCAGTTCCGGATCGCTAATCTGCGTAGACTCCAGAATCTGGTAAGAGATAGAACCGTCTGCCTCACGAACCAAGAACGGTCCGCCGCCCGGTTCTCCGGTGTTCTTTACCACACCGCAAACGCGAATAGGACGATTCAATTTCGCACGCTCTTCGTCACTCAGGTTCGGATCTTTCAGCGCCTCAAACACGCGCTTCTGCTCCGTTACCAGAACACCTGCAAGAATCTGTTTGTAACGAATCGTATCTTTTTTCAGACGATCGGGCACGACGTTGTCGATATTCTTGATGAAGACGATATCTGCATCTTGTTGATTCAGGTTCTCGATGAGCGCTCCGTGTCCACCCGGACGGAAAAGCAACTTACCGTCCTTCGTGCGGAACGGCGTACCGTCGGGATTCGCCGCGATGGTATCAGTACTCGGCAACTGCTCCGAGAAGGTCACATCGTACTTCACACCGTATTTCTCTTCGAACTTAGCCAAGTTCTCTGCGATATGCTGACGGAACAATGGCAGGTGGTCATGACTTACCGTGAAATGCAGATAAACAGTCGGCTTCTCACCTTCGCCCTTGCAATACTGTGCCCCTTCTACCAAGTGCTCCAACGCCGGCGTACGCGCACCGTCGCGGTATTTATGGAAGAGCAGCAAGCCCTTCGGCAGATCACCGTAATGCATGTCTTGCAACAGGTAACGCACCGCGTCTTGACCTTCTTTCCCTGCTAACTGAGGACCGAAAGCGAACTTATCCTTGTTCGCCAGAAACTCGTGAATAAACGGCGTCTCAATACCATCTTCCAAGTACTGGAACAGATTCTTGAACATACGGCTGGCAGCACCCGAAGCCGGAACAAACTTCAAAATCTTATGTCCCTCCTTCAAATATTCTTGCCATGCAGCGATATATGCCTCCTGCTCAGCACGCTTCGGTGCCAAGATACCATTCTTCGTGGAAGCCGGCGCCACGATGTCTAACTCAGGAAAACCTTTGCGGAAACACTCCAACTGAGCCTCCGCTTTCTCTACGGAAATGCCACGAGCAGCCAATTGCTCGAGGTCTTGTGCGGTAAATTCATTCATGGATATTATGGGTTAAAATTATATTCCGGCTGCAAAGATATAAAAAAATTTGCATATGTGCAAAAAAAAGTGTAATTTTGCACAAAATTTTAGACTTATGATTCTTATTGCCGATAGCGGAAGTACGAAAGTACACTGGTGTTTGATGACCGCAAGCGGTCAGTCTTCCGATGTCCGAACGGATGGTATCAATCCCGTTTTTCAAACCGTAGAGCAAATTCAAACCTGTCTCACGGACCAATTGTTGCCTCAACTGGCTAAGTGGCTTTGGGCAGGAACGATTACACATGTCTTCTTCTATGGCGCTGGATGCACTCCTGAGAAGAAAGTGTTGGTTGAGCAAGCTCTGTCTGCGGTCTTTAAGAAAGCCGAAGTGTTCGTCGCCTCCGATATGTTAGGTGCAGCACGCGGATTGCTGGGGCACAAGGCTGGTGTGGCATGCATCTTAGGCACCGGTAGCGGCAGTTGTTTCTACAATGGCAACACCATCGAATGGTCCGTTCCTTCCTTAGGATTTATCTTGGGTGACGAGGGCAGCGGCGCTGTCTTGGGAAAACGTCTGGTGGGAGACCTGCTTAAGAATCAGTTAGGCAATGACCTGAAAGAGTCCTTCTTCGCAGAATATGAGACCTCGATGGCCGATATTATCGATAAAGTCTATCGCCAACCTCTCCCAAACCGCTTCCTCGCTAAACTATCCAAGTTCTGCGCCGATCATATCGACGACCCGCGTATTCACGCACTCGTATACGACCATTTCGTGCAGTTCATCCGTCGTAATCTGGTGCAATATAAAACTGACCGGCCGATCGGCTTTGTGGGCTCCATCGCCTATTACTACAAGCCTATCCTCGAAGAAGCCATGAAAGCCGAAGGACTGCCCATAGGAATCATCCTCCAAGACCCGATTGAAGGACTCAAAGCCTACCATAAGGACTCCGTACGACCCACATTGGAGTAATGTACTGGGCATATCGTATCCCGCACCACCTTATAATATACATAGTATATTATGCCGTGATTTTGAATTTTATAGTATAAAACATGAATATTTCTACTTTTTATCTGCCGGGCAGAGTGTGCTCGACGAAAGCCATTAAAGAGATCGCTGAGAAAGCGACGAGTCCGTACACGATGATCTGTCTCAAACCCGATATCGAATGGGTGTACTTGGGACAGGAGCGAATGATTCAAGTGCTCGA
>ONTT01000041.1:0-1519 GCA_900320865.1 uncultured Bacteroidales bacterium | reverse complement strand
GCCAAGATCAACGAAGTGGTTACTGAAGCCCCTGTCATTGACTACCAAATCGGTGCACTACGCGACGATTTTGATTTCGGAGCCGTTCTGCTCTGGGATACGGCAAAACTCAAAGCACTTATCGCTCAAATAGACACCGAATATGAGTTTGCAGGACTCTACGATCTTCGCCTTCGTGCGGAGAAACTCGCCCATATCCCGGAGTATCTTTACTACGAAGTAGAAACCGACACCCGTAAGTCCGGAGAGAAACTCTTCGACTACGTCGATCCGCGCAACCGTCAAGTACAGATAGAGATGGAGCAATGTGTCACGGCGCACCTCCAACGTATCGGGGCGTACCTGAAACCGGGTGAGTACAAATCGCTGCCCCAAGCAGAAGACTATCCGGTAACCGCCTCTGTCATCATTCCTTGTAAAAACCGAGCACGCACGATTGCTGATGCAATCCACTCGGCGCTCGCCCAAAAATTGCGTGCCCCCTACTCCTTCAATGTCATCGTAGTGGATGATAACTCCACCGATGGTACAGCCGAGAAGATTCAAGCGATTCAGGACGATAAACTCATCTATATAGCGCAGGACAAGACCTGGCATGCGATAGGCGGCAACTGGAACGTAGCCATTCACGATCCGCGTTGCGGTAAATATGCCATCCAACTCGACTCCGATGACACCTATTTCGATGAGACCACAGTTCAAAAATTCATCGATGCCTTCGAGAGTGGTAACTACGGCATGGTAATCGGCACGTATCAGTTGACGAATATGGCAGGAGAGATTCTTCCTCCGGGTGTCATTGACCATCGTGAATGGACCGACGACAATGGTCGGAACAATGCGCTCCGTATCAACGGACTCGGTGCTCCGCGTGGATTCTATGTACCACTTTTACGCACCATTAATTACCCGACCACCAAATACGGTGAAGACTATGCCGTCGGTTTACGCATCAGCCGCGACTACCCGATCGGACGTATCTACGACGTCCTGTATAACTGCCGTCGATGGGAAGACAACTCCGACGCCAACTGCGACATCGTCGCCATGAACCGCAATAACTGGTATAAAGATCGGCTGCGCACATGGGAGTTACTCGCCAGATTAAAGTAGGAATCCTCACTGCCCCGCATATTGAGTTCGAGCAAAGGGCGCAGACGTTCATCCTAAAGGATGTCCGCATCGGTATTGGTTTTCATTGGGATCGCCTTGAAGACCAAGAATTTGCCGGCACATTGACAATCCGCAACAATGCCGATGGCACCCAAACAGCCATCAACACCATCGATCTGGAAGACTATCTCTGCTCCGTCATTTCTTCAGAAATGAACGCCAATAGTCCGATGGAACTGCTCAAAGCTCACGCGGTTATCAGTCGTTCATGGGCTATTCGAGCCATGCAAAAACCTAACCACGAAGGCTTCGACGTCTGTGCCGACGACCATTGTCAGCGCTACGAAGGACTTCGCCGAATGAGCGAACGTGCCGTTGAAGCCGTGCGTGCTACTGCAGGTCAAGT
>ONTT01000002.1 GCA_900320865.1 uncultured Bacteroidales bacterium | reverse complement strand
CTATGTGACGGGCGCCGCGGCTTTCCTCCGCGAGAACAATCCCGATTTCCCTGATAGTTGTACGACGGTACCCCTCGACGAGGCGCGTATCATGTTGCTCCGTGCCGCCGAACTCGGCAACGAGGATGCCAAGAACCTCGTCCACTGCCTCGAGTTAGATGCGGATTGGGACAATTCTTTTCCTGAAACGAAATAATAATCTGTGCCATGTATTCACTGAAAGACAAAGAAGGCACGATTATTAATAACGTGCGCGAGGACTTTTTCAAAGACTATGACTGCCGCAAACTTATCGGTAATATAGATTTTAGCGTAGCTATTCCTCAGACGGGGAAGGAGCTCTTTCCTGAAATTGAATATCTCCTGTGGGCGGAGGCCAAGAAAGGCTCCCTGTCCAATTCTGCCTTCCATGATGCGTTCATACAACTGATCTTTACGATCGGTCGTGAGCGCACGTTCGATAAAAACCTGCCGCCTAAATTCCTCGGTGCTTTCGACGCGGAGAAGATAGCTTTCATCCCGTTTAGCGCAGTAATGGAAGTCTTCTCGCAAAATGACTTTGACTGGACGGTCGCGCCCTCTGACCATGAGTCCAAAGAGTTCAAACAACTCAAAGAGATGGTCAAGAAACAACTGACCGAAACAGGAAAAGAGAACGAGAACGTTTATTTCTTCAATTTCTTCAATGACAAGAAGGATCTGCAGCGTTTTATCAAACGTAACTTTGTCAGCGGTCGCGACAGCGTGCAACGCATGCGTATTACCTATAATAACTTCACGCACATATACGAGAAATGGCGCAAAGAGGTAATGCCGTCTATTGCCGTTAATTGGGATAATGCCAAGAAGAACGGACTGCTTGATGCGGATTTCTATTTGGCGGATATCATGTCCGGCGACAATGAAACGCTGCTCGAGAACCTGCATGTATTGCTTAAATCCAACCATTACGAATTGGACCGCAAGATAGACACCGATGGCCTTTGGGCGTCTAAGTCCGTGCCGTTCAATGATAACATGGCGGCGCACTCTCGTTTTTGGTCGAAATACACACGACCGCCTAAAAAGGAGTATTGGGATAAGATTGTAGAGCGCCGTGATTTATTAGTTCCGCAGGACATCCGTGAGCGCAAAGGCAGCTACTTTACGCCGCGTATCTGGGTGGAAAAAAGTCAAGAGTACCTCGCAAATGTGCTCGGTGAGGATTGGCAGGATGAGTACTATGTTTGGGACTGTTGCGCCGGTACAGGAAACCTGCTTGCGGGTCTGACCAATAAGTATAATATCTGGGCTTCAACCCTTGACAAAGCCGACGTAGATGTCATGCACCAGCGCATCGAAGAAATGGGCGATGGTTCCAACCTTCTCAAAGCGCATGTTTTCCAATTCGATTTCTTGAACGGCGATTTCGCTGACCTTCCAAAAGGCTTAAAAGCCATCATCGATGATGAGGAGAAACGCAAGAAACTCGTCATCTATATCAATCCGCCTTATGCGGAGGCTACAACTGCAACGACTGTGACAAGTAATGGGAAAAATAAGTCCGGTGTTTCAAATGACACGAAAACATATACTAAGTATAAGGGATTAATAAACAAAGGAATTAAGGAATTATTTGCCCAATTTTTTATTCGTATAAACCAAGAAATCCCAGGGGCGACGCTTGCAGAATTTTCAACTTTGAAAATTCTTCAAGCTAGTAACTTTGCGGATTTCAGGAAAGTTTTCAAGGCTATGATTGAAAGGGCGTTCATCGTGCCTGCTAAAACTTTTGATAATGTTACAGGTTCATTCCCAATAGGTTTCTTTGTGTGGAAGTATAGTGATAAAGAACTTAGCATAGAAAAACTAGAAGTTGATATATATGATCTCAAAGAAGAATATGTAGGAAAGAAATCTATTCATATACCAATAGGTCAAGAAAAGAGTATAAATAATTGGATAGATGCTTATACTAGTAAAGGCAAAGCAATAGGTTTATTAGATACAGTGGGAGCCGATTTTCAACATTCAAAATTTGTTTGCTTTAGAGACTCTAATTTTATAATCACATCACATAGTAAAGGCGTATATATTAACGAAGAAAATTTATTTCCGAATTGTATCTACCTTTCTGTCCGTCATTGTATTGAAGCTACGTGGCTTAATGACCGCGACCAATTCTTATACCCTAACGACGGTTGGAAATTCGACAAAGATTTCCAGAGTGACTGTTTGGCTTATACATTATTCCATGGACAAAATAAAATAACATCAGATGAAGGCATCAACCATTGGATTCCGTTCACGGAGCAACAGGTCAACGCTCCGGATAACTTCCAATCGCATTTCATGTCGGACTTTATTGCAGGAAAACTAAAGCCGCAGAACGCAGACACCCTTTTTGGCGCGGAAGAAAGCCTTATCCCGACAGAGCCAATACAATTCACCCCCGCTGCGCAAGCCGTTATGGAAGCCGGACGCAAACTTTGGGAGTATTACCTGCATAAGAAAGATCATGAACTGTACGCAGAACCCGTAAATGTCAACGCCTCTTTCTATGACATCCGTGCATACTTCCAAGGATTTGAGAAAGGCAAAATGCGTAACAAAAGTGATGACGAGAAATATAACGAATTACTCCGTGACCTGCGTACATACCAGAAAGTACTCGCCAAACAAATCGAGAAGAAAGTCTATCTCTACGGCTTCTTGAAAGGCGAAGCACAAGTAGATCCTACCGAACGTCTGCATGAGTTAGAGCGGCAAAACGCCGAACTTCGCCAGAAACTCCAAGCCCAACAATCCGGCGAGGTTCACTACCACATAGATCACATCGACACCCTCAACATTGGCGACAATGTAGAGAACAAATTTTCATAAAAATCGTGCAAAATTTGCACATATCATAAAAAAGCAGTAATTTTGCACCGTCTTAGACTTCAGACGTTAAATGAAGAACATATTTTTCTGACAGGCATATTCTTTTCCAGTAAGTCGGCAAAACTTTAAGCAAATAAGAGTAATATGCCCCAATTACCTTGTATGGGTGAGTGGGGTTATTTGCCCGTTTGCCGACGGTACTGGAACTCCACAAGCCCATGCTTTTTTTATGAAAAAACAATGAGCACAGACGACCTTAAACAGCAAATCATTGACGCCCTCGCCTCGGGCAAAATTCAGGCAACTACCATTAATATCGGTGACCATGTGGAGCACCAACACAACATTGGAAAAGTAGAAGCCGGTGGTATAGGTTTCCAAATTATAGAGCCTCACAAGCAGACCTTGCAACGCCCTTCCGAAAATAACTACAACGCCGTGCGCGAGTATATCGACAAACGCAAAGAGACCGACGAAGTATTCAAGGCCTTTTGTAAAAGTCACACCCGCAAACAAGTCTGCGAGTTCCTTTCAATGGAATTCGGATGGCATGTAGATGCCCACCATCTCGGTGTTAATATGGGCAGAAACTAACCACTATAAATATTGGCATAATATTTGTGAGGTGTAAGTTGGACTCGTAGAAGTTCGACGACATTCAGTAAAGTCCTGTTACCCCCTCCCGAATATCTCTATTTGGGAGGTTTTTTTATGCCCTTTTCTTACAATTTTCATTAAGTCACAAAAGGTCACAAACAAGTCACAAATGTGACTCCGTTTCTCCCCCTAAACCTCTACCTTTGCACCGCCTTTCGGAACAAGCCGCCTCACGTTGAGCCGCTTATTTCCTCCGATCGGCGGTGTTATGATTTATACGTTTTTATCTTCGGTCTTCCTGACCTTTTTCTTCCTTCTCGGAGCCTGTTCCTTTTTTGGATTCATCGAGCTCTGGCGAAAAAATTTCCCTCTCACCTGGGCATGCTACCAACATGTGTACGTGCTGGCTATTTTATCGTTCGTGTGTTTCACCCTTGCCGTCCTTTTCGGCACCCAAATCCCTAACTGCTATGAGCACTGAAATCCCCCAAAAAGTGGCTGCAAAAAAGGGGTCATTTAAGTTGAGCAAAAAGCAGTTCTTCCATACTTTGCGAAAGCACCGAAAAACCTTTGCGGCTGCAAAGGTACAAAGATTTTTTGACATGTGCAAATAAATGCCCTATTTTTTTGAGCAAAAGGACGAAACGCGAGCCTGACGACTCGCGAATAGAACGAAGAAAATTACCGAAAAACCTTACTTATGCGAGCATAGATAATTTTTTTGTCAATTTATTTGGTACTTCAAATTTTTTGTAGTAATTTTGCCGCAAATTTTGTATTTCTTCTTATGTATTACATGCTTGCAGCGGCGTTATTGCCGGCGATATTGTTGTTTTTGTATATCTGGCGGAAGGATGCACAGCCGGAGCCGTTTAAATGGTTGTTTCGTGCTTTGTTAGCGGGAGTTATCATCTGTGTGCCGGTGGCTTTGGTAGAGACGTTGGTGATGCATTACTTGTTCCCGTCCGGCGGTCCGACCACACTCTTCGGAACGACGGTAGAAGCGTTCTTGGTAGCGGCTATTCCTGAAGAAGCAGCAAAGCTGCTGGCTTTATGGTTGATCTTACGTAAAAACCCGTATTTCGACGAGCATTTTGACGGGATCGTGTATGCGGTGTGTGTCGGACTCGGCTTCGCGACAATAGAGAATGTGGGCTATGTGCTCTCGAGCGGAGAAGGCTGGGCGACGGTAGCAGCTATGCGGGCGCTGTTGGCTGTTCCCGGACACTATGCGTTCGCAATCCTGATGGGTTATTATTATGCCGTTTATCACTTCGTGGACCATTCCAAGATAGCTGCGGCGAAGGTGATCCTGATACCTGTTTTGGCGCATGGCGTATATGACTCGCTGGCGATGACCGGTTCGGTGGATCCCATCGCAGGAGGTATCTGTTTCATGGCGCTGATCTATTTCTGCATCAAACTTCAGAAGGCGGCACAGAAGAAGGTAAATGAGTTGGTTTCCCGTTAAAAACAACAAATATTATCAAAAAATGGCATACACTCTTGTGTATGTCAATTTTTTTTTGTACTTTTGCGGCGAAATTGCAGTCGGTTTTATATGCGCGCATGGGTACGTTGTTAAAAATAGGAATAGCGATAGGGCTTGTAGCAGGGGCGATGTTGGCGCTCTGCGTGGGTGTGATCTTCCGCAAAGATCATACGTTCCGGTCGCAACATATCGGCGAGAATGAGCGGATGAAGCAAGATGGGATTCATTGCGCGACTTCACAAGATCGCGAAGCGAGGCGCGATGGTAAATATAGGATTGATGAAAAAAACACTGATTATTGAATTAGATTATTTGTATATAAAAGGAAAATATGTATAATTATTAATTGTGGTACTACGTACCGATGAGTCTTTGGTGGCTAAAGCTCATTCACAAATAAATTTGCAATGACCCTTACCAACCAAACCCTCACTCCTATAGAGTCCAATTAATAATTATACCGATAAAAATAAATAAAAAATGCCGAAAATATAATTAAACACTATAGATACAATAATTATACCGATAAAAATAAATAAAAATATTTTTTACACCGTACACCGAATTCAATTAAAATTATTATACAAACATTATGAAACAACTTATTATTAACATTAGTTTGGCAATATGTGTGGTTGCCCTGTTTATCTTGGTATTTGTGTTTATGCCGCGGACGAAGAAGCCCGCTGTGCAGGATGTGGAAGCAGCCGGTGAGTTACTGCCGATTGCGGTCATCAACACCGATTCGATTCTGAAGCATTACACCCTGGCCGTGGAGGCAAACGATCGTCTGATGTCCCAGTACGAGGAGTCGGTTCTGAAATTGGATACCAAATCCAAGACGCTCCAGAAAGAGGCAGAGACCTTCCAACAGGACGTGCTGAATTTTCAAAAGAAAGTGGAGACCGGTGCTTTCCTCAGCCGTGAGCGTGCCGAGAGTGAGCAGGCCAAACTGCAGAAGAAAGAGCAACAGTTGATGGCGAAACAGCAAGACCTCGAGAACCTGCGTCAGAAGCTGAGCAATGACTTCATGAACCAACAGGCAGCGTTGACCCAACAGTTACAAGACAGCGTACAGGCTTACCTGCGTGAGCTCAATAGCGACGGACACTATCACCTGATTCTGAACGACGCCGTGCTGATGAATAAAGTAGCCGGCTACGATATCACGGAGGAAGTGATCGAGGCGCTGAACGCACGTTATGCGAAATGAAAGGTGAAAGGTGAAAGGTGAAAGGACATATAAGGTGAAAGGTGAAAGGACATATAAGGTGAAAGGTGAAAGGTGAAAGGTGAAAGGTGAAAGGACATATAAGGTGAAAGGTGAAAGGTTAAAGGTGAAAGGGATTCTTTTCCTTTCAATTTTCATTTTTCAATTTTCAACTTGTCTGGCGCAGCGGATACCCGAGATGATCGAGTACACGGAGGTGTATGACTTCATCGAGGAGTTGACGACCGACGGAGTGATTCGTTCGAATGCGGCGATTAAGCCGTACACGCGTGATTATATCGCCCGTCTGTTGGCGGAGGCAGCATCGAAGGACTCGCTGTTGAACAAACGGCAGAAAGAGGACCTGCAGTTCTACATGCAGGATTATGCGCTGGAGTTAGATACCTTACCGACGTACTACAGTTACGGTCATCGTCATGTGACGCAATGGAAGACGGAGGTATCGAATCTGAACTTAGCGGACCCGAGTCTGCACATCCTGACGAAGGACAAGGTCTTCAAAATGCGTATCCATCCGATCTTAGGCATGGATCTGTATTACAACCGTCACGGCTTGCTGATGCATCGTGTGTACGGAGCGGAGATCCAGATGGACATCGCCCATCACCTGAGTATCTGGGGTTCGATCCGCGATAACAGTTGGAGCGGTCAGGGAGTGGACGGTTCGCGTATCACGAAGCCGAATTATCTGAATAACTTGCCGGGCGTGCAATACAAAGAGGCGAACTACGGAGGTGACTTCTCGGATTCGAGGGGTGGCCTCTCGTTATATATGTGGTGGGGTAGTATCGGAATTCAGAGGGAGCGTATCCAATGGGGCGACGCGCAACATTGCTCGAACATCCTCTCGGCGCACAACCCGGCCGTACCGATGTTTACCATCCAGTTAACGCCTTGTAAATGGTTCCAATTCGATTATTTCCATGCCTGGCTTCCGTCTAATGTCATCGACTCGACCTATTATTATTTGGAGCGCGAGAAAGAAGGTGTGACCGGCAAGGAGTATCGTCCGGCGAATAAATTCATGGCGGCGAATATGTTCACGTTCATGCCGATCAAGTACATCCAGTTCTCGTTCGGTAACTCGATCGTCTATGCGGAGCGAAACGTGCAGGCCGCGTATTTCATTCCGATAGCCTTCTATAAATCGCTGGACCACCTGTTGACAAAAGGTCTGGGTTCGGAGAATCAGAACAGCCAGGTCTTCGCGACTATCTCTGTTCGTCCGACCGATCACCTGCGCTTATACGGTTCGTTCTTCTTGGACGAGTTCAAATTCGCGCGTCTGAAGAAATCGAATCCGCAGCATAACCCGGTGTCCTACTTGGTGGGTTTCAACTGGTCGGGTTGGCCGGTGAAAGGCTTGGCGCTGCGGGGTGAGTTCATGCGCAGTTATATCGCGTGCTACACGCACTCGATTCGGGTACTGGATTATCGCTCGAACAGCTATTTCATGGGTCATTACATGGGCGACAATGCGCAGAGTATCTTTGTGGAGTTGAGTTATCGTCCCACGCGGAGTCTGCGTCTGACATTGGATTATACGAATGATACGAAGTATCGCGCGTTCGATTATATCCGCGGCGACATATCGCAGATCATCGCGCAGAAACCGTTCAGCGAGAAGATCTGGCGGAATGACGAAGTGAAGTTCCGCGCGGTTTATGAGGTGTTTAATAACTGCTATGCGCATGTGGACTTCACCTATAACAACGCGCGCGCATATGCTCCCACATCGCCGAGAGCGAACGGCGAAGACCGCGGATGGAATATCGACGGCACTTCGAAGGAGTTAGCGGGCGATGAGTTAATCAACTATTACCTCAATAAATATACACCCGTTTACCTGCAGGGAAAGAACTTTACGTTCACTTGCGGACTCAGCTTCGGATTCTAAAAGTTGAAAGTTGAAAGTTGAAAGTTGAAAGAAATATGAAAAAAGAAATTCAATTTAGTTTGGTTTATCGCGACATGTGGCAGAGTAGTGGAAAGTATGTGCCGCGAAAGGACCAGTTAGCGCGTATTGCACCGGTGATCATCGATATGGGTTGTTTTGACCGCGTAGAGACCAACGGCGGTGCGTCGGAGCAGGTGAACCTGCTGTACGGCGAGAACCCGAATCAGGCTGTGCGTACGTTCTGTAAGCCGTTTAATGAGGCAGGTATCAAGACCCATATGTTGGACCGCGGTCTGAATGCGCTGCGTATGAATCCTGTGCCGGCTGACGTGCGCAAACTGATGTACAAAGTGAAGCACGCGCAGGGAACAGATATCACCCGTATCTTCTGCGGTCTGAATGACCCGCGTAATATCATTCCGTCGATCAAATGGGCAAAAGAGGCCGGTATGACGGCGCAGGCTACGATGTGTATCACCTACTCGAAAGTACACACGGCGGAGTATTACATCAACTTAGCCGAACAGTTGATCGAAGGCGGAGCACAGGAGATATGTCTGAAGGATATGGCAGGTATCGGTCGTCCGCATATGTTAGGCGTGATCGTAGCAGCCATCAAAGAGAAACATCCCGATATCATCATTCAGTATCACGGACATTCAGGCCCGGGCTTCAGTGTGGCTTCGATGCTCGAGGTAGCGAAAGCCGGTGGTGACGTGTTAGACGTAGCGATGGAACCGCTCAGTTGGGGTAAGGTACACCCGGATGTAATCACGATTCAGGCGATGCTCAAGGATGCCGGCTTCCGCGTCAAAGATATCAACATGAAGGCCTATATGGAGGCCCGAAGTCTGACGCAGTCGTTTATTGATGATTTCCTCGGTTATTGGATTGATCCGAAGAATGCGTTGATGACGAGTCTGCTTGTAGGCTGCGGTCTGCCGGGCGGTATGATGGGAAGTCTGATGGCCGACCTCAAAGGTATGCACGCTGCTATCAACGCGAACCTGAAGAAGAAAGGGGAGAAAGAACTGAGCGAAGACGAACTGCTCGTGCAACTCTTTGACGAGGTTCAGCGTATATGGCCGATGCTCGGTACACCGTGTCTGGTAACCCCGTTCAGTCAGTACGTGAAGAACGCTGCGCTGATGAACCTCTTCAGCCGTTCGATGGGTGAGAAAGACTTCACCCGTATGGATCCGGCTATGTGGGGTATGATCCTCGGTAAGAGTGGTAAACTGCCCGGTGAACTGGCGCCGGAGATCATTGAGTTGGCGAAAGAGAAAGGCTTTGAGTTCTATACCGACGACCCGCAGAAACTCTATCCGGACGTGCTTCCGCAGTACATCAAAGAGATGAAAGAACTCGGTTGGGACCGCGGACAGGACGATGAGGAACTGTTCGAGTTCGCTATGCACGACAAGCAATATCGCGAGTATAAGTCGGGCTTGGCGAAAGAGCAGTTCAACCAGGACCTTGCGAAACGCAAGGGTCTGACAGTAGAAAGTCAAAAGACCGCTCCGCTCAAAGTAGAAAGCAAAAATGCCGATGAGATGGCTGCTGTGGCTTATGCATTGTATCTGGCAGGTAAGAAGCCGAAAGAGGGTATTATTGCGCTGCCGAAGGTACACGCTACCGCATGGAATCATAAGCACTATACATTAAAGTGAAAGATGAAAATTGAAAATTGAAAGGAAAAATTTATTACCATATGAAAAAGTACAATTTTAATGCGGGGCCGAGTATTCTCCCGCAAGAAGTAATCAAACAAACCGCAGAGGCGGTTATCGATTTCCAGGGTGAAGGACTTTCTGTATTGGAGATCTCGCACCGCGCGAAGTATTTCCAGCCCGTTATGGACGAGGCGGAAGCGCTGATGAAAGAGTTGCTGAACGTACCGGAGGGCTATCGCGTACTGTTCCTCGGCGGCGGTGCTTCGTTGCAGTTCTGCATGGTGCCGTTTAACCTGCTGGAGAAGAAAGCAGCTTATCTGAATACCGGCGTTTGGAGTAAGAAAGCGCTGAAGGAAGCCAAAGGTTTCGGTGAGGCAGTGGAAGTGGCAGCCAGCACGGATAGTATTCCGACGGATTATGAGATCCCGCAGGATGCTGATTACTTCCATATTACGACCAACAACACGATCTTCGGTACAGAGATCAACGACGAGAAACTGGCTGAGATCTACAAGAAAAAAGGGAATGTACCTTTGGTAGCCGATATGAGTTCGGATATCCTGAGCCGTCCGATTGATGTGAGCCAGTACGATATCATCTATGGTGGCGCACAGAAGAACTTAGCTCCTGCCGGTGTGACCTTCGTGATCATCAAAGAGAGTTGTCTGGGCAAAGTAAGTCGTTATATCCCGACGATGCTGAATTATCAGACGCATATCGACGGCGGTTCGATGTTCAACACCCCTCCTGTACTGCCTGTTTACACAGCCCTGCTGACCCTTCGTTGGCTCAAAGCGAACGGCGGTGTGAAGTGGATTGAGGCGCGCAATAAAGCGAAAGCGGATCTGCTGTACAAGTGTCTGGATGAGTCGAAACTCTTCATGCCGACGATCAGCAAGAAAGAGGACCGCAGCCGCATGAATATCTGCTTCGTCTTCAAGCCGGGTTACGAGGAGTTACAGGACGACTTCTTCAAGTTCGCTACCGCAAAAGGTATGGTGGGTATTAAGGGGCACCGTCTGGTCGGCGGCTTCCGCGCGAGCTGCTATAACGCGATGGATCTTGAGGGCGTACAGGCCTTGGTAGACTGCATTAAAGAGTACGAAGCACTGAAGGCTTAATAGACCGCTTCGCTCAAAGTAGAAAGACCGCGGCAAAGCCGCTCAAAGTAAAAAGCAAAATGAGTAATTACTAAAATTATGAAAGTATTAGTTGCAACAGAAAAACCTTTTGCGAAAGTGGCCGTGGACGGTATTCGCGAAGTGGTAGAGGGTGCCGGTTATGAATTGGCGCTGCTGGAGAAATACACCGATAAAGCACAGCTCTTGGAGGCTGTAGAGGATGCAGATGCACTGATCATTCGTTCCGATATTGTGGACGCAGCCGTGTTAGACGCTGCGAAGCGCTTGAAGATCGTCGTACGTGCCGGTGCCGGATACGATAACATCGATCTGGAGGCTGCTACTGCGCATAACGTGGTAGCGATGAACACCCCGGGTCAGAACAGTAATGCTGTGGCAGAGTTGGCGCTTGGTCTGATGGTCTATGCCGTACGTAACTTATACAACGGAACATCAGGCACCGAACTCAAAGGAAAGAAATTAGGAATTCATGCTTTCGGTAATGTAGGTCGTAACGTAGCGCGTATTGCGCAGGGCTTCGGCATGGAGGTGTATGCCTATGATGCGTACTGTCCGGATGAAGCGATGGTAGCAGCAAACGTGAAACCGGTTCATTCCGCAGAGGAGTTGTATAAGACCTGCGATATCGTGAGTCTGCATATTCCTGCCACGGCAGAGACCAAGAACAGCATCAACCATGACTTGGTGAACCTGCTGCCGAAGGGTGGTGTACTCGTCAATACAGCGCGTAAAGAAGTGATCGATGAGGAAGGTCTGATCGCCCTGATGCAGGAGCGTCTTGACATCAAGTATATGACGGATATTATGCCGGTTGCGGATGCGAAGTTCCGTACACTCTTTGAGGGTCGTTACTTCGCAACCCCGAAGAAGATGGGTGCACAGACGGCGGAGGCTAATATCAATGCCGGTATTGCTGCTGCAAAACAGATCGTGGATTATCTTGAAAACGGAAATACGCGTTTCCAAGTGAATAAATGATTAAACGGTTTATTCCAATAGTGCTACTTTTCATGCTCCTTGTTCCCTGTTCCTTACGGGCAGGGAACATCGAGTGTGTCGGTGCAGCGACGCAAGTAGTGCAAAGGCACGATACGATCTTTATCTTCCGCGATGAGATTCATTTGCGCTCAAAGATCGGTCCGATAGAATGGTATCGGGCGGACGGTTCGATATATGCTTCGGGTTGTGATGAGATCTATCCCGAGGACGGGTGTTATACGGCTGCAGGAAGTGCGTTCTGCGTAGCGCTGTATAAGGACATTGAGGACTTGGCGTTTACTATCGAACCGGCTTGCGATAATACCTTGCTGCGTGTGACCGGTGACCTGACGTCCGTGTATACGCGCGCGTGTTCCATAGATTATAATGCACTCGCATGGAATACAGAAGCATGGGTGGACTCGGCGGCGAATGTGACGACTACCTTGAAACCGACGATTCTTTTGCCCGCGCTCTATGGCCCGACACCGATCACTTTGAGTTACGATAGTGAGATTCGTGATGCCTTGGGTCTTCCTCCTGCTTCGGTGACGGTGAACCTGCCGCTGGAGGACGTGAAGGCGGTGAAAATGGAGTTGGTAGCTTTAGCTACAGCCCGTGAAAACGACCCGGCTGGAAATAATGAAATGGATCGTCCGACGGACCAACACTTAAGTCCCGGAAAGAGTTACAGCGGTGCCGTAGAGGTGGCGTTTTACTCCAATCCTACGCCAGCAGCGAAGTTCTATCACTGGTCTATTTATAAGGCGTCTGAGCTCATTGCAACCCGTCATGATATCTCGATTCGTTATGACTTCAGCGAACCCGGTTCGTACCGCGTGGTAGGGCAGGTGAGTAATGAGTACTGCACATCGGATTCGGTCGAGACGGTCATCAATATCTCGGAGTCGTACCTGCGCGTGCCGAATGTGTTCACGCCGAACGGCGACGGACATAACGATGAGTTCCGCGTAGCCTACCGTTCGCTGCGTGAGTTCCATTGTTGGGTATATAATCGCTGGGGCAAACTGGTTTATCAATGGTCCGATCCGGATAAGGGTTGGGACGGTATGATCGGTGGTCGTCCGGCGGCCGAGGGGGCGTATTTCTATGTCATTCGGGCGATGGGTACGGATGCCGCAAAGAACGCTTCATATGTGGGGCTGAAGGCCGTTTATCAGAAGCGTAAGACCAATTCCGATGCGTCGGTGATCGGTGTATACCAGCTGTCGGGAGATATTAATCTCATCCGTGGTAAGTGATAGTTAATATATATGGCCTATGCTGCTCTGCAAAAACCGTACTGCCCCGTACTCATGCTTTTGCGGACCCCAACCGCAAAAGAATGTTTTTGCCAGAGCACATATGCCAAGGCGGATGAAGATAAATAATAGTTAAAAGTTAATAGTGAAATGAAGAAAGCGATTTTAAGTATGGTACTTGCAAGTACAGTATTGGCAGCGAGTGCTGCAACCAATCCGTTCTTTAACTACAAGAACTGGAAGACGCCGCATGGCACGTATCCGTTCAACGAGATCCGCGCAGAGCATTATATGCCGGCATTCGAGGAGGCTATGAAGCAAGGGCTGAAGGAGATCGACGATATCGTCAATAATCCTGCAGCTCCGACCTTCAAGAACACCATCGAGGCATACGAAGCGTCGGGCGAAATGTTAAGTATTGTAGCCGGCTGTTTCTATAACCTCACGAGTGCAGAGACCAATGACACGCTGCAGCAGATCGAGATGGAGTTAAGTCCGAAACTGTCGGAATACAGCGCGACGATTCGTCTGAACGAGGGTCTATTCCAGCGTATCAAAGCCGTTTATGACCAGCGCAATAAACTCAAACTGAACAAAGCGCAGTATAAACTGCTGGAGGATATCTACGAGAGTTTTGCCAATAACGGTGCGAACCTCAGTGCGGAGGACAAACAGACCTATCGCGAACTGACGGCTAAGTTGAGTCAGTTGACCCTGCAGTTCGGTCAGAACGTGCTGAAGGCAACGAATGCCTGGACGATGTTGATCACGGACGAGAGTCTGTTGGCCGGTCTGAACGACGACGTGAAAGGGATGTTAAAAGCCAATGCGCAGGCCAAAGGTCTGGACGGTTGGTTGCTGAATCTCAAACCGACTACTCTTCGTCCGGTACTGGAGGACCTGGACAACCGCGATATCCGTCGTGAGTTATACATGGCTTCGGCAACGAAGTGCGTAGGCGGTGAGTTCGATAACACGGGTATCATCGTGGAGATCGTCAACACCCGTCTGGCGCTGGCGAACCTGTTTGACAAGAAGACCTATGCGGAGAAATCGCTGTATAAGACGATGGCAGAGACGCCGGAGAACGTCTATAGGCTGTTAGACCAACTCCGCGACGCGTATATGCCGACCGCTCGTCAGGAAGTGCTGGAACTGGAAGATTTTGCGCATCAACACGGTTTCTATGCCGCACATCTGCAACCCTGGGACTTCAGTTATTACTCCAAGAAACTCAAACAAGAGAAATATGCGATCTCGGATGATGACCTTCGTCCGTATTTCGAGTTGGAGAACGTGAAGAAGGGTGTGTTCGGTCTGGCGCAGCGTCTGTATGGTATCACTTTCAAGGAGAATAAGAATATCCAGGTATATCACCCGGAAGTGACGGCATATGAGGTGTTTGACGAGAAGGGTAAGTTCCTGGCCGTTTATTATGCGGACTTCCACCCGCGGGACGGTAAGCGTGGCGGCGCATGGATGAATGATTTCCAGCCGCAGTATATGAAGGGCAAGAAAGATCATCGTCCGCATATTGTGAATGTGATGAATTTCACTCGTCCGACGGCAGACAAGCCGGCACTCTTCACCTATGATGAGGTTCGCACCTTCCTGCATGAGTTCGGTCATGGCCTGCACGGTATGCTGACCCGTTGCCAGTACGCAGCGCAGAGCGGTACTAATGTACCGAGAGATTTTGTGGAACTGCCGAGCCAGTTCAATGAGAACTTCATCGATGAGAAAGAGTTCCTGGATACCTTTGCGAAACATTATATCACGGGCGAGACCCTGCCTCAGGAGTTGCTCGATAAGATGCACGCTTCGCAGACTTACCACGCTGCGTACGCTTGCGCACGTCAGCTCAGCTTCGGCTATCTTGATATGGCATGGCATACTTTGGAGCAACCGTTCGAGGTGAACCCGACGATCGGTACGCTGGAGTCTGTTATTCGTTTCGGCAATGAGGCAATGGCCCAGGTAGCTGTGATGCCTACTGTTCCGGGCACCCAAATGGAGTGCTCCTTCACCCATATCTTCTCCGGCGGTTACGCAGCAGGGTATTATAGCTATAAATGGTCGGAACTGTTAGACGCCGATGCGTTCTCAGTCTTCAAAGAAGCGCAGGCCAAGAACGGCTCTATCTTCGACAAGAAAGCAGCTAAACGTTTCCGCGAGAACATCCTTGAGAAGGGTGGAACAGAGCGCGCTATGGATCTGTATGTCCGTTTCCGTCAAGGTGAACCGACCATCAACGCACTGCTCGAGCGCGATGGTATCAAAGCGCAAGTGATAAAATAGTTTAAAGTTCTTATCTCGCTTTGCTCGAACGATTATTTTCGACAAGCGAAAATCTTGAAAGTTTATAGAAAATCCCGTCACTCGAAAGAGTAGGCGGGATTTTTATAGTTAAGATGTGGGTCTTGCCTTTCTAGGCGGAGGCCGCTCTTTCCGTTTAACGGAACGACGCTCCGGGTTCACCTCGCTTTTAAAAGCGAAAACAGCCGTCGTCACGACGTCTGTTTTTCTAAGGTATTAGTCTGTTTATTTAAGGTACAAAAAAGATTGGTCTTTATTTAAGATTGATCTTCTTTCTTAAATCCGGTGCAAAATTACAACATTTTTTTTATATGTGCAAATATTTTTTTATGTTATGCAACATATTTTGCTATTTTCAGTTTGCAAAATGGCTATTTTCGTTCCAATTCGATCACTTCTAAGTCTTTGATTTGGCTTCCATCGATGGTAAATCGCAATAAGGTCTGACAAGGTTGCCATCCTTGCTTTCCTGCTGCACCGGGGTTCATGGTCAGGAATTTGAACTGGGAGTCATACTGCACTTTCAATATATGGCTGTGTCCGCAGACGAAGAGATCAATGCGATGATTCGGGTCGTCGTAGTTCTCGAGTGCCTTGCGAAACATGGGTATCAGCCAGGGATTATAATGGCCCGGATAGCCACCGATATGGGTCATCAGCACATTGACGTCTTCCACACGAAAACGATAGAACTCATCCAAGGAATAGCGCACATCTCCACTATCCATATTTCCGAATACGGCGCGCGTGGGTTTGAATTCGCGTAACTTACGCAACACTTCCTCCGAACCGATATCCCCTGCATGCCAAATCTCATCGACATCCTTGAAATGCTCAAAGATGCGTTTGTCTAACAGACCGTGGGTATCCGATAAGAGGCCAATGCGAGTCATTTTAATGAATAATTAACAATGAATATCTATTTTCTTGTTAATTTATCAATAGTGAAAATAGCAGCGATGAGTGCGACGACGGCTACAGTGATGAAGACCATCACGTCTATTAGATCCAGTACGCCACGTGAAAGGGAAGAGTAGTGGTCCTGCAGCAATACCCAGTAGAGAACGAAGCAACAGAGGGCGGCTGCGATGAAGCAGACAATTTGGCTCTTGCTGAATGTAGCGCAGAGTACCCCGAGGGCCATGAAGGTGCCGCTGAGTAGAATGAGACCGATGAACGAACCCAAGAACGCTCCGCTGTCTAAGTTACCCATCGGTTCAGCCATGTATGCCACTACAAAGTAGTGTACAAAGCAGGGGAGCAGACCGATGAGCACTAAGGTCCATGCGGCGAAGTATTTGCCTAAGACGATGCGGGTGAGCGAGATAGGTTTGGTTCGAATGAGATCCCACATGCCCGACTGCCGCTCTTCCGAGAAGAGACGCATCGTCAGGGCAGGGCAGAGCAGCATAAACAGCCAGGGACTCAATTGAAAGAGTCCGTCCACTTGGGCGTACCCCGAGTCAATGATATTCCATTGACCGGGGATCACCCATAGGAAAAGACTAATCGCCAAGAGATATAATCCGATGACTATATACGCTATCGGCGTGGAGAAATAATATGTGAGTTCCTTGCGGAACATTTATGATTTATGATTTATGATTTATGATTTAGTGTTTAACTTCAATATCCTTATTAGCCGGTGTTTTGGGGAAGAAGATCCAGAAGGCGATAGCTACCACTAACGCAAAGCCCGCAAAGATATACCACGCTTCTTGCCATCCTGCCCATACTTCGCCAGCCTTAACAGCGATTTGACGTAAAGTTTCTAATAGCTCTTCGCTCGGGGTGGCAATTTCTTTAATTTTATCCCAGAACTCTAACCAAAGATACTTTCCTGCTTCATCTTGTGCTACACCATATGCACTCCAATTCACAGAAGGAACTAATTTTGTAACGATGGCTTGTGCTCCGAGAACACCGATAGTAGCACCAACACCGTTCGTCATCATCATGAATAAGCCTTGTGCGGAAGAACGCATTTCAGGTGATGTTTCTTGATCTACATACAATGCACCGGAGATATTGAAGAAATCGAAAGCAAAGCCATAAACGATACAACTCAAAATGAAGAAAATCAAGCCGCTACCAGGATTTCCTACTCCGAAGAAACCAAAACGGAATACCCATGCGAACATTGCCATGAGCATCACATTCTTGATACCAAAACGTTTCAAGAAGAACGGAATAGCAAGAATACACAATGCTTCGCAAATCTGCGAGATAGAAATCAACATGTTAGAGTGCTGTACAGCAAAGGTTGAGGAATATTCTTGCATAGCCTCAAAACTTCCCAAGAATGGATTAGCATAGGAGTTGGTGACTTGTAAGCACATACCCAGCAACATGGAGAAGATGAAGAACAATGCCATCTTTTTCTGTTTGAAGAGCGCGAACGCTTTCAGACCGAGTGCGTCTACGAGATCCACATTTCCTTCAACTTTTTTGATTTCACAAGCAGGCAATGTGAGCGAATAGGCTGCCAAAATTAAACTAAGGCCACCGCTAATCACAAATTGCCAAGGAGTGTCTTGGAAGTGAAGCAAATCTACAGCCCACATAGCCCCAATAAATCCGATCGTACCGAATACACGGATGGGCGGGAAGTCCTTCACTGTATCCATGCCTGCTTTCACGAGGGCGTTGAAGGCTACGGAGTTCGTCAACGCAATTGTCGGCATAAAGAACGCAACTGAAACAGTGTACAATGTAAACAATGGCGCAAATTGAACAGAGGGAGCAGTTAATGCGTAAATACCAGCGGCTCCCATAAACAATCCGGCTAAAAGATGACAGAGGCTCAACGCTTTTTGAGCCTGCATCCAGCGGTCAGCTACGATACCCATTAAGGCCGGCATAAATAAGCTAACCACTCCCTGAATAGAATAGAACCATCCAATATTTGCCCCCATACCATGAGAAGCTAAATAACGGCTCATACAGGTTAAATACGCACCCCAAACGGCGAACTCTAAAAAGTTCATCACAATGAGGCGAATCTGAAGAGATTTGTTTTTCATAATAATAGTATATTTTTGTTGTTATTAGAACTCTGAGGTAAAATGGAACTGGATGTGTTTATAGTCCTGCTGCGCCATGTTGAGCACATACGCACTGTCGGCCATGAATACATCACGACCTTCTTTGTCGTACGCCATATATTGCGCTTTGCGTTTCTTGAACATATCGAGTTCTGCATCGTCGTCGGACTCAATCCAACAGGCTTTGTACATCTGCAACGGCTGCCATTTACACTTCGCTTGGTACTCGTGCTCGAGGCGATATTGGATGACTTCAAACTGCAGTTGACCTACCGTGCCGATGATCTTTCGTCCGTTCAACTGACTGATAAACAGCTGCGCTACACCTTCGTCCATTAATTGATTTACGCCTTTATCCAACTGCTTCTGCTTCATCGGGTCGGCATTGTCGATGTATTTGAACATCTCGGGTGAGAAAGAGGGTAGACCTTTGAAATGCAGGTGCTCTCCGGCCGTAAGGGTATCGCCGATCTTGAAGTTACCGGTGTCGGGCAGACCCACTACGTCTCCTGCAAAGGCTTCATCAACCGTCTCTTTCTTCTGCGCCATGAAGCAGGTAGGTGCGGCGAATCGCATCTGCTGGTCCTTGCGCACATGGTAATAATAGGTGTTGCGAAGGAATTTACCGCTACAGATCTTAAAGAACGCAATACAGGATCGATGGTTCGGATCCATGTTTGCGTGAATCTTAAAGCAGAACGCCGTAAACTTATCTTCCATCGGTTCCACGACGCGCTCTTCAGCTACTACAGGGAGTGGGGAAGGTGCGTTCGCTACGAGAAAATCCAACAACTCCTGAACACCGATCGTCTTGTATGCCGAGCCGAAGAATACCGGCGCTAACTCTCCGCGCAGGTACGCTTCTTTATCAAACTCCGGATAGACGCCATCCACCATCTCGAGGTCCTCGGCTAACTTCCCGCTAACGTCCTTTGGACGTTGGTTTAATGCGAAGACGGACTCAAATTTTAAACCCTGTCCGTTCGCCCATGACATAGGGGTTACTTTAATCTGCAGTTCGCGCTCCACTTCGTCCATCAGGTCGAAAGGATCTTTACCCTCGCGGTCCATCTTATTCATGAACACCATGACAGGAGTCTTACGCATGCGGCATACTTCCATGAGTCGTCTCGTCTGCGTCTCGACACCTTTGGCGGAGTCGATGACTACGATAGCGCTGTCTACGGCCGTCAGGGTGCGGAAAGTATCTTCCGCAAAATCCTGGTGACCCGGGGTATCGAGGATGTTGATATGATAGCCGCTGTAATCAAAACCCATTACAGACGTAGCCACACTAATTCCACGTTGCTTCTCGATTTCCATCCAGTCGGAGGTGGCGGTCTTACGAATCTTATTACTCTTCACCGCTCCGGCTACGTGAATAGCACCGCCGTAGAGAAGCAGTTTCTCCGTCAGCGTGGTCTTACCGGCATCCGGATGCGAGATAATCGCAAAGGTGCGGCGTCTTAATATCTCGTTTTGATCAGCGGAGGGTAGCATGGAATTTCTCTTCGAAGGTAGCCTTCATTCGGTTCATGATATTCTCTATCTGGGTATCCTTCAGCGTGTTCTCTGCGTCTTGCAGGATGAACGAAAGGGCATAGGATTTCTTGCCCGCCTCGAGGTTCTTGCCCTCATATACGTCGAACAGATAGACGTTCTTGAGCAGTTTCTTCTCGGTCGCAAAAGCAGCGCGTGCGAGGTCGGCGAATTCAACGGTCTTATCGACGAGGAGTGCAAAGTCGCGTTTTACCTCCGGATACTTCGGCAGATCGTTGATGACTGCTTTGTATTGTTTGTTCTGCTTAAGCAGTTGGTTCCAGTCGAGGTCTGCATAATAGACTTCCTGGTCGATATCGAAGACTTTGAGCTGCTTGCGAGCCACAATGCCGATGAATCCGAGTGCCTTGCCGTTAGCGGCTTTGAGGACGAGACCATCGGAGAAGAGTTCGTTCTCCAGGCGCTCTACGGTTGTTTTGGACAGATCAACACCAAGACGCACAAGGATGTTGTTCACATATGCGTGAAGCTGGTAGAACGTAGTTTTCTCTTCTTTGCGCACCCACGTCTGTGCGGCTTTGTTACCGGTGATCCAGAGCGCCACATGCGGCTCTTCCGAATACTCTACGAGTGAGTTCTCAGGGTTGTGCTCACGGGCAGCAGGGTTCGCTTTGTAGTGGTAACAATTACCGAACTCATAGAACTTGAGGTCGGCGTTCTTACGGTTCGCGTTGCGAGCGATAGACTCCAGTCCACCGAAGAGCAGGGTCTGACGCATCACACCGAGGTCTTGGCTCAATGGGTTCATGATCTTCACACAAGTGTCAAGCGTCAGTTGGGTCAACGGCTCGTAGTACGACACTTTGGTAAGCGAGTTATTGAGGATCTCATTGAAACCCTGTGCGGTGAGTTGCTCTGCAATACGACGACGCAGTTTCTCAGGGTCGGGTTTGACGCTGTACGCGAGGCTGGTGTTCAGTTTCTCAGGGAACTCGACATTGTCGTAGCCGTAGATGCGGAGAATATCTTCCACGATGTCGCACTCACGCTGTACGTCCACTCGGTAGCGCGGCACTTCCAGCTGCCAGGAATCGCCAAGCTTGGCGACTATGTTGATCTCCAATGCGCGGAGGATCGTTTCGATGGTGTCCTCGCCGATGGCTTTACCGATGAGCGAGTTGACGCGATTGATGTCGATCGTCACATCCCACGGTTTGAAATCACCGTTCACAGTGTCCACGATGTTCATAGCTATTTCTCCTCCGGCTAACTCTTGAATGAGTAGGGCAGCACGTTGGAGCACATAAAGGGTGTTATTGGGATCACAACCGCGCTCGTAGCGGAAGGACGCGTCCGTCTGTAACTGATGGCGACGGCTGGTCTTACGGATGGTGACCGGATCGAAGTAAGCAGACTCCAGGAAGACATTCTTGGTCTTCTCGGTCACACCGCTTTCGAGTCCGCCAAAGACACCGGCAATACACATCGCCTCTTCTTTGTTGGCGATCATTAGGTCGCGTTCGTTCATCTCACGCTCTACACCATCCAGGGTGATGAATTTCTCGCCCGCTTTCGCATAGCGAACATGAATCTCGTTGCCTTTGATCTCATCCGCATCGAAAGCATGCAGGGCTTGACCCATCTCGTGCAGCACGAAGTTCGTGACATCGACGACGTTGTTAATAGGACGAAGACCGATAGCCAACAGGCTGTTTTTGAGCCACTCCGGCGATTCTTTCACTTCCACACCCTTGATGCTGACGCCCGTATAACGCGGCGCTGCCTCTGGAGCATCGACGGTTACTTGAATAGGTAACTCGTTGTTGTTAACCTTGAAAGCCTCAACAGAGGGCTTTGTCAAGGTGATGTTTTGTCCGTGTGCTTTGTAATATGCATAGAGATCGCGAGCTACGCCAAAATGACTGCAGGCGTCTGAACGGTTTGGCGTGATATCCACCTCGATCACTGCGTCATTTTCCACATGGTAGAACTCCGCAGCCGGCATGCCGACCGGTGTGTCAGCCGGCAGGACGATGATACCTGCATGGTCCGTACCCACACCAATCTCGTCTTCAGCACAGATCATTCCCCAACTGTCCTCACCGCGCAGTTTGCCTTTCTTGATAGTGAAAGACTGATCACCGTCATAGAGCACGGTTCCGATGGTAGCGACGATGACTTTTTGTCCGGCAGCCACGTTCGGTGCGCCGCAGACAATCGGCAGCGGTTCTCCTTCGCCGATATTCACTTTGGTAATATGCAAGTGATCGGAATTAGGGTGGGGTTCGCATGTCAGCACTTCACCCACTACAAGCCCTTTGAGTCCACCTTTGATAGTTTCTACGGTCTCCACGGTTCCCACCTCAAGACCGATGGAAGTTAAGATTTTTGCTACCGTCTCTGCATCATCCTGCAGATTGATGTAGCGTTTTAACCATTTGTACGAAATATTCATATGTTACTTAATCTAATTTACAAAATCAAATTGCGTGCAAAGGTACAATATTTTTTTTATATACGCAAGGGCGCGCGCGTTTTTTATAAATTTTGCCGCATATATTTGCATATGTAATATTTTTTTTGTAACTTTGCGCCCTAAATTGTAACTGACTAAAATTACGTTTTTATGAATACCAATTTTGGCTTTGTTCGTGTGGCAGCAGCAGTGCCGACGATGCGTGTAGCGGATTGCCGTTACAATGCGGAGCAGATTCGCGCCCAGATTGATGAAGCAATCGAAGAGGGCGTTGAAGTGATCTGTTTTCCGGAGTTGAGTCTGACGGGTTACACCTGTGCGGATTTGTTCTTCACCCAAGCGCTTCAGCAGAGCTCTATGCGGGAGTTGGAAGGTATATGTGATTACACGCGTGGTAAAGCGATCATTGTGCTGGTTGGCGCTCCGTTGCAGGTAGATAACGACCTGTTCAACTGCGCGTTTGTGATGACAGATGGCGAAGTGATGGGCGTGGTACCCAAGGTCAATCTGCCGAATACGGGCGAGTTCTACGAAAAACGGTGGTTTACTTCCGGCCGTGCGGCGCGCGAATATACGCCGGGCGGTATCGCGCCGCGTATTCCTAAAATTGAGATATGGAGCGGGGAAGTGCCGTTTGGAACGGACTTGCTGTTCTGTACGCGCACTTATACCTTTGGTATCGAGATCTGTGAGGATCTTTGGTCACCGCTGCCTCCTTCGACGCAATTGGCGATACAAGGAGCGGAGTTGATTTTCAATCTCTCCAGTTCGAATTGTATCATCGGTAAACACATCTTCCGCAAACAGATGATCAAGCAGCAGTCTGCGCGTGTTCATTGCGGATATATTTACACTTCGTCCGGAGTCGGTGAGTCCACAACGGATGTGGTATTCTCCGGTAGTACCTATATCGCAGAGAATGGTGATATACTGACCATCGGCGAACGATTCCAACGGGAAAATTCGATGATTATTCAGGAGATTGATATAGAACGTTTGCGTACCGACAGGCAGCGGAACACGAACTTCACTAAGGACAAGGCAGGGCACTATCGCCATATTAACGTGGCGCCGATTGACAGAGAAGAAGAGTGTACCGAGCCGATCCATCGTTCTTTCTCGCCATCTCCTTTCCTGCCCAAGAAAGATAAGGAGGATCAATACTGTATGGATGTGTTCTCTATTCAGACGAGCGCTTTGGCACGCCGGTGGGAACATACTCACTCTGAGACCGTGGTACTTGGTATCTCCGGCGGTTTGGATAGTACGCTTGCGTTGTTGGTTTCCGTGCAGACAGCCGATCTCTTGGGCTATGACCGCAGTCGTGTAGTGGGTGTCACGATGCCCGGTTTCGGTACTTCGGACCGTACATACCAGAACGCGTTGCAGCTCATGGAAGAATTAGGTATCACGCACCGCGAGATATCTATCTGCGATGTGACTACCCAACACCTCGCGGACATTGGACACGACATCGACGTGCGCGATGCGACGTACGAGAATGCGCAGGCTCGAGTGCGGACGATGATTCTTATGGATCTGGCGAACGAACTGAACGGAATCGTCGTGGGAACAGGTGACCTGAGTGAATTGGCACTCGGTTGGTGTACCTATAACGGCGACCAGATGTCGATGTACGGCATCAATGCCGGAATACCCAAGACGCTGGTGAAGTATTTGGTGAAGTATGCGGCAGAGAATCTTTATGGCGAACCGTTACGGAGCATTCTGCTCGATGTGGTAGAAACGCCGGTTTCACCGGAACTTTTGCCCACCGACGAAAACGGAGAGATCGCCCAGAAGACCGAGGATAAAGTGGGGCCGTACGAGTTGCATGATTTCTTCTTATACTATTTTATGCGTTTCGGCTTCACGCGCGAGAAAATCAAATATATGGCTTGTCAGGCGTTCGAAGACCAATACGATGAGGCAACTATCGAAAAGTGGCTGAATACGTTTATGCGCCGTTTCTGTCAGCAGCAGTTCAAACGTTCTGCCATGCCGGATGGACCGAAAGTAGTGGGCGTTAGTCTGAGTCCGCGCGGCGACTGGAGAATGCCGAGCGATGCGTGCTGTATATAATCTTTCCTAATCCCGAAATAACGTAATAACGTCATGACCATCAAAGAAAATATTTCCCTTCTGCCGTATAACACCTTTGGCATAGATGTCAAAGCGCGGCTGTTCATCGAGTACTACTCGCTGGATGAGTTGCGGCAAGTACTGAAAGAGCATAAAGGCGAGCAGATCTTGCATATCGGGCAGGGTTCGAATCTGCTCTTTACCCGCGATTTCAACGGAATAATTCTGCATTCCGGCATGGCTCGTGCGCGTTTTATAGACAATGAGACAGTGGAAGCGCAGAATGGTTTGCGGCTCGATGATCTCATTGCGCAACTGACCGACATGGCGTACTGCGGCATGGAGAAACTAAGTCTCATCCCGGGCGAAGTGGGCGCTTCGGCAGTACAGAATGTCGGCGCGTACGGCGTAGAAGCTAAAGATGTGATTGAGCGCGTTTATACGATGGACGTGGAGACGCTGGAAGAACGGGTCTTTACTAACGAAGAGTGCAAGTTTGGTTATCGGGATAGTATTTTCAAGCATGAACTTAAAGGCAAGTATATCGTCACGTCGGTGGTCTATAAGGTCAAACCCGGCGAGGCATCCAAGACCCGCGAGGAGATCATCCAGACGCGCATGGCGAAACTGCCGACAGTGGGTGAAGTGGGGTCTGCCGGTTCGTTCTTCATGAATCCGTTTGTGCCCGAAGAAAAGGCCAACGAGCTGTTGGCGCAATACCCCGACATGCCGCATTTTGAAACTCCCTCCCTTGAGGGGAGGGTCGGGGAGAGGTTTTTTAAAATCCCTGCTGCATGGCTTATCGAGCAATGCGGATGGAAAGGCAAGACGCTCGGCGGTGCGCAAGTGTGGCCCAAACAACCGCTTGTCATCGTCAATGCGAATAACGCTACGCCCGAAGACATCATCGCCCTTGCTGCACAAGTCAGCACAAGCGTCAAAGAGAAATTCGGCATTGACATTCACCCCGAAGTGAATTACATATAATTTTTAATTCGTAATTTTTAATTTTTAATTCATAAATGGCTGCATTTATCGTAGAAGGAGGACATAAACTGCATGGTTCGATCACGCCGCAAGGTGCTAAGAACGAAGCGTTGCAAGTGCTGTGTGCCGTATTGCTGACAAAGGAAACGGTGGTGATTGATAACTTACCGAATATCCTGGATGTGAATAACTTGATTGATCTGCTCGCGTCTATCGGAGTGTGCGTAGAGAAACTCGCAAAGGGTAAGTATGCCTTCACGGCGGCAGAACTGGATACAGCGTATCTGAACAGTGCGGATTTCCTCAAGAAATGCAATAAACTGCGCGGTTCGGTGATGCTCATTGGCCCGCTTTTGGCGCGTCTGGGCGAAGTGACATATGCAAAACCCGGTGGAGATAAGATTGGTCGTCGGCGTCTGGACACGCATTTCCAAGGAATGGTGAACCTCGGTGCTACGTTTACGTACGACCAAGACTTGCTCGCTTATCGTTTTGACGGCAAGCGCCTCAAAGGCGCGTATATGCTCTTGGACGAAGCGTCTGTCACCGGAACGGCGAACATCATTATGGCTTCTGTCCTTGCCGAAGGAACCACTACAATCTACAATGCAGCCTGCGAGCCATATGTGCAGCAACTTTGCCGTCTCCTAAATAATATGGGCGCCAAAATCAGCGGAGTGGGGTCAAACCTGCTGACCATCGAAGGTGTGAAATCGCTCCACGGCGCACAACATAAACTCCTGCCGGATATGATTGAGGTCGGTTCGTTTATTGGCATGGCAGCCATCACCGGTTCGGAACTGCGTATCAAAGAGGCGGGAATAAAAGACCTTGGAATCATTCCCGATGCATTCCGTCGTTTGGGAATTCGCATTGAGGAAGAAGGGGACGATCTGGTTATTCCTGCGCAGGAACACTATCAGATTGAGTCCTTCCTCGATGGTTCTATTCTTACGGTAGCCGATGCGCCCTGGCCGGGTTTGACGCCGGACTTGCTGTCTGTCCTTCTCGTGGTAGCAACACAGGCAAAAGGCTCTGTTCTTATCCACCAGAAGATGTTCGAATCCCGTCTTTTCTTTGTGGACAAACTGATTGACATGGGCGCGCAGATCATCCTCTGTGATCCTCACCGTGCAGTTGTAGTCGGTCACGACCACACCCGCCAGCTCAAACGCAATAACATGACTTCTCCCGACATCCGTGCGGGTATTGCTATGCTCATTGCCGCCATGTCTGCCGAAGGCACATCCCGTATCGACCACATCGACCAGATCGACCGTGGTTATGAAGACATCGAGTCCCGCCTCAACGCCCTCGGTGCTTGCATAAAGAGAGAAGAATAAAATTGTGGTTGTTTCCAAAATGGAAATAGCCACCAAATTAAACGATTGTTGCAATAAATGCAACTGTCAAGTAAATCTTGATAGTTCAAGAGATTAATATATAGAACAAGAAAACGGCAACATATGAAAAGAATATTAGGTATTTTATTGGCTGTTTTGCCGATGATGGTGGCAGCGCAGATGGTACAACCGGTGAAGTGGAGCGGAGAAGAAATGGGTGACAGCGTGCGGCTGAAAGCAGTCATTGACCCCGGTTTTCACATGTCGATCATTGAGTTTGGTGATTTCGAATATGACGATGAATACGTGGATTCTTTTGTTGTGACGCTCGCCAAAACGGAACTCACTCCGATTCGCTTCAACGCTTGCGATGACAAAATGTGTACCGCGCCGGAAGTGTGGGAATATGAGGAAGCCTCTCCTAAATCCTCCCCTGAAGGGAAGGACTTACAATCAGGCTCCAGATCTCTTTGGCTTATCTTTCTGTTGGGATTATTGGGAGGATTGTTGGCGATATTCACGCCTTGCGTCTGGCCGATTATTCCGATGACGGTGAGCTTCTTCTTGAAAAAAGGCGGCGGACTGAAGGATGCGGTTCTTTATGGGCTGAGTATCGTTATTCTGTACGTGGGATTAGGGTTATTGGTGACGGTACTCTTTGGCGCGTCGGCGCTTAATGATTTAAGCACGAACGCGGTTGTGAATATTATCTTCTTCTTGATTTTGGTGATCTTCGCACTCTCATTCTTCGGTCTATTCGAAATTACACTCCCTGATTCGTGGTCCACGGCATTGGATAGCAAGGCACGTTCGACGGGTGGTTTCTTAAGTATTCTGCTCATGGCTTTCACGCTGGTCATCGTCTCTTTCTCGTGTACGGGACCTATTATCGGCACGTTGTTGGTGGAGGCAGCTGGCAAGTCTTTGTTGGCTCCTGCGATGGGAATGTTGGGCTTTGCGATTGCGCTTGCTTTGCCTTTCTCGCTGTTTGCTATGTTCCCTCAGTGGCTCAAACAAGCACCTAAGTCAGGTGACTGGATGACGAGTTTCAAGGTGGTGTTGGCGTTCCTTGAGTTGGCGCTTTCGCTGAAGTTCTTGAGTGTGGCAGACATGGCATACGGGTGGGGTATACTGCCGAGATGGCTCTTTATTGCGATATGGATCGTTTGCTTCCTGGGCATAGGAATCTATCTTATATGGGATATATGGAGCGTATCGACCCCACGTAAAATCATCCGTGCAATCGTGATCATCCCATCCCTGGCCTTTGCATTTTACCTGGTACCGGGTCTTCGCGGCGCACCGGTAAAAGCGATCAGCGCTTTTGCACCTCCGATGGAGATAGAGGGCAGAGAGGTCTTTAATGATTACGAGGAAGGCTTGGCTTACGCACGGCAAACGGGCAAACCGGTAATCATTGATTTCACCGGTTACGGCTGTGTGAACTGCCGTAAGATGGAGGCATACGTCCTGGATAACGATTCCGTCAAGGCCCGTCTGCAGAACTATGTCTTCATTGAGCTTTTCGTCGATGACAAACGCGACGGAATAGGGGATCGTAACTCTGCCATTCAGCGCGAGCAGTTCGGCTCGAATGCGCAGCCGTACTACGTCCAACTGGATGCGTATGGTACGCAAATAGCCGAGCCGATGGCGTTTATCACCGACCCGATGGAGTTTATTAATTGGTTAAAATATTAAATTAGTAGAAAGACCGCTTCGCTTAAAGTAGAAAGACCGCTTCGCTCAAAGTAGAAAATAAGAAATATTATGATACAGAAAAAAAGTTACAACCCCAATTTCAATCACGAGTATCGCGAGGAGATCAAGCGCGAGCACACGAAACGTACGTACGACACCAAGCGTCCGCCGGAGAAAGAGATGATTTTCGGTGTGCGCGCTGTGATGGAAGCTATCGATGCAGGAAAGGTGCTCGATAAAGTGCTGGTACGCCGCGATATGAGTTCGGCGATCGGCAAAGAGTTGCTGATTAAGTTAGAAGGAACAGGCACGCAGATCCAACGTGTGCCGTTGGAGAAACTGAACCAGTTCACGGACAAGAACCACCAAGGCGTGATTGCTTTTCTGAGTCCAATAGAGTTCACTCCGTTGGACAGCCTTGTGCAGAGCCTCTATGATGAAGGCAAGACACCGCTGCTGATGATGCTGGACGGCGTGACCGATGTGCGCAATTTCGGAGCTATCGCTCGTACATGCGTGTGCGCAGGTGTACACGCGCTTATTATAGGTACGCGCGGAAGTGCGGCTATCAACGGCGATGCCGTCAAAGCCTCCGCGGGTGCGCTGCATAGTTTGCCGATTTGCAAGGTAGAGAACCTTCAGAACGCACTGCAATATTTGCAAGAAAGTGGTCTTCGTATTGTGGCAGCCACCGAACATACCGATCGTAACTATACCGAAGTCGATATGACCGTTCCGACCTGTATCGTAATGGGAAGCGAGGAAAAAGGTATCTACGAGGAGAACCTCAAACTCTGTACGGATCAGGTGCGTCTGCCGATGACCGGTGTGATCGAATCCCTTAATGTCAGCGTAGCTGCGGGTGTGTTTATTTACGAGGCGGTACGGCAGCGGAGCTGTAAATGATAGAATGATCCGCTTCGCTAAATGATGAAATGATGGAAATTCTCTACGAAGATAACCATATTATTGCTGTCAATAAGACCTGCAACGAGATTGTGCAGGGCGATAAGACGGGTGACACGCCGCTGAGCGAAATCGTCAAGGCGTATATAAAGGATAAATACAACAAGCCCGGTGAGGTGTTTTTGGGTGTGACGCATCGTCTGGATAGACCGACGAGCGGAGTAGTGCTTTTTGCTCGAACGAGCAAAGCGCTGATCCGGCTTAATGAGATGTTTAGGGAGAAATCAGCCGTCAGCCATCAGCCATCAGCCATTACTAAAACCTATTGGGCGATCGTGCAAGGTTTTCCGAAACAACCCGAGGCACGCTTGGAGAATTGGCTTACCCGTAATGAAAAACTCAATAAGAGTTTTATTGCCAATCCCGGTACGAAAGATGCCAAACAGGCGGTGTTGAGTTATAAGACCTTGGCGAAAGGGGATCATTATACGCTGCTGGAGGTGAATCTGGAGACGGGTAGACATCACCAGATACGCTGCCAGTTAGCGGCAATAGGGTGTCCTATTAAAGGTGACTTGAAATACGGCGCTAAGCGTAGCAATCCCGACGGCGGTATATGTCTGCATGCCCGGCAGATAGCGTTTATACATCCTGTAAAAAAAGAACCGGTGACCATTATAGCACCGGTTCCTAAAGAATTCTTAACGATATTTCCCTTCCTCGCAGTCTCCGAGTAAGGAAAGATATGATTCGTATCGACTAATAGCTATCTCTCCTTTGACGAGAGCTTCTTGAACTGCACATCCGGGTTCGTTGGTGTGTGTGCAATTGCCGAAGCGGCAATTGCGGCTGACGGCAAAGATATCTCGGAAATAATGGGATACTTCTTCCCGTTCAAAATCGATGGATCCGAAGCCTTTTATACCCGGGGTATCAATAATCCAACCTTTGGTTGGGTTTATAGGTTTATTGGCTTCGCCGTTTTTCGTTTCACTGTTTAGAGCATACATTTCCGAGAAGGTAGTGGTGTGCATGCCTTTGTCATGCGCATCGGAGATCTTACCTGTGCGGGTCATTTCGCGCCCAAAGAGTGCGTTGAGAAGGGTAGATTTGCCCACTCCGGAGTTACCGCTCAGAAGTGTTGTTTTGTTTTCTAACAAGGGTAATATATCGGAAGGCTGACAATGGATAGCAGAAATCTCTACCGTTTTATAGCCGATGGATTCGTATAATTCGCGCAGTTCGTGGAGTTGAGTAATCTCTTCCTCCGAAAGGATATCAATCTTATTGAAGATTAACAGGGCAGGCACGCGATAGGCTTCGCAAGTAGCGAGAAACCGATCGATGAAGGTAGTGGAGGTGACCGGGTGATTGATCGTAACAATAAGGGCTACCTGGTCAATGTTGGCAGCAAGGATATGACTCTCTTTGCTGAGATTCGTGGAGCGCCGAATGATATAATTCTTCCTCTCCTCCACGTCTGTGATCCATTCTCCGTCTACCGAGACAAAATCGCCTACAGCGACGGGATTGGTGCTACGAATACCCCGAATGCGAAAATTGCCTTTGATACGGCATTCCACATCCGAACCATCGTCCATGCGAACGATGTAACTGCTTCCTGTTGATTTAATGACTAAACCGCGCACTTATCCAAATGGCTAAGTTGCTCCGTCTTAGACGGTCATAATCTCTTTCTCTTTGGCTGCGTAGAGGGCTTCTACTCTCGCGATATACTTATCGTGAGTCTTTTGCATTTCCTCTTCAGCGTCTTTCTCGACATCTTCGCTTAAGCCGTTCTTAACGAGTTTCTTAAATTCCTCGATCGCATCGCGGCGTGCGTTTCGGATAGACATCTTTGCCTCTTCGAGTTCGCCTTTGCACTGTTTGCAGAGGTCGCGACGACGCTCTTCGGTCAGTGGCGGCAGAATCAGACGAATGGTCTCGCCATTATTAGAAGGCGCGAGTCCGATGTTGGAGTTAATAATAGCGCGCTCGATCTCATTGATGAGTTTCTTCTCCCACGGCGTGATAGCAATAGTGCGTGCATCCGGCGTAGTGATGGTCGCGCAGTTAGCCAAAGGCGACATCGATCCATAGTAGTCAATCTTGATTGGATCCAAGATACGCGGGTTGGCTTTTCCTGCACGGATATGTTGCAGCACATCGTCTAAGTGCGTAACTGAGTTCTGCATTTGCTCTTCAGCGGCGTTTTGATACAATTCAAGTTCGTCTTCCATAAGATTATTATTTAGGGTTTAACTAATGTTCCTATTTGTTCGCCATCAATGACTTTGGCGAGGTTGCCGAGTTGATCCATGTTAAAGACATAGATGGGAAGGCCATTGTCTTTGCACATCACGATGGCGGTGAGGTCCATCACTTTGAGTCCGCGGCGGATGATCTCGTCGTAGGTGATCTCCGTAAATTTCGTGGCTGTCGGGTCTTTCTCCGGGTCGGCGGTGTAGATACCATCTACGCGCGTGCCTTTGAGCATGACATCTGCTTTGATCTCCAAGGCGCGGAGCGAAGAACCGGTGTCGGTGGTGAAGTAGGGTGCTCCTGTACCTCCAGCGAGAATCACCACATTGCCTTTGTCTAAGAGACGTTGTGCTTTAGCGGGGCTATAGAAGTCGCCGATGGGCTCCATGCGGATGGAAGTGAGTACACGAACAGGTTGGCCGATAGCTTCTAAGGCAGACTGAAGGGCAAGTGCATTGATGACGGTGGCTAACATGCCCATCTGATCCCCTTTCACACGATCAAAACCGCGTTGTGCACCTGATAAACCACGGAAGATGTTTCCTCCACCGATGACAATGCCGATTTGTACGCCTTTTTGGGCGATGGCTTTCACTTGCTCTGCGTATTGGTTCAGACGCTCGGTGTCTATGCCTTGCTTGTTTTCACCGGCAAGGCTCTCACCTGACAGTTTTAATAAAATGCGTTTGTACATAATGTATTGGCGTTGTTAATGTTCGGGGCCGGAGCCGCTCCGGTACCAACTTGCGTACATGGCGTAGTTGTTAGCAATTTTCTTGTTGATCTCTTCGGTTTGAGCGGGGTCGGCTTTCTTAATGAATTTTGCCGGAACTCCTCCCCATATCTCATGAGGTCCGATCTGCGTATTGGAGAGCACCAGCGCACCGGCAGCAACAATCGCTCCTTCTCCTACATGTGCTCCGTCGAGCAGGGTAGCCCCCATGCCTATGAGGGCGTAGTTATCGACGTCTGCACCATGAATGGTGACGTTATGTCCCACGGACACGAAATCACCGAGCGTGATAGTCGATTTCTGATAGAGGGTGTGTAACACCGCTCCGTCTTGGATATTACAATGCTTACCAATGACGATCGTGTTGACATCCCCGCGTAGCACGGAGTTAAACCAGAGGCTGGAGCCTTCACCCACCGTCACATCGCCGACCACGGTGGCATTTTCTGCCATAAAGACGTTGTCCGCGATGCGCGGGGTAAGGATTTCTCCGTTTCTATTGATGGTTTTTATTAATGCCATTGTTCCGAATGGTTAAGTTGCTCCGGTTCTAAACCGGTTAGCGGGCCGCGATGATAGCGAGGAACTTCTCCGCTACGAGCGCAGCGCCTCCAATCAGACCACCATCAATGTCGGGACAAGCGAAGAGTTCTGCTGCATTCTTCTCATTGCAGCTTCCGCCGTAGAGGATAGTGGTATCCTCTGCTGCTGCTTTACCATATTTCTCTGCTACAAGCGAGCGGATATATGCATGAATCTCCTCCGCCTGAGCCGGTGTTGCGGTCAAACCTGTACCAATAGCCCAAACCGGTTCATAAGCCAGCGTAATGTTTTTCCACTCTTCTGCGGTGAGACCGAAGACAGAACCCTCCAGTTGAGCTTTTACAACCTCGTTCTGCTTGCCAGCTTCACGCTCTTCTTTTACCTCGCCGATGCAGAAGATAACTTTCAGACCGTTCGCTAAAGCGAGACGAACTTTCTCTGCCAGCATATCATAGTTCTCTGCGTAGTATTGACGACGCTCGGAGTGACCAAGGATAACATATTCAGCACCGGTAGATTTCACCATTTCGGCGCTAACTTCGCCCGTATAGGCACCCTTCTCATGATCAGCACAGTTCTCAGCTGCTACTTTGATAGGCGAACCCTTGAGGAGCTCGGCTACTGTAGCCAGATGAATAAACGGCGTGCCGATCACTACTGCGCAATTCGGGGTCTTAACTGCTTCTTTCAACTCGGTAGCCAATGCTACACCTTCCTGCAGGTTCTTGTTCATCTTCCAGTTACCTGCTACCATTCTTGTTCTCATTGTGATATATATTTTTTTATTTGTTAATTGACTTTTGCGGTGCAAAAGTACAATAATTTTTTGATATATGCAAGTAAACCACAAAAAAAAGAGCGCCGAGACGCTCTTTTTTCCGATATTCGTTGTTAGAGGAAGAAATTATTGAATCTTCTGTCCGAAGATAGTATATTTCTGATCGCCCAAAATAATAACGATTTGACCGTTCTCCAGTACTTTGATCGCCTTCGGAGCAACTACGTTATTGTCGATAGCCGTCTCACTGCAAGTTACGACAGAACTATAGTAAGTGGTTGCAGCCGGAGCACCACCGCCGATCTCAACGTCGTAGTAAGTTGCGTCTTGAACGGTTTTACCAATATTGCCAGTGGAATAACCTCCAAATTTACCAATAGAACTGAAAGCCAATGCACGGTTGCTTCCGGTCGTAGCATTAACACGCCATGAACCAGCGGTGCCGGCTTCTATATTCCAAGTGTATGCAGTTGATTGAGTTCCTAAATTAGTGCTACTTCCACTATATTTAAGATAAGTATTTTCTGAAATCTTGATTGCAAATCCGTCAGTTACTTTCTCAAAAGTGTATTCACTGGCTTCAGCCTCTACAGTAGTGCTTTCCAGTTTGCCACTGGATACTGTACCTGTAGCATAATACTTCGTTTCACCTACTTGAGCGTAGATTTTGAAGGTACCACCGGTAGTGCCGTCAAAAGCAGCTGCACCACCGGCACCTTCTTCGGTCTTGCTGAAGATAGCATAGTAGTTTTGATCTTTGGTAGCAGTGAAGTCGCTGATCCAAGCCTTAGCTTCGGTATTGTCTGCCAGCAGTTCTGCGGTCCACCAGCCAACGAATGTATAATCCTCGCACTCAGCCGTGATGCCTGTGGGAACTTCTGCTTGTTGACCTTCCTTGACGTTTTGCGTCGCACCTACTTGTGTGCCTTCACTGAAGAATTTAATAGCGTAAGTGGGTAATTCCGTAACAGTGATATCATAGGTAGCCGTCTTGGTGATTTCACCCTTGGTGTAACTTACTGTAATGGTCTTGTTACCAGGAGTGCTCATGTCCGGTGTAGAAACGCTGGTCGGAGTGACAGTCTTGTCTGCACAGTTGCTGAAATGAGCCGTTACAACCAAACCATTGTAGTTGAATGCCTCGCCCTCTTTGAAGGTTTTCTTTACGTTTGTGGTATTCAGTTCAATACTGCTCAACTCGCAAACAACGGCAGCGCCACAACTCAAACTGTAGTCGCTGTAAGTGGCACCGCCACCAGCAGTGATATCCACAGAAGTGAAGTCTAACTGACCTGCTTTGCTGGAACCATCCGTTCCGTAGTCTGCTTTATCTCCGACGGTAAAGGTTACGCTGGTAGCGGAGCCCGTCCAAGTTACTTGGGTATCACCGGATTTTTGCGTAGCAATGGTACCTGTGCTTGCTGTGATAGGAGCTAAACGCTTCAAACCAGCTGTACTGATATTGAATACAATCTCCGTCATTTCTGTAGCAGACGAAATAGTCAAAGTATTTTTAGCATACAATCGTACATCTTTTCCGTCAGCGTTATAAGTAGGCGCTGTCGATCCGCTATTTTTAACTGCTTCAAACGTAAAGTTGCCAAAAGTACCTGAAGCAGCCTTATAGTCTTCCATTGTCAGCGTAGTATTAACAGGAGCACTGCCACCTTCAGCTGTTGCAAATACAGCGTAGTAGGTAATAGCCTCTGTGACGGTCTTGCCTTTAGCGGTAGTAAAGAGGTCAGCGGGTTTCTCACCGGATACTTCGCTTTGAGCGGTCCAACCTACGAATACTTTACCGTTCTCACAGTTAGCAGGATTAGCCGGCAATACGAGCGGGTCTTCTTGCATAATTTCAGAAGTGGTCTCATCACCATCTACCGACCATGTGATTGTAATCATCGGGAGGTCTTTTTTATCAGGAACGATGCCAATGAGCACATCTTGGTCTTCGGAGAAGTCATAGCCACCACCTCCGGCACCACCGCTACCCGGCTTCAGGCTGGAGAGTTTGTAGTAACCATCGTTACTACCAGACCAACCCCAGTTAAAATGGAAATAGTTGGAATCATCGTAGCCATCGCAGATGAAACTGTGACCGCCTTCATCGCTAGCACCGCCGTACATAATTGGGTGTTTCTTGTCCAACTCTTCCTTAACCATAGCTGTCCATTCTGCGTCCGTCCACTTTTCGTAGTATGTGGTTCCTTGATAACTAAAACCATCACGCATGTAGCCAGTGATAGTTGATTTTTTGTAGCCAAAATTCATCCAAAGTGCATTTTGTGCGCATGCGTGATCTTCCTCATCTCCATAGTTAACGGTGTACGTACCTGAACCTCCATAGTTGGCATCACCATACATCATCTCTACAGAAACACCACAGTGGAACATAAGAGTTGCTACTGCATTTTTTTGAGCAGTTGTTGCGCTACTGGTGTATTTATTCAACATATTATCCCAATCGTAGGTCGTCTCACCGAAGTTAGCAGTCAAGTTGCCCGGGTAAATAATAGTATCTCTGTCTGGATAACCATCACCATCATCATCAAGCTGCATAATTGGTTGATAAGTATGACTTCCTGTTCCTTTTTTCGGCCACTGCCAGTAATTCATTACTTGAGCCATGGCTGTAGCCACACAACCCGTGTAAGCTTTACCTATGCTACCGGATCCATTGGGAGTAAGTGTCCAATATGGATTATCCTGATCCCATGTGGTTTTAACAAGCGGCCCCACAACGGCGTCGCCTTTTGCTTTGCGTACACCTTTTTTGAGAGCCGACCACTCTGCTGCTACTTCTTCGTCTTGAGCAGCACCATCTGCCTCAATTTTGGTGATGAACTTGTCATACTTACCCAGCCAAGAGCGAACGTTAACCGGTTGATTGTCCGTGCGGAAAGTACCGGTGTTCGAATAAGCGAGGATCGGAGAAACCACATCATTTGCGGCTACCATGACCCAGCCTTCGCCATTGGCGTTCTCGTACACATAATACTGATTCTCAGAAGCTGTGGCTGCTTTTTTGAGAACCATCTTCTTAGCAGGAGCTTTCTGTACGCCGGAGACAGTGTTCCCGACGTTCATGAAGTTGTTAGCTACCAAAGCCGCGTCTTCCTGCGAAACGCGTTCAGCCAATACTGTCATTGACAGCATTAGGGCAGCTAATCCAAAAAAAATTTTTTTCATGTTGATAATTGAATTTTGTTAAATGAAAAGTAAACAATAAATTGTTATTTTATCTGTTTTTGAGATTATACTTATCTATAATCGTTCCGTTTTGCACAACAATGACGCCCGGGTTAGCACGCACGATGGTCTTAAGTGTGATGGGGTCCGTGAAGCAGAAAGTGGAGTAGGTGGTTTCTTCATCCCAACCTAACTCTTCTGCAAAAGCAAAGATCTCTTCTTCACCGGAAGCCGTGAGGAAATAAACACGCGGGTACTCATGAATCATATACATGAGTTTTTCCAATTGGGTGGTATCTGTCTTTGACAGATCATACATCACAACGAGTGTGACGGGTTCTTCAGATTCCAAGATATCTTGCGTGATGTAATCGCCTTCTAATGTCTCGATTTCAAAGTCGTGAATAGGCGGCACATAGCCTTTCTTGATCAGTACAGACTTTTGGTCTACAAACGTCCATTCGGGGTCACCCTTCGGGTAGTTCTCCAAGGTAAATGTCTGTTCCTTTCCGTCTTTAGCATAGATGAGCGTTATCTCATATTGGTCTACTTCCGCATCATCCGGTATCTCCATAAGGGTCGGGATATGATTGCCGACTTTATAGGGACGGAAGTCAATCTGCGGAAGATGGGTGTAGCTGTAACCCATGATACCTGCTACAGATCCGAGCGCAGCCAGAGCAATGATGATCTCCATCCACCAACTGAAGAGCTCAGGAATAGCTTTGCGGCAAATGACGAAGCAGATAGACAGAAGCAAGAGGATGATGTTTTTCCAGAAGGTCTGCCAATTCGTTATGACCAGTGCATCGCCAAAGCACCCGCAATCCGAGACAGGGTTTGCAATAGCGATATAGAGGGTGAGTGGTGTCATGATACAATAGAAGAGCAAGGTGATCCAACTCGTCCATTGAGTGCGTACGTTCAATAACATGGAGATACCAAGCAGCCACTCGAGCGTGATGAGGCATACTGCGGCTACGCCTGCAGCCGGGATAGCCCATTGAAAGACACCGCCGAAACCTTCGTGCAGGTAGTCTTGTATCTTATAAACCGTGCCGAGCGGGTCTACTGCTTTCACAAAACCAGAGAAGAGAAATATGAGGGCCAGCAATGTACGGGCGATGGAGCCGATAATATGCAGTGCTTTTTTGTTGTTACAATTACAAGTTGCCATAGTGAATAAGATCAAAAATTGCGTAGTTGATAATATCGAAATAATTTCCTTCCACTCCTTCGGAGGCAATGGTTGTACCGCCGTGTTCGAGAATGGTCTTGATACGAATGATCTTTGCCATGATCATATCGACGATACCTTCTTTACTCATCTCGCGCCATGCCTCACCATAATCGTGATTTTTGCGAACCATAAGTTCTTTGGCTTCGTTGAGCACCCCGTCGTACCATTCCATCGCCTTTTCAGAAGATATATCCACGCCGTCCGCAAAACCTTGTCGGTCTTGGATGATGGCCATAATGCCATAGTTCACGATAGCGCGGAGATTGCCTTCAATATCATCGCCGACCAGACTGACTCCGGTTTGTTGGCGCTGGCGGATATTGCAAACTTTGATATAGAGTTGATCTGTAATACCATGCAGGCGGAAGATGCGCCACGAAGGACCATAATCCGCCATTTTATCATTGAAGATCGTGCGACATTTTGCCGTCACTTGGTCAAATTCTTTTACAGTATCGTGCATAATTCTTCTAATGTTGCGAGTTTTTGTTCACCGGTTGTCATTTTTTTCAGCATCACTTTGTTTTGCGCCATTTCATCTCCTCCAACGATGGCTACGAATGGGATCTGTTTGGCATCCGCATAACTCATTTGCTTCTTCATCTTAGCGGGCTCCGGATATACTTCTACAGCTTTTCCTGCTTGACGAAGCTCTTTTGCCCACTTCAACGCATATGCTAATTCTGCTTCACCAAACGCTGCGAAGAGGATTTGTGTTGTGGATTGCAGCGCCTTCGGGAATAAATCCAGTTCCGTCAATACATCGTAGATGCGATCGGCTCCGAAAGAGATACCGACGCCGGATACATTCGGCAAACCGAAGATGCCGGTGAGGTTATCATAGCGACCACCACCGGTGATAGAACCGATTTGGGCATCGAGGGCTTTGACTTCAAAGATGGCTCCGGTGTAGTAGTTAAGGCCGCGAGCAAGGCAGAGGTCCAATTCAATGGATAATTGACAATTGACAATTGACAATTCGTCAAAGACGATCTCCATTTCTTTCACACCCTTTAAGCCGATTTCGCTGGTAGCTAAAATAGTCTTGAGAGCCGTTAATTTCTCTAAGGTTGTGCCGGAGAGGTTCAGGATCGGTTGCAGTTTGGCTACCTGATCATCTGAGAGACCGCGTTCCTTAAGTTCAGCATTAACTGCATCGATACCAATCTTATCGAGTTTATCAATGGCAACCGTGATATCAATGATCTTATCCGGCGCGCCAATGACTTCTGCAATACCGGCCAGAATCTTACGATTATTGATATGGAGGCAGACGTTGATGCCCAGACGACGGTATACTTCTTCTACAATCTGGATGAGTTCCAATTCGCCGATCAGGCTATCGCTACCAATGACGTCTACGTCACACTGATAGAACTCGCGGTAACGTCCTTTTTGCGGACGATCAGCACGCCAGACAGGTTGGATCTGAAAACGCTTGAAAGGGAAAGATATCTCCTCGCGATGTTGCACCACATAACGTGCAAAAGGAACGGTGAGGTCATATCGCAGACCTTTCTCCGGAGCAAGAGCTGCTTTCTCTCCGCTGTTCTGAATACGGAAGAGGAGCTTATCGCCTTCCTCTCCATATTTGCCCATGAGGGTGGAGAGGTTTTCCATTGCCGGTGTCTCTATCTGCTGAAAGCCATAGAGGGAGAACACCGATTTGATGGTGTCAAAAATATAGTTACGGCGTGCCATTTCGAGTTGACCGAAGTCACGCGTTCCTTTGGGAATACTGGGTTTCTGTGCCATATATCAAATAGGAAATATCTCGTTATAAATTGTTTGCGTTGCACCAAGTTCGGAGGTGACATAGGCTGATGCTTTTGTACCTATCTCGGTGTGATTATCGAGTGCGGTATTCAATGCCGCTTCTAATTGGCTATAGTTTTTAATGCTCCGCGCTGCACCGGCATCGATTAGCCCTTGTGCTTCGCGGAAATGATGGTAATTAGGGCCAAAGACCACCGGAATACCATATGTAGCTGCTTCAATGGTGTTATGAATGCCTTCTCCGAATCCGCCGCCTATATATGCCGTGTGCGCAAAGCGATAGATAGAGGAGAGCAGGCCGATGGTGTCGGCCAAGAGTACTTGAGGTTCGCAACGTTCTGTGGCATTCTCCTGTACAGCAGGCAAGAGGTGACTCTTGGCATATGCAGTGTAGCGAATCATTCTTCCTTTGAAGAGATTGAAGATATAATGCAGATGATCCTCATTCAGCTCATGCGGCACGAGAATCAGTTTGATGTCATAATGTTGACGGAGATATTGCTCCATCAGTTTCTCGTCTTTCGGCCAAGTACTACCGGCTACGATTACACGTTGGGATCCTTGCACAAAGTCGGCTATCGGTCGCAGATCAACGGAAGGCTTTTGACTATTGGCAATGAGGATCTCATTGACACGGTCAAAACGGGTGTCTCCTGCCACGGATACTTGGTTGATGTTGTATTTTGCAAGGAGTAGGCGAGAGGCTTCGTCTTGCACGTATAAGTGCGTAAAGGCGCGAAGTACGCGCAATTGTCCTTTCCCCCACCAGCGGAAGAAATACTGATGCGGACGGAAGATGGAACTGATACTGTAAGTAGGGATGTTTTGCTTTTTTAGTTCGCGGATATATGCCGGCCAGAACTCATACTTTACGAAGATAGCTATGGAAGGCCGCAAAGCAGCGATGAAACGCTTTGCATTACGTCTGGTAGCAAAAGGAAGGTAATAGACACCATCCGCGAGAGGATATTCCTTACGGGCATTATAGCCGGAAGGAGAGAAGAAAGTAACGACGATCTGTCGTTTCGGCTGTTCGCGGCGAAGCCGTTCTATCAACGGCCTCGCCTGTTCGAACTCACCGACGGATGCAGCATGGAACCAGATAGGGGATTGCAGTTGAGTTATCTCCGATTTGAGAAGGGAGATGGTCTGCTTTTGCCCACGCACCAACGTTCGAGCTTTCTCATGCCCGAACAACGCCGCTATCCGTATAAAGAGGAAGTACAAAAACACTTATTAGAAAGTATAACGTACGCCGAGGTTAAAGGAAAAATCGAATGCATGGCCAGCACCAACGCCACCAAAGCCGTTGTCCGCCAGCACGCAACCATAACCCGGACGGAAGTCAAACGAGAAAGCGATAGGCGCATTGGTCATATTGGCTTCAATACCACCTACAGCACCAACGCCGATGATACCTGCACCTCCTTGCATATAGCCGGTTTTCAGTTGGCCACCAACATACCAATCCAACTTAATGCCTTGGCCCTCGGCTGCATTTGCCTGATAAGCCAATACCAAATTGTTTACAGCACCATCGTACGGCATTGCTCCTGCTTGGTCCGCTAAGCAACCACCCAGGTAACCGAACTCCTCGAAGATCGTGAAGTTATCCGTTACCATCACTTTGTACTGTGCACCGATGCCTAAACCGGCTACCATACCAAGACTGTGCTTGTACTCTTTAGCAGAAATAGTTGTAGCAGCTATCAAAAGCGCTACACAGAGAGTTAAAATCTTCTTCATACTAAAAATTTAATTTTTAAAGGATTAAACAAATAAAATATTCCATTTATTCAAAAAGCTCGCAAAGATACAAAAAATCTTCGACATGTGCAAATAAATTTGTATAATTGAGAAAAAAAGTGTAATTTTGCAGCCGATTTGACGAAATAATGAAAAAACAAACGGTAATATTAGCCATTGAATCGAGTTGCGATGATACATCATCGGCTGTCATTGTAGATGGTATCTTAAAGAGTAATGTGATCGCCAGTCAAAAGGTTCATGAGGAGTACGGAGGAGTAGTGCCGGAGTTGGCTAGTCGGGCGCATCAGATGAATATTCTTCCGGTAGTAGATACTGCTTTGAAACGGGCAGGAGTGACCAAAGAGGAGATATCGGCTATTGCTTTCACACGGGGTCCCGGTCTTTTGGGTTCTTTGCTGGTAGGTACTTCTTTTGCAAAGGGTTTGGCCTTGTCGCTGAATGTGCCTATTATCGACGTAAATCACTTGCAGGGGCATGTGTTAGCGCATTTTGTGGAGGATGGAACGGGATTGAAACATCCGACGTTTCCGTTCTTGTGTTTATTGGTGAGTGGAGGAAACAGTCAGATTGTTCGCGTGAATGCGTACAATCATATGGAGATTATCGGTCAAACGATAGACGATGCTGCCGGAGAGGCGTTTGATAAATGCGCAAAGGTGTTAGGTTTGCCTTATCCGGGTGGTCCATGGATTGATAAATTGGCTAAGTCGGGCGATGCTACCAAGTATCCTTTTGCCAAACCGAATATCGCCGGATATGACTATTCTTTCTCCGGCTTAAAAACATCGTTTTTATATACGCTGCGTGACATGTTGAAAGCATATGGTGTGGATACGATCGATGCTTTAGCGGAGAAAGTGCCCAATTTGCGAGAAGATATGTGCGCGAGTCTTCAGGCTACGGTTGTTGATATCTTGATGCGGAAGTTAAAGAAAGCGGCGCAAGATTTGGGTATCAAACAGGTGGCAGTGGCAGGTGGAGTAAGTGCCAACAGTGCGCTTCGTGAGGCATTTGTGACATACGGAAAACGCTATCATTGGGATGTTTTTATTCCGCCGTTCTCTTTTACGACCGACAATGCGGCAATGGTTTGCCAAGCCGGTTATTTCAAGTATTTAGACAACGATTTTTGTGCAATAGACGAAGTGCCTTTTGCGAAGACGCAGATTTAGGCGGATGGAGTAGAGCCGATGGACGTTAAAAAAATCATAGAAGCCATTAAACCCTACAAAGATGTCATCATATTTATGGTGACTTTGCTTATTGCGAACTATTTCTGGAAGTTCACGGTGCTGGGTGATGAGGATGGAGTAGTAGTGACATGGTTCGGATTGAATGTTACCGCACCATTTGATATAATGGCTCGTCACATTGCGGCAGTGGTTTATTGGATGACAGATCTGTTTCGAGATACGGTATCTATGATTGATGCGTACACGATTCGTTTTGAGTCCGGTTCCGGTACTCGTATTATCTGGGGTTGCTCGGGATTAAAACAAAGTTTTATCTGGATGTGTCTTATTCTGACGGTAGTACCTTTCAAAGACCGCACATTATGGTTGCATAAACTATGGTATATTCCGGTAGGATGGGTTTGCTGCTATGCGTTTAATATACTTCGTATATTCCTCATAGCGATATTAACGGAATACCATCCGGAATGGTTTCATCCGTTGCACGATTATCTGTTCAAATATTTATTCTACGGAATGCTGTTCGTTTTATGGGTTATCTTTGTTGAAAAGATAAGATCCAACGCTTCAGCGAGCTGACAATTTTCCAAGTCTTCGATGCTTGTGTAGAATCTCCGGTGAGGATATCGGGGATGTTTGCTCCAGTTGCTTGCTCGGGATAAACGAGCATGTAGCTATGATGGGAGAAGAACTTATCGAGCATCGTAGGCACTTGGTCGAAAAGGGGATTATATGAAGGTGTAGAAGGCCTTGCGTTAATCATGACAATCATGTCATCCGGCTGCATTTGTTTAGCCAGCATGAGTGCGTCTTCCCAACTCTCCATTTCGCGATATCCGGCACGTAGATATTTACCTTTGCGTCGACAGAAAGCCTGCAAGGCTTTTTGAGTGTCCTCGTTGGTGAAGAAAATCACTTTGGCACCTATTTGGCTACTGAGTCGCCGAACCAGTCCAAAACAGGAAATGAAGTCATGCTCTTTCTCGGCGTAACGAGGTACAGCAACAAGGATACGTGAAATGGTATTGATGGGTTGTGCGGGATGGTACACGATAGCTGCTTTGCTTTGTGCCTGAATGAGTCTAATTGCATCACTCCAATCTGTTTCGCTGGACAACTCAGGTTGACGCAGTTCGGTGAGTTCGCCTAATTCCTGCAACTCGTAATGTCTATTTTCCGCTACTGTCATCATGAGCCATGAGTCCTCAATCTTATCTGCTTCCAAGCGTGCTTCTTCTTGCAAGGCCAATTGTTTGGCTGCGTATTCGGTGATGAAAGAAGAAGAAGTGCAGAGGGCAAGAATCATAATGATAGAGGCGTTTAAGATCGCTGCATCAAAGATGCCGGCCTCAAAACCGATAGTAACGATAGCCAATGTGCCGGCTGCCGTAGCATGGGTCAGACCGAAGATGAGTTGGCGTTCTACACCCTGCAGTTTGAAGCTCTTTTGGGCTATCCAAGAGGCAAGCCATTTACCGACCAATTTAGTGGCAATCATCACGATAGCGATGATGAGCGTAAGCCATCCGCTCCAAAGGAGCGATACATCAATCATCATACCCACGCCAATCAGGAATAAGGGCACGAAGAGGTTGTTTCCAACGAAGTTGATACGCTGCATCACCGGACTAAGATTCGGCACCAGTTTATTCATTGCTACGCCGCACATGAAGGCACCGAGGATGCCTTCCAACCCGGCCCAATCAGCCATCCAAGCGGATACGACCATCATGGTCATGATAATCAGGAATCCGCTGGTAGGATCGGACCAACGCTTGAAGAAACGTTGTGTTATTTTCGGGAAGATAACCAGAATAAGCAAGAGTGTCAGAGCAATCTTACCCAGCACAATCCAAGTGGATGGTTGATCCAGTTCTGAAAGTGCTCCTTGTTGATGACGAATGAAGGCCAACACCAAGAGCGACAGCGTGATCGTGAGCATCGTGCCGCCAATGGCAATATTTGCTGCTGCGTTCTTCTGCACTCCATACCTGCTGACGATGGGATATGTCATAAGTGTATGGCTACTGTACATCGCACCTAAAAGGGAGCTGGTGATCCAGTCAAAGCCCAGTAATTTACTGGTTAAAAGACCTAAACAGAAGGGGAAGATAAACGACAGAATTCCGAATAACATGGCGCGTGTGCGCTGTTGCCGGAAATCGTTGATATCCACTTCAATACCCGCTTGCAACATGATATACAACATGCCGATTTTGCCCAGCGTTTGGATGGAAGAGCTGTCCGGAAGTAAGCCGAAACCGTACTCACCGACCAGAATACCGACGATGATAAATCCCACAATGCTGGGGATTCTAATCTTACGGCAAATCATCGGCACAAGAAGGATAGCTCCTAAGACGATGGCAATAATAGCAAGGGGATTGGTGATCATATGAATTTTCCAGTGATACTTTTCTTCGATTTTCTGATATCTTCGACCGTTCCTTCCGCGACGATTGTTCCTCCTCCTCGTCCGCCTTCGGGTCCCAAATCGAGAATCCAGTCGCAGGCCTTGATGACATCGGTGTTGTGCTCAATGATAATGACGGTATTTCCTTTGTCCACCAGGCGACGCAGCACATTGAGCAACACGCGAATATCTTCGAAGTGTAAGCCAGTGGTAGGTTCATCAAGGATATATAAGGTCTTGCCCGTTGAAGGACGGGAAAGTTCGGTAGCTAACTTGATTCGTTGGCTTTCTCCACCGGAAAGCGAAGTAGAGGCTTGACCGAGTTTGATATAACCTAAACCGACCTCTTGAATGGTCTTTATCTTACGTAGGATACGTGGTTGCGGTTCAAAGAACTCCACAGCCTGATTGACGGTCATATCGAGCACATCGGCGATGGATTTTCCTTTCCATCTCACTTCGAGCGTCTCGCGGTTATAGCGCTGTCCGCCGCAGGTCTCGCATGGTACAAATACATCGGGCATAAAGTGCATCTGAATGGTTTTGTAACCATTGCCCATGCACTCTTCACATCGTCCGCCTTTGGCGTTGAAGGAGAAACGCCCGGCTTTCCAGCCTCGAATCTTTGCTTCGGGCAGTTGTGCAAAGAGTTCCCGGATATCGTTAAAGACATTCGTGTATGTTGCCGGATTTGATCGAGGAGTGCGACCGATAGGAGATTGATCCACATTGATTACTTTATCGATATACTCCATGCCTGCGATGGCTTCGTAAGGCAAGGGTTGCTGCTTGCTGCGATAGAAATGTTGACTGAGAATAGGGTACAGGGTTTGGTTGATCAGGGATGATTTTCCAGAACCGCTGACACCTGTTATACACACCATTTTTCCTAATGGAATACGCGCTGTGACGTTTTTCAGGTTGTTGCCCGTACAGCCGGAGAGTGTAAGCCATTTTTCGTCATTCTTTGCTTTCTGCCGGCTTTCATCCGTTCTATCTGCCGTGACCGATTTTGTGCCGTTCAGATATTGGGCGGTAAGTGTGTCGGTTTTGAGCAGTTCTTCGGGTGTGCCGGAGAAGAGTACTTTACCTCCAAGTCGTCCGGCTTTTGGACCGATATCGACGATCCAATCTGCCTCTCGCATGATTTGCTCATCGTGCTCGACGACAATGACTGAATTATTCATGTCTCGCAGTTCTTTCAGGCTGCGTATAAGTCGCTGATTATCACGTTGATGTAGCCCGATGGATGGTTCGTCAAGGATGTATAAAACGTTCACTAACCGACTGCCTATTTGGGTGGCTAACCGGATCCGTTGACTCTCTCCGCCGGAGAGCGATTCGCTACTGCGGTTGAGGTTCAAATAACTGAGTCCTACGGATTGCATAAACTGCAATCGGGCACATATCTCTTTGAGGATGGGTTCCGCAATAGCTTTCTGTAAATCCGTCAGATCCGGAGAGTTAGGGATGTCGGTGAGCGTAGCCAATAATACATCAATGTCCATCTCTGACAAGTCAGAGATCGTATACTTACCTAAGCGATAACTGCGTGCTTCTTTATTGAGTCGTTTTCCCTGACATTCGGGGCAGGTGATATACACTTCTTTCTCTTCCGTCTCTTCTTCGTCGGTTTGTGCAGAAGTGAGTTGCAATAACTGTTCGTACCAATTCTCGTCTTGGATGATTTCATCCACTTCTTCTTTATCGACCTGCAGGCTGTCCGCTTTGATTTTTCCTAATCCTTTGCAGCACGGGCACCAACCGGCGGGAGAGTTGAAGGAGAAGGTGTGCGGCGCAGGATCCATGTAAGAAAGACCTGTGTCCGGGCACATGAGGTTGCGACTAAGGTAGCGCATCTTGACGCCGTTCTCCGCTTGCGGGGTGGAATCATCGATTTCGGAGATGAGCATGATGCCATTTCCTTGCGTCATCGCGCGGTCGACGGACTGCCGCAAACGACGGATGTCCTCTTCATCGCCATCCGCCTTCGGTTTAAGCCGATCAACGACCACTTCTATGGTGTGCGTTTTATACCGATCGAGCTTCATTCCGGCTACAATCTCCCGCACTTCTCCATCCACGCGCACGAGTAAAAATCCCTTCTTGCGAATAGTCTCGAAAAGTTCTTTATAATGCCCCTTTCGCGCACTGATTAGCGGAGCTAAAAGGAGAATCTTCTTCCCTGCGTATTCGCGAATGATGAGGTCGATAATTTGTTGGTCCGTATAGTGCACCATAGGCTTACCGGAAAGGTAAGAATAGGCAACTCCGGCGCGTGCAAATAGCAGACGAACGAAATCGTATACTTCGGTGATCGTTCCGACCGTAGAGCGCGGGTTTTTTGTGGTCGTTTTTTGGTCAATGGAAATGACCGGACTGAGACCTGTTATTTTATCGACATCCGGCCTCTGCATTTGGCCAATGAAACCGCGAGCATAGGAAGAGAAGGTATCCATATAGCGTCGTTGTCCTTCGGCAAAAATGGTGTCGAAAGCAAGCGACGACTTACCTGAGCCACTCAAGCCTGTGATGACTATGAGTTGTTTTCGGGGCATAGAGACGCTGATGTTCTTCAGGTTATGCACCCGAGCTCCGATGACTTCTATGTTTCCTTCTTTCTTCATTGCACACAAAACGGCATGCAAAGGTAGTAATAAAAGTTGAAAGTGGAAAGTGGAAAGTTAAAAGAAATTCATTTTTAGGGCAATTTGACACTTTTTAAAGAATTTTTTGCGCGCGGGCTTGCGTATATAAAAAAAAAGTTGTACCTTTGCGCGAATTTTTGTGAATTTATGAGTAAAGTAGCATTAATAACAGGTGTAACAGGGCAAGATGGAAGTTACTTGTCCGAGTTCTTATTAGCCAAAGGGTATGAGGTTCACGGTATTATTCGCCGTAGTTCAGTTGATTTCCGCGAGCGAATTGCTCACTTGGAGGGAACACCTCATTTTCACTTACACTATGCCGATATGAGTGACTCGATGTCGCTTGTGAAATTGGTGGGAAAAGTGCAGCCGGATGAGATCTATAATCTGGCGGCCCAGAGCCATGTGCAGGTCAGTTTCGATGCTCCGGAGTTCACAGCGGATGTAGATGCGGTAGGTGTACTGCGTATCTTGGAAGCGGTAAGAACGAACCACTTAGAGGCGAAATGTAGGATTTATCAGGCTTCGACGAGTGAGTTGTACGGAAAAGTAGAGGAAGTGCCTCAGAGTGAGACGACGCCGTTCCATCCGTATAGTCCATATGCCGTAGCGAAGTTGTACGGTTATTGGATCATTAAAGAGTACCGCGAGGCATATAATATGTTCTGCTGCTCGGGTATCTTGTTTAACCATGAGAGTGAGCGCCGCGGCGAGACGTTCGTGACGAGAAAAATCACATTGGCAGCTGCTCGTATCGCGCAGGGAATGCAGGATTGCTTGTATTTGGGTAATCTGGACAGTTTGCGTGACTGGGGTTATGCGAAGGATTATGTAGAGTGTATGTGGTTGATTCTGCAGCATGAGACGCCTGAGGATTTTGTGATCGCTACGGGTGTTCAGCATAGTGTTCGTGAGTTTGCGACTTTGGCGTTCCACCATGCGGGTATTGAGTTGCGATGGGAAGGTAAGGGTATCGACGAAAAGGGAATTGATGTCAAGACCGGTAAGGTGGTTGTAGCAGTCAGTCCTGATTTCTATCGGCCGACGGATGTGGTGAATCTGTTAGGTGATCCGACGAAGGCGAAGAAAGAGTTGGGCTGGAATCCGCAGAGCACGAGTTTCGAGCAGTTGGTAGAGCTGATGGTGAAGCATGATATGCAGAAAGTGACTCGTGAACACTTCAATCTGGCCGAGTATTTGGAGAAGGGAATAGTTAAATAAAACCAAAATCACGGAATATATACATTTATGTATATATAAGGTGGTGCGGGATACGACATAAGTCTTACATGAGTCTTACGCGAGTCTTACGCGAGTCTTACGCGAGTCTAAACGAGTTTAAGCAGTTATGGAAAAGAATTCAAAAATTTATGTAGCCGGGCATAGAGGCATGGTTGGAAGTGCCATTGTGCGGGAATTGCAACGTCAGGGATATACGAATATCATCACTCGTACGCACAAAGAATTGGATTTGTGCCGTCAAGAGGATGTGGAGCGTTTCTTTGAAACGGAGAAGCCGGAGTATGTGTTCTTGGCAGCCGCCAAAGTGGGTGGTATCATCGCTAATGAGCGTCATTTGGCGGACTTTATGTACGATAACATGATTCTGGAAATGAATGTTATTCATGCGGCGTGGAAGAACGGGGTGAAGAAATTGGAGTTTTTGGGTTCAAGTTGTATTTACCCGCGTATGGCTCCGCAGCCCATGCAGGAGAGTTGTTTGTTGACGGGTGAGTTGGAGAAGACGAATGAGGCATATGCTTTGGCGAAAATCAGCGGTTTGAAGTATTGCGAGTTTTTGAATAGACAATACGGGACGGATTATATTTCTGTGATGCCGACGAATCTGTACGGTCCGAACGACAACTACCATCCGGAGCACAGCCATGTACTACCTGCGTTGATCAGACGTTTTCACGAGGCAAAAGAGAGTGGGGCAAAGAGTGTGACGTGCTGGGGAACAGGAAGTCCTTTAAGAGAGTTCCTTTATGTGGACGATTTGGCGAACCTGTGCGTGTTCCTGATGAATAACTACTCGGGTAATGAGACGGTAAATGCCGGAACGGGTAAAGAGTTGACGATTAAGGCGTTGACGGAGTTGGTGGCAAAGGTGGTAGGCTACGAAGGCGAGATCCTTTGGGATACGACCCGTCCAGACGGCACACCGCGCAAACTGTTAGACGTTAGCAAGGCAACAAAGTTGGGATGGACGTACAAGACGGAGCTCGAAGAGGGAATAAAATTAGCGTATAATGATTTTTTAAATAATCCGATGCGTGCAGAAAGATAATATATAGCGAATGCTAATGCGGGTGAAAAAAGGAGATGAGAGATTTTAGTTTAGACATATATCGGGAATTGATAGAGACGCTGCAGAGTCAGGGGTATGAGTTTATTACCTTTGCGCAGTACTGCAAGTCGAAGGGAGAGAAGAAAAAGGGTAAGTATATTATCCTTCGTCACGATGTAGATGCTCGTCCGAAAAATAGCCTTAGAACGGCACAGATAGAACGTTCGACAGGTGTGAAGGCAAGTTATTATTTCCGTGTGGGGAGAGAGAGCAATAACCCGGATGTGATTCGTGCAATCGTGCAGTTAGGCCATGAGATAGGCTATCACTACGAGGATATGAGTCTTTGTAATGGTAACGCGGAGAAAGCGTATTCGCATTTCACGAGTTGGCTGGAATATTTTCGTTATTACTACGCTGTAGAGACGATCTGTATGCACGGTTCGCCGACCAGCAAGTACGATAACAAGGATCTTTGGAAGACGTATGACTACAAGGAGTTGGGGCTTATCGGTGAACCGTATCTGGATACGGACTTCAGCGATGTGTTCTATTTGACAGATACCGGTCGCTGTTGGGACGGATATCAGGTTTCCCGTCGCGATAAGATACCTGAATTTCAAGACAAATGGACGGCAGCCGGCCTGACATGGCATACGACACCGGAATTGATAGATGCGATTAATCAGGGTCTTTTGCCGGCCCATGTGATGATCACCACCCATCCGCAACGATGGACAAATAATGCAATTCTAAATAAAAAAGAAGAAATACTACAAACCATAAAAAACAGCATAAAGCGATTGTTGATATGATGAATTTTGGATTGATTGGAGCCGCGGGATATATTGCGCCGCGACATATTAAGGCGATTGCTGATACGGGCAACAACCTGTTAGTGGCTTATGATAAGTTCGATAGCGTGGGACGATTGGACAGCAGTTTCCCGGATTGCTCTTTCTATACGGAAAATGAGCAGTTTGACCGATTCTGCTCGAAGCAGATGCGAACCAATAACCCGTTGCATTGGCTGTCTATTTGTACGCCGAACTACACGCACGATGCGTTTATTCGCTATGGTCTGCGTCTGGGATGCGATGTGATATGTGAGAAACCGTTAGTGCTGAATCCGTATAATATCGATAACCTGGTAGAGTTGGAGAAGGAGACGGGGCATAAGGCGTATACGATTTTGCAATTGCGTCTGCACGATAAGATTCGGGCGCTGAAGGAGAAAGTGGAAAAGGGGCCGAAAGATAAGATCTACGATGTGGACCTGACCTATATCACGAGTCGCGGTAACTGGTACTATGCAAGTTGGAAAGGCGATGTACATAAGAGTGGCGGTATTGCAACCAATATCGGTGTGCATTTCTATGATATGTTACAGTGGATCTTTGGACCGGTGAAGAAAAATATCGTTCATGTGATGAGTTTTGATCGCGTGGCCGGATATCTGGAGTTGGAGAAAGCGCGTGTGCGTTACTTCCTGAGCATTAATGCGGCTTGTCTGCCGGCTAATGCGGTGCAAGGCGAGAAACGGACGTACCGTACGTTGAATATCGACGGAGAAGAGTTTGAGTTCTCTGCCGGTTTCACGGAGTTGCATACCGAGAGTTATAAGCAGATATTGGCCGGCAACGGTTTCCGTATTTCTGAAGCACGTCCGTGCATCGAAACCGTAGCGGAGATTCGCCATAGCGAACCCATCGGATTAGTGGGCGATTACCACCCGCTGGCTAAACTGCCCCTGGCAAAGCATCCTTTTGGATGGGATGAAAAAAGATAGTGAATAATGATTAATGAATAATGAATATCTCGATTAGAAATATTGTCTTTTTTTCATTAGTCGCTTTAGCGTTGTCATCTTGTGTGACGGCGCGGAAAGTGAACTACATGCAGGATCCTGACCGATATATCCCGAGTTATGCGGATACATTGAGTTACGAGGATTATCAAATGCGAATAGGCGACCGATTATATGTGTATGTGTATTCGCTGGACGAGAAAATCCAGAAAATGTATAATGCGGGAGGAAGTAGCGCATCACAGATGCGTCAACAAATGAGCCAAGGAAATACCAGAGGTTCGTATGAATTATACACCTATCTGGTGGACGAAGAAGGATTTATCGACTTCCCGACGATAGGGAAAGTGCATGTGTTAGGATGTACAACGCGAGAGGTAAAGCATAAACTGGAAAAGGAGTTGAGTACTTTGCTCAAAGAGATGCCCGGATATTCGACCATCTCCGTGGAAGTGAATATTGTCAACCGTTCCTTCTCTATTATCGGAGCACAAAGCGGACGTTATTCCATCTCAAAGGATAAGATGACTATCTTCGAGGCGTTGGCGATGGCAGGAGACTTACGTGAGTTCAATAGCCGCAAGGAGATTAAACTTGTGCGTGAGAAGAACGGCGTGACGACCATTAAGACTTTTGATGTTCGATCGAAAGATATTGTGAATTCGGAGTTCTATTATATTGAACCGAACGATATCATCTATATTCGTCAGATACCGGGTTATAGCTTCGGTATCAACCACGTGACCTCGGTCATTAGTGTGACGGCTGCTACGATATCGTTTGGTGTCTTCATCTATTCGATTGTTCAGACGGGTATTAACCACGTCAACAAATACTACGGAAATAAAGGGGAAGGAGGCGGACAATGAGAACGATTCGAATGATTTTGGTCGGTCTGGTGGCCGTGTTGATGAGCAGTTGCTACACCCATCGCGTAATAGGCTATCTGCAAGAACCGAACAAGCATAACAAACTGCCTCAGTACGACAGCGTGGCATATGAGCCTTACCGAATCCGTGTGAATGACGAGATCATCTATCGTCTCATAACGATGGACGAGACGATGAGTAAGATGTTAGGATCCAATAACTCGAGTATTAGCACCCAGTATGCGAACTCATATCGTGTCTATCCGGATGGAACGATAGATATCCCGTTCCTCAAGCCGGTAAAGATAGTGGGATTGACGGAGCAAGAGGCGCAAGAGACTTTACGCGATGCTTTCCGCGAGATTATACCGGATGCGGATGTGAAGTTGGCGCTGTATAACAAGTATTTCTCGGTGATAGGTGATGCGCACTCCAGCCAGTATTATATCTATAAGGAGAAGATGAATATCTTCCAGGCGCTTGCCATGACGGGTGATGTGATGAATAGTGGTGATCGTCGCCATATACGAATCATACGTCCTCGTGGAAATGGAGAGGAGCCGGAGATCTTAGAGTTCGATATGCGAACCAACTCCTTAATCGATTCCAAGTACTATTATATTTATCCTAATGATGTGATTTATGTCGCCCGTGAGCGAAATAGTTTCTATACCGTAAACAACTACTCGGGCTTCATCAGTCTGATCACAAGCAGTGTCGCATTATTAACAACGGTGCTTAATTACGTAGCCGTTATCTACAAATAAGCTATGAATAACAATAACCAATACAACCCCGGTGGTAACAATCAGTATTATACCCCGGGTGGAAACAATCAGTATTATCAGGCGGGTGGTAATAGCAATTATTACCAGGCCGGAAATCAACAGTATTATCAGCAAGATCCCTCGCAAGGAGATGACGAAGAGGGTTCGATGAAGTTCGACCCCATTGAGTGGCTGTTTACCTTCTTGCATTATTGGTATCTGTTTGTGATTGCTATAGCGATTGCATTAGGTCTGGCGATGCTGAAGAACCGTCGCTGGATTCCTTCCTATCTCTCGCAAGGAACGATCGTCATCAAGGAGAGTAATAGTTATGGCTCTTCGATGGCACTGATGCAGGGCTTTGGTGTGGATGCCGGTTTTAAGAACGTCAACAACCAGATGATTATGTTGACCTCTTATGATTTGATGAGTCGGGTAGTGGACTCTTTGCCCTTCATGAATGTGGAGTATATTACGCAAGGCCGTTTTAAGACGCGTCAGTTATATCGTCAGACGCCTATACTGGTGGAATACACCCGTCTGGATCAGCGTGCGTATGGAACCATGTATCAGGTGACCTTCCGTGAAGACGGCATGATGCATATATCGTCTACCGATGAGTCGCTACCGTTGGAGATTGATGCGCACTATGGAGAACCGATCTCGTGCTCGCTGTTCGATATCACGATATGGCCGACGGAGTATATGAACAACTCGAAGATCTACTTCCGTTTCCGGTCGCATGAAGACCTCGTCAATGAGTTCATGAGCCGAGTCTCGCTGTCCTTTGTGACGGAGGGATCGACCGTATTGGCTATTTCATTGGTGAGCGAAGTGCCGGCACGCGACTGCGAGTTCATTGATAAGTTGGCTCAGATATACCTGTTGCAGAACCTGGAGCAGAAAAATGAAGTGGCTGAGAACTCGATTCGCTTCATCAACGAGCAGTTGGAGAGTTTGCAGTCATCTTTGCAACAGAGCGAGGGTGCGATGACTGATTTCCGTCAAGAGAACAAGTTTGTTGATGTGAACTCCTATGCGGGACAGTTGATGGGTATGGTTTCCAGCTATGACCAGAAAGCCTTGGAGTTGCGCTTGCGTGAGACCTATTTTGACTACCTCATCAATTATATCAACACCAATATCGAGAGCGGTGCTGTCATTGCGCCGACGACAATGGGTGTAAATGAACCTATTTTGATGGGCTTGGTACAGCAGCTGAATGACTTGCGTATTCAACGCGGTGAGTTAACGGAGAAAAACGTGTACTACGCAAAATACTCCAAGGATATTGAGAATGTCAAGACGGCGATAGGAGAGGTTGTCGCTTCGATGCGAGCTTCGCTCAAGATAGAGAAAGAGGACCTTAGCAGGCGTTATGCTGAAGCAGAACGGGAGATTAAGAAACTGCCCGAGAAAGAACTTCAGATGGTAGCTATCGAGCGTAATTATCGTATTGACGATAACTACTATACTTTCTTCCTTCAGAAGCGTGCTGAAGCCGAGATTCAAAAGGCTTCGAATACGCCGGATAACTCGATCATGGATAAAGCCCGTACGACGTCTATCATGAATGCCAAGGCGAAGTCGAAGACTACTTCCAAGTATTTGATTATCGGTTTCTTGATCCCGGCCTTGCTGATTATCTTGAGTGAGTTGCTCAACAATAAGATTCGTTCGCCGAAGGATGTTGTGAAACTGAAATTCTTCCGCCTCATCGGTACGCTCCGTCACGCAAAGAGCCAGAACCCGACGCTGGTACGCGCTTCGCCTCGCTCCAGTTATGCGGAAATGATGCGAGCCATTCGAACGCGTATAGAGTTCGTGCTACGCAGGAAAGAGAAGATGACGCTTTGTATCACTTCTACGGAGTCAGGTGATGGTAAGACGTTCTTATCCACCAACCTTGCGGCGCTCTATGCGATGACGGGAAAGAAAGTGTTGCTGATTGACCTCGACCTCCGTAAACCGAATATTCATACCAAACTCGGTTTGGAGAACGGAAGCGGTATGTCGAACTATCTGATCGGCGACTGCGAACTGAGTGATATTCTCGTAAAGGATACTCCGTTTGGATTTGATTTCATGCGGGCAGGTACAATTCCTCCGAACCCGGGTGAACTCGTTCATGCAGATAAATTATCGGAACTACTGAATGATCTGCGTCAGGAATATGATTTCATCATCATGGATACCTCGCCGATCGGTTTGGTGCCTGATGCATATGCTATCATTGAGCAGTCCGACATGTGTCTGTTCGTGATCCGTTGTATGCAGACCAATAAATCGTTCTGCAAGCAGACGCTTGAGCAGATGGCCGAAGTGGTAGACTCGCCTGAGAAAGTGCAGTTGATTCTCTCGGATATCCCGACCAGTGGTCGTCACTCCTATGGCTCCGGCTACGGCTACGGCTATGGTGGCTACGGCGGCTATGGATACGGTCACCTTGGTTATGGTGGCTATGGCGGCTACGGCTATGGTTATGGCGAGAACAACAGTCGTTCAAAGCGATACGGTAAACTGTACGGTAAGATCTACGGCAAACTGGTGAAGGACGACAAGGCTTATCGTTCCTATCAGTACTACCATCACGATGAGGACGATGAGGAGTCGCAGCAAAACCAGAAAGACTAATCGCGTATGCGCGTAAGCGCGTGATATAAAATAATGTGCAATTATGGCATTGGCTTTTGATAACGACAAATATATCCGTATTCAGTCGGAGCATATCCGCGAACGAATAGGGCAGTTTAACAACAAGCTCTATTTGGAGTTAGGCGGTAAACTCTTCGATGATATGCATGCGAGTCGTGTTCTGCCGGGTTTCTTGCCCGATAGTAAGTTGCGTATGTTTACGCAACTGCAGGACTCCATGGAGATTATCATCGTCCTTTCGGCGGAAGATATCGAGCGTAATAAGGTGCGTCAGGACTTGGGTATTACCTATGATGAAGACGTGCTGCGTCTGCGCGAAGAGTTTACTAAACGTGGCTTTTGTGTATCTTCGGTAGTCATTACCCACTATTCCGGACAGCGTTCGGCTGATACATACCGCCAGCGTCTGGAGCGAAAAGGCATCAAGGTTTATTACCATTATATCATTGACGGCTATCCGCATAATGTGGATTTGATAGCTTCGCCGGAGGGCTTTGGTTTGAATGATTATATCGAGACAACCCGTCCTTTGGTAGTGGTGACAGCTCCGGGTCCGGGCAGCGGAAAGATGGCGGTATGTCTGAGTCAGTTGTATAATGAGCATGCGCATGGTCGCGATGCCGGCTATGCGAAGTTCGAGACTTTCCCGGTTTGGAACTTACCGCTCAAGCACCCCTTGAATATCGCTTATGAGGCAGCTACGGCAGACCTGCAAGACGTGAATATGATCGATCCTTTCTACCTGGAGGCCACCGGCAAATCAGCGGTGAACTACAATCGTGATATTGAGATTTATCCTGTGCTCGATGCCCTCTTTACTTCCATCTACGGGCATAATCCCTATAAGTCGCCTACGGATATGGGCGTGAACATGGTCGGATTCTGCATCAGTGACGATGAGGCAGTGCGGGAAGCCAGCAAACAGGAGATCATACGGCGTTATTTCCAAGCATTGTGTCATTTAGCGAACGGTAAGTGCAATGATGCGGAAGTGAAGAAACTGGCGCTGCTTCAGCAGCAGGTGGGTATCAATACGGCCTATCGTCGTACGACGGTGGCTGCGCGTGAGCGGCGCGCTTTGACGGGTGCGTTGAATGACGGAGCTTTTGCCCATGCGGCGGCTATTGAACTGCCGGACGGACGAATTATCACGGCCGAAGCGGGTGAACTGTTAGGCTCGTCGGCAGCTCTGCTATTGAATGCGATGAAGGAGTTGGCCGGGATTGATCATTCTTTGCGTCTTATACCGCAGGAGATCATTGAACCGATCCAGCAGACCAAGATCAATTATCTGCATGGCCAGAACCCGCGTCTGCATACGGATGAGGTGCTGGTAGCACTTTCGGTGCTCTCGTTACACGACGAGAACTGCCGCAAGGCGCTGGAGACCCTGCCGCTGCTAAAGGGCTGTCAAGCGCACTCCACGGTGATGCTTAAAGAGGCGGATTGGAGAACCTTTAAGAAACTTGGAATTGATTTAACAACAGAACCTGCTAAAAAATAACGGCAAAGCGTAGCAAGAGAACTCGGGTGAGAATCCCGGACTGACCGGCAACTGTGATGGCCGAACGGCCTAAGTCAGATCGCTTGCACTTTGCACTATTGATGAGTCCTCCTGGATTAGGACGAACAATGATAAAAAAACTATTTCTCATACTATTGTTTGCGCTCTGTGCGCGCTCTGTTTTCGCGATAGACGAGGCAGAGTTAGACTCGTTATACCGCCAGTTCCAAATGGAGGAAGTGGAGGTGACAGCGCGTGCCCTGACCAAAGATATCATCGTTCCGCAGGCGCTCAAAGGCATTGAATTGGAGCGTCTCAACGCCCTCTCTGTGGCTGATGCACTGCGGTATTTCTCTGGTATCCAACTAAAAGACTACGGCGGAGTGGGAGGTATCAAGACGATCAATGTACGGTCGATGGGAAGCCAACATACGGCGGTGTATTATAATGGTATTCAACTTGGCAATGCCCAGAACGGGCAAGTGGACTTAGGGCGTTTCTCGTTGGATAACATGGAGGAGATCCAGCTCTTTAACGGTCAGAAATCCGATATCTTTCAGTCCGCCCGTGAGTTCGGTGCGGCCGGTAATGTCTATCTCACGACGCGTAAACCTTATTTTAAGGAGAACGAGCGTGTGCACGTGCGTGCTAAGATGCGCTTCGGTTCCTTTGCTTTGGCGAATCCGAGTGTGGGAGTGGATATCAAGTTGATAGATAACCTCTCGATGACCCTTGATGCCGAGTATGTCTATTCGGACGGTAAGTATCCCTTCCGTTATAAACGGGTGTTCCCGTCCGGTGAGACGGCTTATGATACTACTGCAATTCGTCAGAACGGCGACATCAACGCCGTACGTACGGAACTGGGTCTGCATCATTACTATCGCACGACCGGTTTCTGGCGGCTGCATGCGTATAACTACTATTCCGAACGCGGTATACCGGGTGCAATTGTCAATAATGTGTGGCGTAACGGAGAGCGTCTTTGGGATCGAAATACCTTTGTGCAAGGTCAGTGGCAAGACGAGTGGTTTGGTCGCTGGAGCACACGGTTGTTAGCCAAGTACGCCAATGATTTCACGCATTATAAGAACTATGATGAGCGCCTGCTGCCTGCGGATAATAAATACCTGCAGCAAGAGGTGTATCTCTCCTTGGCGAATAAGGTGCAGGTCTTCAATTGGTGGGATCTGTCGGTGGCATATGACTACCAGTATAACACTTTGCGCAAAGATGAGTTGGTGAGCGGAGTGACCGATGAACGCTTCGCGCGTCATAGCCACTGGCTCAGTGCCGCTACGGCTTTAAATATCAAGGAATATCTGCGGCTACAGGCTTCGGTCCTAATGACCCAAATCATCAATCAAAAATCAGAAATCAAAAATTCACCGAAGGTGACCCCCGGAGTATTCATCTCTTTTAGACCGTATCCGAAAATCGATTTGAGTATCAATGCATTCTATAAGCAAAGTTATCGTTATCCGACCTTTAATGACCTCTATTATACCGATCTAGGAAATGCGAACCTGCGGCCGGAGTTGGCCCGTCAGCACTCGGTTGAATTGGCATACCAAATCACAAATCACAAATCAACAATTACAAATGATTTCGGCTATGAAATAGCTGCAGCCGTTTCGTATTATTACAATCGTGTGACCGATAAGATCATTGCTTATCCGAAGGGTCAGCAGTTCCGCTGGACAATGCTCAACCTAGGTACAGTGAAGATCAATGGCGTAGATGCGCATGCCGATATGTCGTTCTACCTGCCGCTGCGTTTTGTGCTGCGTACTCGACTCAACTATACCTACCAGACCGCTATTGATGTGACGAACCCGGGCGACAGCTATTACGGTCATCAGATACCCTATATTCCTTGGCATAGCGGCAGTGGCGTACTGGGACTCGAATGGCAAAGCAAGCGCGGGGACCGCTATGGATTCAACTATTCCTTCGTCTATGTCGGAGAACGCTATAGCCAGCAGGAAAATATAGTCTATAACTATGTGCAGCCTTGGTACACGCATGATGTATCTTTATACGGAGAATGGCAACTGAGAGCAAATCAGGACAAACAACCGATTTGGCTGAAAGCCAATGTAGAAATAAATAACTTGCTCGGACAGGATTTTGAAGTCATTCAGAACTATCCGATGCCTAAACAAAACGTACGATGCACCGTTGCAATAAGATATTAACTTTTGTTCTTTGTTCCTTGCTCTTCTTTGGATGTCGAGGTGACGAAGTCATCTATCCGACCATTGGTACGCACGTCACGGATGAAGTGCGTGAGGGTGGGTTATATGTGCTTTGCGAAGGCAATATGGGTTCGAACAAAGCCCGACTGGATTATATTAATTTGGAAAGCGGAGAGTACTATAGTAACTGGTATGGAGCGCAGAATCCGACGCAACTGAAGGAATTAGGCGATGTGGGCAATGACCTGGTAGCGTACGGTAATCGACTCTATGCGGTCATTAACTGTTCGCATAAAGTGGAAGTGATGGATGCCAAAGCGCGTCATATCGGTCAAGTGGATATCCCTAACTGCCGCTATCTGGCTTTTCATGGCGATAAGATGTATGTTAGTGCGTATGTGGGCAGTGTGGCTGATGCCGACCTGTTAGGATCGATCTTTGAAGTGGATACGGCTTCGCTGGAGATCACCCGTGAGGTCAAAGTGGGTCATCAACCCGATGAGTTGGTTGTGGTGGACGATAAACTCTATGTGGTCAACTCCGGCGGTTACCTGATTAATCGCTATGACTCGACGATGTCGGTGATAGACCTACATTCGTTTACGGAACTGCGCAAAGTGGTAGTGGGACTGAACCCCACGCGCCTGCGTCTGGATGACCAAAAGCATCTTTGGGTGTGCTGCCAAGGCAATTATAACCAGACTGCACCGCAGGTAGTAGTGCTGCAGAATGAAGCGGTAATCCAACGTATCCTCACTCCCTGTTCCAACATCTCTATTCAGGGCACTACAGCCTATGTCATAGACAACGAACAGAATACGTTAAATACCATTTCGACCATCGACTTTGCGCTTTCTGCGTTTAACTTCCAGCAGACACCTTCCTTCGAGAATCCCTATGGGCTCTTGGCTACAGCCGATGCGCTTTATATCACGGATGCCAAGAACTACGTCTCATCCGGTGTGCTGCATTGTTATAGTTATGACGGGCGGGAGCACTGGTGTGCTAAAACAGGCGATATCCCGGGTCATCTTTGTCGCGTCACGGGAGCCTATGATATCCATGGAGATACGGTTCCCGAACCGCAAAAGAAATCGCCGTATATTAAACAAGTGTATGAATATCTGCCTGCAATGGGACAGTTTGTCAATGAGTTGCCTAAGTATGAAGAAGGAGACGATGCGGAGCGGATGTGTCGCAAGTGCGAGCAGGCTATTGCTAATAATGCCGGTGGAATGATTTCTTTAGGGGGATGGGGAGGCTACGTCACTTTCGGCTTTGACCATGCGGTCGAGAATAAAGACGGTCGCGACATTCAAATCCTCGGCAATGCCTTTTATATGGCGGGTTCTACTGAGTACGGCAGTTCTGAACCGGGTATCGTACTCGTCAGTTGCGATGACAACAAGAACGGTCTGCCTGACGATGCATGGTATGAACTCAAGGGCTGTCTGTATGACGACCCTCAAACACAGCATCACGTATCGCGTACCTATACTCGAGAGAGTGACACGCTGCAAAATCCGTTCCACCAACATCCGTATTATCCGGGGTGGATAAAAACGGATGAATATACCCTTACCGGTGCTCTGCTGCCGCCGCAGTCGGTTGTGATAAGTGGCCAAAACATACAGCGGATTCTGGACTTTGGCTATGTGGATAATAAACCGAACAGTGACATCGAGGGTACGTCTTTTGATATTTCGTGGGCAGTAGATGCGGACGGACATCCCGTGAATTTGCCATCTGTGGACTTTGTGCGTGTGTATAACGCCGTAGATGAAACGCTTCCGCAAACAGGAGAACTGAGTACGGAAGTAGCAGGTGCCATTGACTTACATTGCAACAAATAGTTAGTTTATCCAACTATAATTAATTAACATTTATTAACAATTTAAACAACAAACAAAATGAAAAAATCAATTCTTTTTGTAGCTGCATTGGCTATGACTTTTGCAGCTTGTCAACCCAACTACGATGTTGAGGACAAAACGGTTGCTACCTTTGAAGAGGCTGCTATCAGCCCTGCTGCTCAGCAAAGTTACTTGGCTTTTACTACGGACACGACTGCTTTATTAGCAAGTGGTAACTATGAGCTCTCACAAACTGTTGCTTATGGTGGTACGTATGTAACCGGCGCTGTTGTAACAAACATCACCGACACCACGTTTAAGGACTACACGGACGCTTACAAGTCCATAGCCGGCGGTGCAAAGGGCGGTAAAAACTATGTCGTTTGGTATGAGGATGCTTATGCCGGCAATGCTATCAAACTCAAGACTCCGGCTGTTGTTCCGGGTATGTATGTTTGCAACAACGTATATGCTTACAACTCCATTACCAAAGGTGACGCTATTGCCGGTGATCCGTTTGGTGATGACGATTATCTGTTGCTGCACATCGGCGGTTCTTTGGATGGTAAGGTAGTGGATACCGAAGTGGAATTCTATCTCGCTAAGGATAAGAACATCGTTACCGAATGGACCTATGTGGATCTCAAGCAACTCGGTACAGTTGACGTTATCTTCTTTACTATGACGGGTAGCCGTACAGGTGCATGGGGTCTGAATACCCCGACTTATTTCTGTATCGATAATCTCGGTGCTAAAAAGTAATGAAAAGATCTTTGATCTTTATTCTTTGTTCCTTGGTCTTCGTGGGCTGCGCCAAGCAGTCCACGGAGCAGGGGACTGTACCAGTCGGCAACAAGTACGCTACAGGCTTTGCTATCAACGAGACCGACTCCGGTATTCTCGTGGAGGTCTTTCAACCATATCAACGTCTGTGCGTCAAAACACCGATGCGTCGACTCGGTACGATGAGCACGGTTCAGGTCGGCTTTCTCTATGCACTTGATGCCATGGAGTGCCTGGCCGCAGTGTGTAACCCTGAACTCATCTATACGCCGGTTAAAGGCGATGAAATCGACCTTGGGGACAGTATGAAACCAAGCGCAGAACGTGTTCTGCAGAGCAATTTGGATATCTTGTTAGCAGTGAATTACGGTCAGTACGATAATCTCGAAGCCGCGCGCTTAGAGCGACTTGGCGTCCCCATCATCTATATCAACGAATGGCAGGAGAGTTCACCTCTTGCGCGCGCTGAATGGATTCGTGTCCTCGGGGCCCTCACCGGTAGACTTCCTCAAGCGGATAGCGTCTTTAATGAGGTAGAGATGAAGTATGAAAAACTAACAAATCTAAAATCTTCAATTTCTAATGACCAATCCACGAAAATTATGAGTGGTAACAATTTTCGTGGCACCTGGTATGTTCCTTCCGGCAAGAACTATCTGGCTTACCTCTTCAAGGATGCAGGGGCGGTCTATCCGTTCTATGACAACGACCGTGAGACCTCTATTCCTTTGACGGTAGAGGACTGCTTACATTATTTCGGTGATGCAGACGTGTGGGTAGGAGCCGGAGGAAACAGTCTGGTGGAATTGGCGCAGATGGACGAGAAACATACCTGGTTTAAGGCTTATCAGAACGGACGGGTCTATAACTGGCGCAAACAACAATTGCCCGGAGGAGCCAATAACTTCTGGGAGCGTGGGGTAGTGCACCCCGAAGAAATGCTCGAGGACGTCATTCATATCCTGAATAACGCCCCCGATTCATTGCTGCATTTTGCGAATAGATTATACTAGTACCCGGACCTATGGTTCTAATCCCATAGTTTTCTTCCTATCTCCTCCAAGCACTTCCTGCAAAGACAATCTGAATAATGCGTGCGCAAGTAAGCGCGCGCTTTTTCATTTAAGGTAATACCTACGCATTGGCATAGCGCATCGTGGGTACAAATAAACTCTGCCCCACAGCGAGGACAGAGTTTATGAATTTTCTTACCACTTTCCACTTTATTTATGCAATTTCACTACAATTGTACTAAGTGCCGGAGCGGCCACGTCTGCACGACGCAGATCAACCGTCTCACCTGTCAGCGGATTGATACCTACCGGATTGTATTGACTTAGGATCTCTTCGTAGTTCTCCGTCGGAGCTACGCGCACTTGATCCGAAGCGTTCGCGAAGACAAATACCGCACTTTCCTTATCATAGCGGAAGAACGCATAGGTGTTATCGCGTGCTAAGAAATGCATCGTCTTGCCCGTATGCAGCACCGGTTCATTCTTACGCCATTGGAAGAGTTTGCTTTGGAAATCAAACATATCCTGCATTTCCGGTGTTACCTCGTCGCCTTGCGGGAGCGGAGCACGGAGATAACTGTGGTTACTCGGGTCTTCGCTTGCCGAAGTCATCGCATATTCATCGCCGTACAGCACTTGCGGAATACCACGCATCGTAGCCAACAGCACATACGCCAATTTCACACGGCGCAGGTCTTTGTCCTTCACCACATCAGTGATACGCGCCATATCATGGTTGCCGAGGAACGTCAGCAGTTTATTCACGTCCGCATAGAGGTAATCCATCGTCAGCGCGTCATAGACGCGGGTCAAACCGTTCCCCCAACCTTTACCGTCGTTCTCCAAGGCTTGACGAATAGCCTCTTCCGTTGGGAAATCCATCACGGTAGGCAGGTTAGAATCGAAGCCGTCGAAGTTCTTCGCGCCGCTCTGCCAGTATGCTACAGCAGGAGCCGGACGGGTCCAGCATTCACCAACGATATTCAGGTTCGGATACTCATTACGGATGGCTTTGAGCCACTCGCTGCCCGGAATCTTCTCGATATACGGATAGGTATCAACGCGCAGACCGTCCAAGTCCGCATACTCAACCCACCAGATCGCCCATTGCTGGAAATACTTCAGCAGGTCCGGGTTCTCCAAGTTCATATCCGGCATCGGATGGTCGAACCAACCGCGGTTACTGAGTTTACGGTCAAAATCCGAAGCATTGATATCGTAGTTTGCCGTGAAGCAGTTATTCGTGTTCGTGAACTCATCGAATTGGTTAATCCAGTTGGCGTAGGGTAGGTCGCTCATCCACCAGTGTGCTGAACCGCAGTGGTTAGGCACCATATCCATCAGGATCTTCAGGCCTTTGTTATGGGCGATCTGTACCATCTGGGCGTATTGCGAGTTCGTGCCGTAGCGTGGGTCGATATGATAGTAGTCCGAGCATGCATAGCCATGATAACTCCATGCCTCTTCGTCGTCGCCTAACATCGGCGTCGGCCAGATAGCGGTGCAGCCCAACTTAGCGATATGGTCGAAACTATTGATGATACCTTGGATATCACCGCCCCAACGACCGTTCACATTACTTTTGTCGGCTTTCTCGCGGGTGTCCACCGTACTGTTGTTAGACGGATCACCATCTACGAAGCGGTCCGACATGATCAGATAAACCACATCTGCGGAAGTGAAACTCTTGCGCTCGCGACTGCCTTCACGACGCTCGGCGATCAGATAGTCATAGGTGGCTTTTTTGTTGCCTTTCTTCAGCGTGATACGGTATGTGCCGGCCTGGAACACTCCGAAGTCCACGAATAAGTAGTTCGGGCTCTCCGCATTGTGCTGGCTGCGAGGTACCAAACCATGGCAAACGCCGCGCAGCACTTTGCCGTTCACTACCTGCTGTACACTCACTTCCGCATCTGCTAAGTCCTGACCATGAAACATGACTGTCAGCGGGGTCTCCATGTTCGTCCACCAGCAGAGCGGTTCTACTTGTTGAATCTTCGGCGCAGCCCATGCGATTTGACTCATCAGCATCGCTGCTACAAAAAATAACGCGTGTCTTTTCATATCATTAACTCTTTAATTCATTAACTCGTTAATCATTACATTATCAAGCACATCTTCCTTCGCTTTCAACTCCTTATACCGTTCCCAGAAGGCCGACATCTCTTTAGAAGGCGCCTGCAAAAACTCCTCCGTTCCTTGCTCGTCGATGCGGTCCAGTACCTTACCAATTGTTAACTGATGGGTATCCAGAGCCGGTTGGTATTTACGGTCCTCATCTTCGCCTTCTACCACTTCATTTAGCACGTTCGTCTCCACTAATCGCGATAGCAACTGATTCACTAAACGAATGGGCAGATTGTCGCGAATGGCTAATTCACTTGCTGTAAGAGGTTCTTCGTTATTCTCAAAGCGCTTTACAATCACCGAGAGAAGGTACAGCATCACGAAGTCTTTATAGCGACGAGACATACGACTCAGGTCGTGCTCGTACTCAAATTCCGAGTTGTTCTGTAGCGCAAAACTCATCTCAGCGCCGATGAGAATCAAGAGGCTCGTGTATTGCAACCAGGTCATCAAAATAGGGATCGCCGCAAACGCACCATACACGATACTTGTTCTACTCAACATGGCGATCAAATAAACCGACAGCATTTGCAGCAACTTAAACAGCGTACCCATCAATATACCGGGTATCAGACCGTAAATGAAGCGCACGTGCGTGTTCGGGAAGGCGATGTAAATCCACGTGAAGAACCCCCAGCTGATCAGGAACTGAACGAAGACCGAGTTGAGAATCGAGGATCCGACAAATACATCAATACCACTGCTGCAGACCATACCAACCGGAATAAGCAGCACGATCGTGATATAGGTCGTGAATTTACGGATGATAGAGCGGTTTTTCTGGACGTTCCATATACGGTTAAACGCTTGCTCGACCGACTCGAAGAACGAATAGATCGCCCAAAGCAATATCAGAATACCTATACCAATGAAGACGCCGCCTTGCGCGGTTTCCAAATAACGGTCCACCATCTGCATGATAGTAGGTACCATACCCGCTTCGCCGAGGAAGGTCGAGTTCAGGTATTGCTCGATTGTATCCGCCACACCAAAACCTTTCGCTATAGCGATCACCATAGCTAAGATAGGTACGAGCGCGAAAGTAAGCGAAAAAGTAAGACTCTTGGCAGTATTGTTCAGGTTCTTACTCGTGAAACCACGAGCCACCAGCACGATCGTGCGAAGCAGAAGATATCCGATACGTTGAACGGGATTCCTGAACTCTGTGGCCGTACGTCGCCACATGTCATAACGCATGAAATGCGATATTTCGGAATATTTCTTCATGGTGCCTTTTACGGTTCCCGAAAAAAGAATAGTGAATCTATAAGCCGGGTTCTGTACTGCGGAGCAGCGTCTATCATTAATCTCGAGTCGCGTGTTACCACGTGCTTCTCTCGCTTCCTACCCTCCAACTCACGCGAGCAGCGCTCAGACATTGGTATACTTGGAATTGCAGCCCGCAGTGTACTCGTTTCACATCACTCGTCTCTGTAGTAGGGACCAAACATTGCTGCCTGACGGCCGTTAACCGTTGCGGTGCTCTGTGCTGCCCGGACTTTCCTCACCTTGCGGCGCGATAGACCGATCCACTATATCTTTTTTGGGAGCGGTGTACGGGAATCGAACCCGCCTCCTCGGCTTGGGAAGCCGATGCACTACCGATGTGCTAACACCGCAAAATCGACCGCAAAGGTACTACTTTTTTTGCACTTATGCAAATCTTTGCGTGATTTTTTAGTAAATTTCTACGATTTCGCGCCTTACGCGCCTCGTCAATTGATGCTTTTTAAGCGCTTTCACACCTTCTGTCTGAAGGTCTGTCACCCGTTGAGTAGCCTGAATATTCAACGGGATCTCGGTCTTCTTGCTGCCTACGATAAAGGCATTTAAGATCATATTCTTCTCCTGCGTATAGACCAGACCGTTACGACGTTGATAGATTGTGTTCAGGTCCACTGCGCCGCGCAGCCGTTTCAGGCGGAACTTGTTAATCTGCTCTTCGTCCATGTTCACCAGATTCAACATCTGCAACTGGTCGCTGTTCAGTTTGATACCGAAAGGTATCACTACCTTCACTTCCGCGTGCTCCGAGAACCGCCGAACGGAGTAGGTGCGGGAGTCGATGATATAATGCCGCTGGAAGGTCATCTTAAAGCAGCCTAAGTATTTGCTTACCGTCTGGGTGTGGGTTAGTACTGTCTCGCCTTCTGACTCGTTGCTTACCGACCAGTGTTTGATGTCGTTCATCGTTTCCTGGAAGTCATAGCGCATGTTTCCGATCGCGAAAAGCGCTTCATGCACTACTACACCGCTGTCCACCGCATTGGCAGCCCGACGCATGTAGTTCTGCGACGTACCTTTCGGCACATCTTTCTGCGCTTTCTCTAAGCGCTCCAAGGTCTCGCCGGCTAATATCGAATCGGCCTGAGCACGTTTACGGGCATCGAAGAATCGCTTGCAGTAACGGCCTTGGAACTGTACGGAGTCCCTTCCGTCTTTGCCGGCCTCGGGTAACACGACGATATTGGCTATCATCTGCTCCATGCCCCATACGGCTGCATGACCCGTTTGCGCTTCGCCGCTGGTCATCCGAACGTCGCTCACCACCTGATATTGTGCCGGCTCGTCCGGAAACTCCTTCTCCAGTTGCACATAAACGGCGTGGAGTAGAGTAGCCATCTGCTTGCGTTTGTTCCGCTGCTTACTGCTCTTTGCCGCCACTACCGTCTCCTGCAGCGCGATTGGTTGTTCTTTTAGAACAATAACCTGTAGCGCAGCGTCCCCCTTAACCCGTAACCTGTCACTCGTAACCTCTACTTTCTCAAACCCGATAAACGAAACCACAACAGGGGAAGAGGCCGGTAAATTGGCTTCGAAGCGGAAGATACCGTCGTTATTGGTGGCTGTACCTAATTCCGGTGCCACCTCCGGATACACGGTAGCATATGAGATAGGTTGCCCTTTCTCGTCCACTACCTGCCCGGTATATACCGCCGCATTAAGCTCTAATGCGCACAGCAGTACTATGAATGAAATCTTAAATTTCAAATCTCATAAACGTCGTTTATCGGCTATAACCCGGATGCGTCTTCTCCATCATCTCGTCGAAGTTCGAGCGGAACTGGAATACTTCCTTCAGCGAATAGTAGTTCTGCGGATCTACGCAATAGGGATACGCGTAGATAAGGAATGCCTTGCGATTATCATCGAAGGAGAACTTCTCAGCAATTCGGGCAAGGTCGTTCGTGCAGAAATGCCCCAGTACTACGCACAACTTACCGATCTCTAATTTCTTGTCGTCGAACGATTGGTTGTCAATTACTTGCAGTACTAATTGCATCTGCTCGGGCGTAGCGCAGGGCTGATGATGCATTTCATGCGGATACTCTCGACCGGGACCTCTTCCATGCCCTCTGTCATTTCCGCGTGAACCACCATGGCGTCCTTGCGCCATACCAAACACTGTCACCAAAGACAGCATCAATACGAATAATGTCTTTTTCATTTTATCTCGTTTTACTAATTATTTTCGCTATTTGTTCCAAATAAATCTTATCGGTCTCGTCGAAGGTGTTATAGTCTTTGCTATCGATGTCCAGCACCGCGATCACCTCTCCGTCTTGCCATATCGGCACTACAATCTCGCTCTTCGACTCCGATGAACAAGCGATATGTCCTGCAAACGCATGAACGTCAGGCACAATTACGGTCTCGCCCCGTTGCCATGCTGTTCCGCACACCCCTTTCCCGTATGGAATCCTCGTACATGCCATCGGCCCTTGAAAAGGCCCTAAAACCAACTCCTGTAACCCCTCACCTGTAACCCGATAGAACCCTGTCCACCAGAATCCGAACGCTGCATGCAGCACAGCCGCTACATTCGCCATGTTTGCGATGCTGTCGGTTTCTCCGTTTACCAGCGCCTCTATCTGTGGCATCAACGCCTCATATGTCTCACGTTTCGTTTCCATATCATCAAAAATCGTGCAAAAGTACAAAAATTATTGCATATATGCAAATTTTGGTGTGATTTTTTGCGTATGTCATTTTTTGGTTTGCATCTCTTTGTTCTTAAATATAAGTATTCTAGTATACAATTAGTAGGTGATTAGTAGGTGATTAGTAGGTTATTAGTAGGTGATTAGTAGGTTATAATTGGAATCATCTTGCAATAATCATATGAAGTTTCTACTCCGTCAGAATACCATTGGCTCTCTTTGGCGTCTCCTAAATCCCTAAAAATTGATAGAAAATTTCAAAAAAATGCAAAAAAATTTGGTCATGTCAAAAAAAAGTAGTAATTTTGCAGGCTTTTTCGCGTGAACGTGTGTAATGCACGTGCGGAAAGGCGCGTAAAAACCTATTTATAAATCGTCGAGCTGGGCAGTGGATAGCGTAGGGAAATCCGCTAAACAAACCGGAAAACAATGCCCGTAAAACGAGAGTCATAAAGGATGTCTGTCGGCTCGGCCTAAAACTAACAAATTAATGGAATACAATTCGTACAAGACAGTGTCTGTCAACAAAGAGACCGCTAAGAAAGAGTGGGTCGTTGTAGACGCTGAAGGCCAGATTCTCGGCCGTATGTGCACCAAAGTAGCTAAACTGCTGCGTGGTAAGTACAAACCGTCCTACACTCCGAACGTGGACTGTGGTGACAACGTAATCATCATCAATGCTGACAAAGTTCAGCTGACAGGTAACAAGTGGAACGATCGCGTTTATGTACGCTACACCGGTTTCCCGGGTGGTCAACGTGAGTATACTCCGGCAGACCTCAAAGCAAAAGGCGCTGACAAGCTCGTTCGCAAAGTAGTAAAAGGTATGCTGCCGAAAAATCGTCTCGGTGCTCGTCAAATCACCAACCTGTACATTTTTGCAGGTGCAGAGCACAACATGCAGGCACAGCAACCGAAAGCAATTGATATTAACACCCTCAAATAATAGAAGCACATGGAAACAGTTAATGCATTAGGTCGTCGTAAAGAGGCAGTAGCCCGCGTTTACGTTAATGAAGGTGCCGGCAAGATCGTGATTAACGGTCGCGACATCGAGACATATTTCCCGTCTTCTATCCTGCGCTATATCGTGCTCCAGCCGCTGAACAAGCTCGGCGTAGCTGAGAAATACGATATCAAGGTTACCCTTGATGGCGGTGGTTTCAAAGGCCAGGCAGAGGCACTTCGTCTTGCTATCGCTCGCGCTTTGGTGAAAATCAATCCGGAAGACAAAGTTGCTCTGAAGGCTGAAGGCTTCATGACTCGTGACGCTCGTGAGGTTGAGCGTAAGAAACCGGGTCAGCCGAAGGCTCGTAAGCACTTCCAGTTCAGTAAACGTTAATACTTGGAACAAATCCAAACTGCGGAGACTTCTTTACGAATTACTCCGCAGTTGTCTTTGTTCAATGAATAATGGATACCCATTATGCGCGTGTTAATAATGAACGTACACGCGTGCGCATTGGAACAAAGATAAACGGATAAATAATCATTAATCATTAATCATTATTCATTAAATTCAAAATGAGAACAAATTTTGATCAACTTCTCGAGGCTGGTGCACACTTTGGCCACCTCAAACGTAAATGGAATCCGGCAATGGCTCCGTACATCTACATGGAGCGTAACGGTATTCACATCATTGACCTCAACAAGACTGCTATCAAAGTAGAAGAGGCAGCAGAGGCATTGAAAAACTTGGCTCGTAGCGGCCGTAAGATTCTCTTCGTTGGTACGAAAAAGCAGGCTCAGGAAGTCGTAGCTGCTCGTGCTCAGGAAGTAGGCATGCCGTACATCACCGAGCGTTGGGCTGGTGGTATGCTCACCAACTTCCCGACCATCCGTAAGGCGGTTAAGAAAATGAGCCAGATCGATAAGATGGCTACTGATGGCACGATGGATAATATGTCCAAGCGTGAGAAACTGCAAATCAGCCGTCAGCGCGAGAAGCTGGAGAAGAACCTTGGTTCTATCGCAGACATGACTCGTCTCCCGAGCGCTGTGTTCGTTGTTGACGTGATCAAAGAGAAGATTGCTGTAGCAGAGGCTAACCGTCTCGGTATCCCTGTTTTCGCTATTGTAGATACCAACTCAAATCCGAACAATATCGACTTCGTAATCCCCGCTAACGACGATGCTACCAAGGCTATCGACGTAATCCTCGGTGCTGTTTGCGAGGCTATCAAAGAGGGTCTCGAGGAGCGTAAGGTAGAGAAGGCTGACGAGGAAGCAGCAGAGGCTCAGGCTAATGCAGAGGCTCCGGCTACGAAAGAGCGTCGCCAACGTATCCGCAAAGCTGCTCCGAAAGCAGAGGCTGAGAAAGTAGCAGAGGCTAAGGAAGAAGCTAAAGAAGAGGAGGCATAATTATGGCAGTTTCATTAGCTGATATCAAAAAACTGCGCGATATTACCGGCGCAGGTATGATGGACGTAAAGAAGGCTCTCGAAGAGGCAAACGGCGATTTCGAGGTTGCGAAGGACTTGCTCCGCAAGCGTGGACAGGCCATCGCAGCAAAACGTAGTGACCGCGAGGCTTCGGAGGGTTGCGTGCTCGCTAAAGTAAAAGACAACTTCGGCGCTATCGTTGGCGTGAAGTGCGAGACCGACTTCGTAGCTAAGAATGAGGACTTCGTAGGCATGGTTAAACTCATCCTCGACGCTGCTTTGGATAACAAAGTACGCACCCAGGAGGAGCTCAAGAACCTCAAGATCGGTAACTTCACCGTAGCTGAGATCATCACCGAGCGCTCCGGCGTTACGGGTGAGAAGATGGAGCTCGCTGACTACGCTTGCCTCGAGGCTCCCGTAGTAGACGCTTACAACCACCTTGGTAACAAACTGAGTTCGCTCGTTGCTGCAGAGGCTGGTGCTGACCTCGAGACCGTTCACGGTATCTCTATGCAAGTAGCTGCTATGAGCCCGATCGCTTTGGACGCTGATCACGTAGCTGAGGACGTTAAGAAGCATGAGCTCGAGGTAGCTATCGAAAAAACCAAACAAGACGAGATCAACAAAGCTGTTGAGAACGCACTCCGTAAAGCTGGTTTGAACCCCGCTCACTGCGATAGCGATGACCACATCGCTTCCAACACCACCAAGGGTTGGTTGACAGAGGAGCAGGCTCAAGTAGCTCGCGACATCCGTGCTAAAGTACCTGTAGAGGCAGAGGCTAACCTCGCTGCACAGGCTAAGAAAATTGAGATGATCGCTCAAGGTCGTCTGAATAAGTTCTTGAAAGAGAGCACACTCGTTGAGCAGGCTTATATCATGAGCGAGAGCAAAGAGCTCGTGAAGGATGTCCTCAAAGCAAAAGGCGTGCAAATCCTTGATTTCCGCCGTATCACATTATCCGCTGAATAATGGAAAAAGAAACAATCATCAAAATTTTGAAAGGTTGTGGATGGGGAGCGCTAGCAATAGTGCTCCTCTTTGCATTGATACTTGCTATCGCCTCTCCGGTCGCGAAACATGTGATCAATAACAAAGGCGAACAAATCCTCGGCCGACAACTGCATGCAGACCTCGTGGTCATCAATCCCTTCTGGGGCGGAGTGACCATCAAAGGCTTCGAGTGTAAGGAACAGAATGGAGAGACCAACTTCGTCTCCTTCGATCGTCTCTACGTCAGGATTGCTTATCCGCAACTGCTCGCCAAGCGCGTGAATATCCGCGCTATCCACCTCGATGGGTTTGATGGACAAGTGCTCAAAAGTAATGATAAACTGAATTTCTCGGATATCATCACGCGCTTTTCCAAACCGGACACCGTGCCCGTAGATACAACGCCCAGTAACTGGGTCGTACGTCTCAATGATATCCGTATCAACAACAGCACGTTCCGCTATCGTGATGTAATGAGCAATAAACAATGGAAACTGGAGGATATCTCGCTTCGTGTACCGGGTCTCTATTTCGATAACACCCAAACGAATGCGGGTCTGGAATTTGGTCTTCCTACAGGCGGACGGGTAGGTATTGCAGCCGGCTATCGCATGCAGGCTAACCGCTATGCGGTGCGACTCAAGCTCTACGATGTACATGCCGATGTAGCCCTGCCGCTCGTGCAAGACTATCTGAATATCACCGGTTTAGGAGCCCATATCAATGGCTCGCTGCATGTGGATGGCAGTCTCGAGAACATCATGAACATCCAACTCAACGGACACCTCGCTATGACGGGACTCGATATACGCGACTCCCATCGTGATGAAGTAGCAGCGATGGACGAGTTGCGCCTGGTCATCAATAAGGGTGACCTGCTGACCAACACCTTCATCCTCGATACCTTATCCATCACGGGTATCACCGGTCAATACGAGGTACACGAGGAGTGGAATACGCTGAGCCGTCTATTGAAGGAGAATTCAGAAGTCAGTGATCAGGATTCAGTTGTTTCGCGCATCGAAACGTCGTCGAATGATAGCAAGCCGCTTACCTGGATGGCTAAGAAAGTGAAGATAGACGGACACGATCTCGAATATCGCGATTACTCGATGTCCAATAACTGGAAATATGCCATCAAGACGCTGCACGTCGAGGGTAACAACGTAGCCAATAAGGGCCGTAACAGCCTGAAAATCAATGCGACACTCTCTTCCGATGCACAACTCAAAGCCGATTTCACGGGTGCTACGGACCTGCAGAAATATAACTCCCGTTTGGATCTGCAGTTACGCGGCGTACACTTGGAGGACTTTGATGCCCTTTGCCGTAATTATACAGGCTATCCGATTGAAAGCGGTGTACTGTTGCTCGATAGCCATATGGAAGTGACGGACGGTAAGATAAGCGGCAATAACCGCATTGAAATCGACCATCCGGAAATCGGTAAGAAGGAGCGTCGAAGCAAAGCCCCGTATAAGAATATACCTGTGCGCACAGGATTCAAAGCCCTTACTTCTGCGCAAAACATGATTATCGTGGATGTACCGGTGAGTGGCGATGCCAATAACCCGAAGTTTAGTCTTCGTAAAGTCATCAGTCGTGCGCTACTCAAAGTGTTCTTTGGACCGCTGATGGGTATCAACGATCGCAATAAATCACTCAGCGCAGAAGAACTGGAGCAAATGAAAGAACTGTTAGAGGAAGACAGCGTATCACTCAGCGAAGATACGGTGGGCCAACTCCCTGCAGACGTCACAATGACCGCAGGCGACAGCATCGGTTTCTCCGAAGTAAGCCAATAAGACTTGCTCGCGGCAGAACTGGCTTTGGTCCGCGTACTCAAGCATAGCCTGCAGTTTGCTGATAAATCGCGCTTGACGCGTCTCGAAGATAGCGGGCGATAGGAAAATCTCTTCCTGTCGCTCGTTTGTCATTTCTAAACTGCAACCAATCGACCGCGGAATATAGGTAATAATACCTCTCTGCGCCAAGGAAACCAATAAATCGTGATATTGGTCCGCTTCATGCACATACTGAAGATCCGTATAAATACCCGAATACGAGCGCATTAACTTATCCATCAGCTCTGCTTGCTCAAAGGATAGGTTATAGTCGCCTAACTGATAGCGGGGCACCAAAATCTGAACACGCGGTTGAGTCTCGTGCTCCTCTTCAAAATGAATATAACCGGCATTCGTCAGTATATGCAGGGCAGAGTAGGTCTGAATAACAGGCAGTTTCATCACATGGCATAGTTGGTCCATATGGAGCGTAAAACGATGTCCGTAGCCGCTGCCTGCACCTACTTGCAGAAAATCCATCGTCTTATGATACACCTGCTCCACAAACTCCTTCGGCGGGAAGGTATCTACCGCGCGCTTCTTCAGTTTCGCCTTATCTTCCGCTTCATTATAGAGCAACACCGCATAAGCCGTCAGACCATCACGACCTGCACGGCCGGCTTCCTGGTAATAACTCTCTAAATGGCTCGGTAAATCATAATGAATCACGACCCGTACGTCCGGTTTATCAATACCCATGCCAAAGGCATTCGTAGCGACAATAACCCGTGTCTTGCCTTCCGTCCAGGCCTGCTGCCGTTCATTCCGCTCCTTGGTCGTCAACCCCGCATGATAGAAATCGCAATATTTTTGATTTGTGATTTCAAATTTTTGATTTATCCATTGGGCGAGTTCCTGCGCATGCTTTCTATTGCGCACGTAGACGATCGCACTGCCGGGTACTTTCGATAAGATATGGGCTACTTGTTCGGCTTTCTTATCCGTACGACGTACTACGTACGTCAGGTTCTCCCGATGGAAGGATTTACGCAGTACATTACGCTCCTTGAAACCCAACTTAGCCTGTATATCGTCTATCGTCTCCGGGGTGGCTGTAGCCGTTAAAGCCAAGACCGGTACGTCCGGAAGGATAGCCCGTACAGCCGCAATATTCAGATACGACGGACGAAAATCATAGCCCCACTGCGAGATACAATGTGCCTCATCCACCGCGATCAGGCCTATCGGCAGGTCCTTAAGCCGTTTGCGAAACTCCTCGCTCTCCAAACGCTCGGGAGAACAATATAAGAAATGATAGGGACCGTACAGACAGTTATCCAAGGCCGCACGCTGTCTATCCCAACTCATTCCCGTATAGACTGCCTCTGCCTGAATACCGCGTGCCTGCAGGTTAGCTACCTGATCGCGCATCAAGGCGATCAAAGGCGTGATGACCAGACATAAGCGCTTCTCCGGATTTTCCTGACCTATCACCAGGGTAGGTACTTGGAAACAGATACTCTTTCCTCCGCCCGTAGGCATCAGAGCCAGCGTATCTCTTCCGGCCAATACCGACTCGATGATCTCCGCCTGTAACGGACGGAAATCATCATAGCCGAAATACGTATGTAGCGCTTCGCGAGGAGTCATTCGTTTAGGGGTAAGGGATTAGGAATTAGGGATTAGGGATTAGGGATTTTCTCTAATGCCGTTTTAACGCGTTTCAGTGTCTCTTCTTTACCCAGTACGTCGGTGATAGCCCAAATATGCGGACCACGAGCGGCTCCTACCAAACAGATACGGAAAGCATTCATGACGATACCTACACCGTATTCTTTGGCTTCAATCCAAGGCATTACTATACCATCCAAGGTCTCCGCGTCCCATGCAGGCGCGTTCTCAAGCACTTCGAGCAACTCCGTCATATGTTTCGGAGAGTCCTCTTTCCAGCGTTTCTTGAGCGATTTCTCGTCGTACTCGGTCGGTGCCACAAAGAAGAAGTTGGTTTGTTCCCACAGTTCCGGAACAAAGTTCACACGGTCTTTGGTCAAACCGATCACCGTAGCTACCATTGATTTATCAAATGGTAATTGGTCATTGGTGATTGCTAATTTTTCTTTGAGGGTAGGCAGGAACATCTCTGCCAACTCCTCATTACTGCGCAATTGCAGATATTGATGGTTAAACCATTTACCCTTCTCATAGTCGAACTTAGCTCCTGCTTTCGATACACGATCCAGCGAGAAGTCCTGTATCAACTCCTCCATCGTATACATTTCTTTGTCGCCACTGCCGTGCCAACCCAGCAGAGCCAAGAAGTTAATCACAGCCTCGGGCAGGTAACCGCTCTCGCGGTAACCGGACGAAACAGTACCGTCTTTCTGGTTATGGAACTCCAAAGGGAAGACAGGGAATCCAAGACGATCTCCATCCCGTTTACTCAGTTTACCATTACCGTCCGGTTTGAGCAGCAGCGGCAAGTGCGCAAACTGAGGCATCGTATCTTCCCATCCGAAGGCACGATAGAGCAGCACATGTAGCGGAGCGGAAGGTAACCACTCCTCACCGCGAATAACATGACTAACCTCCATCAGGTGATCATCGACGATATTGGCCAAGTGATAGGTAGGCAGGTCGTCTGCCGATTTATACAGCACTTTATCATCCAAAATATTGCTGTTGATCACCACTTCTCCACGAATTAAATCGTGTACGTGCACATCCTCATTCGGCTCTACTTTAAAGCGAACGACATATTTTTCGCCTTTTGCAAGCAATTCGCTTACTTCTTCCGCGCTCATCGTCAATGAGTTGCGCATGCTCATGCGCGTGCGTGCATCGTATTGGAAGTTCGGGATCTCTGCGCGTTTAGCTTCTAATTCTTCCGGTGTATCAAAGGCGATATACGCATGACCGGAATCCAGCAACTGCTTCACGTACGTGTGATAGATCTCGCGCCGCTCGGACTGACGATAGGGACCATGAGAGCCTACGCTCTCAATTTGTAATTTGTCATTTTTGATTTGTGATTTTTTTGCGCGCAGACCTTCATCGATCTCGATGCCTAACCAAGCCAAGGCTTCGAGGATATACTCTTCTGCTCCGGGCACAAAACGGGTGCTGTCCGTATCTTCGATACGGAGTAACATATCACCGCCGTGTTGACGAGCAAACAGATAGTTGTACAATGCGGTTCTCACACCGCCGATGTGTAATGCACCGGTAGGGCTGGGTGCAAAACGAACTCTTACTCTTCTTTCCATATAGCTTTTAGTATTCAGTATTCTTAGCCCACAAGGGGCACGATTATTTCAGTTTTCAGTATTCTTAGCCCACAAGGGGCACGATTATTTCAGTTTTCAGTTTTGATATTCTTTGAGGAACGAGTCCTTGAAGCCCAGGAAATACAAGATACCATCCAGACCGACGGTAGAGATCGCCTGCTGTGCACTTTCCTTCACTTTGGGTTTCGCATGGAAGGCTATACCTAAACCGGCTTTCCCTAACATATTCAGGTCATTCGCTCCATCGCCTACGGCGATCACTTGCGCCAATTCGATATGTTCCACCTGCGCGATCAGTTCCAGTAACTCCGCCTTGCGCTTTGCATCGACTACATCGCCAATATAACGTCCTGTGAACTTACCGTTCTCTTCTTCCAATTCATTGGCATAGACGTAATCCACACCAAAGCGCTGCTGCAGGTATTTGCCCACAAACGTAAATCCACCGGATAGAATAGCGATCTTAAAGCCGCATTTCTTGAGGATGCTGAACAGACGATCGGCTCCTTCCGTAATAGGCAGGTGGTCAATGATATCTTGTTTGGCACTCACGTCCAGACCTTTCAGTAACTCACAACGGCGACGGAAACTCTCTTTGAAATCGATCTCACCGCGCATGGCAGAGAGCGTGATCGCTTTCACCTGTTCGCCCACACCGGCACGTTCAGCCAATTCGTCAATGACTTCCGTCTGGATGAACGTAGAATCCATATCAACGCAGATGAGGCGTCTATTGCGGCGGTACATATCATCACGTTGGAATGAGATATCGATACCTTCTTCTCGAGAAACCTCCATCAGTTCACGTTGTAGCGCTTCGCGGTCGGGTAGGTTACCTCGCAACCAGAACTCGATACACGAATGACGTTTCTCCACAGGGATTTCTACGCTCGGACGATCACTCAGACGCAGAATATTATCGATATTCAGTTGTCTTCCGGCCAGCAAAGCAGTGACACGGGCAATATGACGGGCGTTCAGTTCACGCGCCAACAGCGTTACTACGTAACGTTCCTGTTCCTGACGACCTACCCATGCAGCGTATTCCTCTTCACTCAGCGGCGTAAAGCGCACGATCATCTCTAATTTCGAACAACAGAAGAGTACTTCTTTGATCATATCTCCGCTCTTGGAGGCATCGTCCACACGAATGAGGATACTGAGGTTGAGTTGGTGATGCAAGTTCGACTGACCGATATCTTGCACATACGCTCCGTACTTGCCGAGCACTTCTGTCACGGCCGATGTCACACCCGGTTTATCAAAACCGATGATGTTAATCAATATAAATTCTCGCTCCATATCTTATAGGATTGCTTTTTTAATCGTTTCTACAATATAACGCACATCTTCATCGCTGACCATAGGTCCGCTCGGTAAACACATACCTACCTTGAAGATGGCTTCACTCACCCCGTTAACATATGCCGGACTTTGCGCATAAACCGGCTGTTTATGCATCGGTTTCCACAATGGACGGGCTTCAATCTGATGCGCCAACAGATACACACGCAGGGCTTCTACGTTGTCATTCGGCTGACAATCCGTTGTAGGGCTATCCACCTGATGAATCACTCCTGCAGCTCCGCCTACGGCTGATTTAACGGTCTCTTTATACGCGTTCTCTTGCCCCTCAATTCGCAGAGACGGATCTAAGGTAATAGTGCAAAGCCAGTAGTTCGCATCGTATTCTGCATTCGGCGCTTCGTGTAACTGAATACCCGGAATAGCTTTCAGTAACTGCGCGTACAGCGCTTGTATATGCTTATGATGCGCAATATGATTGTTTACTATCGTCATTTGTCCGCGACCTATTCCGGCGCATATATTGGATAGACGATAGTTATAACCGATCTGTTCGTGTTGGTAATACGGATAGGCCTCACGAGCTTGCGTAGCATACCACATAATTTTGTTTTTATCTGCCTCATTGGCGCATATTAAGGCACCTCCTCCGCTCGTGGTAATCATCTTATTGCCGTTAAACGAGAGCACACCGTATTGACCAAACGTACCTAATACTTGTCCTTTATAGCGGCTACCCATACCTTCTGCCGCATCTTCAATGACCGGAATACCGTATTTGTCAGCGATTTCCATAATACGCGCTATGTTATACGGCATGCCGTATAGAGCAACAGGGATGATGGCTTTGGGATACTTACCCGTTTTGGCCTTGCGGTCCAGAATAGCATGTTCCAGCAATTCCGGATCCATATTCCAGGTATCCTTCTCTGAGTCAATAAACACCGGTGTAGCACCCAAATAGGTAATAGGATGGGAACTGGCGCAGAATGTGAACGACTGCACACATATTTCGTCTCCGGGTTTCACGCCGCAGGCTATCAAGGCTAAATGAACTGCTGCTGTGCCGGAAGACAAAGCAACCACCTGTTTTCCTTCCCCTACAAACTGCTCCAGGTCCTTTTCAAACGCATTGACATTCGGTCCCAAAGGAACTACCCAATTGGTGTCAAAGGCTTCTTTGATGTATTTCTGCTCAAGTCCTGCTTCGGACATATGAGCCAAACAGAGATAAATCATTGTTCCTTCTATTAAATTATCTCGTTATTGTATTGTATGTGTTTACCTAATACGGTACAAAAAATCATCTTTATATCTTCGATAAACGAATAATGCTCCGCATAGTAGCGATTCAGACGCACTTTATCCGGATAGATGACTTCGTCATTATATTGTTGCGGGTTCTTCACCTGCGCTAACAGTTCTTCTTCATTGCGATATTTGAGTGTAGCCGGTCCTGTAATACCTGGTCGAAGCGTTAAGATGATCCGGTCTTCTCCTTGCAGTTTGTCTGCATAACCGGGTACATCGGGACGAGGCCCTACAAAGGACATATTGCCAATGAGTACATCCCATAGTTCGGGCAGTTCGTCGAGTTTGTATTTGCGTAGTTTGGCGCCGAGCGGTGTAATACGACTTTCTCCGGCTACGCTGATGCTGCTGCCGTTATGTCCTATGGACATAGAGCGGAACTTATGGCAGTTAAACAGTTTGCCGTCTTTTCCTACGCGCTGTTGCACAAACAGCACCGGTCCCGACATGTTGATCTTGATCAGTATCGCCACAACCAGCAATACCGGCCATAGGAACAACAGGCCAAAGAAGGCCATTAATCTATCGAAAAGCCATTTAAGCATCATTTCCTGTTCCGTTTAACATATTTCAATTTCTTGTACATTCCACATACCAGGTTTAAACCGGTATAATAAAAAGCAACTATCCCATTTTTCTTCTCACCACAAAGCCATAGTTTATAGTGCCATTTAATTAAGGTTGCTATGCTATGGTTACTAATCGATCCGTTTCTACCGCGACGATACAGGGCTAAGTTCTCTTCCAATAAATAACAATCCGACTTTTTGCTGACTTGTAACCACATAGCGTAGTCATTATTCTTTTGTATGTCCTCAATTTGTATGAGTCCAACGATAGCGGTATCATACATTACGGTCAGACATCCGGGCCAGCAGAAAGCTTGCATTCCTTTGTGGGTTATACGTTTCGGCCCCGCTACAAGAACACCTGTAGGTTGATCATCTTCATCTATCTCTGCGTATGAATGATAGGTGAACGCGTAGTCATTCTGTTGCATAAAGACGATTTGTTTCTCAAGTTTCTCCGGAGACCACAGATCATCACTATCAAGGAAAGCGATATACCGTCCTTTAGCTTTGCGCAAAGCTCTGTTTCTCGTTAATGCCGCTCCTTTATGTTGTTCATTGCACATATAATGAATACGTACATCGGAGTAGGAACGTACTATATCAGCCGTGCTATCCGTCGAACAATCATCCACGATGAGTAACTCCCAGTTGGTATAGGTCTGGGCTAGCACACTGTCGATTGATTTTGCAATAAATCGCTCGCAGTTATACGCAGGCATTATGATACTAACGAGTTCCATTATTTAAAATAGGTGGTATAGAGGGCATGTAAACTCTCTTTACTCCATTTAGATTTCTGCGTTTGGTTAATTAAACCCGTACTGATATTGCCAACATTAGCAATTTGCAGAGTAGGGTCATATTTTGTTTTTAGTTGTACAGCACGTACCAATTCAGCGAAATAGATTTCTTCTCCGTACATAAAGCCGGGGAAATGCAGTTCCGGATATTTGGAGACAAAGTGGTTCGTAAACAGTATAAAAGATCCATGTCCGGCATATATCTCACAGGAAGGATAGACTTTAGCTTTTTTACTCTTTAGCATATACAATGCATGGTAAAGTCGATACATCAACGTGCAACTGTAAATGATATTCCAGACCCGGAACTTGCGCTTTGTTGGTTGCGATAGCATATATGGATTCTCGTGACGACTTATCTTATCCGTATAGATATCCGGAGCTAACCAACCTATATGCGTGCTATCAACATTCAATAATTGCTCAAAAAAATCCGGTTTAAGTTCCAAATCTACATTAGATATTGATACGAAGTCATAGCCTTGCGCTTTGGCATTATATATGGGTAGTGCTCCGCCTAAGTAGCCTAAGTTTTCTTCACCGTTATCGGCAACCTCGATATCAACCTGTAATTGGCCTTTTACCCGCTCAGCGGCACAACGAACCGACTCCATAAAGGTCTGGAGTGCTTCATCGGAATGATATGTAACCGCTATGAGTAGGTATTTCTTCATTTCGCTATATAGGTTTTAATAAAATAAATCAATATCCACCAAAAGGATATCGGCATTAACAGGAAGGATCCTATCGTCCATACTACCGGTAAAATCACTATAGTCTTAGCTATTTGAGTACTCCTATATTTCAGCATTCGCAGCAGCCAGATCCATAGTTCTTCAGAAATTCGAAAAGCCCAGCGGATCGTATTCCAACCTTTGAGTTGCTTCGTCATATGCGCCATAAAGGTGAAGTTCCCTTCCTGCATGCGGATATAGGAACCTGTTTTGCCGTTTTCGTTTTGCATATAAATCGCCCCGCAATAGTCGAGTAGGGCACTTACTGTCGGATGAACGTCAAAGCACTTCATGTGCCATCCCCAGTCTTCGCGAAAACGGCATGCACTTTGGAACACCAAAGCATTTCGCCTAATAAACTCCGTACGATAGAGGAAACTATGGATAGGCACAGAGGCTCCAAGTCCCCAGAGCACATATATCTTGTAAGCATTCAGTTGTACAGCACGCAGTTTGGTGCGCTCACCTTGGCGGTTCTCTGAACAAAATGCCGTATAGCTTATATCTGCTCCTTCACGCTCCATCCGCTCTATTTGGCTTTCCAGTTTTTCCGGTGCGATGATATCATCGGCATCCAGGAATTGGATATATTCTCCTTGTGCCTGTTGTAATCCCATATCCCGTGCACTGGCACTACCTCCGTTGGCCTTTTGCAGGAAGCGTACACGCGGTTCGCGAAGGGAGATGTTGGAGACCACTTCTGCCGTGTTGTCGGTAGATCCATCGTCCACCACAATGCACTCCCATTCTTCAAGCGTTTGGGCCTGAAGAGAGGCGATGGCTTTGGGCAAGAACTTCGCCTGGTTATAGCAAGGTATGATCACAGACACTTTCATTTTCTGTAGCATTTAGATAGATAACCAAATACATAGACAGCCAGAATATAGGCAACATACTCAGCGTTCTTGAGAACAGGCTATAGATCAGATATTGAATGAACAACAAGGACACAAAAAGATATTTTTTGTCTTTCTCTGCCATTTTAAAGGCAATAATAAGCACATATACAATAATGACCAAATAGAGAAGTCCTCCGAAAAACCCCAAGCCTAAGAAAGACTCCAAAATACTATTATGCACGTACTCGCCTTTTATAAATAAGGAAGAGCCTGTAAATGGGTTATCCAATATATTCTCGAAAGCATGTTTGTATAGTATATTGCGTCCGCTGGTAACTCCCGCCTCCATGCTGTTAGGATCATAGATGGAGTTGTACAAGCGGTCCAAAGCCTGGTTGTCATAAGAGATCAATATGTCATTCAATATAGGCAGAAGCAATATAAATAATCCTGCTAAGACAGGCAATCCGATGAGGATTTTCATCTTGTGCCCGTTCATGTACAAATAGGCAATAAAGCAAACAATGAGGGCAACAAGAGCTCCGCGGGAACCGGCTGCTATGGATACGAACAAACCTACAACGATAGCAAAAGCGCTTACCAGTTTATGCCATAGCCGGATGTCGCGCTGATAGAACAAAGACAGTGCCAAGATTGTAATGGTGGTGCCCAAATGGCCGAAGGCAATCGTGTCCATTGACTCGTTTCCCATAAAACGACCATCAGCGCCGATGTATTCCAATGCTTTACCGGTCACAATATAGGACAAACTGACCATTCCCATTGCCAGAAAAATGAATAGTAAAGCTGTATTCAGTTTGCGCAAATCCATTCCTTCCCAACGGAAGAAAGCGAACCCGTAGAATGGCACAATAGCCGCATTGGCATATAGGAATACTGCAGCAAAAGGATTGGTCACTATCTCTTGTTTTACGCCTGTAATCATGAAATCATAATATACCCGCAAGAAATATAGCCAGATGAACAGTTGTATGAGAAAAGAAAGGTTTCCTATGCGCCGGAACTCCACTTTTCCTGAACGCATCTGCAAGGTAATAATAAAAAGGAACGCAATGAAAATCAATACATAATATGCGCTCTTTATTAGAGCGAAATTACTCTCTTCTGGCAGGTACGTGAACCCGTCGTAAGCAAATAACAACAGCAATATCAGCCATTGCAAGCGTTCTATGATGCGTTCTCTATCAAGCATTTCCGAATAATCTTTTCCCCCATGTGACTCTCTCTTCCTCGCTGCGGATATAGGTGCCTTTTGCGCGTCCTTGTTGTTGCATCACATATTCGTTGGATTGAATGCGCATTTGTACGGCTTTCTCTGAATAAGGACGGTCTTCTGTTGGATGCAGGTATATACTCTTTTTCCGATATAGATCGTGCGCTTGAGGACAAGAGGTATGTATCCGATAATGAATGTCATTCTCTTCGCCATACAGGAATATATGTTCGTCGAATAGTCCTGCTTCTTCAAACATTGCTTTGCGCACGCAAAAACACGCGCCGCAGAAATACATGTGCTTCCAGCAGAAACAATCCAGTCTGTTTGCCAATACGCCTCCTACTAGTCGCACGAAACCTGGATAATGATTTAGGAGCGAGAAAGATGTACCGCGTTTGCCGGACATGTTGACGATTTGTTTGAATCCTAATAGCGCCAGATTTGCGTCTTCTTTGTATTGTGCCACAATGTCTTTCAGCGAGATTTGTATGATTCTCACATCCGGATTCATGATCATGATAACAGGTGATGTCGCATGACGGATGCCGATGTTGTTTCCCTGACCGTAACCGCCGTTTTTGGAGTTGCTCAGCACGATTACTTTTTCGCCGTACAGCCGCGCAATCTCATCTCGCATGTGCGTAAAATCGCGGCTGTTATTATCTACCACGATGATTTCCAACGCATCGCCTATATCGTTATGGGCAAAAAGCGCATCCAGACATCCGTAGATATCCGGTTCCGAATTATAGGTTACTATAATAACAGACAATTCCTTCATTCCTTCATTCCTTCATTCCTTCATTCCTTCATTCCTTCACTCATTAACTCTTTTATCACTACGCTCGGCCATTTCCAGTTCTGGTAGGCAATTTGGGCGATACCCGGTGCGAGAATCAATCCCCATATGCCCCAATGGAACGTACTGAGGAATAGCCATAATAGCAAAACAGTAGCAGCGCCACTCACTAATGACGGAATAAAGAATGGAATCTTATTATCCGCCATTATAAATCCGGCTGAAACAGCATGGTTGTGCTCTAATGTGCTTATCAGCAGCATGACGCACAGCATGGCTGTTGGCACGAAATGGGTTTGACTTCCAATCAAATCCAAAGCCCAGTCTCCCAAGAAAATCCACATCAAGCCGCCTACTGCAAAAATCAATAAGAGGCTACCAGTGCAGAGTAGGTAATAGCGTTTCAACCCATTCATGTCATTCTCGGCTCTGCATTGTGCCAACTTAGGCAGGTAAGATTGATAGAATACAGTTCCGCAGCGCGCCAAGATATCCATCACCTGCAAGGTAATACCATAACATGCCACTTCTTCCAAAGTCAGGAAAGCCGAACCTATTAAGATAGCGGACTTGTTCACCAAGAATCCGCCTAATTGCGTTAAGCCGATCTTGATGGCATTCGGAGTGATGGCACCAAGTATCTGTTTGGGATCTTGCGTATCAGCAACCGCTAAATGGGCTTTCAGTTCCGGTGTGAAAAAGACGCGATAGGTAAGTACACGTCGAATAATGGTTGAAACCAGTTGCGAAGCCACAATAGCAGTTAGTCCCAAACCGGCATAGATAAGTCCGATGGCTAAACCAATATACACTGCCTGACCCAACATGTTAATCTGTTGGCAGCGCTTGACATAGCCTTTCCCGGTCAGAAGCGCATCGTAATAAAGCGTGTACAGGTTATAGCAGTTGATGGCAATTAACAACACCCAGGCTATCATCGCGTCTTGCTTATCTCCGGTATATTTCTGCAGGATATAATAGAAATAAGCCGTTCCTGCTGTGGCCAGAAGGGCAAATACGGTTATAGCTATCCATCGATAGAAACGACGCATAGCAGCCAAGGTGCCTTTGAGCAGACTATAGTCCACTTCGGCATCGGCAGTAGTTTGTACAACTCCTTCTTTCTGCAGCGCTTTTACACCGGAGAAGATATAACTGATATTTCGTGCAAAGGTAGGACGAAAACCAAAATCGAGCAACAGAACAAGAAACGTGATCGTCTGGAAGATATTCCAAACACCTACTGTCTCTTGGGACATCTTATGAAGGATAAAGGGTAACAGCAATACCCCCGCACCGATCATAAACGCTGTGCCGGCATAGCTCCACGCGATCTCTCGCTTACCGATATTTTCGATTTTCTCTGCCACTTAGTCGCGTCGGAAGATATCTCGCGTGTATACTTTCTCTTTTACATCGTCCAAACATGTATCATAGCGATTTGCTATGATAGCCTGGCTGCGAAGTTTAAACTCCGCCAAATTATTAACCACTTCGCTGCCGAAGAACGTACTTCCATTCTCCAATGTCGGTTCGTAAATAATGACCGTAGCACCTTTGGCTTTGACACGTTTCATGATACCCTGGATGGAGGATTGACGGAAGTTATCGCTATTAGCTTTCATCGTCAGACGATAGACACCAATGGTACAATGCTTCTCTTGGTTCGCATCAAAATCACCACGATGGTAGTAGTCGTAGTATCCGGCTTTTGCCAGCACGCGATCCGCAATAAAGTCCTTACGTGTACGATTGGACTCGACAATCGCTTCGATGAGGTTTTCCGGCACGTCTTGATAGTTGGCCAATAACTGCTTGGTGTCTTTCGGCAAACAGTAACCTCCGTATCCGAAGGACGGATTATTGTATTGCGTGCCGATGCGGGGATCCAAACAAACCCCATCAATGATATCTTGCGTATTCAGCCCCTTCATCTCTGCATAGGTGTCCAGCTCATTGAAATAACTTACACGAAGTGCCAAGTAGGTGTTGGCAAACAACTTAACCGCTTCTGCTTCAGTCAAACCCATGATACGCGTCTCGATATTCTCTTTGAGTGCACCTTCTTGGAGCAATTGAGCAAAGGTCTTAGCTGCCTCATACATCCGAGGATTGTCTAGGATTGTACCGACAATGATACGACTCGGGTACAAGTTATCATAGAGCGCTTTGCTTTCGCGCAAGAACTCCGGCGAGAAGATGATATTCTCGCAATTGTATTTCTTGCGCACCGACATCGTATAGCCTACAGGAATGGTCGATTTAATGACCATGATTGCCTTCGGATTGACGCGCATAACGGTTTCAATGACGTTCTCCACGGCACTGGTGTCAAAGTAATTGAGTCGGCTGTCGTAGTTGGTAGGAGCCGCAATGACCACAAAATCCGCAGTTTTGTACGCGGACTCGGCATCAAGTGTAGCAGTAAGATGCAGGTCTTTCTCCGCCAGATATTTCTCGATGTACTCATCTTGAATAGGCGACTGGCGACGATTCAACATCTCTACTTTCTCCGGCACAATATCTACGGCCGTTACTTCATTATGTTGGGCGAGTAGGGTAGCAATACTTAGACCCACATAGCCCGTTCCAGCTACTGCAATTTTCATATTAGATATGTTCTTCTACACCTCGGAAGTGTACATTTAACTCATGAAGGTGCTCCAGCAACGTACCGAGAGAGGTACCTTTGGTCATCTCTGCAAACGCGTTTACATCCTTCGGGAAACATTTTCCACCATATCCGAACTTACCGTCCGGTCCGGGCACATAAGTATGGGTGTCATTGATGTAGCCTGACAGCAGCACACCGGTGTGAACCTTACGCCAGTCTGCCCCCATCTTCTCGCAGTACTCGCGGCAAGCGTTGAAATACGTCACTTTGTAGGCACCGAAGACATTGTGCATGTACTTGGTTAATTCCGCCTCCAACGGCGTCATAACGGTAAATTTCTTACCTACAAAGATCTTGGTCAGCAGATCCTGAGCACCCGTGAAGACCATCGTCTGCTTGTTGAAGTCCTCAATGTATGTACGCTCCGTAAGGAACTCCGGCATGTAACATACTTGATGTCCGGTCTCTTTGGTAAGCATAGCACTTGTTCCGGGAAGAATCGTCGTGCGTACAAAGACCGGTACGTCCGGCAGATTCTTGATTAACTGCTTCATCAGCGTCAAATCCTGCGAACCATCTTCTTCTGTCGGCACGTGAATTTGCAGGAAAGCGATGTCAATCCCACTCAAATCATCATTGTACCCTTTTGGAGGATCACTGATAAAAAGTTTACACTCCGGGTTGTTGTTCTCCAACCAATTCTTCAAAGCTCCGCCCACGAAGCCGCATCCAATAATTCCAACTTTAATCATTTCTATTGTAATTTGATTTGTTTGTTCTTTCGAATCTACAAAGGGTTGTTAACCACTTAATCGCAAAAAGCCCGCAAAGATACAACATTTTTTTGATATGTGCAAGCGCGCGCGAACTTTTTTCATAAAAATAGGGCAATCGGCGCAAAATCATTAAATTTTTAAATTTAAAATTTGACATGTGAAATTTTTGTAGTACCTTTGCACCCAAATTGGCATATTATGCACTTATAACAAAAAAAATAACGATAAAATGAAAAATTTCAAATTATGGAATACGCTGTGCGGATGGGTGGTTTTTGCCATCGCAGCTGCCACGTATCTCCTTACGATGGAGCCAACCGCATCGTTTTGGGACTGCGGTGAGTTCATCTCCAGCGCCGTGAAGTTGGACGTTGGACACCCGCCCGGAGCACCGTTTTTCATGCTGATGGGCCATTTCTTTAGTCTGTTTGCATCGGATACCGAGCACCTGGCAATGTGTGTGAACGCTTTATCGGCTCTTGCCAGTGCCTTTACCATCCTGTTCCTGTTCTGGACCATTACCGCATTGGCGAAGAAACTGGTTCAGCCCGACACGATGGCAAAAGGTATCGGTTTGTTAGCTGCTGGTACAGTAGGCGCGTTGGCTTACACCTTCTCGGATACCTTCTGGTTCTCCGCAGTAGAAGGTGAGGTATACGCCTCCTCGTCGCTCTTCACGGCTGTGGTGTTCTGGTTGATCCTTAAGTGGGACGAGCATGCAGATGAAGAGGGTTCTGACCGTTGGCTGATTGCTATTGCCTATTTGATGGGATTGTCTATCGGTGTTCACTTGCTGAACTTGCTGACAATTCCTGCTATCGGACTCGTTTATTACTTCCGTCGCTATCCATTCAGTTGGTGGGGTGTGATTGCTGCTTTTGCGGCTTCCTGCGGTGTGTTAGCGGTCATTTTGTACGGTATTATTCCTGGTTTCCCGACAGTAGCCGGTTGGTTTGAACTGCTGTTTGTGAATGGTCTCGGATGTCCGTTTAACACAGGTCTGGTAGTTTATATTATCGCAGCAATTTTGGCACTTGCGTGGGCTATTTATGAGTCGGCAGTTGATCGCAGCAAAATGCGTATGATCCTGTCGTTTGTGCTGGCATTCGTACTTTCAGGTGCCGCTTTCCTCTTCGAACAATGGTGGATCGGCGTGATTTTAGCGATTATTTTAACGGCCGTATTACTGTCGTATCAGGAGGTTGTTCCGGCTCGTTGGCTGAATACGATAACTGTGATGATTGCTGTTATCCTGATCGGTTACAGTTCTTATGCAGCTCTTGTCATTCGTTCGAATGCCGATACGCCGATGGACCAGAATAGTCCGGATAATGTCTTCTCGCTCAAGTATTATTTAAATCGTGAGCAGTACGGAGACCGTCCGTTGTTCTACGGACAATACTATAATGCTCCGGTGAAACTGAGAGTAGAGGGTAATATCTGTATTCCGGTTGAGAAAGAAGGACACGCCCAATACGCTCCGGCTCCTCAAGTAGAAGGAGAAAAAGATCATTATGTGGTTACCGGCCATAAGACGAATTATCAGTATATGAGCCAATTCTGCACGATTTTCCCGCGTATGTATTCATCGCAAGGAAGTCATCAGTCGGCTTATAAGGACTGGGGTCAAGTGAAAGGAAGACGCGTTCGCTATGATTATTGCGGACAGCAGAAAGCGGACCAATGTCCTACTTTCGGAGAGAACCTTCGTTTCTTCTTTGCGTACCAAGTACATTTTATGTACTGGCGTTACTTTATGTGGAACTTTGCCGGTCGTCAGAACGACTTGCAGTCATATGGAGAGATCACCAAAGGAAACTGGATTTCGGGTATTCCTTTCATAGACAATGCACGTCTTGGCGATCAATCCATGCTGCCTACGGAATACAAGGAAAATAAGGGACACAATGTGTATTATTTCCTGCCGCTGCTGTTAGGTCTTATTGGTATCTTCTGGCAACTCACGCGTGTGAAAGACGGAGAAGCAAAGGGTGCCAAGAACTTCACCTTGACCTTCCTGCTTTTCTTCTTAACCGGTTTGGCTATTGTGATTTATTTGAATCAGACGCCTTATCAACCGCGTGAACGAGACTATGCTTATGCGGGCTCCTTCTATGCGTTCTGTATTTGGATCGGTTTAGGTGTGTTGGCGCTGATTGACTGGTGTTCACGTTCTGTAAAATCCAAGACGGGGGAAGTGATTGTAGCCGTATTACTTGCCGTTGTTTGTCTGGGTGTACCTGCTCAAATGGCATCTCAGAACTGGGATGATCACGATCGTTCAAATCGCTATTCCTGTCGCGATTTCGGAGCGAACTATCTCAAGTCCTGTGAGACGCAGGCTATCCTGTTCTCTAATGGCGATAATGACACATTCCCGCTTTGGTATAACCAAGAAGTAGAAGAAGTAGGTACAGATCTGCGTGTATGTAACCTCTCGTATTTACAAACCGATTGGTATATCTCGCAGATGAAACGCCCGTACTATGAGTCAAAAGCGCTTCCTATCTCTTGGGAATACAAGGATTTCATGCCGAACAGCAATGAGATAGCACGTGTAGACAATCGTCTGGGTCAGCCTATTTCGGTAGAGCGCGCGTTCAACTTCTTGCGTTCCGACGATCCGCGAACCAAGACTCGCGAAGGCGATAACTATATCCCGTCCGACAAACTCTATGTAGAGACTCCGAGCGGCGAGCGAGTTATGTTCCAAAGCAAACGGATGTATACGCGTTCGCAGATGATGATCATGGAGATGATTTCTACGAATAACTGGGAGCGTCCTATTTATTTCTGCGCAACCGTAGGAAATGACTATTATCTTGGTTTGGAGCCTTGGATGGAATTGACCGGTTTGGCTTATCAAATCACTCCGACTCGCAGTCGGGATGGTCAGCCGCGTGTGAACTCCGAGAAGATGTACGAGAATATGATGCATAAGTTCAAATACGGCAACATGAATATGCCGGGCATCTATATTGATGAGAACTTGATGCGTATGTGTCGTACACACCGAATGATGTTCGCGCAATTGGCAGAGCAACTGATTCGTGAGAACCAACGTGACAAGGCGCTTGAAGTGCTTGATTTCGCGGAAGAGCAACTGCCCGGATATAATATCTCATATGACTATACTTCGGCTTCGATGGCATCGATGTACTTCCTCTTAAATCAAGACGAGAAGGCCCTTGCTATCATGGAGAAAGTAGCGGAGAATAGCGTAGAGAATATCCGTTTTGCGGCTTCTTTAAATCGCGAGCGTCGTAAATCGCTGGAGTCCAACACGTATCGTGAATGGCAGATTCTCGGCTATGTGCTGCAGACCTGCGAGCGTTACGGGCATAACGATTTTGTGGATAAGTACTATGCAGACTATGCTTCTTATTCAAAATAATTTAAAACAATGACAACAATCAATAAAGTACCTGTCTTGCTGCTCACGGGCTATCTCGGGAGCGGCAAGACAACGCTTCTCAACCGCATCTTGACGAATACGAAAGGAATTCGTTTTGCGGTTATTGTGAATGATATCGGAGAAGTCAACATTGATGCTTCTTTGATTCAACAGGGCGGAGTAGTATCGCAGCAGGATGACTCGCTTGTAGCGCTTCAGAACGGCTGTATTTGCTGCACCCTAAAAATGGATCTCATTCAGCAGTTACATGATTTGGTTGCACAGAAAGCCTATGACTATATCGTAATCGAGGCTTCCGGAATATGTGAACCGGCACCTATTGCTCAAACGATCTGTTCCTATCCGGAGATGGTACCTCAATTTGCTATGGACGGAGTACCTGTATTGGATTGTATTTGCGCAGTAGTGGATGCTCTGCGACTACGTGATGAGTTTGATGGAGGACTGGCCTTGGAACATCATATTCCGAAGGAAGAAGACCTTGCTGCCTTGGTTACTGAGCAGATAGAGTTCTGTAACGTTATTCTGTTGAACAAGGCTTCTGAAGTGAGCGAAGAGGAACTGACGAGAATTAAATCTATTATTCGCGCCATTCAACCCACCGCTCCAATTATCGAAACGAACTACTGCGATGTGGACTTGGAGAAGCTTCTGAAAACGAATCTCTTCGACTTTGACCGTACGGCTACTTCTGCTGCTTGGATTCAAGAAGTGGAAGATGCCAGCCATCATCACGACCATCACGCTGACGATGATGATGATGACGATGAGGAAGAGGAGGAGCATGAGCATCATCACCATCATCACGATCATGACCATGAGCATGGCGATCACGATCACTTGGCTGAGTTCGGAATAGACACCTATGTATATTACGCGCGCAAGCCTTTTGACCTGGGACTCTTTGATGAGTTTGTAGCGGCTCACTGGCCGAAGAATGTGATCCGTTGTAAGGGTATGTGCTATTTTGCCGAAGAGTATGATATGTGCTATCTCTTTGAGCAAGCCGGTCGTCAGTTCAATCTGCGTAAAGCAGGAGAGTGGTTTGCTACCATGCCTAAAGAAGAGTTGATGCAACTCATGGCGGACGATGCCCAATTGCGGAAGGACTGGGACGAACAATACGGTGATCGCATGCAGAAACTGGTGTTCATTGGCCAGCATTTAGATGTAAAAGCCATCCAAACAGCCTTAGATAACTGCTTGCAATGAAACGAATAATCAATCCTTGGACAAAAATGCCCGGCTACAACTGCTTTGGTTGTAGTCCGGACAATCCGATCGGTACACGGATGCGATTCTTTGAGGACGGAGAGGATATCATCTCCATTTGGAAACCAACGCAGAACCATCAGTCGTGGATCAATACCCTGCATGGTGGTATTCAGGCAGTGTTGCTGGACGAAGTGTGCGGTTGGGTGGTGTTTCATAAACTCAAAACAGCCGGTGTGACGGCTAAGATGGAGATGCGCTATCATAAACCGGTTTCCACCCTTCAGGAATACATCAAATTACGGGCTTATCTTAAGGAAATGCGTCGTAACGTGGCCATTGTAGCAGGGGAGTTATACTCTGCAGAAGGAGAATTGCTCTGTGAATGCACATGCACCTATTTCACTTTTCCGCAAGAAAAAGCAAAAGAATCCATGGGCTATATTCCCTCTGCAACGGAAGAGAAAGAATATACTTGGGAAGAAGCGATTAATCTATAATACACTATGATAGAAACCTTTTTGCAAACGGACTGGTTAGTCGTCATTACAAAGATCGTTTTGGCTACAGCGCTCGGATACCTCATCGGAATGGAGCGTGAGTTGCATGGAAAAGCAGTGGGTACGCGTACGATATCGCTTATAGCGATAGGTAGTGCATTATACGTACTGATGTCGCCTGCCATCACAGGCGGCGATAATTCCCGTATTATTGCGCAAGTGGTATCCGGTATAGGTTTTTTAGGTGCCGGAATTATCTTCAAAGACGGCGATACGGTCAAAGGCCTGACTACGGCTGCCACAGTATGGTGTGCTGCTGCCATCGGAGGATTGTGTGGTTTCGGTATGTTTGCCGAAGCTGTCATGGGTACCATCGCAATTATGACCGTGAACTTATTCTTCAAGCACCTGCGTGGAGAAAAACATGAAGAAAACGCTAATCATGAAAACCACCATGAAAATTCTACTGATTAATGGTAGTCCTCGTAAAGAGGGGAATACTTTTCTTGCATTGAATGAGATAGCCCAAACCTTGCAAAGCGAAGGTATGGAGACTGAAATTGTTTGGATTGGTAATCACGCAATGCGCGGATGTATCGCTTGCGGACAATGTCGTTCCGGCAAACCCTTTGCAGACGGGCATACAGGCTGTGTATTCAATGATGATGGCTGTAATGCAATTACAGCGAAGTTTGCTTCTTCCGATGCTTTTGTCTTTGGTTCTCCGGTTTATTACGGTCAACCGAATGGAACATTACTCAGTTTTATGCAACGGGCGTTTTTCAGTCAAGGAGATGCGCTTCGGAATAAACCGGCTGCTGCTGTAGCAGTATGTCGTCGCGGAGGGGCTACGGCAGCATTACAAACCCTTTTGATGCCTATGCAAATCATGCATATGCCCATCATCACTTCCCAGTATTGGAATATCGCTTACGGGCGTGAAGAGGGGCAGGTGAAACAAGACGCGGAGGGATTGCAGACCATGCGTACGTTGGCTCACAATATGGCGCGTGTATTACGTGGTTTGGCGAACGAACCCATCCCGGAACGAGAGCCTGTTACGCCTACGCATTTTATACGATAATATTTTTTTTCATTTCTTGTTGCATATGTGAATTTTTATTTGTAACTTTGCAGCCGATTTGAATAAATCCTTAAATCAGACAATATACATTATAAATCTATAAAAAACAATTCATTATGAAACCGACTCACATTGAGCATTTAGGTATTGCTGTAACTTCGATTGAAGAGGCAGCACCTTTCTTTGAGTTCCTTACCGGAAACAAGTGTTATTCGATTGAAGTAGTTGAGGACCAAAAGGTTCGTACTGCTTTCTTTAAAGTAGGCGAAGTAAAAATCGAGCTTCTCGAGCCGACAAGCCCGGAGTCCACTATCGCTAAGTTTATTGAAAAGAATGGCGGTCGCGGTGGAGTACACCATGTCGCTTTCAACGTAGAGAACGTAGCAGAAGCTCTCGCAGAGTGCGAGGCAGCAGGTATCCAGCTGATTGACAAGGCTCCGCGTAAAGGTGCAGAGAACCTGATGATCGCTTTCCTTCATCCGAAGAGCACGAAGGGTGTGTTAACTGAATTGTGTCAACAGCCGAAATAAGCATATTATGGATCAAGCTAAATTGGATAAATTGGTTGCTAACCGCGAAGCGGCTATTGCCGGAGGCGGTGAAGCAGCAGTAGAAAAACACCATGCAAAAGGCAGTTATACTTGCCGCGAGCGTATTAACATGCTGCTCGACGAAGGTTCGTTTGAAGAGGTGAATATGTTCCTTACCCACCGCTGTCACGACTTCGGCATGGAGAAGAAAGTGTTCCTGGGTGACGGTGTAGCAGTAGGATCGGGTACGATTGACGGTCGTCTGGTATTCGTCTTTGCACAAGATGCTACAGTTATCGGAGGTTCGCTGAGCGAGACGATGGCACTCAAGATTTGCAATGTGATGGATCAGGCCATGAAACTCGGAGCGCCTATCATCGGTTTGAACGACTCGGGTGGAGCACGTATTCAAGAGGGAGCATGTGCGCTGGCCGGCTATGCCGAGATCTTCGAGCGTAACATTTTGGCCTCGGGTGTTGTTCCGCAGATTAGTGTGATCTTTGGTCCGTGTGCCGGTGGAGCAGTATATAGCCCGGCGTTGACCGACTTCATCATGATGACCGAGCAGAACTCCTATATGTTCATCACCGGCCCGAAGGTAGTGAAATCCGTTACCGGTGAGGACGTAACCGTAGAGCAACTCGGCGGCGCTAAGATCCACGCTACCAAATCCGGTGTGACCCATTTTGTGGCGGCTACAGAGGAAGAGGCGCTGGCTGAAGTTCGTCGTCTCGTTTCCTTCATCCCGCAAAACAACATGGAGGAGGCTCCGCTCGTAGAGTGTACCGATGACATCACCCGCGTGGATGACAATCTGAACGACATCGTTCCGGCTGACCCGAATAAACCGTACGACATGCACGAGATCATCAACACCATCGTCGATAACGGTGACTTCATGGAGGTTCATAAAGACTATGCCAAGAACGTCATCTGCGGTTTCGCACGTTTCAATGGTCGTTCGACCGGTATCATCGCTAACCAACCGAGTTGGCTGGCAGGTGTGCTCGACTGCGACGCAAGCCGTAAAGCAGCTCGTTTCGTTCGTTTCTGCGATGCCTTCAATATTCAGATCTTGACTTTGGTAGACGTACCGGGCTTCCTTTGCGGTACCGGTCAGGAATATGCAGGTATTATCGATCACGGAGCAAAACTGATGTTTGCGTACGGCGAAGCAACTGTACCGAAAGTAACTATCACCGTTCGCAAGTCTTACGGCGGTTCGCATATTGTGATGAGTTGTAAGCAACTGCGTGGTGACATGTGCTATGCTTGGCCGAACGCAGAGATCGCTGTGATGGGTGCGAGCGGTGCCGTAGGTGTACTGCAGGCAAAGGCTATTAAGGCGATCGAGGATCCTGAAGAGAAGAAGAAATTCATCGCAGAGAAAGAGGCGGAGTACAAAGATTTGTTCGCAAGTCCGTATCAGGCTGCTAACCGCGGTTACATTGACGATGTAATTGAGCCTCGCTACACCCGTAGCCGTATCATTCGTGCCTTCGAGATGTTGCAAACCAAGCGTCTGACCAACCCGCTAAAGAAACACTCTAATATTCCGTTGTAATATGGTTTTACTTTTAGTTAACCCGGAAACGTGGACATGGGCGAATACCTGGACGGTAACAGGTCTGGGCTTCGGTATCGTGTTAGTGCTCCTTTTTGCGTTGGTATTCATCCTGATGTTCTTCGGATGGATCATGCAGAAAGCAACAGCGCCTAAGGCTCCGAAAGCCCCCCAAGAGGACAAACCCGCTCCGAAGGCTTCTGCTCCCTCAGCAGAGCCTACGGACGAGGGAACCAAGGTAGCCATCGCTATGTCTCTGGCCAAAGCGGGAGATGAGGACATCGCCGCTATTGCCTACGCGCTCTATCTGGCGCAGAATAAGAAACATGACATCCCCACGGCTATGATCTCGCTGCATAAACACGAGACTGCGTGGAACGAGAAGAGTGTGGGAATGAACAACGTGGGTTTTTAGCCCTCGTTACTCGTGCCCCATACGGGGTTAAGAATAACCAAAGGTTTTTAATTGATATTAAACGTACATTTATATGAAAGAATTTGCATTTAAGATCAACGGCGCTGAGTACAAATGCGCTGTAGAAGAAATTGAAGCCGGTAAGACCAAAGTAACCGTCAACGGCAAAGTATACGAAGTAGAGACAGAGGCACCGAAAGCGGCTCCTGTAGCAGCCAAACCGGCCGCTGCTCCTGCTCCGAAGCCTGCAGCAGCTCCTGCAGCACCGAAGGCAGAGGCTAAACCAGCAGCTGCTCCTGCTGCCGGACTTCAAGTGAAGAGTCCGCTGCCCGGATCTGTTATCAAAGTGCTGGTAAGTGAAGGCCAGGCTGTCAAGAAAGGTGACACCCTGCTGACACTTGAGTCCATGAAAATGGAGAACGCAATTATGGCAGAGGCCGATGGTACAGTTAAGCAAATCGCTGTTACTCCGGGTCAGAACGTGATGCAGGATGACCTGCTGATCGTGCTGGGATAAATCATAAAATTGAAATCAAAAATCACAAATAAAAAATTCAAATGGAAATACTTGAATTTTTTACAAGCATGGGATTCATGCAGATGACGTGGCAACAGGGTATCATGCTGCTGGTGTCGTTCGTCCTGCTGTACCTTGCCATTCATAAGAAATACGAGCCGCTTTTGTTACTTCCGATAGCTTTTGGTATGTTGCTCACCAACTTACCGGGTGCTGGAATGTTCCATAGCGAGTTATGGTCGGCGTTCCTGGACCCCAATAGTCCTGCTTACCACTCTTACGGAGCCATTCTCAAAGAAGGCGGTCTACTCGACGTACTTTATATTGGTGTGAAGGCTGGCGTTTACCCGTGTTTGATCTTCATCGGAGTAGGTGCTATGACGGATTTCGGTCCGCTGATTGCCAATCCCAAGTCTCTCCTTCTCGGTGCTGCCGCGCAAATAGGTATCTTCGTTACCTTCCTCTGCGCTTACGCGATGGGCTTTACTCCCGCAGAAGCCGGTTCTATCGGTATCATCGGTGGTGCAGATGGTCCGACGTCTATCTTCCTGACTTCCAAACTGGCGCCGCATCTCTTGGGCCCGATTGCTATCGCCGCCTATAGTTACATGGCTCTCGTTCCGGTTATCCAGCCGCCTATTATGCGTGCGCTGACAACTAAGAAAGAGCGGGCTATCAAGATGGGTCAGTTACGTCCTGTTAGCAAGACCGAGAAGATCGTCTTCCCGATCATCATCACGGCTATCGTAGCCCTCATCCTGCCTGATGCCGCTCCGCTGATCGGCTGTCTGATGCTCGGAAACTTGATGAAAGAGTGTGGAGTAGTGGATCGTCTTAGCAAGACCGCTCAGAACGAACTGATGAACATTGTGGTCATCTTCCTTGGTCTTTCCGTGGGTGCTACGGCAACCGGCGCCAGCTTCCTGAACTGGCAGACATTGATGATTCTCGCGATGGGAATTGTGGCCTTCGGTTTGGGTAGCGCAGGAGGTGTACTGTTAGCAAAGTTCATGAACCTCTTCCTCAAGGAGAAGATCAACCCGCTGATCGGTTCTGCCGGAGTATCGGCTGTGCCGATGGCTGCACGTGTATCGCAGACCGTTGGTCAGGAAGAGAACCCGTCGAACTTCCTTCTCATGCATGCTATGGGCCCGAATGTAGCCGGTGTAATCGGTTCTGCTGTCGCAGCAGGTGTGTTGCTCACAATGCTCGGATAATATATGTCTAACAGACGTATTGCAACAATCGTATTGGTAATAGCCATGTTAATCGTGGCTATTTCCGTACTATTTACCAATAATCTGGCTCGTTCGCTACAGGAAGAAGAGCAGAAGAACATGGCGATTTGGGCAGAAGCTACCCAACAACTCATCCTTGCAGATGAGGATGCGGACATCGATTTCTTCATGTCTATCATAGAGAAGAACACAACGATTCCTGTGTATATCTGCGATAAAGAAGGGAACGTGCTCTCCAGCCGTAACGTCACTTCTGCAGGTAAACCAGGCGATCACGGCCCGATAGAACTGAAGATTGACGATACTACGACGCAGTATATCTACTGGGATGACAGTAATCTTCTGACCCGCCTACGGTATGTTCCTTATGCGCAGTTTGCGCTGATCTTTATCTTTATTGCCATCGCAGTCATCACGATGCTGACCGGTCAACGAAGTGAAGAGAACCGCTTATGGGTGGGGTTGAGTAAAGAGACGGCTCATCAACTTGGCACTCCTATCTCTTCCCTCAACGCTTGGCAACAGATATTGGCAGAGAAATATCCGGAAGACGAATATGTACCGCAGATGAAGCGGGATATAGACCGTTTGCAGATGATTGCTGATCGCTTCCAGAAGATAGGTTCAGAACCTACTTTGCAGGCGGAGAACTTGATTCCGGTTGTACAAAACGCTGTGACTTATATGCGCGCGCGTATATCTAATAGGATTACGATTGATGATAGTTGTCTGGATGAGGTCAATCGTACGGTGATGCTGAATGCTCCGCTTCTTCAATGGGTGGTTGAAAATCTGCTCAAGAATGCGGTAGATGCTATCTCCGGAGAGGGCGCAATTACCATCCAGCTTCATGAGAACGAGCACGATGTGATGATCGATGTTTCGGATACAGGCAAGGGAATTGACAACAAAACCCAGCGTCGCATCTTTGAGCCGGGTTTCACTTCCAAGGAAAGAGGATGGGGTTTAGGCCTTCCACTCGCCAAACGTATCATCGAGCAGTACCATGGAGGCAAACTCGTGCTTAAGAGCAGCCAAGTGGGTGTTGGTACCACTTTCCGCATCATTCTTAAAAAACCCGAAAACAGTTGAACCACTTCCACTCATGGAAGCATAGAAAGCGCCTGCGTCCAGCAGACGCTTTTTTATGTAAGCAATAATAGGGTGATGAGGGAAAACCGTTGCCTCGAAATCGTTGATGAAAAGAGTAGAAAGTAGAAAGTCAAAAGACAAAAGACTTTTCTTTTTACTTTGAGCGATAGCGGTCTTTATACTTTGAGCAACCTCCGGACGCGGTCTCATTCCCGAATAAGCTTCTCGGGTAGATACCCCCTCGTCCGGCTTGATCATCACGATACGTACACCTTTCAAATCCAAGTCGATCGGAGTGAGGATATCTCCGATGCCTTCGGCAAAACAGGGTACATTATAGATAAAGAATGCGCAGTCGGCTCCTAAGGACGCCACTTCTGCAGCTAACTGTGCCTTATTTAATCTTAAGCCAAACAACTCATTCAAGGCGATGGCCATGTGCGCTGCGTCGCTACTTCCTCCGCCTAATCCTGCGCCAAAGGGTATATTCTTCTTAAAACGGATAGAAACAGGACCTATCTGCGGGTATTTAGCGGCCAAGTGACGGTAACACTTGATAATAAGATTGTCCTCCGGAGCACAATCCACCGTTATTCCTTCTTGCGTAAAGGCAAATGAGGGGGCAGGAACGACCTCGAGTTCATCATGTAAACCATAAACAGGCACAAATATTGTCTCCAGATCGTGGTATCCGTCCGGTCGTTTACGTACAACACGCAAGCCCATATTTACCTTGCAATTCGGATAGAGTAGCATCGTATAATAAAAAATTTGCTGCAAAGGTACAATATTTTTAGGAAATATGCAAGCCTTTACAGCAAATACTGAGAAATAATTCGAATTAATGACGCTTCCTGAAGGTCCCACATCGGGAACAGGTGTAATAATACGAATCGGATGGAGTAGCATCTGGTACGCCCTCAACAAACAATCGAAGCAGGAAATCCTGCGTGCGCTGTTTGATACGATAAACATTCATTTTCATAACAGGTAAAGTTTAATGGCAATAGTTACTGAATTGTTCATCTCAAATCGAGTGCAAAGGTAGTATATTTTTGTGAATTATGCAAGCAAAAAATCAAAAATGTTAGCAGAATAAGTGTGAACACAAATTATGTATTGTTTGCTCACAAACCAAACGTTCACAAACCGCATAAAAGAATCTCCGGACCTCAAACTTCCGATTTAAGAGTCCAAGAGAGTAGAGTAGAATTCATTTTGCAGAAATGCACGAATCTTAATAATCGTATATGCCTTCAAAATCAAGCAAATTACACAATTAATGATAATATAACTATCTATATATGAGCATTTTACGAATTTAATTAAAGTAATACTATTAAGATATTACGGTATATGAAGAAATAGAGGCACAAAGAAGTTAAAAATACGTTTAATAATTACTATAACTTGCTTATTATAAGGCATATATGCGCACTACACAAAGTAAAATAAGTATGACTATTGGAATGGTTTGTTGAACATAGACAGGGATGAGGGAGATGACTTTGTAAAAATGTTCCACGGCTTGTTGCTGACAAATAAATTTCACAATTGCAAATTTCATATATTCACAAATGTGAAAATATTTTTAAAAATAATTGTGCAAACATTTGTGTATTTCACATTTTTTTTGTAATTTTGCACTCGCTTACGTTAAGGCTCGTGTGAGTCGCTACCTCGTAGCTCCTTAAACACTCTGCCTTACGCTACGCTCTCCCCATAGCAAACAGCCTTAGGCTTAGTTTACTCTGGGGGCCCCATTTAAATAATAAATTATTATTTTATGAATGAGAGAGAACGTATAGAGAAGGTAAAAGATGCCTTAGGACTAACAGCAAGGCAGTTTGCTGCAGAGATTCGTGTGCAACCCGGTACTATCAGTAATATGATGGCTGGACGTAATAATCCCAGTTTAGAAGTGATGAAACGCATTATGGAGCGCTATCCTACCTTGAATCCGGAGTGGTTAATTGCCGGAAGAGGTGATATGTGGCGTTCTGTACCCGGTAAAGATGCCGGTTTATTTGATATATTACCACCGGATCCGAAGGAAAAAACAGTGCGTACGGCACAAAAAGAAGAGCCGCAAGTAGTTGCAGCTCCTTCAAAACAGATTAAGAATATAGTAGTGTACTATACGGATGGTACGTACGAAGAGTTTATAAATCAAAAATCATAAACCCTACATCATACATGGAAAAGCGCTTATTTTGTAAGCGCTTTTTCGATCACCTCGCTGATATCGTGCACGAAGTGCAGTTTCAGCCCTTTCAGGTAGATGTCGTTGATCTCAGCGACATCTTTTCTGTTGTCCTCGCAGAGGATGATATCCGTGATACCTGCTCGTTTAGCTGCGAGCAGTTTTTCTTTTACTCCGCCAATAGGTAATACCTTACCTCGTAAAGTCATCTCTCCGGTCATGGCGATGCGTGGTTTGACAAGTCGGCCGGTGAAGGCACTTACTAAAGCCGTTGTCATCGTGATGCCGGCAGAAGGTCCGTCCTTCGGAATCGCTCCTTCGGGCACATGGATATGTACGGCTGTTTTCTCGAATACATCGGGTTTGATGCCGAGTTCTTTAGCATGGGCCTTGACATATCCGAGTGCCAAAGTGGCGGATTCTTTCATCACATCGCCTAAGTTACCCGTGAGGGTAAGTGTCGGGGCTTTGGCGGCAGAGAGGCTGGTCTCGATGAAGAGTATCTCGCCGCCCACTTGCGTCCAGGCCAAGCCTGTTACCACACCGACGTATTTGTTTGTCTCCCAGCTATCGCGGCTATAACGTGCTTGCCCGAGGTAGGTACGCAGGTCATCAAGGGTGATAGAAACGTTATATTCTTCTCCTAAAGCCAGTTTGGTATCTATCTTCCGACAGATCGTCGCAATCTGACGTTCCAGGGAGCGCACACCGGATTCACGGGTATAATCATCGATGATATGGGCAAGAATCTCCTTCTTGAACTTGAGTTGCGAGGCTTTCAGGCCATGGTTCGCGAGTTCCTTGGGGATGAGGTGTTTCTTAGCGATTTCTTCTTTCTCTTCCTGCAAGTATCCGGTCATCTCGATCAACTCCATTCGGTCGAGTAGGGGTCGAGGAACGGTCTCCAGACTATTGGCGGTAGCGATGAAAAGCACTTTGCTCAGATCGTAATCCACATCCAGGTAGTTGTCATGGAAGGCATTGTTCTGTTCCGGATCGAGTACTTCGAGTAAAGCAGCAGTCGGATCACCTTTGTAGTCGGCGCCGATCTTGTCGATCTCATCGAGCACAAACACAGGGTTGGAAGTTCCGCATTTCTTGATGCCATCAACGATTCGTCCTGGCAGGGCACCTATGTAGGTACGACGATGGCCGCGCACTTCCGCTTCATCGTGCAGACCACCTAAAGAGACGCGTGTATACTTTCGTCCGAGGGCTTCAGCCACACTTTTTCCGAGGCTTGTTTTTCCGACTCCCGGAGGGCCATAGAGACATAAAATCGGCGATTTCACCGGATGATTTTCTTTCTCTTTTTTGCTACGAAGCGCCAATTGACGTTGTACGGCCAGGTATTCGACAATCCTTTCCTTCACTTTATCCAATCCGAAGTGATCGCGATTCAGCACTTCTTGGGCGTGCGCCATGTCGTAATTATCTTCGGAATAAACACCCCAAGGGAGGTCCAACATGAACTCCAGATAGTCGAGTTGAGTGGAGTAGTCCGGAGCATGCACATGCATGTGTTCGAGGCGGGCTAACTCTTTCTCAAAGCGTTCAGCCACCTCTGCAGACCATTTCATCTCTTTGCCTCGCTCACGCAGTTCACTGACTTTTTGTGCCGATGAATCGGTGTCACCCAGGTCATTTTTGATGGTCTCCAACTCTTGTTGCAGGAAGTATTCACGCTGCTGTTTATCCATCTTCTCGACGGTACGACGACGAATATCTTCCTTGATATTCAGTTCCTCCAGGTCTTTCTCGAGAATACGGAGCAGGGCATTAGCACGTTCAGTTAAGTCGTGAATAGCCAGCAATCCTTGCTTGGTCTCCGTCGGCATAATATAGATGGAGCACACATAATTCAAGAAAGAAGGCGAGGAAGTAAGATTTTTCAAAGAGGATTGAAGCGCAGACTGCAATCCGGCAGGGGAGTCTTCTCGTTTCGGCAATATCTTCTGTACCGTCTCACGAATGGTTTCGATGGTCGCGTTGAACTGTTTATCGTCCTTCCGCGGCATATTTTCGTCCATTTCAACGGCACTGGCCATTAATCCGCCGTTCTCAGCAGTTGTGAAATCCATGGCCTGTACACGATGAAGACCCTCGAAGATGGTCATCATCGTATCTTTTCCCATTTCCGGAACAGGAATTACTTGTACCACATGCGCCAAGGTGCCCAGAGGGTACAGGTCTTTCTCCGTGGGTTCTTTGGCCTTGTTGTCTTTCTGTGTCAGCAGAATTATCGGCTCATCTGTTTTTTCAGCTTCTTTGATGAGCTTCAGACTGCTTTTCTTTGAAACAGCAATAGGTAAGAGTACTCCCGGGAAAATGACAGTATTCTTAATAGGGAGTACTTTGTAAATCTTGTTTTCTGATTGATACTTATCTTCCATTTTGTAAACGTAGTTTGCGTAGTTAGGTTTGTTTGCGTAGTTAAGGTAGTTTTTGAAATATGCTATTTTACATAATGCCGATTAGGTTTAAAGGGCACACATTTCGTACTATAGTATAAGTACAATAATTATACCATAATAATGAAAAGAAATAAATCTGCCATAATGTCAGTAAATTATGTAAACATAGTTTGTGTAGTTTATGTAGTTTACGTGATTTTCGTAAACGAAGTTATTATAGTTGTTTTCGAAGTCTCTCACGAATGATCGCTTGAATGAAGTTATCGAGTTTAGCATATTGTTTTTGTCGGAGAACCGATGCGCCTGGTCTCAGTTTCTTTTCGAACGGTGCTTCCGGATCCGGATGTTTGAATTGCGCGTAGAAACGATTTCTGAAGTTTTCCAGTTCTGCGCGCAGTTCAAGCGTTTTTTGGCGCTCCTCGGGTGTCATGGCTGCGAGTTCCTCGTCAGTAAGTTTGCCGGAATTGATAATCTCGGAAGTCTGGCGTTTGGAATCGCTAAACAGCTGAATATTAGCGAGTTCAGCTCCTTTAGGCGGGTTCTTATCGTAATCACGCGGATGAACGATTTTGTACGATTCCTGAACACCTTCTCTGAGGACGGCTCCATTCGGTGCGCGATATTTCTTTTTTCTCATGACAATACCGCTACCTTTTTCGAATTCACCGTTCATTTCTTTAACCGGTGCATAAAATTTAATTTGAGTCATATATTGGCACGATTTTTGCTGTGCATATTATGGTATTTCTATAAGTCTGCCAGTTTGGCAGTTCCTTGGGTCGTTCTTAGCCCGGCGTCGTATAAAAATTCCCCTAATCACGCAGTAATTACCCGGTAATCGCCCCGTAATCACCCCCTTAAGCCATTATTTTGGACTGTAAAAACCTCGGTTTTGCACCGAGGGGATTGTTGGGGGATTACAACTCAGAAAACTGGTCCTTGCCTACACCGCAAATTGGGCATGTCCAATCATCCGGGAGTTCATTAAACGCTTTTCCTGTTTCGCTGGGGTCATATTCGTACCCGCAGACATCACAAATGTACTTTGCCATAGTTATAAAATTTTATGTGAATAAGTTATTATTTATTTGTGGAGTATAGCGGACTCGAACCGCTCACCTCGACACTGCCAGTGTCGCGCTCTAGCCAGATGAGCTAATACCCCTACTCTTTTATTATTTCCCAATGACCACCTTTGTCAGGACCGACGTGACGGATAATATGAGCCATCTTTTCAATATCACGTCGAATAGTCATCAGCGATACATTCAAGGTTTGAGCCATTAAAGTTGTTGTCGTAAATGGATATTGGGCGACCATTTTGACAATCTGCCGTTGTCTGTCGGTCAGTTTTTCTATAACATTTTCTGTAACATTTGTCACTTTTTCTGTAACATTTTCTGTAACATTACCGACATCCATTTTCGGTTGTTCTGCGTATTCAGCAGGTGGATTGATGACCAAATAGCGGCTTTTTAGTTCCCATTGCTCTCCTAAAAGCAAGTTTCGGAAGAATCGTTCTAAATATATAGGGGAGTAATCCACTCCTTGTACGGCATTTTTATAGTTAGCGCGCACAAGTGCATTGCGGAAATACCATGAATATGAGGCAAAAAGTTCATTATGGACCTCGTAGCCTATTGATCGTAGATATTGAATGGTAAATACTGCTGTCGTTCGTGTATTCCCTTCTCCAAAAGCATGGATTTGCCAGATACCTGAGATAAACTGTGCAATATGAGCAATGATATCGTCTTGTGAAAGGTTCTTATAGCTAAACTGCTTCTCTTGTGCGATATCGTAATCTAACGCAGAACGTAAGTCTTCGTGATTCAGATAATTAACCGTTCCGCCTCGCAAGACAAACTCTTTTTTTGTAATATCATAATTACGTATCTGTCCAGCATGTTTGAAGACTCCGTTGAAAATGCGGCGATGTAAAGAGATATAGCCGTTTGTGCTAAAGTCTAAGGTCTGAGTCGCAAGAATCTTACTGATATTACCCGCTACTTTGTCCGCTTCTTCCTTCTCTTCATCGTCCTGTTCACGGTTTGTTTTGCTTACATAATAAGCCTTGGTGAGTTTTTGGACTTCATCAATGGAAATCTCTCCCTCAATATTCCGTTTAACGTTTTCCTTGAAATATTCAGATACTTCCAAACCATCCACTTGCTGCAGACCGATAGCGGTGCGCCAAATCTGCGCACGTTCTTTTTTGTCGGGTTCTCCTTGACGGATATATTCCTCAAAGTCCGGTGTGTATGTTGGTAATTCTTTCATAAGAACCTTTGCGAGTGCAAAGGTACAAAAAATATTTGATATATGCAAATTTTGGAGTTTTTTTAGTCAAAAACACACAAAAAAAAGGGCGAGGCACTGCCCCACCCTGAATAACAAATAACGTCATTAGTTATCCCGAATGCCATTCGGAACAATGGACGATGAGGCTATTTCCTCTGCCATCTTATTCATTTCTACGCACTCAGCGCGCGTCACATGCTTCTTTCTCGAATCGTACGTCCACGGAGAGAGGATCAAAAGGCGCCCATCTGCTACCGCGTCAAACAAAGCATCTGAGGGCTTGAAATATTGCCCAAAACCGTTATCGGCGATGTAGATAATGGAATGTTTCTCTTTTAGGAGCACATCTAACACGGCTCTCTCATGCTCGCTGATGAACGGCGAGACCATCACCGAGCCTTTTCTTGCAGCCAGCACACAACTGTTCTTATAGTCCAGAAGCCGTTGATCTGCTCCGTGCTCCGCCTCGTCCACCATTGTCCGCCGCACATGAACCGGTTTAATCCGCTCTACTTGTAATAGTTTGATATTTCCTATAGCCTCATAAGAACGCTCTCCTATCTCCACTCCATGCTGCACATAGAAATAGCCGGGCTTGAGCCGCTTTGTAGCGAGGCGCTGAGGGTTCATCTGAACGTAGCGTATCATGGATTGCAGTTGTCCCTTACGCGACATCGGGCGAATGAAGGGTTTCTCGGAGAATACAGGATCGACACGTTGTTCGTTATCCCGAATACCATTCGGGTCAATTGACGATGTATAGGCACGACCAATAGTCTTGGCTGCTTGCCAGAAACCGCGCACAGCGGCCTTTATCCCGATCTGCATCTTGCGACGAACATGGAGGATAAAATGCACATGATCTGGCATCATCCTTAGCGCAAGAATCTGTATCTCGGGATGATAGTTTGGAATTGTCTTTATACAGTCTTTTATTTCCTCTCCAAAAGCGCTTAGAACAACATGCGCCTGTTCCGGATCATTGTCAGGAATGACCAAGTCCCCCAATATTGGCTTTCTGCTGGACACAACTAAGGTGATGTGGTATATTCCCACGCCCTTCCAAGCAGTCTCCGGCTCTTGCCAATGCCATTGCTCACCTTCGTTGTTCATCTTGGTCTTTATGAGTTTTTCTGGTATATATATATGAGTTTTATATTTTTTATGCCTTATTCCGACCGCAAAGGTACAACAAAAGTTTGACATATGCAAATTTTGGAGGTTTTTTAGTCATAAACACAAAAAAAAGGGCGAGGCACTGCCCCACCCCTTGAACTCTTGAAGATTTGTTGGTCTTGTCTCTAAATAATGGAGAATTATTTCTGTATTTGCTCTTTAATAATAGCACTGAGATGAGGAGAAAGCAATTTGTATGCCTCGTGGGCAGCTTGTTCGTAATTCATCGTGTGAATACCTTTCTCGCGCAATATATCTTCGTAGATACGTTTGCCTGTCGAGACTTTCTCAATACTCAGCTTCGCTTCGACATAAGTAGTATAACTACTCGTACTACCATAATCCACTTTCCGGTATTCACGTGCTAGAGATGTAATTGAAACAGCCCAGTCGGCTTGTCCTATGCTATCCACAAAGAATACACCAAATTCAGATAAATCGCCTTCTATCTCGCCTTCCAAAGAGGTATAATTACTGTCGAATAGTTTTGCCTCACAGGATATAAACACCCCAATTGCGTTGCGCAACTGGCCGGCTTTGACGCTAAGATAGCGCTTGGTCTCTTGCGTTTCGGCAAGCATCAGCGTCTCATTGTCTGCTGTCTCGTCCAGTTGTGCAAGCAGTTGTTGGTCTGCTTCAATTCTGGCGATACGTTCAAGGGCGTCATCAACCATTTCGCGCGCCTGTACTTTCTCGCCTTTCTTGAGATAAACGTTGATTTGTGGCATGATAGCTTCTACCATGCCATATTCTATAGCTATCCGCCGCTCGACTTTCTTTGCCAGTTTGGCACGCTCTACATTATTGGAAGGTATGTCGTCCTCTGCGAGCGTGTTCAGCGAGATCAGCAACAAACAAAGTATGTATGCTAGTTTTTGCATATCAGAACTGCAATACCAATCTAAAACTCTTCTTTCCCAATGATTCTTGAACGTTCATGAAATATATATTAATCTGATACTAGCGATAAAGTCTTGACTTATACGCTTAATTATTCTTCATCAGCACAATTATTATTAAAATACTCTATAGCCTTATCATATTTCACATAGCCTGCTGCTAATAATGGAATATATATAGGTACTGCGCCAAAACAAGTCATTCCCAGAATAGACCAACCTCCAGTTTGTACTTGTTTTGCATCAACAATCTTTTTAAATGCTTCTGGACATCTATCTGCTAAAAAAATGAGCATTTCTTTTTCATCCATTTCCAAATTACCATAAGCAAATTCTTTCCCATGATTATATGCTTTCCGCTTAGCCATAGATGAATAACGTATTAGTTTCTTTTTTTGGGGTACAGTTTGGGACGTTGTATGTCGAGATGTTGTAGTTGTGTTTTCTAAAGAATTATCTCTTTCGGTATACGAATGAAACAAGTTCATCGCAAGTTTTATACATCCTTCTTGAATTTTCGCTGCATCCATACCCATCATAAGATTATCCGTCATGATAGTACGAGCCGATTCTACGTCTAATACTTTTGCTGTAATAAACATATTATTAGCATCAATTACAGCCGCTTCTGCTACCAGGATGTATTTTGCACCTGTCATTTCTCCTAATCGCTTGATTTGCTCTTCGCTAACCATACCTGTTCTTTGGAAGTTCTGCTCGCCCATAATTGCATCCATATCCGTTCTATCGTAGGCCTCATAGCCCGCCGTGTTCGTTACAGCTTTTGATAAATTAGAACGTAGGATTAGTTTTGTTCCGTAGCTTACTTTGTTTTCGCGGTCAACTGGTTCCAAGATGGCAACACGCATCGTTTCTGACGATACCATCATTGCTGAAAGCATCAGGCACACTAAAAAGAAAATCTTTTTCATTTTGTAAAAAATTTAATTGTTTAATATTTTATTTGTTTATGTTGTATGCATAAAAAAAGCGGGACTGCAATATTGCTGTTCCGCGAATAGAGGCTCTGGTATTGCCCTGATAACTGAACAAACAACACCGTAGCCCACGCCGTATGTATATATGTACGCCAAATACGCGCGTACATTATAGATATACACACTAATGAGCATCTTTGTGCTGCATTGTTTTGGTTATCATTATGAATTTACCAGATTCCTATTCGCCAAAACAAAGCGCGTAAGACGCTTTTTTCAATATGTCCTCCTGTTTTACGTCAGTAAGTGACGGCAAGTTTTGGTCTTTTCAAACCTTTGCGGTTGCAAAGGTAATACATTTTTTTGATATATGCAAGAAAAATGTATGAATTTTATAAATTAATAAAAAAATCTGCACTTTTGATGCAGATTTATTGTTTAGTGGAGTAAAACGGACTTATTGATGATGGTAGTTAGACTCCGAATATCATTCGGGTTAATTGACGATGTATATGCACGTCCGATGATCTTAGCGCCCTGCCAAAAACCGTTTATAATCACCCAATGGTGTTTCTTTATGATTGCATTTGATTCAGGCGCAACGCATCGATGCTTTCAAAGGTTTTCCAATGAACCGTTTGCTCGGCGGCAATGCGATTTGCCTGTAAGTCATCAATAAAAAAGATGTGTGATTGTTGATTTTTGCTTGTTGATTTTTGATTGATGGCCGCTTGTACAGCTTCAAAGATCTGCGGTTCGGGTTTGGAGAGGTGCATTTCCTGGGACAAGAAAAGACCGTCAAAATGGCTGTCTAAGCCGTACGTGCGGTTGATGAAGTCAAAATGAAGTTCATTCCCATTGGATAACAGATAGACGCGATGTCCTTTGGCGCGCAGGTCGTCCACTACTTGTAAGCGTTCTGCGGGCAGTTCGTCCAACATCGTCATCCAGGCATCTATGATCTCTTGTCTGGTAGTCCCCGGACGGCAATACGTTTGCACCTCGGAAAGGAATTTGTCCGTTGAGATGAGACCTTTTTCAAAATCCACCATGAGCTGTTTGGATGCAATACTGACGGCTTTGACGCCTTCTCCGTTGGCGTCCATACCAAGAACGGCGCGCATGTTCTGCTCACCCATCAATGTCTCAAACGCCCGCATACATCGAGCCACATTGAGCTTGATCAGCACTCCTCCCAGATCAAAGACAAAGATCGTTTTCATGGACGATTATCCCACAGTTACGGTTGCATTGATCTTACGAATCAGGCCTTTAAGGACGTCTCCGGGGCCGAATTCATAGAACTCGTTTGCGCCGTCAGCAATCATATTTTGCACGGACTGCGTCCAGCGAACGGGGTTTGTGAGTTGTTTTAACAGGTTTTCGCGGATTTCCTCCGGATTCATCGAAGGTTTTGCAGTCACGTTCTGGTAGATCGGACAGAACGGTTTGCGGAACTCTGTCTTGCGTATAGCCTCTGCCAATGCTTCGGCGGCAGGAGCCATGAGCGGCGAGTGGAAAGCGCCCCCGACAGGGAGGCGTAACGCACGACGAGCGCCGGCTTCCTTGAGGGCGACACAGGCTGTCTCAACGGCGTCTATCTCACCGGAGATGACCACTTGTCCCGGACAATTGAAGTTGGCAGCGACCACTATGTGGTCATTTGTGATTTGTGATTGGTGATTGGTGATTTCTTGACAGATCTCTACTACTTGTTCATCGGGCAGACCGAGGACGGCGGCCATCGTGCCGGGATTGGCTTCACAGGCTTCCTGCATGGCTTGTGCACGTGCGGAGACGAGTAATAAGGCGTCCTCGAAACGAAGTGCGCCACAGGCCACTAAAGCGCTGAATTCACCGAGACTATGTCCGGCGACCATGTCCGGTTTCTCGATCGTCATAAGACGTTGAGCTACTACGGAGTGCAGGAAGACGGCAGGTTGCGTCACTTTCGTTTGTTTGAGTTCGTCTGCCGAACCATCGAACATGACGTCCGTCAACGAGAAGCCAAGCAGCCTATTGGCTGCCTGGCACATCTCGCGGGCTTCAGTATGTGCATCGTACAGGTCTTTGCACATTCCCGGAAATTGACTTCCCTGTCCCGGGAATACAAAGGCTTTCATCATGATTAGAGAATAACAGGCTCACCCATCAGACCGCCCATAAGAATTACTACGAGCAGTGCCAAGATAGCGTAGAACTCAGGGAAAGCAGCCATAATCATGGTACCTGCCGTTACATTGTGACCACTTCCTGTTGCAGCTACACCGTTTGCGCAAACCTCACCTTGACGGATAGCGGACAACAGGGCAACGAGACCCAGTGCGATACCACCACCAAGGATAGCTGCAGCTTGAAGAGTGGTAATACCTGCAGTAAGGTACTTTTGAACCATGAAGTAACCTACGAAGCCGTAGATACCCTGCGTAGAAGGCAGTGCGGACAAAAGGATGTAGATACCCATAGCATCCGGGCGTTTCTTCAATGCACCAACAACGGCGTTACCGCACATCGTCAGACCATACACACTACCAACGCCGGACAGACCGACCATGAAAGCGATGCCAATAAAGGCAATAATCAAATTTAATGTCATAACTGTAATTTATTTTGTTGATTTATAATTTTTTAAAAGGTTTGTACTCCCTACCGCCACCTTCGAAGCCTGCATTCTTGTAGAATTCAACGAATGTCAGACGCATCGGGTGAACAACAGAAGAGATTAGACAAAGTGCAAAGTTCAGCGTGTGACCGAACACCAGAATGAGCAACGTCGGCAGCCATCCTATCCATCCGGGTAAAGCCCCTCCGGCTTGAAGCGCCAAGGCATTGAACACGTTTCCGAGAATACCTCCGGCGAGACCGAGCGCGAACAAACGGATATACGACAGCACATCGCCCAACAGGCCGCTGACCATATTATACGTGCCCCACAGACCACCACCGATATTCACCAGCAGAATCTTGCGATCCGGATTGCTGTAGAACAGGATGAACAGCGCGCATATACCCAAAATCGCATAAATGCAATAGAGCCCGATGGTAGATAGCGAACTTGCGGTTGCTGCCCAGACGATGAGCGTAACCAAAGCAACAAGCCATGCACAATCATACGCCGCGTATTTGAAGCCGTCGCGTAAGGTGATCTTCACTACCTTGAAGCCCATAGCAAACAAGATTTGGAATATACCAATGAGGATGGCAAACACCATCATAGGATGGTACGAACCGCCCATGAAATGCACCGTGGCGTTCGTCTCCGTGATGAAATACTGCTTCACAGGAGCAAGGAATGCCACTTCCTCCAGATTGATTCCGAAGAACATACCCGTCAGAATACCGACAATCATAGTCGTTGCGCCC
>ONTT01000008.1 GCA_900320865.1 uncultured Bacteroidales bacterium | reverse complement strand
ACCGATTATATCGATGGGTTTGTTTCTCGGAAGCCTATTTCCTCAATTGATGGTTAAAAAACTACATTTTTGTCATTTTTTTGACTATAGTTCGTAATAATTAATTGTTTTTAAGTGTTAAAAATTATGGCTGGGCCCAGCCGTTTGACTGTGAATTCGACTGCAAAAGTATAACAAAAAAAGCAGCCACTCAAATTGTGACTGCATTTAGCAAATTTATTCTAATGGAATTCTAATAGCGCCCTAATGAAGGGGCAAATTTGTTCTAATGGATTCCAATGAAAAGCTAAAAATAGGAGTAGAAATTTTTCTCCGAGTATGCGCGCATCATGGGCAGTTGTGCGCGCAAGGTGTTGTATATCTTACGTTTGTTATCGCCATGAAAATTCAGGTAGGTCTTCTTCTCAAAATCGCGCAAGAATGCCACGAACTCCTTAGCCTCTTTCTCGCTGGCTTTCTCCAACTGCTCCTGTATCTGCGCAGGCGTCCAGATACCCGCTCGCTTAATCGCATCTATATCGATATAGACACAATAAACCGGCATTTCTTCGAACTCCACGTCCTCGGATATACGAGGTTCAGCCGTGTCGTCGGTTTGATCGGTATGGACATGCTCGGCATGCGCGATATACGTGCCGAACGACTGGTTGGCGATGTAGTTACCGGCTACAAAGATGTTACGCTGTCCCATAATGGCAGAGTTAAGTCATTGGATGGCCTCGTAATGCCTGTGCGTTTGGAAGGCTTATGAGAGGCGATATACTTGTTGATACGCTGCGTTTCCACATAATCACCCGCCACGCTGATGGGGCGTGACTCGAGTTGATCGACACGCGTCTGGAGTACGGCGTTTTTCGCCTGCTCTTGTTCTAAAAGTCGTTGAAGTTGCTCGGCTCTTGCGTGCTCTTGACGGAGTGCATCCCGTAGCATTTGATTATTGTCAATCACCCGTTGCGTCACCTCTTGTTGGGCGGCGATTAAAGCATCTTGCTGTTCAGAAAAAGCAAGTAGTGATGATATGTTTAGGTGATCATCCACGTGTTTCTCATACTTTGGGGAAACGGGTTGCAAAGGTACTACAATTTTTTGATATGCGCAAATTTTGGCAGAAAAATTTATCAACAAGAAAGAAATCGCAGCACAACGTGCTGCGAAAACCTAAAAATATTTTAGACGGGATTATTTGCTACTCTTGCGGCGATTACACTCTCGGCAGAGCATTTGGCAGTTGCTCGCGATTGTTCGCCCGCCTTCCACCCAAGGGGTAATATGATCTGCTTCCATAACTTCAATGTCGAACGGTTTGCCGCAGATGGCGCACTTGCCGTCTTGCCGCTCATAGACCTCACGACGGGTGTTAGCATCAAAAGCACGAATACCCAAATGGTGAATATCACCGTCCAGAATATAGGCAAAGATACCAGATTTCTTTTGTACGTCGGAATCTGCCATGAGTTTCGCCATTTGTTCGTTGATATAAGTCGCCGTGAGTTTGGTGTCACGGTGTTTGTTATAGAGCAATCCCCATTCTACGCCCTTCATCTCTTTCTTGTACTTGCGCCCAAAGAGTTTGTCCACCCAATGAATGACGTCCTGGAAATACTGCCACAACTCGTCCGCGTCGGTGTCGTGCTGATGATCTGCCATATATTGACGAAGCGACTTGCCTTGCGCGTCACCTATCCATTGGAGGGCGGTCTCGAAATAGTCTTGACGGATCGGCGAACCGGACATAAAATCCGAGGCTATACGATACGCCACACAGCCTGTCTTGGAGAAGCGGCGCTTGGCTTGCGTCGTCCACGAACCGGCATAGATAGCGTTCAAAATCTCTTGGTCGGTCAGCTTCTCACCGGCTATATTGATACGCTGGAACCATTTGATTTTCTCTTCGTCGGTACCCTCGCAGACATAGACTTGCAGTTTGTAGTCGAGAATACGATTTTGCTGCTCTTGGGTCATGTTGTTGAAGCCAAGCAAGTTGCCGTCGAACTCCATCATATACTCGCCGGCGATGAACGAACAGATAGAGATCGTACGTTGCTGACCATCCAAAACCTCATAGTCGATGCCATCGGCGCCGTCTGTTTTTACCCAATACATGACGTTGAGCGGAAATCCCTGCCAAACGGTATCCATGACGGCGTTCCGTTTCTTTTCGTCATAAACGAATTCCCGCTGATATTTCGGACGGATGTTGAGGCGTCCGTTGTAGCCGACGATGCCTTCTTCCTGAATACTCAAATCATTGTACCCCGCGCACAACTCCCGCACGCGTACTTCATGTAAATCTATTTTCATGGCTTTTGTGGTTTTTTGTTTCGAATTAAGATGCGTTGGTATACTTTTTCTCTCATACCATCCTTGATAATTACTCCACTCGCGTTCAAATCATAAGTTCCATTCTTTCCGAACTTAGCAAAATATGCCTGTTTGCATTCTGCTGTCGTATATACCTTCGTTTTTAAACCGTATAAATCCTCGTTTTCACACATTCCAAGTATCTCAAATTGGTCAGGATTATACTTGTCCATAAATGTAATAGGTACGCCCATTATTCCCTCATAATCTATGGGTATATCTCCCGTCTTATTTACATTTATTGCATTATAGTTTTCGAAGGTCGGATACTCCTTCGGATTATATGTCTTGTATAAAACTAAATCTTCGTGTCGTTGAGGGTAGTCTAAGTTGGTAAACCAACGAACTCCGACAACACGAATATAGCGATTTCCCTTTGCATCAACTCGCAAGGATTTAGAGCGTACTTCATAAGTTGGAGGAATCATAAACTCTCTATCACCGCTATGAATGCTTACTCCAAGCCACATTTTGTTTTCGCTTATTAACCGGAAGCAATCTTTGTATGTAAGAGCATTTTGATTGCCAATTATCAAGAACTTCTTATCGTATTTACTTAATAAGGCCACATATTCTCTAAATAGCGAGAATGGAGGATTTGTAACTACTATATCGGCTTCTTGCAAAAGTTCAATACATTCTTGAGAGCGGAAATCTCCGTTTCCTTTTAATAGAGATAATACATTCTTATCGTTCTGAATGAGATATTGAACATCCGTAAGATTCACTGCTCCATCGTTGTTATAATCGTGAACCTCAGTAATTTCTACCTTATAAGCGATTTTCTTGGGTTCGCTTTCTTCTATTTCGAACAATAAGGGCAACTCATCACCCGCTATAGGCGAGCCATTATAGCACGTAGCAATAAGTTTTTTTAGACCTAACAGATTAAAGTTGAGCGCAAAGTATTTGAAGAAATTACTTTCGTACGGGTCATCACAGTTACACAACACCACTTTCCCTTTGAAGTGCTGTTTGTAGTATTTGAGTTCCTTTGCGATATCATCTAATTGCGTATAGAACTCATCTTGTTTCGCGATTTTTGCAGCCTGTAAATCACTTTGTGCCATAGATTGATAGTCGTTTGTGCATAACTATCAATCCTCATACGGGCACATAAAAAGTGTGAACTTCTACTCGCGTTCACGAAGGAGCCTAGGAAGAACCTCCGCCTTACAGTCATAGAGTCCACACTGAGTATGAACTATTTTTGACTGTAAGTGGAATGTTCCATTTTAGGCACATCCGTGAAGCATTACCCGTTTCGTTGAGAAATCAGTTTCCTAGGCTTTTTTCTTTTCGAACGCGAAATAATAGTATGCTATTAATATGTTATTTGTTAGCGCAACGCTTTGCGCTCGTTATGTCTTTTTTGTCCTTGCTGTTTTACGTCGGCAAGCGACGGTATATTTATGCTTTCAATATATGCTTGCTCTCTACATTCTCCAACACGGTCATTTGCTGGATAGCTATTTGGTTGAGTTTATAAAGACGCTCGCCTTGCGGCATTCCTTCATTGATAAAAACCGCATTCAGGTTTTCCATATTGCTCAGACAAATCAACTGATTGATGGTCGCATAATCGCGAATATTTCCTTTATCATCAGGGTGTGCATCGCGCCATTCCTTTGCCGTTATCCCGAACAATGCCACATTGAGCACATCAGCTTCGTTGGCATAAATCAACGAACGATGGTATTGGTCAATCTCCTGCGGAACAAGGTGTTCCTTGATGGCGTCTGTGTGAATGTGATAGTTGATCTTTGCTAGCTCACGCTTCGCCGACCAGCCAAGTGCCTTTTGCTCTTCCTCTTTGAGTCGCTGGAACTCTTCAATAAGATAAAGCTTGAAAGGAACGCTAATTGCGGAACCAAACTCAAAAGCAATATCCTTGTGAGCATACGTACCCCCATAGCGTCCTTTCTTTACTATAAGACCAACAGCATTGGTCTTTTCGAGCCATTCAGAAACACTCAATACAAAATTAGGTAAACCTGCGTGCATTCTAAAGTGGTCAAATTCGACCACATTAAAATTGGGATTGTGGATTTGTTCCCATGTGCCAAGGAACTCAATCGTATAACGATTGCGTAGCCAATTTTTGATCACATCTGCAGCGCGTACCTCATCGCTTTTAGCTCCGGCCATGTCCGTCAAGCAGATATAATCATTCCCCATATCCGATATGAGGGTAATCTCTGTTCCTTGTACATTCAGTTTGCTTGCCATATGTTTTCCTTGCTGTTTTACGTCGGCAGGCGGAGAGAGGTTATAAGACGACTTCTTTCATCTAAACATAGCACGAATACGGGGTTCAAGATAAGCCATTGCTTCATCCGCCGTGAAGTACTCTTTCTGCGGCAGACCAGCTCCGTTCTTTTCGGAGCCTAATGGCATTTGTTGTGGTTCTTGCTGTTTCATAATCGTGTTATTTTTGATTTTGCGCTGCAAAATTACAGAAAATTTTTGATATATGCAAATAAAATCGCAGATTTTTAGGGATTAGAGGTTATAGATTAGGGTTTAGGGGCACAAAAAAAGCGTCAGAAATTGACGCTTATTTCGTTTTGAGCCAGAGGATGGCATCGGACTCGAGGGTCCAGGCGATCTTGTTGCTGAACGCGACCCGAAGCCACTTGGAAGAAACTATAATCGCCAAGCACCCGGGGCAAATACCTCGGGTGCTTCGTTTTTTTGTGCAGTTTAGAATATGCGAAATGCCGATTTTGTGCAGTTTAGAAAATGCAATTTTCCGGATTTTATGCAGTTTAGAGAGATTTTTTTGCAGAAAAATTTGCATATATCAGAAAAACAGATTCACACAAAATTGTCGGTTGATTAATTCTTGTGCGAGGAGATAGGAGAATAAAAAAGAGAAGCAACCGAAAAACCTTTGCGACCGCAAAAGTACAAAGATTTTTTGACATGTGCAAATAAATGCCCGTTTTTTTTGAGCACACCCCCTAATTACAACTTTTTTCCGACATATGCAAGAAAAATCGCTCCGAGGGGCGATTTTTCTCTGAATATAGGGATGGATTTGGGATTATAAGTTGATCACCTTGTGTGCTTTGTTGTTGACTTTGACGATGTATCCGATCTGGTAGGATAGCGGCATTTGCCATTCGGTAGATTCCGCGACATCGGAATAGACGTGTTTACCGTCCGGCGTATAGATATCTATCTTGTCTCCTTCTATAATGCCTCGGATGAAGAGTTGTCCGCTATGGGCGTAAACGACATAACTGCGGTTTCCTTGTTCGTCGGTCTTCGGGAATCGTCCGATGCGGATGGCAAAACGCCGGTTGTTCTCCCCCGGTTCGAGGCTCACCTCATAGTCTTCAAAGAGCAGGTTGGTAAAGCGGTTCAGTTCGTAGTCGATGAGCCAGATGTAGTCATATCCTGCGAACGCGTCTTTCTCAGGCAGGTTGAAGGTGAACAGGTCTCCTTCGGGAGCAATGACGCCGAGCGGGATATCGACTTCTGTCGGTGCAGCGCCGAGGAGTGAGATACGCGATGTGCGCTTTGAATCGAGCAGATAAACCTGTGCGGAGCGATCGTTTTCTATCCATTTGACGCCATCCCGTCCATAGGTATAACCTATCGTCTTCGCCGCGGTGGAATCCGGAATGAGGGTGAGGAGGTCGCTGGAGATATTGGTGATTGGTGATTTTTGATTTTTGATTTTTGATTTTTGATTTGTGATTTGTGATTGATTCTTGCGGGAGATTGCACGCAGGATAGGACGTGAAGACTTCTCATTCTTGCTGTAGTAGGGCAGGTGGAAGACGACGGTTTCTTTCTCTTTCTGGGTAGCCGTCTGGGTGAAGAACGCGTTCCCCATGGAAACAACGGAGCCGCGATCCCAAGAGCGGGAGGTGTAGATCTTATCGCCCTCGGTGATATAGTTGCCTGCGCCGTCCATCTGATAGAACACATGCGGAATGAACATCTGGCGTTGGAAATTACCTTCGTCCAGAATTGTATCGGTGCGATAGTTGGAAACGAGCCAAGGCAGACCTTTCATGTTCCATCCCATATTCTCCATGGTGGTGAAGTTCAGATCCTCCCCGGTACCTCCAGTCCTATTATCGTGCCGCGTGAGATAGATGGTCTTGTCATACCCTTCTTCGACGTAGCTGTATTTTCCTGTCGGAGCAAAGGAAGTGAATCGGAGCACGGTATCGGTGAGTGCGCCGAAGTCCATGAGATAGCCATCGTTAGCGGTGCGGTTAAGCGTGTCTATCGGGGTCCAGAGCGAGGAGTTATTGGTCTGGAAGACATAATCTTTCGCCGAACGCGCCTCACCTGCATATTGGTAGGTGTTGAAGTCGAACGGTGAAGATAGAAGGATCAACGAGTCTTTCAGTGCGTTGAAACCGGTGACGGTGATATTCTCCTTCGAGTAATCAAACGGGAAGGAGGTCATGGAGTAACGCTGGTTGCTGAACCGTTTTTCCGCCGCCAGATAGTTCATCTGTACGGCATGTCCGTTTCCGTAGAACGATGCACCGGGTTTGAGTAGCATATAGCCGGGACGGAACGCGAAGGGCGAGAGTCCGGTCTTGAGATCGACGAAGTCGGGCAGTTCTTGATACTGCATGGTCATGGCGGAGCTATCCATCAGATAGACCACTGATCCCTGATGGGGATAGTTGTTGCCTCCGTAGTTCTCAAGATACGCATAGATTTTATTTGCGTCTTGCGCATCCGGTCCTACTTTGTTGGTCCGGGCGGTAATCTCACGAACCGTATTCTTCTCGACTCTCCAAGTCTCTAATGCACCCATATCAACACCTGTACCTATCTTTCTCGGGTTGCCGAGTACATCCCGATCGTACCGGAAGGCGATGGTGCTATCTGCTACATAGGTATCATAGACATCCTCCAGCGCGTCATCCGCCGTGCCGGCATGGATATATGCGCTATGCTCATGGAGCTGGTAATGAAGCGGTTTGTTCTCCTTGAGATAATCGGGTAAGCGATAAGGCGTTTGGTCCGTGAAATAGGGTGCAAAACAGTTGAGAGATGAGAGTTTAGAGTTGAGCGCGATGTTATTCACCACAGCACCGGAGGCCGCCTCGGAGTCGTCTATCGGCTCTACCGCTGCGTTATCGGAGACGATGGTGTTATTGAGCGCCAGACCGTGCTCTCCTACTTTGACGATGGCGGCTGCCGAGTCGTTATAAAGGAGGTTGTTATAGAGCAGTCCTCGTGCGGCATTGACAACCGGTCCGTCTATTACCGTATTATCCGTGATGAGGCAGTTACGTAGCGTTGACATCTCGTTATTGAGGATAACGGGTGATTCGAGTAGCTCTGTACCCGGGTTCGTGATTACGAATCCGTCGAGGAGGAATCCGGTCTCGAAATCATCACCCTCCATATGAATCAAGTTGATACGGGTGGGGGTGGCATTCGGCGAAGCGACTCCGGTAGAGGATGCGCGGACGTAGTTAACGAAGCGCTGGCATTCGGCATTGGTGAACTGCTTCAGATCCGGGTCTATTGCCGCTGTATCATTGAAGTTATTGGGCAGCGAACCATAGACGAACACACCATCGCGTGCATGTATCTCCGTATGCTCATTGCTGTCGTAGGAACCTTTGACAAAGACGTATGCTTTACGATCCTCTCTGGTCGGGTCATTCTGACGCAGGTAGGTATATACGGCAGCGGCATCAATGGCGTTTTGCAGTTGACCCTGACCGAACGGATGCTCCCAAGAGGAACCGTCTCCGGCAGAGAAGGCAGCAAGTGTAGGCTGGACGTACAGCACGCGTTGGAGCACCGCCAGACATTCGTATGCACCACGCTCCATTCCTTCACCGGACAGACGCGGTTTTGCTGCCAAATCGGAGTCGTTGGCAAGGGCTGTGATATAGGTGGACTTGAAACCGTTGGAGCGACGCCAGTATTGATTATGCGTCTCAGCACAGGTATCCGGATAGACACGGAAGAAGACGCGGTCGCGATAAATCGTGGTATCCGCTTTCTCATGAGTGATCAGAGACGGGTTCAGACGGAAACTACGCTCGCGGCGTTGCTCCGAAGTAGAAGCCGTTACATAGGGTAGAACGAAGCCCGGTCCGCCGAAGATATCATTGTTGTTCGTCACGAGGCTGTCGTTGCCCCACGGGTCCTCACCGGCTTGCATGAAGCATCCCCATACGGCATTATTGGTCATACGGTTTTCTATACCTTCGCGGGTTCGGTTCGTCGTCTTGTCCCACTGGTCGGAAGCACCCATCTGGAGTTGGATCGTGGTATCGTTATCGAGGTCATCGAGCCAAATAAGGGAGTTATGTACCTCGCTGTTCTCGCCGTCCAATCGGAGGTGTCCGTCGTTGAGGGCGAAGGTGGAGTTGACGATCACGACATCGTTCGGCACGGACGCCAGGTCGTTTTCCTCCTGCAGCACATCGAAGGTTCTTGCGTAAACCGGAGCACCGGCGTTGGAGTGGAAGAGCGAGTTGACGATGAGCGACGAGCCGCCACCGTGGTCAATACGAACTGCCGCCGAACGCTCGTCATGGGCTACGCCGTCGCGCGCACCGTTATCCATGAAGATACAGTTGGAGAGCGTGAGTTTGGGCAGCACCGTCTTCACGCCGTCTATCAGTGCCGAATCGGGATGCAGCGCCTTGGTGAAGTCCGGCGAATAAACGCCGTCATGCCCCTCGTAGCGGCGTTGCCAACGATAATAGATAGCCGCGCCACCTTTCTTGGACATCAGACCTCCCTGGTTGTTATAACCGCCTACATCGGAAGAAGGATCCTTCGTCGAATAGGGGTTGATAAACGTCATGCCGTCAAACACGATCGGGATCACGACGCTGTCGCGCGAGGTGTATTCGCCTTGCCAGTTCGCCTGTACCATTTGTCTGGTCATATCTTCGACAACAAAGAGCTGGTTGCGCTGCGCGGCCGTACCGGTATTGGGCATCTCGATGATGGTCGGGTGAGCTTGCGGGTCACGCGGTGCGTCCTTGACGTCAAAGCTATATCCGCCGAGGAAGGTAAGGCTATTCACTCCGTAGTCATAGTCCGCCTCGGCACTATCCGGCAACAGCGGCTCCAGCGTATTGGAGGTGATGATGAACGAACGGCGGTTATCGATCACATTACTCGGCGAGAAGGTGCCTCCCTCGTCGTCGCCCAAGAAACAGATATACTTATCATGGTTGTTATGGGACGACATCAGCCGGTCGATAGCCGTCTGGAGGTCGGTAGTAGGTGTCTCCCATGTAAGACCATCTTGGCGGATAGGATCTTTGGCCTTGGTAGCTACCCACATTGTATCGATCTCCTGACCCTTGATATCCAGTTGAACATACTGGTACTCGTAGATACCTATGTCAATATAGACATCGGTCTCACCGGTCTTCGGGTGCTTGGAGATACGATCCATGTTGCCGGATACCTCTTCATCGCTGGTCGTGCGGGAGTACGCCATGTAATACTGGTCCTTGATAGGCAGCGGGGCGTTGACATTTGACATATAGGTGCCATATCGCTTGGAGTACCAGTTATAGATGGCTCCGGGCGGATCCTGTACATCATCAAAGGTAGCGATCGGCAGACCGCGGACAGGGAGTACGCTCCACGTGGTACAGGTATCGGTGCCCAACGCGGCGTTCGCAGCCGCAAGAGCTGCTTCGAATGTATCGAATTGTTGTTTGCCCGTATAGCGGGTGAGGAAGTATCCTACACCACGGGTGACGGTCTGCTTGAGGTGCCCCCAACCCTGGTCGGTCGTCAGGTTCATACGGGCGAGCAGCCAGTCGGCATTCTGCATGTAACCATCGATACCGGCGACGAAGGACGGTTGTTTGAAGTTCGGGCCGTCGGTCGCGGTATTGATCGGGTTGATCAGCGTGTTGTTATTGCCATGGACGTAGGTAAAGAGATTATCGTATCTCTCTACCGGGAAATCATGCACTGTCTTTGTACGCACCGGTTTCTTTCGCGGATCAATGAAATTACGCTGTTCGTCTCTCGTCAACAGGTATCCCTCCGGCGTCGGCTTCATACCGGTAGGACCATAGGTCTTACGATAGGAGCAGAAATAGAGTCCCTCCATCAAGTCACCCTGCGCACGGAGTTCGGCTAACTTATTCGTTACATTAACATTGAACGTATCGTTCTCGGCGGCATAATGGTTATATAGGCTGTCGTACTCATGGAAAAGTTTCTCGTATTTATCCCATTCTACCGGGTCGTAGTGGAAGACACCCTTACGAGAACCTTTGTAGCGGGTATTGAAGTCATTAATCGTTTGTGCCGAAGGCGGTACTTTATAGTCCAGTTCATCCAGATTATCCACCTCGAATACCTCGTTACCCCAGAAGATGGTATTGAACGCAAACTGCTTCTCTTTCGCGTCGTCTCCATATTCATTATTAGGGGTGAAGTTATAGATAGCAGGGTACGCCACCGCCTTGTTCTTCATAAAGTGGCAGTTGACCACACGCAAATAACTCTGGGTAGCAGCCGATATCACACCTGCAAATCCCTGGCGGGCATCGGCGTACGGGATCTCCTCGTCTCCTGATACGGTAATCGGATAGAGTCCGCGGCGTGCTTCGTTGTTATCGAACAGGGTGTTAGCCACATCGCAAACGGCGTTGGTAGCGATACATCCTCCGGCGGTCCAAGGGATGAAGTTCTGGTCCACATCGGTCATCGGTCCTTGCGAGTAGTTTTGCGTAAAATGGCAGCCAAACATGTAGATACCGCCGTTGGAATACAGACCGCCGCCGTTACCCGCCATATTATTGGTAAAGACGCAGTTTTCTACGACGATCGGGATATTATATTTTGCTGGCTCGGTCACGTTCGGCAATACATCTCCAGGCTGATCGAAGTCGTTATTCCAGTTACCATCGACGAAGATACCGCCGCCGCGGAAATAGGTCTTCTTGACGTACGGGTGACGAAGCGTATCCTCGGGATTAAGGTGGTTCGCATAACCGCCGGTGATCTGGATACCGTCGAACTCAACGGTACGGCCGAGTATAGACTGGTCTAACTCATCGACGAATAGATCCGGCTGATCCATCGGAATCGGATCGATGAGCAGCGGGGCCGATTTATCGCCGGCCTCACGCGCCGGATTCATATGGCGGAACTTCAGCGGCTGCGGACCGACATGGGTAGAGTCGGCGTGCATGGTGATGACGTGATAGACGTGGGTGAAGTCCTCACCCGCTACGGCATTACCCGAGAGAATCGTCTGCCTCTCTAACTCCCATGGCTCGATGACAGAGTTGAGGTTGTTATCGCGCATCGGGCGGTGACGGTCGTCACGCAGACGAATAGAATCCAGCGGCGCGGAATAGATCGTATAACCCGCTACCGTCACATTATCGGTCGTACCATATGAAGCGCCGGTAAACATATCATAATAGCCTTCCTGACCATAATGGTGGTCCTCCGGTCTCGAGTCAATACCACCGATGACGTAGATACCCTCGGGAACCAGGAAGGTGTTATTACGTACCTCGTCCTGCTCGCCGTACGCATTATGATACGGATAATACGTACCCTGCTCTATAAACACCTCAAAGACACGGTTACGATAGAGGGCAGGGTTCGCCTTACGCGCCGCGATGATATAGTCGAAGGCATCACCGAGACGGTGGAAGGGGTTCAAGATACAGGAACCCATCTGGCGGTACATATGTGCAGCCGGTGTATCTTCCGTATTATCCTGCAGCGCACGCGCCGCCTCGGAGTTAATGAGGTCGGTATGCATGACGTACAGACGATTCATCACATACTCCATATTGACGTTGATGGCGAAGTTCTTGTTGATCGCGCGTGCGCCGATCTCGATGAAGTCGTTATTCTTCGTTACCAAGATATCCGAACCCCACGCGTAGCCACGCTCCGAACCGTCGGAGAGCCATTTGGTACGGCTCACACCGGCTATATCGATCGAATCCAGCGTGGTAAAGGTACTCATGGTATTATACCACTGGTTATACGTCATACCGGCGCGGCTCAGCGTCGAGGACATCTCTATCGGGTAATAGAGGATGGCGTTAAACGGATCCTGTCTATCCCAGCGGACACCTTCCGTCTCGGTAGGCGAGAGTTCAACGTTTCCTTGTCCCTCCAGACGGCGGGACTCAACCGCGCAGAAACTCAGCGGGTAGTCCGTATCTTCACTGGTACGCGAGAAGACACCGGAAATATTGGCATTGTCGTTCGCCTCATTATGCCATAATGCCGTTGAGTTGACAAACACATAGGTATTGTCAAACCACATACCTCCGGCGCTCAAACGCGCCGTGTTTTCGCATATCGTAGTAGCATAGACACGTGCCAGAGAATCCGTATTGATGGATTCCGGCGGCCCCGGCGGTGCTTCGACATAGATACCGCCACCGGTCTCCGCCGTATTATTCTTGATGATCGTACCGCTGACGAGGGCGAACGGTTTGAGGTACAGACCGCCGCCATTACCCTCCGCGGTATTATTCTGGATGACGCAGTTACGGATATGGGCATACTCGGTCACCACGGCCGCAGCACCGATACGGTCCACATAATCCGGCGAGTTGGCATGACCGTCCATGATGAAGATACCATCCACCACGGCGCGGTCTTTCTCGTTCGTTAGGGTCGCCAACTGATTCCGAATCGGATCATCTCCGTCCATATAGTACTCCTCATCCGGCGTAAAGAGGTCGTTCGTGAAAGTCACGACATGGAAGGTATTTCCTTCCGCACCGGTAGAAGAAGTGATCTTACCGGAGAGGACGGTACGATAGGTCAGCGGGTCGCGGCCCGTGAAATCCGTAGTATATCCGCCCTTAATCTGTACGCCGTGTGGGATGATGAACGAGTAGTCGAGCGTATTATCCACATAGTAATCGTTATTATGTTTGGTCGAACGCGTCGCCGTGTACCAGTCGTTATACTCGCCGCTGACGGTGCTGTTCGTATTATCGCCCTCGAGCCAAACTTCTACTGACCAGTGTTTATTCGGCTGATCCGCTACATACGAACCCGCCTCGCCTTTGTCATATTTAGCCAAGGTCATCAGGTTGTATTTGTATCGTCCTGCGGCATCAAGAACCAACTGCAACTTCTGCTTACAAGCTGCGTTCTCCGGCGAATCAGCCGACGCGTCACCACCGTGCGCAGCGAAGGTCACGTAGAAAATCGCTTGTCCCGGATGAGTCGTCGTATCGGGTTTGATAGAGTACGCCGCGTTGAACTCGTACGCACCCATATCAATCTGGCAGTCCTGCACACGTTTGGCAAATGCCACATCGTTTTGTGGCAGTACTGTCGCCTCTACTGTCTTATAAACCTGCATTTTCCGAATGTTTGCATCGGATATGCCTTTATGCTGTAGCGCTGTATAGAACTCTCCGGCGAATTCCTCAGTACCATGGTTGACGCAACCTATACCGTCGCGCAGACGGAAGTCGTTGAGCGAAGCTGCACGGCCGGGGACATAGTTTCCTAATTCATCAAAGTCCGCCGCAAAAGGCGAATTGGTGGCCGAAGGAGCAACACCGTTCAAGAAGGTATTACCGGTACCGTAGTTGCCTGTTGCGGACTCAGTCCAGTTGGTTACATTCTTTTTGGTAGCATCATTCGGCTGAGCGACTGCGGACTGGATATAGCAATATAGGAACGGATTCACTTTTGCAACAGCGGCAGCACGGTCACGGATAGCTATACCGTTATTACCGAAGACGATGGTGTTTGCCACAAAGAGGTTCGGGTTGGATTCAGTGGCTAACGAGATAGCGCCACCGCTGATTTGACCACCCTCTTTTAACGTAGCTGTATTGTAGGCAATAGTATTATTGAAGAAACGTCCTACGCAGAAGCCCACACCGCCTGAGGAACCATAACTATAGTTATTGGCGAATAGGGAGTTGAAACACGTACCCTCGTACATAAACAGACCGCCTGCGAAAATCTGATTTTGGCTGGCTGTCAGTTTCGAACTCAGTGTAGATTGGTTGTTGAGGACGAAGCAACCCTCAATAGTCGAAGTGGCACCGTCGCAGAATAGTCCGCCACCCTTCACACGCGGGCAGTGTGACATGTTGTTGATTACAATACAGTTCCGCAGGTGCGCCCCTTCGTACATATTCACACCTGCACCGCCGCCGTGCGCCATTGCTTCGTCCGTAAGGAAGCCGTGACGGATCGTGAAACCATCCCAATTGGCTTTGTTATATTCTACATAGTGCGGATCCTCTTCTTTTGCAAGAGTTGCAGCAGTACGCAGAGCCTTCGTTGGACCGAATACACGGTCGGTGTGCGCCAAACCGTCGGCTAATTTACCATTACCAATACCAGCCGGGTCTCCCACTGAACCGGCACCATACGTAGGTACACACACATCCGGCATCGTCAATACACGCTTGCGGAGCGTGATACGGTGCTTTTTCAATTCATAAACAGTAGAGGCATTGATTTCCGATGCATGCGGGTCTGGTATAATGGTATCTTTTTCCTCTACATCTATATCCTCATCGGCAAGCGTATAAGACGATTGTGTCTCATCCACCTTCTTCAAGTTCAAGTTGGTGATAAAGAACTCACGGCGGTTCGGGTTTTTCGTACCCCATGCCTTACTCGGGTTTGCCTCTGTACCTTCATCCCATTTATAATTCCACGGTATAGGGTCAGGGTCTCCACCACTCGGTGTTTTCGGGTAAGTGGCTCCAATATTCTTCGTACCGTCCAGAACCTCCACCATAATCGTTATATCTTCGGAACCGGGAGCCGTAAACTCTATCGTCTTGCGGAAGGCAGTATTACGGACATTGGTGGCGTTGTTGTCGGTAGGACTTTTATAACTACGGCATTTCAACAAAACAGAATCAGTTAAGTCGTTACCTGAAGCGTCTAAAATATGCAAATAGATATTGGATGGCGTAGTGATGTCAAACGGACTACCGGCACGGTATCCACCCATCATATCCAATGTCAGCTTGTAGGTTCCTGCCTCCATGTTTTTCATGGCTTGATACATATGCATCCCCGTTAATGAACCATTGCTGGAGCGGCACCATCGAGAAGATTTATCCTCTATTTTCACCCCTGTATCATAGTCATATATGCGCAATGTACCGTTCTGTTCGGTCACCTCCAAATAGTAATATGTCTGTTCTGTGGGATACGTAAAGTGCCAAACGTCTTTATCTGCCGGCGCCGGATCTGTTCCATATACTATATTCCCCCCACTTCCACTCAACTTGCCACCAGTGAAAAGAGGATAATTAATACAACTACTGGTCACATCCGTTTCTACGGAGGTATATCTCCAAGTATTGGTTATATTGCGTGTCTTATAGGCATAATTGTGCGTATCTGTTGTTTCGGAATAGGCATAGTCATCGTCCCAATACTTAACAGCATCCTTATTCATCAGTGAGTCGTGTCCAATGATCGGGTTGACTTCCGATATCTGCAGAATCGACTCATAGTCCGTAGCATCTAATTTCTCTGCCGGTTTGGATTTAGGAATATTTATCACATCCGACATCAATGCCTGACGTTCTGTAATACCCGGGGAACTGTATTTGGTAGCAGGGAAACCGCCTAATACCGTGACCGAATCACGCATAATGAATCCCTTATAGTCGTTATACGTGCCGGCACCAACCCATACTTGTACGGAGTCGCTATGATAAGTTTTGTTCGCCGCAGACGCTTTCTCTACGGCATACTGAAGACCGCCTACATACCGCTCTGCACGAGTATTGTTAATCCATCCGTTAGCATTGCACGCCGCGATAAAAGCAGACCTGTCTGCATAATCGGCTGCATTATTCCAGTCTGAACCGTTATGATATGGGTTCGCTCTCCAGAACGAACGAGACGCACCACTTATCTCACCATACGGGTAGCGCGGATCATAATCATAACCCGCGGTAAAGCCGGGCATGACAGAACCGGTACTATTTATTCTTGTTTCGGTTGTCTCTACCGGCGTAGTACCGTCCTGTACTACTATAGTCTGACCTGCTTGAGGACCTCCTACATACGTATTCACCTCCGTAACCCAAGCTGTGGTAGTAGTCGTGGTGGATGTTGCTCCTGTCCGCTTGTCGGTGTACCATATTTTGCCCCAACCTCCATTGTATTTCTCATTGGTGGTGAGGATCGGGTTGCCTTCGCTATCCAATACGCGGTTACACGTAGCTTCCGGGTCAATCTGGTCGCCGTCCGCAAGGGCGGGACCGGTGATGTCATTCAGTACATACACGGTGTTACCGGCGATGGCGTTCGCCCAAGACGAACCATCGCGTTTACCGGCACCATTCGGAGTGACGTAGATGACCGAACCGCTGATCGGCAGGTCGGTGTCTTCGAGCGCACCTATATCCGGTTCGCCACCGTAGTTACGGCGGGTATAATCCGTCAAGTCGAAATCTTCTGCGTCCGGACGCGGTACATTGTTAGCTCCATACGCAGAGACAGAAGCGGCGTTGACGCAGGGGTTGTTATTGAGCGGAATGAACGATACCTTACCGCCGTACAACGGTCTGTCGCCCTCTACCGAGTGACCGATATTACGCGACGGGTTGATGAAAACCGGATATGTCGCAGCATTACGGTCTGTACGCGTGAGCTTACATTGGTTATATTTCTCCGCCGGCATTGCTAATTTCAGAGGATGGTTCGCCGCATCAGGTATTCCTGATGGTAATACAGCGGCGATAGAAGGAATGGTGAAATCGCTCTTGAAGAAACCACGCGGCTGAGTCTCATCGGCGGTATGGAGCTGGATATCGGCATCGAACATATTATACGTACCGAACACATAGTTCTGCGTTGACGCATCTACAGAAAGCGGGGTATTTGCAGCCAACGCGGAGCGGTCGTTCAATACCTCCGTTCCGTTGCAATAGATGAGCGAGTTATCTATACGGATGTAACCATTGTTGTAAGGCAGTAACTGTCCATCCTTCCACCATCTATTATCCGATTGAAGCGGATAGCCGACGTTATTGACGATATCGCAATGGTCGATATCAATAAAGGCACGGCCGTTCGCCGTAATAACGCCATTGTTGCCGGAGGAATAATCCGCCGTGTTATTACGGATGATACAGTTCACCACCTTCAACTCTGCATAGCATAATTCTATGATATTTTTCCTACTGTCACCGGTGACATAGATAGCGGCCCCTTTCGGAGCGGAGTTATTCGCAAGCCGGCAGTTACGCAGCTCATTGCCCACCATGTCTATACGTTTGGATGGATCGGTTATTACATTTCTATCATTGCTGACCAGCACGCCGCCACCCGCCATCACGGCTGCTCCCGTTAAATTATGCGCATTACCGTTGAGGAGCTGGAATCCATCGACGATGGTATATTCGGTATTTACGTAGGTCAGCACGTGGGCGGAGTTGTTCGCATAAGCGACTACACCTTTCTCGTCCGCAATGTTCGCCGTAATGATCGTAGGATGATTCAGCGGGTCACGTCCTTCCGTATTCGTGCCGGTCAAAGTCTTCGGATAGCCGCCGTAGAGACGCATATGCGACAAGGTTCGGATAGAGGCGGTACGCATATCTTTACCTAAGTAGTTATTCGGTCCGGCGGTACTCTGCTCGCCTTCCTTGACGAGCAACTGAACATAGACGTAGTTGGTATATGCGGTAGGGTTACCATCCTCATCCCATGCAGAAGGGAGATGATAGTGCGCACGCTTACCGATGGCTTTTGTCGGTTCTTCTACCAAATAGGTACGAAAATACATCAGCGCATCGCCGATGGAATGTAGCGGAGCATCCCAGCTGGAGCCGGAATGAGGCGGCGTAACGAAATGACCATCTCCGTCGAAATCACCTTCGTGGCTCAGATCCACGAAGACCGTAGGTATAAGTTCCGCGTTCTTTCTACCCTCCAGACCCTGCTGCGCATGCAGCGCATGACGCATGTTATCCGGTTTGCGCACCAGCGCACCTAAGGTGGAAGCCGGCTCGTATGGGTTGGAAACGACACCGTAATCCGTATGCGCGTGGATAAGCCATATCGGAGGATCCACCATCGCAGGGGACCATTGAACACCCTTCTGATCCAGATAGGAGTGGGAAGTCAAGTGCCAGATACGCGGACCGGGATAATCCACCGGACGCATATGTGCCAATACACCTGCGCCGTAGATACCTGCCGAGGTGTTAACCGAATCCCAGTTCAGCGGCACTACCGTAGGACTGAAGAAACAGGGGAAGTTATCCGAGCCGCCCTCTACCGGCATGTTATGCTTATCCAGCGAATAAACCGCCTCCTTGCGCACACCCGTCCAGTCCGTGATATCGTGGTTCATGAACGCCGTGTGATAGACGAAGGTCTCATATCCGGAGATACCGGTCTTCTGCCGCACGGAGGCAAACTGGATATCGTTGTTTACCGCGCAGCGGTTACCCCAGATGACGGAGTTGAAGATCTGACCGCAGTTACGGACATAGATACCGCCCGTACGACCGTGACGGCGACCGTAATAGGTCACGTCCGGACCCATACAGTTATTCGCCGTGACGGTACAGTGGTTCACCGTTCCGCCTTCCGCCAGGTAGATACCGGCGCCTTCGGCATTGGTCGTATTATTATTGACTACGCAAGCCGTTGCGTACGGGGAATAGTTACTGATTCCGTCGATAGCAGGATTGCCGGTCGTGGGATAGTCCTCCGGCACGTGGCTGATGAAGATACCGCCACCACATCGTGACGCACAGGAAGTGATCTGACTATGCCCGATAGAGCCCTCATGGTCGATACATACACCGCCGCCGTAGCCTTGATAGACACCGATACCCGCGGACTGACACGTATGGATATAGCAGAACTCGATCGTACCGCCGCCATCCGCATAGATACCGCCGCCTCGCATGTTCGCCGAGCAGCGCTCTACGATACAGCCGCGTATGCTTGTGTTGCCTACCATATAGACACCACCGCCGTAACCTGTATGCTCGCGCAGGTTGATATTGCGGCTGGAGGCGTTACCCGACGAGATGACGCAGCCGTCTATCGAAGCCGGATACTCTAGCGGCTTATAGTGGTTCTTTAACAGATCATCGGTGGCCGGCCAGATGCCGTTGGTAGCAAACCATACTACGTGGTACGAGTTCGCAGCATACGCGGTCGTATATTTTCCGCGGATCGAATCAAATACAAATGTAGGTGCCGAAGAGGAGTGGTTTCCCGTCAGAATGGTCTTGTATCGAAAATCCCATTGCGAAGCAATCTCCGTGCCGGAGACAGTACCGATACCCGACTGGTCTGCCCAGTTCTCCTCGCAGGTCTTGCCGTTCGACATCATACGCAGACCCGGCCTGCTCTCCGGAGTATCCGCATTAAATCCGCCATAGACGTGAATACCTCCATAGATCTTAAATGACGTATTCAACATCGAGCCACCCGATGACTCCGTGGACTCCGTCGGGATATAGGTACCGGCGGCGATATAGACGGAACCGGAGTGAAGGTTGTTGATATCCAGATAGTCGCGCAGGTCGTTGATAGCGTCCTGCACGCGGTTCATTGCTGTCTCCCACGACCTACCATCGTTATTGTACGCTCCATTCGGATGTACATAACGGATAGTATCCGTTTGCGCGTGCGCGAATGATGCGCATACGCACACGGTCATTAGTAATAATATATATCGTCTTATATTCAAAATTTAATTCCTTTTTCTTTACACTCGTCAATTAGAGTCTGGTACTGGTCTTGTACTGGTCTTGTGCTGGTTATGTGCTGTCACCGATTTTTTTTTACTCGTCAATTGTCTTGGTCTCGCTTTTGTTCTCTAAAGGCTGCGTCAGGATGAAATTACCTCTCAACCACGGAACAAATACATCGGAGGTATCCATCGGTTGTTTCAATGTCAGTTGGTATCCATACGCTTTGTTTACTCCGTTGGTACACATCACCATCTGTAGAGGAAAATAGTTCGGTTCTCCGGCTACGTAATAGGGAATCGTGTAAAAATACGTCCGCCCTTCCCACCATAGGCCTTCGTCTCTCTCGGTAACAATATCCGTTATGTCGTATCCCGACTCGGGCAGGCTTGCTAATTCGTTCTTCATCGGCTTGAAGCAATACGCATAGCCGTTGAATAAGCGGCGAGCCTCCATGTAGGTGAGGCGTACTCCGTTTGACGGCGTGTTTTTATCGATTCGTTTGCTTTCTTCTACATTCCATTTGATATCTACTTTCGATGCGACGTGATACATCACCAAGTCAATCTGGAATGAATGGCCGCTGCTGCAGTCAAACGTGCAGTAATAGTCTCCGCTTCCGTTTTTGTAATTGTACGGTGTGGAATATATATGTTGCAGATTCTCCTGAATACTATCGGGAGAACTGTCGAATTTCCAGTCCATCAGTTCGGTTAGGTTCGATACGGAATTAAACGCCGTATTAAACTTCAGTTTCTTGTTGCTGCAAATTGCGTACACCCTTCCTTTCGGTGCCTCGTTGCCCAACAAGAATTCTATGGGTTTCTTTGATTTGTATATGCTATCCCCTCTTGTCATCCATGAACCGGCATAGCGTGTAGCTATCCAGTCCTCTTCTTCCATTTTAATTTCTTCCCGCCGCCATACGCTCCAGGTATCTCCTGTCTGCTTCATGACGAACAGATATACGTAGCGAGGCAGATCAAATACCTCGTAGGTCCCCGGATCCCCTATGACACGCCTGGTGCTGGGTGAGGCGCCTTGGATAGGCAGACAAAACGATACCTCCAACGGCGTTTGCTCTCCCATCTCGTTGTGGCAGGAGACTAAGACGGGCAAGAAGCAGAGTATAATCAAGTATTTTTTAAAGCTCCAGTTCATGATCTCCTCCGTCTTTCCATTCCAATGTGACAGAAATACCTACTTCTTGGTTATCGCCGCCTCCCAGACTTCCGTCTTCGTTCATTCGCAGTCGAAGAACACGTACATCACCTGCTTTGAGCGGCTCTTCCAGCGTAAGCGTACTCGTAGCATACCGGTTTCCGATCAGCTTGGCTCTTACCGTCATGGTCCAAGGCGCATCGTCCCGAGAGGGCATACCAACTGTAGCCAGACAAGCAGTGGTGGCCGGTTCTTCCTCCCGTATAAGACCATGCACAGCAGGCGCTCCCGAAGGACGGCGGATAGGTACATTCACCAGCCGGAACGCGCAAGGACGGACATACGAGAACAGACTGTCACGCAACGAGAAACCGCATGCTACATCATTCAGCGTACCTTCTATCGAGACCAACGAATCGCAGTCGGTGGTGTCGATCACCAAAGCGACGGCTGTGTTGATCATGTATAGATAGACCTCGAAATTCTGTGAAGCCTCGGATACCGTCATGTCCAGTCTCGCGGTGAACACACCGGTGTTCAGCGATCGTAAAGAAGACGTACTCGACAGGTTAAGGCTCATCGTTTCGGAGTGTTCTTTTCCGCCAAGCGTCAACTCATTATTGTCCGCCAGATTCGCCAACGCCAGATGCGTGTAGTTCTCTTTGGGTAGATTAAGCGTATAACTGGTTTGACTCGCATTGATCACATCCTGAATCCGACGGCGGATGTTGTCCGTCTCTTTGTTGAAGAAATGCAAATCAATATCTTTCGCCTTGTCGGTAAACACAGGCGACAACCATTCCATCAGTGCTTCGCGAACCAAACTGTCCTGTTCTTCGGACAACTCAGTCTGCAGCTGCGTACTCAGTTCGGTACGCAGCTGCAACTGATAGTTGATCACCAGGTCCTCACCGCACTCCCGTAGATCGTCATCGATCATGGAACATGCGGCGAAAAGAACCGGAAATAATATGACGAATAACCGTTTCAAGTTATACGCTTTCTCTCTTTACGATATTACAACTCGAGGTCATAGGTGTGACCGCTCTCCCAGTAAAGGTCAACAGAAAGACCGATTTCCAATTCAGGAGCCTTCAGGTCAGGAATCGTTACATATGCGCTCTTCAAGTCCTTGATAGCTACGCGAACCGTGGTGGTGTAGTCTTGTTTGAACACCTTGTTCTCGGTTTCTGTCGCTAAAGCTGAACTAAGTTGACCAACGAGGTAGAACTTGCCTCCGACAGGAACAATACCGTTTACACCGTAGAAATCCTTGGTGGAAGTATTGGTGAACTCCAAGGCGATATACTCATCTGTATTAGCCGGAGTCTCCAGTACCAGCGTCGTGTTAGGATCGCTATATGCAGAGGCGTCATACGTAATAGCGTTCGTCATCACCTTGTCATAGATGGTATAGGTATTACCGATACCGCCGGCATAAGTAGCCTGGGTGAAGTCGAAACCTACGTTCTTCTGACCGCCTACAAGGACTGCAGTCAGCGGGTAGCCGTCAGCGGGGTTGCTTACGGAATTGTTCGCTTCAACCGGGTCGTTGTCAATCAACGTGGTGCCCTCTTTGAACTTAACCTTAACATCCAGACGAGCAACTGCGTACTGCACCGTATCCTTCAAAGCGATAGAACGGGTCTTCGAGTTAACGGAACTGTTATCATTGGAATAAGCTGCCAAAATGTCTTTCCAACTTGCAGCGCCTGAATATTCATCCAACAACGAAGTGTTGTGGGTTTTGATCCGGGTGTTCGAGGTGTACCACAACGATGCCGGATATACATAGTAATTAAGATTAGCAGGATCCAAAGCTCCGTAAGCATGAGCTGCGTTGTTACCAAATATTTTGGAGGTGGTATTATACGCTACAGAAACAGAACCTTGCGGGATGTTAAACTTAGTCTCAGGGAAATCTTGCAGACCGGCAACAAGTGTTACTTCGCCGGTAGTAGTGTTGACTGTTGCATAAGTGCCATTGCCGATAACGGTCTTGATAGCCGTTGACATAGCGTCCGAACTCGGCATGAGAGTTTTGTACAAATCCGTCATCATGCGTTGAACGTGGAACGAGCTCAGAACGTGCGTTGTCGCATAGGTCTGGAATAACTGATAGAGACCTTCATTGTCTGTTGCTTCATAGTTTCTCCATTCCTTTACACCATCCGATGCTTGAGCTACTGCATTCAGGAAATTGGTCAAGCCGGTACAAGCTGCATCACCCTCTACAGCGCCCGAGTTAGCAACAATCTGTTCGAGCGTGAAAGTAAACGCGGAGGGCTGACCTGTCAGAGAGGCGGTCAGAGAACCTGTTTCGAATTTGTTGGCTCCTGTCTTTCCGGACTCACCGTAGAACAAGAATGCGGAGGTTCCCAGAGGAACGCTCTTGCCCGTAAATACTTTTGCACGACCGTTAGCACTGTTGGTGTAGGTCTGTGTGGATTCGATTGAACCCAGAACGATGTTTTCGCCCTGACGAACCGAAGAGGTGGTAACTTTTTCGGACTTGGCGAACGGTACAAGGGTAATGTTGTTCATACCGTTGGCGGTAAAGTCCGTGTGGCCATTTAATTGAACAGTGGCACCCGGCATCTTGTTCGGACCACTGGCTCCTACTTGACCCGGAAGAGAGATGGCGATATCCGTCGTCACGCCCTGCTGTGTCGGAGCATTGTTGTCGCCCTGACATCCTGTGAGAGCAACTGCGCTTGCCAGCATCGCTGCACAAGCGACAAATGTTAGTTTTTTCATAACTTTAAACATTTTTTTTGGGGTTAATAAATCAGTTAATTTGTTGTTATTTCTGTTTTTTCAACATTTTTTATCTTTTGTCTTTCGTCTTTTATCTTTCCTCTTTCTACTTTGAGGCCGTAGGCCGGTCTTTCTACTTTGAGCGGCTTTGCCGCGGTCTTTCTACTTTTATCTTTCTACCTATCTTCTCTCGATAAATATCGTGATACAACCTAAGTTACGTAGAATATGCTTCAATTCATCCCGCATATAGCGGTAGGTTGCGCCGCCGTGCAGTTTCTTGATCAGCACCTCGCGTTTGTCCGCATCCGGCTCCGTGTCGATGATTTGCAGCACTTCGTCGCGACCCTCAAACTCCACTTTCTGCAAACCGTATCGTAACTCCGCCCAGCTCTCGCCGCCGTTGCATACGGCGAACACACTGTCGTGAAGCGCGGGATAATTGCTTTGCATATAGTCCTTGATGGTAGCCGCACGGCTGCCCGCTAACCAGTTATTATAACTCTGGCGTCCGTCAAACGAAGCAAAACCGACAATCTGAATGTGCGTCACACGAATCGTCGTGTCAGCCAGTGCCTCGCCCAAGATGTGCATGATACTGTCCATCAGCATGTCGTTCTGGATGAACGAACGGTCCATCTTGGTCACATTCACATCGAAGAAGATAAATACATTCCTCGGATCGGCACTGAGGGCGGTATTCATGTCATATGGCTCGTACGCCTCCTCGTCGCGCAACAGACGGCTGCGCAGACGGTACATTTGATCCACCTTCGGCTTAAGATACGGCACCTTTGCTTCTATCCGACGTGGATACATAACCGGCATCCGGAGCCGTTCGATCTTCGTATAGGCAATGGCAGGAGTCTCTTCCTCCGCCGGCTCCTCAACAACCGGCTCTTCATACACCGGCTCTTCCGGAATCACGTCCTCCAGTTTCTCGCAGTCGCATCGCTTGGCGAGAGACAACTTATCGCCGCCCAGCGGAACGGATAAGTTAACGCCTAACTTCGGAAGGGCAAACCAGCTGCCGCCTTGCGCCTTTTTCGCTCCGCAGTGCTTGCATTCAAACTCCGAATACCATGTATATCCGGCATCCGCACCACCCTCCAACTCAATACTGAAATGCGGCGAAATAGGGAAATGCCAGCCGAAACTGACACCCGCCATGACGGCATCGCCCTGGTAACGGTTGTCAAGCACCTGATTGAATATCCATCCTAACGGATACTTGCCTCCCGCTACGTTATAGTGCGCATAGGCGGTATTGAAGGAGAAGAAACCGCGGTTGAATACGTTACAGAACCAATATCTCGGAGCTACGCTTACCGATACATGACGCCATTTGGGAAACTTCGTGTCATCCAGCGGGAACGGGTTAAATCCCACACCGAATTCGATAGACCATTTCGGCGCCAAACGGAACTCCAACTGCAAGTTCGGAGTCGCAGCAGCATCATACAACAGGTTGTTCTTCAGCGCTACGATCTCGACTTTCTCGCGTCGCGCATCTCCGTTCACTATAGTTGTATCGCTCGCCTCCGCACTATGCGCACGCGTAATACAGAACGAAAACGACGCAAAAAGGCAAAAAATTGACACCCAACGCCGCATAGATGGTGCGCGGCGTGAGCTCGTAAAGAAGCGATTCAACTGTGAAATTAACTTATAACCCATTGATTTTCAGCATTTTACCCCCCCCATGGGTACTACTCGTGGGGACGATTTTTAAAAAATTGGGTGCAAAATTATAAAAAAAAGGTTATATATGCAATATGGAAATGCGGATATTTACCTACTCTGAAAAAATAAAAGTAAGTTTTTATGAACTCTAAAAATTGACAATTCTTTTAATTTATTTATTCTAAAAATTTTTACGTATTCTATAAGTTCCCTAACCCCCTAAAAATCGCCTATAAAAACGATTTTTCTTGCATATGTCAAAAAAATTACTAACGCGAAAAGCCAATGGCAAGTGTCATTGGCTTTTCTTTGGATTGCGAGAAAGAATCGTTTTTATTTGCGTTTGCCGAAGAGGCTAAGGAGGCGGAGAAGGATATTGATGAAATCCAGGTAGAGGGAGAGTGCGCCGAGGAGGGCGAGTTTCATATTACCTTCGTTAATCGTCTCTTCATTGAGCATGAGTTGGCGGATCTTCTGGGCGTCATAGACCGTGAGGCCGGCGAAGATGAGTACACCGATGGCAGACATCCAGATGCTCTCCGGGCGACCGAGAATCATCCCGACAATAGAGGCGATGATGAGTCCCGCCAAAGCAAAGATAAGGAAGGTGCCCAAGCGGCTGAGGTCCTTCTTCGTAAACGAACCGATGATAGCCAAAACGGCAAACGCACCGGAGGTGACAAAGAAAATCTCCGCGATGCTGGCGATCTCATAGACGAGGAAAATCGAACTGAGCGTCGCTCCGTTCACGACGCAATAAATCGTATACATGATGGCGGCTACACCGAAACGCATTTTCTCGATAAACATACTGAGGCCGATCACCAGCAATAACTCGCCGATGAGAAGGCCATACAAGACCACTGACGATCCGTAGATAAAACTGAGGATAGCAGGTGAGTTCGCGACAATCCAAGCGATGACGCCCGTGAGGGCGAGACCTCCGGTCATCCACATATAGACATTACGCATGAGCTCCTGCACTACTTCTTGCCGTCTCTCATCAATGACGATCGGGCGCTCCATTACATCTTCTTCCATAATACGAGTTTTTTTAATATTGTTTTAGTTCGTTGATCACTTCTTCCGGAGAATCAATGATATGTGTCACACCTGCCCGTAGCAGTGTCTCACGCGGGACAAATCCCCACGAACAAGCCACAAACGGCACATGGGCATTCTGAGCCGTGTCTCGGTCCACCAGGCTGTCACCGATGTATAAGGATGAACGTTTAGCGTTTAGAGGTGAGAGTTTAGAGAAGATATCATATACGATTTGCGGATTGGGTTTGCGTTCGATTCCTTCACGTTCGCCGAAGACGACATCAAACAGACCCGGAAAGAAATGCTCCACGATTTTCTCTGTTGCTGCTTGGTATTTATTGCTTGCTACAGCCAGCAGGTGTCCTTGCGCCTTGAGGGTAGCCAACAGCTCCGGTATGCCTTTGTATGGCCGCGTAAGATCGCAGTTATGCGCATTGTAATAAGGCACGAAATGGGCGCGCACACGCAGGATATTCTCTTCCGTGCGCTCCGTTTCCGGCAAAGCCCGACGGATCAGGTTATTGATCCCGTTACCCACTTTCGCAGGATACTCCTCTATGGAGAAAGTCGGGTATCCTGTCTGCTCCAAGGCATAGTTGCACGCATAACCCAAGTCGTCAATCGTATTGAGCAGCGTTCCGTCCAAATCAAAAATAACAATCATACGCTAACAGGCTGCAAAGGTACAGTTTTTTTTCGACATATGCAAGCATTATTCATTTTTTTGTCAATTTATTTGGTACTTCAAATTTTTTGTAGTAACTTTGCACCCGATTTAGTTTGCGTAATTGCGCGCGTGAATATTGAGGATTTAAAAATACTATTTGGGGAGCATCCGGAACTGGCAGCAGTTCGGAAAGCATTGGCGCATAACAACGCACACGTGTTATTGAGCGGTTTGCACGCTTCTGCACGCGCGCTGGCGCTGGCGCAGTTACGCGAGCCCCTATTTGTGATCTTTGACAATGCAGAAAGTGCACAGTACATATATAGCGATCTGAAGACGCTTGGCGCCGACGCAGGGTTCTTCCCGAGCAGTAAACGGAGACGGACCATTGACGACGCAGCCGTCATTCAGCGTACAGAGACGCTCACTACCCTGCCCTCTATCATCGTCACCTATCCGGAGGCGATAGCGGAACCGGTGCCGGCAAAAGAAGAGTTGGCGAAACAAAGCATGACGCTGAAAGTGGGACAGGAAGTGAAGCAGTCAGACCTCAGCATTCAGCTTTCCGATTTAGGTTTTGAGCGCGTGGATTTTGTGTACCAACCCGGGCAGTATGCCGTACGAGGATCAATCGTAGATGTATACAGTTACAGTCACGACGACCCGTACCGACTGGATTTCTTCGGCGATGAGATCGATAGCATCCGTACATTCGATATAGAGGACCAGCTTTCGAAGAACCGCGTGGAGAAGGCGGAGATTGTGGGTTCTTCGAATGGTGGAAATGATGGAAATGATGGGAATGGTGCTTCTATTGTGGATTATCTGAGTGAAGAGACGGTATGGGTGAGCAATGATTGGAGCGTGGTGAGGTTTAAGTTAGAGGGGTTACAGGTTACGGGTTACGGATTAGAGGACCGCAAGACGATCGAGATGGCGGAGAAGAGTACGTTTGCGACGCATAGCAAGATAGCCTTTGACACGACGCCGCAGCCTGTATTCCATAAGCAGTTCGATATCCTGACGGATGACCTCAAGAAGCATATTGATGAGGGCTATACGATTTATATCTTAGCGGAGCAGCAGAAACAACTGGACCGCTTGAAGGCAATCTTTGAATCATTAGTAGAAAGTACAAAGACCAAAGACCGTCCTTCGGACTCAAAGCCTCTTTCTACTTTGAACGATAGTGGTCTTTCTTCTTTGAGTGACGAAGTCGCGGTCTCTTTCATCGGCATCAACGCGACACTGCATGAAGGATTTGTGGACAAGGGGTTGAAGATATGTTGCTATACCGACCATCAGATCTTCGAGCGTTTCCACCGCGTGATGATGAGTAGCGAGAACGCACGTCGCGGCAAAGCGATCATCACCTTGCGCGAGATCAACCAGTTGCAGGTAGGTGACTACGTCGTACACAGCGATCATGGTATTGCGAAGTTCGGAGGTCTGGTCACGACGCCGGTGAACGGTAAGCCGCAGGAGATGATCAAACTCAACTACCGCGACGGAGCAAATGTGTTCGTCAGCATTCATAACCTGCACCGCATCAGTAAATACAAAGGACGCGAAGGCAGCGAACCGACGATAGCACGACTCGGTAGCGGTCAATGGGAACGACTCAAAGAGCGGACGAAAGATAAAGTAAAAGACATCGCTCGTGACCTGATCCGTCTCTATGCAACACGCAAGCAACAGAAAGGTTTTGCATACTCGCCCGACGGCTACATGCAGCATGAGTTGGAGGCGTCGTTCCTCTATGAAGACACACCGGACCAGGCAAAAGCGACAGCGGATGTGAAGCACGACTTAGAGAGTCCGATGCCGATGGACCGACTGGTATGCGGCGATGTGGGATTCGGTAAGACGGAAGTGGCGATGCGTGCGGCGTTTAAGGTAGCGACGGACGGTAAGCAAGTGGCAGTATTGGTTCCGACGACCGTACTGGCCTTGCAGCACTATAACACCTTCACCGAGCGGATGAAGAACATGCCGGTGCGGATTGAATACCTGAGTCGGTTAAAGAGCGCGAAAGAGACCAAGGAGATCTTGGATGAGCTTGAGGCCGGGAAGATAGATATATTAATCGGCACGCATAAACTGATCGGCAAGAGCGTGAAATGGCACGACTTGGGATTGCTGATCATCGATGAGGAACAGAAATTCGGCGTAGCGGCCAAAGAGAAACTGAAGAGTCTGCGCACGAACGTCGATGTACTGACATTGACGGCAACGCCGATACCCCGAACACTGCAGTTCAGTCTGTTAGGCGCACGGGACCTGAGTATCATGACTACCCCGCCCCAGAACCGCTATCCGGTGCAGACCGAGTTGATCACCGTCAACGACGAAGATATCATCAAAGAGGCGATTGAGTTGGAGATGGGTCGCAACGGCCAGATCTTCATCGTTAACAACCGCATCGAGATGTTACCGCGTATCGAGAACCGTATACGGAGATTAGTGCCGGAGGCCCGTATCGTGGTCGCACACGGTCAGTTGCCGGCAGGAGAGATGGAGGAACGATTGGAAGCGTTTATCAACTACGACTACGATATCCTGCTTTCGACGACGATCATTGAGTCAGGTGTCGATATACCGAACGTGAACACGATACTCATCTTCAGCGCCGATAAATACGGTCTGGCGGATCTGCATCAGTTGAGAGGACGTGTAGGACGAAGCAATCGCAAAGCGTATTGTTACCTCATCGCTCCGGAGAAAGAGCTGTTGACTGAAGATGCAAGGAGGCGATTAGAAGCACTGAGTACGTTCGCAGAGTTAGGAGCAGGATTCTATCTGGCGATGCAAGACCTGGACATCCGCGGCGCAGGAAACATGTTAGGTTCCGAACAAAGCGGTTTCATTGCCGACTTGGGTTACGAGACCTATCAGCGAATATTGAACGAGGCGGTGGAGGAGTTACGCGAAGAGGAAGGGTTGGGAAATGATGAAATGAGCGCGACTATGTCGCTCAATGATGGAATGATGGGTGCACAGCGCCTATGGTGCCAAGATGCGCAGTTGGAGACGGATATTCCGGTTTGTTTCCCGACGGAGTATATCGAGAACATATCCGAGCGTATCACCTTATATAGGGAACTGGATAGTTTGCATAGCGAAGAGCAGTTGTTAGACTTCCGCAAGAAACTGATTGACCGCTTCGGTGTACTACCAGAACCCGCAGAGGAACTGCTGGAAGTAGTGCGGTTGAGATGGCTCTGTTGCCGTTTGGGCGTAGAGAAGATTTTGCTGAAGGGCGAACGAATGACGATGTACCTGGTGCAGCATAAAGAGGCGTACTGGCAATCGGAGATGTTCGGCAACATCGTGCAATACGCCGTGACGCGACCCGAACGCTGCACACTGCATGAAGAGAAAGATAAGAAAGGGCTACCTACCGGTAGACGGATGGTAACCATCACAAATGTGAAGACGATAGGAGGAGCGATCACATTGCTCTCGAAAATCGAGCGCAACGAGTTGAAAGTTGAAAGTTGAAAGTTGAAAGATATATGAAATTTATAGGAATTATACCGGCGCGATACGGTTCGACTCGTTTTCCGGGCAAACCACTCGCAGAGATATGCGGCAAAACCGTCATTCGGCGTGTGTATGAACAGGCCACGAAAGCACTGGACACCGTGCTGGTAGCGACGGATGATGACCGGATATACGATACAGTAGAAGCCTTTGGCGGCAAAGTGGTGATGACCCGAGCCGACCACAAATGCGGCACAGACCGCTGTCTGGAAGCTTACCGTGCGATTACGACACCCATTTGGCGGGATCAGAACAACACCGACACGGTGATCATTAACATACAGGGCGACGAACCGTTTATTCAACCCGAACAGATCGAAGCGCTGATGCAATGCTTCGAGCAGGAAGGCACAGAGATCGCGACCTTGGTGCGACCGTTCACAGACAAAGACAGCAAGGAAGATCTGGAGAACGTCAACACACCGAAAGTGGAATGGGACAAGGCAAGCGGAATCGCGAAGATGTTCAGCCGCAAAGTGATTGCATGTTCGGACGGAAGTCATTACCGTCATATAGGCATTTATGCTTACCGCGCGGATGTGTTAGAGAAGATCACTCAGTTACCGCAGAGTCCGCTGGAGAAAGAAGAGAGGCTGGAGCAGTTACGATGGTTAGAGAACGGCTATTCGATTCGTGTGGGCGTGACCGAGGTGCCGACGATAGGGATTGATACCCCGGAGGACCTGGAGAAAGCGATTGAGTGGTTTAAATGGAACGGGTGATGAAAGTTCTTATCTCGCTTTGCTCGAACGATTATTTTCGACAAGCGAAAATCTTGAAAGTTGAAAGTTTAACGATATATTAACCTTTTAAAAAAACACAAAACAATTATGGCAAAAGAAAATTGTCCGACTCCGCACATTGGTGCGCAGTACGGTGAGATTGCAAAGACAATGATTATGGCGGGTGACCCGCTGCGTGCAAAACTGATGGCAGAGCGTTTCCTGGAGAACCCTGTTCAGATTAACAACGTACGTGGTATGTTGGGTTTCACGGGTACGTACAAAGGGAAGAAAGTAACCGTGATGGGTCACGGTATGGGTATTCCTTCGATTGGTATCTACACCTATGAGCTCTTTAACTTCTACGATGTAGAAACGATCATCCGTGTGGGTTCCTGCGGTGCGCGTCAGATGTACGTTAACCTTGGTGACCTCGTGATCGCACAAGGTAGTTGCACCGACAGCAACTGGGATGCGCAATACAACTTGCCGGGTCGTTATGCGCCGATCGCGAACTTCGACCTCTGCCGCAAGGCTGTTGACGCTGCGGAGAAACGCGGATACAAATACCATGTAGGTAATGTATTCTCAGCCGATATCTTCTACTGCGAAGATGAGCGCAAAGCGAACTGGACCAAGATGGGTGTGTTGGCGGATGAGATGGAAGCACCGTCGCTCTACATGAATGCCGCTCGCGCAGGTAAACGTGCCTTGGTCATCTGCACCGTAAGTGATCATATTTTGACCGGTGAGGCTACTACGGCTGAGCAACGTCAGAATTCGTTCACGAATATGATGGATGTTGCATTTGATATTATTGCACAAGAATGAGAAAACAATTATTGATTCTCGTTTTAGCCCTTCTGCCCCTGGGTATGTTTGCCCAGGAGCAGGAGAGTGCTGAGACAGAAGCCCCCAAGAAAGAGAAAAAGAGTAACGCAGGCAAAGTGTTCACCGGCATATCAGGTGGTATGATGCTGCATGCCGGCTACCTCTTCGCCGATGACCCGACGAAGGTGTTCAGTAACACCGGTTTGGGTAGTTATGACTACGTAAAAGGCTTGCCAAAGTCCGGTTTTGCGTATGGTTTCGGCGGACAGTTGCGTATTCATTTCCTTGACCATATTCACTTAGGAGGAGAGGGTCACGTGAGCACGATGCCGCTGACAGGTACGGGTTCGAATGTCCGCACCGGTTGGGGAGGAGCGCTATGCGATTTCTATACCGATTGGGGAAAAGTACGTCCGATGATCGGACTTTCCGTAGGAGGAGGTACTATGAAACGTCTCTTTGTTCCTACGGATTCGCTAGGCTACACCCCCGTAGAAACAGCTACGGGAGACACCACTAATTATAATGCGTCTTATGCCAAGACGCCGTTCTTCTACATGGACCCGTATGTGGGGTTGGAAATAGATTTCGGAAACCACATAGCGCTACTTATTCGCATTGATTATATGCTTCCATTCGGCAAAACGGGTAGTAAATTATCCCAGGATGTCAAATGGAGCAATTTTATGACTCCGAGCGGTCCGCGTCTGTATGTAGGACTGATGTTCGGTAGAATGAAGAAGAAATAAACAAAAACAACATATTGAATGGATAAAAACACGTGGATTGGCTTTCTTTTGATAGCCGGAATTATTGTGGGCTTTTCGATGCTGAACCGTCCGTCGAAAGCGGAGTTAGCTGAGCGTCAACGCCAGCAAGACTCGATTCAAGCGGTACGGATGGAAGAGCGCAAAGCGCAGATGAAGACTGCAGAATTGACGCAACAAGCCCAACAAGCGGTAGCAGAACCGGAAGAGTTAACAGAAACAGAAGTTACAAATCGTTTGCAAGAGGCGTATGGTCCTTTTGCCGTAGCAGCGCAGGGAGAAGAAGAGCATGTCGTTTTAGACAACGGTAAGGTGCGTCTGACGATATCGACCCTGGGCGGCGAGATCAAACGCGCCGAGTTACCGGAGTACAAAGCGTCAGGTGACAGTATCAACCCGCTGCGTCTGTTTGGCGAAGGAGAATCGAAACTGGATTTCACGCTTCGTACTGTCAACGACCGTATTCTACAGACCTCTAACCTATACTTCACACCCGTTGCTCAGGATAGCAACCGCGTAGTGATGCGTTTGAAGACGAATAACGAAGAGGCATGGTTGGATTTCATCTATGAGTTGTCGGACAACTACATGGTTTATTTCACCTTGGCGCCTCACCAACTGCAGACAGAGTTAGCGCAAAACGTACGTCTGTTGGATGTAGAGTGGAGCCAAGTCATTCCGCAGCACGAGCAAGGACGTAAGTTCGAGGAGCGTTATGCGCAGTTGCAATACATGCTGGTGGGTGGCGACATCGAGAAGTTGAGCGAGAGCAAAGAAGATCACGAGAAAGAGAACGCCAACATCAAATGGATTGGTTACAAAGACCAGTTCTTCTCAACCGTCTTTATCGCTGACGAATCCTTCAATTCCGCTAATTTCTATTCGCGTCCTTTACCCAGCAGTTCGGGTTTTATCAAACAGTACTCTACCAGCACCCAAGTTCCGTTTGATATCACGGGCACGAATACAACCGGTTTCCGATTCTACATGGGTCCGAACCACTACAACACCCTTAAGTCATACGACGAAGGTGTAGAAAAAGCGGAGCAGTTGCATTTGAAGAGTTTAGTGCCGCTGGGATGGAAGATCGTCAGCTGGATCAACATCATCTTGGTCATTCCGATGTTCGATTTGTTCACCAGTTGGGGTATGCATATCGGTTGGGTAATCCTGTTGATGACCTTGGTGATCAAGCTCATCATCCTGCCGTTCGTCTTCGTATCCTATAAATCGAGCGCGAAGATGCGCGCGTTGAAGCCGCAGATCGATGCGATCAATGAGAAATATCCGGCAGAAAAGATGCAGGAGCGTCAGCAGGCTACGATGCAGTTGTATCAACAGGCCGGCGTGAGTCCGATGAGCGGTTGCTTACCGATGCTGTTCCAGTTCCCGGTATTGATGGCTATGTTCTGGTTCTTGCCGACCGCTATTGAGTTACGTGGTAAGAGTCTGTTCTGGGCGGATGACCTCTCGACCTACGATGCCGTCTTCCACTGGGGCACGAATATCCCGCTCTTAGGCGATCACCTGTCCTTGTTCTGCTTGTTGATGACAATTGCCAACTTCGGCTACACCTTCATCACGATGCAGTCTCAGGCTACAGACCCGAATATGAAGTTCATGAAATATATGATGTATGCGATGCCGTTGATGTTCCTCTTTATCTTCAACGACTACGCAGCCGGACTGAGCTTCTATTACCTCGTATCGCTCTTCATCACTATCATCCAGACGATGATCTTCCGTTGGGCATTGGACGACAAAAAGATGCTCGCAGAGATAGAGGCGAACAAGAAGAAACGGGCAGGAAAACCGAAATCAGGTTTTATGCAGCGTCTAGAGAAGATGCAGCAGGAGCAACAACGTATGGCGCGAGAAAACGCGAAGAAGAACATACGTCGTTAACGAGTTCTTCTCCTTGTTTGGAAAGCGAGATGCCATCGAGTTGAAGGAGTTCCTGGTAACGCGGATTAGCCAGCATCGGGCTGGTGATATCCAAGATATGAACACATTGCACAGCGGCTAAACGGAACAGCGCCAGATTGTACATCGCTTGAATGTTACGGAGGCGCTCCGTGCTGCCGCCAAGCCAAGCGAGCACATTAATACGTTGCTGCATGGTCATACCACGCGTCACAAAAGCGAAGAAACGGTTCTCATCCATGATGGGAAGACTAACCAACACCGGTTCATAACCACGTGCGCGCGCTTGCGCAATCCTATTAATATATATAGCTTTATAGGCATTGATGTCGATCTTCGGTTCATGTTGAGCACTCGGATTAGCAGCAATAGCTTTCCAGTCAAATTGTAATCCGTTTTCCGGAATAATAAGAATGGTCTTGTCCATAACTATATAGAATTAATTAAAGATTATACACTAAAAAAGCAATTACAGCAGGCAACTGTAGGCAATAGAGAACGACCAAAAGGTCAAATCCAATTCGTTTTACAGTTTTCATATACGTAATTTTTAAATAGATTATACAATATTTTTTCGTTTGACGCTGCAAAATTACTGCTATTTCATCACCCTCGCAACTAATTGTGATTAGTGACGAAAAAATGTGACTAAAATAGGCAAAATGATGACTAAAACGCAAATAGTGTGACGAAATTCGGCAAAATAAAAATTCGTCACACCAGAAAAAGGGACTAAAATTATGGCTAAAACTCCTAAATCTCTCTTATCAATACCTGCATTATTGTTGCATGTTATAGGTATTCCGGCTTTTTACTTGGGATTTATCCTGATTTATGAAAGTCAATGGATGGCTCGTTTCTTAGATGGAGGGAATGCAAATGATATCTTCAATGTATTGATATTGACCTGTATTCTAATAGGTGTACTATGTGCATCGCGCATTACGATGAGTTCGCTGAGAAAGCATATTTCGTTGTCGTGGTGGCAGTACGTTCTATGGTCATTGCTCGAGATCACGGTCTTCTCTGCTTTTGCAGCACTTTTCATGGCACTATCGTGGGGCACGTACGGTTATTTCCCCGCATTAGGAAAATGCTTTGTGTTATCCTTCACAATTTTATGCTATCCTTACACATTCTTTGCATTACTGATCGCCCACATCCGACCGGACGAAGTGGAAGTGAGCGAAGAGAACTTAGTTCGCTTTACCGATAACACAGGTCGTTTAAAACTGGTGATAGCGCACGATGTGATTCTCTTCGTGGAGGCACAGGAGAACTACATCTCGATTCATTACATGGAGGGAGAGAAGTTAAAAGAATACTCGCTGCGTCAATCGATGCGAGGTATTGAAGAACTGATGGAGAAACATGGTATTATCCGCTGCCAGCGTTCGTATTTCGTCAATCCGCAACACGTGAAAGTGCTGCGTAGAGACAAGGAAGGATTTATTCAGGCAGAACTGGATGTGGCACAGAGCAAATCTGTCCCCGTATCACCGAAGTACTACGAGCAGTTGAGTAAATTGCTGTAGGGTTTAAGGTTTAGGGTTTAGAGTTTAGGGAATTGACGAGCATACCGCAAGCCGCAAGGATGTCCTCACCGCGCGATTTACGAATCGTTGTAGTGAGGCCATTTTGTGTAAGATAGTCGCGTAAGAACTCCATCTGCTTTTCATTCGAGCCCGGGAAATGACGGTCAGACTTGATATCCTCTACCCCTTCATGGAAACGGATGAGGTTTATGCGGCAGTTCAGTCCCTTCAGCAAACGGAGCAGTTCTTTCGCGTGGCGAATCGTATCGTTCTGTCCTGCCCAGCAGATATACTCGAAGCTCACGCGTCGCTGATGAGACCAATCGTATTGCTTGAGCAGAGCCACGACTTCCGTGATCGACATCATCTTCTCAGCCGGCATGATGGCTGCACGTTCCATCGCAAAGGGGTTATGCATCGAGACCGCCAGATGACACTCACTCTCATCCAAGAAACGCTTCATGTTCGGAATACCAACGGTAGAGACAGTGATGCGTTTAGGCGACCAGGCGCAACCGTATTCGGCTGTCATGATCTCAAGAGACCGCAGGACATGATCCAAATTGTCCATCGGTTCGCCTTCACCCATATAGACCAGATTGGTAATTGATGATTGGTGATTGGTGATTGCTAATTGATCTATTTCGAAGATCTGGTTGAGGATCTCTGAGGCAGGAAGTTGACCATGAAAACCAAGTGTGCCGGTCATACAGAAGCGACAACCCATCTTACAGCCCGCTTGCGTAGAGACGCAAAGCGTAGCTCTGTCTTCTTCAGGAATATAAACGCTCTCAATATAGTTGAGAGATTGGGGATTGGAGATTTCAAACAGGTACTTTCTTGTACCATCCACACTGACGGCTTCGCGAACAGGAGTATGTCGACCGACGGTATAGCGGGCTTTGAGTGCTTCGCGTCCTTTGAGCGAGATATTCGTCATCTCATCAATTGAACGAACGCGCTGCACATAGAGCCATTGTGCGAGCTGCTTGCCCGCGAATTTCTGCAATCCTACGCTTAACGCGACCTCTTGCAGTTCAGTTAATGTTTTGCCTAAGAGAACCTCCAATTTGTAATTTGTAATTTCTAATTTAACATCGTGACATCCACATGCGGATAAGCGAACGTGAATCCTTTCGTCGGCAACTCGGTATAGAACCGCTCTTGCATTACAAAGAACACATCCCAATAGTCCTTACCGACAACCCAAGCACGCACAACAAACGTGATATCGTTTGCATTGAGTTGCTTAAGAGCCACAAAAGGATCAGGAATAGCGTCCATCCGATAATTAACGGTAGAAAGCTGATAAGACGACACATCAAGAGTTTTGTATAGTTCGGTGACATCTGTATCCTTATTCAGAATACGCGGGTCGGAATTGACAATCTCAAGAATTGCCTCCTTGCACTTCTCGGCGTCCACTCCATACGAAACACTTACAGACCATTCTATACGTCGCAAAGGGCGTCCGTTGAAATTATTGATTACGCCGTTAGACAGCGCTCCATTCGGAAGGATCACCACGCGGTTATCGGGCGTGAGCACTTTCGTGGCCGTTATATTCACCTCGATCACTGTTCCGAGCGTACCTTGTGCCTCAATTACGTCGCCGGCCTTGAATGGTTTGAAGGCAAGTATCATCAGACCACCGGAGAAATTCTGCACCGTTCCGGAGAGCGCCATACCGATAGCCATACCTCCAGCGGCAAGCAACGCTGCGAGCGAAGTAGTGTTTATTCCCAGAGTGCCCACCGAGATGACAACCAGCAGTACTGTCAGGGAGATAGACACGAAGGACGACACGAAGGAGGCGATGGTCTGCTCCGTCTTTCGATGCTCAAACGCTTTCTTAAGAAGTCTCTGAATCCAGCGGATGAGCAGAATACCGACGATGAAGATGAGGAGCGCTGCCAGCACTTTAATACCAAAATTCAATGCAGCTTTGCCGACCTCCTGCCAGAACGTCTCGGGGTCTGTTTTCGCCGTTTCAATCATCATGCGTGCTCCCGCACGGATCGAGTCCCGCTTGGCTTCAATCTGCTCAGGTGTAGGTGCGGGAACCTGGAGAAGGATCGTATTTAAGATACTCATATTCATCGGATTCTATCGGCCGCACGCACGAGTGCCTCATCTTTGAGAATTCGGCGGGTAGCCATGATGGTTAATACAAAACATACGAGCGGGAAAGAAGCCCAAGGCATGATATGCCAATCTACGCCTAAAGCCAGTTTAGCCTGCCATACATAGATCGCCAGCACTCCATAATAGCCCAGACAAAGCATAGCGGTGAAGATATTCAAACGCGCCTGAAGGATACGTTTTTTGAACAAAAAGATATCCACGAGTGCAAGCGCCGGAATCAGCAAGGTTGCTACCAACAATCCCCAAAGTCCCTGCAAGGGCACTCCCCCTATGGCGGTCATCTCCCAGATTTGCAATTCCGAGGCTTCTTCCGGTGTTACAAACTCCACTACGGGAAGCCATATCAGGGCTATACCCAATGCCACTACGGCCAATAAATAAATTGTTTGAATTCGCTGTATCATACGTAATATTTATGATTTATGATTTTTGATTTTTGATTTATGATTTATGAGTTTTTGGCTTCTTCGAGGGAGGCACATTTATCGCCGTGGGCATTCACCCAGCCGATTTGTTTGGCAGGATTTCCGACCATTAGGGCGTAAGGAGGTACATCTTTTGTAACGACCGAACCGGCGCCGATGAGGCAGTATTCGCCAAGCGTATGGCCGCAGACGATAGTGGCGTTTGCCCCGACGGAGACACCACGTTTAAGGATGGTAGGCCGATATTCGTCTTTTCGGCTGACGGCAGCACGCGGGTTGATGACATTGGTAAAGACCATTGAAGGTCCGAGGAACACATCGTCCTCGCAACGCACGCCGGTATAAACGGAAACGTTATTTTGGATCTTACAGTTACGTCCAAGTACCACATCGGGCGAGATGACGACATTCTGGCCTATGTTGCAGTCCTCTCCGATTGTACATCCGGACATAATATGGCTAAAATGCCAGATTTTGGTGCCTTTTCCTATTTGGCAACCTTCGTCCACGTAGGACGACTCATGTACAAAATAATCCATATTCGTATGTTAATATTCTACTAATTTCAGGTTTTTAAGATCAATACTATATCTGGAGCATGCTGCAAAGATACCATATCCGTTCGCAATATTGGTATATATTTGCACCGGTTCTTCCGAGCCCAACATATCATTCATCACCGCGCCGATATCGGGTCCATCCCCTCTCCCCGATTCAAGAGCCGCATACATTGATTTGCGGTACAAATAAGAATCTTCATTATGCGCACTAAATCTGATATGTAATTCCTCGACCGACAATTCATAATCCTCCCAATTCGCAGGACCGAAAAGAGGAATACGCAGTTCCGTAAGTTTCGCATTGGGGTATCCGGGCATAAGAAACAATTCAAAGCGCGAATTAAATCCCACCTCGCTGGAATACATATTATCGGCTGAAGCGAATATCTCATCAAAGGACTGCAGATAGGAAGAAGTAATAAGCTTTATATCAGGAGGTAATGTTTTCCGCATGAGTGAATATTGGCATGTTACGCAGAATCCCAACGTGACATCATCCGTCAAGATATAGTTTTGGAGCAGCATATTCAGTACGATATATCGCTTATGTTTATTGTACATCAATGTATTTTCTTGTCCGTTATAGAACTGAACCAAGCATAAGGGTTTATACACTACTTTTTGCTCCGCAGCAATGGAGGTGTAGTCCGGATGGGAAGCGCGCACGCGAATGGTCTCTCCCACTTGGAGCGGACTTACCTTTAAAACAAACGCTTTGTCCGCTGGGGACCATTTCATTGTCTGCCATTCTCCCCCTTCACGCTGTAATTCCGTCAGGGCGTCCGGCATCAGATAATCATCGGGGAGATCGGAACCGCTCTCCAAGAAGAATCTGGAGCGTGAGACATAGACTCGAACTATCGTGTCTCCCTCTCCTACCTCAGCCTGCATAACTAACCGCGGTTGCGCTATTTCCCCATTGTATTCAATGCGGCGCTCACATGATGTACAGACGAGTAACAAACCAATTATATATAATACCAATCGTTTCATTAGAATTAGAACTTAAATGTGTAACTTACACTGGGTAAAATCGGGAAAAGGCTTAATTTATACAAATTACTTCCTTTCACATACACCAGAAAGGGGTTAAAATTACAATAGGCGTTATAGACGGACATATTTACTATATGTTCAAAGCCTTTATGCTTTTTATCGGGGAGGTGGCATGTGGCTCCCAGATCCAAGCGGTGGTAATCGGGCATTTTGTAGTTATTTCTCTCCTCTACTATCGGAACATTCACAGTGCGATTAGAAGTCCAGCCATTATAAAAAAGGTAGTCCGAAGCGGTTTGCAGCGGAAGTGTACCTCGCGTACCTGTTCCATAGATAAAGGTTGCAGCCACTTCCCATTTCTTGTTTATTTGGTATTGGAGCGTGACACTGAGGTCGTGCTCACGGTCGTATTTGGCATGGAAGGGTTTGCCATAGTTGATGACCTGTCCCTCGCGGTTGAACTGGCGCATCGTCCGCGACCAAGTGTAGCCGATCCATCCAGTAACAGGCCCGACCTTACGCTGCGCGAGAAACTGTACTCCGTAACTCCAACCGTCTCCGACGCAGACCAGTTCCTGCCAGTTCTTGCTGGTCATATAGGAAGCACCGTCCTTGTATTCCAAGAGGTTGATCATCCGTTTGTAGTAGCCCTCTACCGACAATTCGACTTGATTAAGGACATTATAGGTGATTCCAATTGCAGCCTGCATCGAGTGCATCGGAGGAATCTTCGCCGTCACAGGCACCCAGAGATCAGTGGGAAGAGATACAGAAGAATTGGAGAGCATATGCACGTATTGGCTCATATAGGCATAACTCATCTTGATTGCCACATCCTTGTGCGGCAGGAACCTCATACCCACACGTGGTTCAATGGAAGGATACGTAGTGTTGTCGGTATGAAAAAGCGCGGCATGAAGACCGACATTGAGTTTGAACCATGAACATGGCGTATAGGTATCCTCGATATACACATTCGCTTCATGGGCATAATTGGTCCCTCCTATGGAAAAGGTGGAATCAATGGTCATCGACGTACTGTCCGTTTTTTGAGAAGCCTGCACGCGTCCTACCTGCGGACGAAAGGTATGGAAGGTATAGTTACCGCCAAAATGGACCTCATGCTTATTATTCGGGCGCCACTCAAAATTGGTTTGCGCCATGAGATCCATGATATAGGAGTTATAATCCATCCCTACTTCGATATGCTCTTTGGCCGCTTTGCTATCCACTTCTTCTGTCAGCCCGAGTTTGTATTTATAACGGGTATAACTGATTTGGGAGGTATTATACATCCGTCCGTTAAAACGATGTTCATAATTCGCCGCCGCAAAAAGGTTTCCCCAATTGTAACGCATTCTCATAAACCCGACATCAGAGCCGGCAGAAGCGGATTCGTTTTGTTTGATTCGCGCATAGATCACATCGTCCCCCATATAAAACGAACCGCTGAGTTTGTCGTTTTCGGAGAAGGTATGAGTCAGTTTTGCATTGAGGTCATAGAAATAATAGCCCGCCGTTGCAACTTGTTCTCCGTTGCTCTCTCTAGAGGAGACAATCGCAGCAATAGGAGCAATGAAAAGATCGTACAGCGTTCTACGCGCAGAGATATTGAATGTAGTTTGTCCTTTGACGGCCTCTTTGTTGCGGTATTTGCGCCATTCGTCTTTTGTCCAGTAAAGGGGTCCTTCGACACTCAACTTAGTAGAAACCAATCCGACGGTAAGGTTGCCATGGTGGCCATAGGCATCTCCGTCTTTTTGTCTTACGTCAATGATAGAAGAAAGTCTTCCGCCATAGCGCGCAGGGAAATTGCCTTCGTATAGCGTCACGTTCTTTATTGCATCGGCATTGAAAACGGAGAAAAATCCCAGCATATGGTTGACTGAATAGAGCGGCACCCCATCGAGCAGAATCAGGTTCTCATCCGGTCCTCCGCCACGTACATACAGTCCGGCAGAACCTTCCGCCCCAGACTGGACACCGGGCAATAACTGAATCGCCTTAAGGACGTCCACTTCGCCTCCGATAGCAGGGATGCCCTTGATTTGCGAAATGGGAACCTCGACAGCAGACATCTGTACGGAATGCGTTCCCGAGACCGAATGTCCAGCTTCCACCACCACTTCCTCAAGCACCGTAGCAGAAACCAACATCATCTCAACAAGCGTATCCGCATCCAACATAAATGCCTCCGACAGCGTTCGGTCGTAGCCAACATATCCGGCTTGGAGTTGGATGGTATCGGATGGTATGGTCAGCGAATAGAAGCCGTTGACGTTCGTTACTGTTCCCACACCCGAACGCATGTCCTGCACCGTCGCACCAATGAGTCGCTCTCCTGTCTGCACGTCCGTGACGTATCCGCTGACCGTGGGGTTCTTAGCCCACAGCAGCAGAGGCAGGAAGAGCGCAATAATTGTGATTGATCTTTTCATTGTCATGCTTCATTTTGTTTGACGATGCAAAAGTAGTGCATTTTTGCGACAGTGCCAAATTTCCGACTTGGGAAAATAATTGGGATTTTAGTTTTTAGAAGAATAGTTTTAAGATATCGTTGCCATTTGCGAAGATCAGGAGTGCCAACAAGAGCCAGAAACCTACTTCGTTTGCTATCTCCAGGAACTTATCGCTGGGTTTGCGGCGCGTGATCATTTCGACCAACAGGAAGAGGATATATCCTCCGTCGAGTGCCGGGATCGGCAGGAAGTTCATGAAGGCCAGAATGATGCTCAGGAAAGCTGTCATTTCCCAGAAAGCCGCCCAACTCCATCGCGAGGGGAACATAGAACCGATGGCACCGAAGCCACCAACCGATTGTGCTCCTTCTTTGGTAAAGACGAGGCGGAACTGCTTCACATACACCACTAAGATATTCCATCCGTATTGAATGCCCGCCGGAATAGACTGCAGGAACGTATAATCCTGATGCTCAAAGCGGAAGTCCATGTGCATCGCTACGCCTAACGTACCTCTGTCGCCCAAGAACGCACTGGCGGAACACAACTCACCGTCCCGATAATACGCGATGGTGATCGAGTCGCACGCATGCTTGCGCAACTCCTGATTCATCAGTTCATTGCAGGGCGTCGCGACACCGTTGATGGATACGATGCTATCCCCTTTCTGCATGCCTGCAAAAGCCGCAGCGTTGTCCGGGAAGACCGTGTCTACCACACAAGGGATCCAATACGAGAGCAGTTGGAAATGCCGCTTGGTATAGGTGCCGTCTGCACGTTTCTTCTCACGCTCCGTTTTATCGAACTCGTTCTGCTGCGCGAGATAGCGCGTACCCAGGTCATCCGACATGGTGAGCGTAAGCGTATCGGCTCCACGTTGCACCGTTACGTCTTTCTTGCCTTCGATAATCAACCACTTGACCACTTCGCTCAGATCCTCCGGTTCTTCTCCATTGATAAAGAGGATTTTATCCTGCTGCTCAAATCCTTCGTTGAGCATGAGTTCGGAGTAATAGAATCCCGAGTCTATGTTACGGAGCGGAAGGGTATCCTGGCCCCACTGCCAGAGGAGCATGATAAAAATAACAAGGGCACCGATGAAGTTCACGAGGATACCTCCGAGGATGATCAGCAGGCGCTGCCATGCCGGTTTGGACCGAAACTCCCAAGGTTGCGGTTCGGCAGACAGATCTTCTGTTTTATGCGTCTCATCGACCATGCCACCGATCGCGCAATAGCCTCCAAAAGGAAGCCATCCTATACCCCACTCCGTGTTATCCGGGTACTTTGCCCACTCTTCATCTTCGTTCTTCGCAAAGAATTTCACATGCCATTTCCCGTTGAACTTCTTAAACCGGACGATACTAATCCAGGGGTTGAAGAAGAGATAGAATTTCTCGACACGCACCTTGAAGATACGTGCAAAGGTGAAGTGTCCCAACTCGTGAATCAACACCAAAAAAGAAAGGGCGAGTATCAATTGAATTGCTTGAATCATCTCTTTAATCTTTATACTTTAAACTTTAAACTTTCAACTGCGATTCGGCGAGCAGACGAATCGCTCTCAACGTAATCCTCATAGGTCGGTTTGGCAATGAAGGTAGCTTTGGCCATCGTGTCGGCAATGACCTCACTCATCTGCAAGAACCCGCATCGTCCTTCGCGAAAAGCAAGGTTCACCACTTCGTTCGCTGCATTGAGGACGCACGGGATATTTCCTCCGCGACGCATAGCGTCGTACGCCAAGCCTAAGTTCGGGAAGCGGTTTAGATCGGGTTGTTCGAAGGTCAGGTCCTTTAATGCAAAGAGATCAACACGAGGGAAGTCACTAGCCAGTCGCTCTGGGAACGAGAGGGCGTATTGGATTGGCAACCGCATGTCCGGTGCACCGAGTTGCGCTTTGATAGCTCCATCCGTGAACTGCACAGCAGAGTGTACAATAGATTGCGGATGAACCAACACTTGTATCTTCTCTACCGGCACCCCGAAAAGCCATTTCGCTTCGATAACCTCGAAACCTTTATTCATCATGGAAGCGGAGTCAATCGTGATCTTCGCACCCATATCCCAGTTCGGATGCTTAAGTGCATCAGCCGCTGTGACGGTCTTCATCTGCTCGAGCGTGAAGGTACGGAACGGTCCTCCACTGGCGGTCAACAGGATCTTCTCTATCTCGCTGCGGTCTTCTCCGACAAGGCTCTGGAAGATAGCGCTGTGTTCGCTATCGACCGGTAAGATAGGAGTATGATGCTTGAGCGCTAAGTCACATATGATCTCTCCCGCCACAACAAGCGTCTCTTTATTCGCGAGCGCGATCGTCTTACCGGCTTTGATGGCTTCGATCGTCGGTTGCAGACCGGCATATCCCACCATCGCAGCCACCACGATGTCAATGGATGGCATCGTGACCACTTCCGCAATAGCTTGCGCTCCGGCCCATACTTTGCAGTTGAGAGAAGAGAGTCTTTCCTTCAGCGGTTCATACAGACTCTCATCGGCGATACATACCACTTCCGGATGAAACTCCAACGCTTGCTCTACCAGTTTATCGATGCTCCGGTGCGCACAGAGAGCATACACACTATAGCGCTCCGGATAAGCACGTACCACATCCAGCGTCTGGGTACCTATCGAACCCGTCGAACCTAAGATACAAAGTTGCTTCACCATACAATTACCTCCTCGGGGTTCACAAACTGACCCGCATCCCATAGTTCGACAACCAAGTCATGCTCTCCGTCCATGAGTCCGATGGACTCACCGGCCTCCACTTTCGCGCCTTGCGGTTTGAGCACATGTCCTACATGGCGATAAGAGGTCATCATGTCGCCATGCTGCAGGGTTACTGCATAGGTATCATCCATGAGTCGTTCTACCGACACCAAGGTACCCCGCGTAGTAGCCACCACGGTCTCGTTCTTCGCTGCATGCACCGTGACACCATACACATGGTGGTCGGGACGGGGCGAAGCAACAATGATACCTCGCACCGGACGATAGAGTTGGCGCACAAAACGCGGAGCGGTAGAGGAGAAGAGCATCAAACGATCGCGCTCTTTCTGCTCGTACTGCGCCATGAACGCTTCTGTCGCTTCGTTGGGCTGCGATACGATTTGCACTTTCTCTACACGCTGCAACGAATCCAGACTCTGCACGCTATCGGACTGGATATCTCCGGCCGTGAGGGCTTTGATGACATCCAAGTACTGACGCTGCAAACGAAGATCGGCTTGCAACGAATCCACCCGTGCAGACTCATCGATGAGTTGTTGGCGTAAACTGGCGCTATATCCGGGTAAGATATTACGAATCGGCGTATAGACGATCAGTACGGACAGCAGTACGATCAAGGCAATGATGGAAATGGTAATGACGCTGACGGCACCCAAGAGACTGACACGAAAGTGAAACACTTCGCGCAGCGTGGTGTCGTCCAGCATCGCTAACCTATATTTACGTCTTTTATTTGCCATTAGAGAATTGTGCAACCCGCACAGGGTTTGAGTTGCTTAAAGAAATCATTTCCTTTGTCGTCCACAAGGATGAATGCCGGGAAGTTCTCCACTTCAATCTTCCAGATTGCCTCCATGCCCAGTTCCGGGTACTCGACGCACTCGATGGACTTGATGTTGTTCTGCGCCAAGATGGCTGCAGGACCACCGATGGAACCGAGGTAGAAACCGCCATGTTTCTGACACGCGTTGGTCACGTCGATAGAGCGGTTACCTTTCGCCAACATGATGAGCGAACCGCCATGGTCCTGGAACTCATCTACGTACGGATCCATACGACCGGCCGTCGTCGGACCCATTGAACCGCAAGCCATGCCTGCAGGCGTCTTCGCCGGACCGGCATAGTAGATCGGATGGTTCTTCAGGTACTCCGGCATCGGTTCGCCGGCATCCAGACGCGCTTTGATCTTGGCGTGCGCGATATCACGACCCACGATGATCGTGCCGTTGAGGCTCAGACGCGTACCAATCGGATATTTTGTCAGGATAGCACACACATCCTTCATCGGCTGGTTGAGGTCGATACGAACGGCATCGCCTTCGCCGGCTTGACGTAACTCCTCCGGAATGAGGGAAGCAGGGTTATTATCGAGTTTCTCGATCCATATACCGTCTTTGTTGATCTTACACTTGATGTTTCGGTCGGCAGAGCACGAAACACCCAGACCAATCGGACACGAAGCACCATGTCGCGGCAGACGAACGACGCGCACGTCATGCGCCATGTATTTACCGCCGAACTGAGCACCCAGACCGATCTTATAGGCCTCTTGCAGCAACTGCTTCTCGAGCTCGATATCGCGGAACGCACGTCCGGTCTCATCGCCCGAAGTAGGCAGACTGTCATAGAAATGGGTCGAAGCCAATTTGACGGTCAACAGGTTCTTCTCAGCCGAAGTACCACCGATCACGATGGCGATATGATACGGCGGGCAAGCCGCTGTACCAAGGCTCTTCATTTTCTCCACGAGGAAGGGGATGAGAGTACCCGGGTTCTGGATACGTGCTTTCGTCTCCTGATAGAGATAGGTTTTGTTCGCCGAACCGCCACCTTTGGTGACGCAGAGGAACTTATACTCCGCGCCTTCAGTAGCCTCCAGGTCAATCTGCGCCGGAAGGTTGCATTTGGTGTTCTCTTCGTCGTACATGTTTAGCGGAGCGTTCTGCGAGTAACGCAGATTGCACTCGGTGTAAGTGTTGAACACACCGCGGCTGAGGGCTTCCTCGTCTTCAAAGCCCGTCCACACCTGTTGTCCTTTCTCACCGTGGATGATCGCCGTACCTGTATCCTGACACAGCGGCAGTTGACCCTTGCAAGCCACTTCGGCATTACGCAGGAAAGTCAGCGCTACATATTTGTCGTTGGCAGAAGCCTCCGGGTCACGCAAGATCTTTGCCACCTGCTCGTTATGCGAGCGACGCAGCATGAAACTCACGTCATGGAAAGCCTGCTGCGCCATCAGCGTCAGCGCCTCCGGGGCCACTTTCAGAATCTCGTGTCCTTCAAACTCGCTGACCGAAACATAGTCTTTAGTCAGCAGATAATACTCCGTTTCATCCTTACCAAGTTGAAACATCGGTGCATACTTAAATTCAGTCATATAGTGTGTAATTTTTTATGTTCACATAAAATGCGCTGCAAAAGTACAAAAAATATTGCAGATATGCAAATATTTTCTTATTTTTTTCGTAAACTCTTGCGTATATGGGGAAAAAGCAGTACTTTTGCAGCCGCAAAAGTGAAAATGACGAAAATCAGAAGATTGACATGCAGTTATTAACGGCCTTATTATTAGGATTATTAACGATATTGGACCCGTGTACGCTGATGACCAGTATCACAGCAATCGGGTACATCGACAAAGAGATCAACAACCGTCGCAAGGTGCTTACGAACGGACTGATGTTCGTGTTGGGTAAGTTAGTGACATATGTGCTATTGAGTATTCCGTTCCTAATGGGTGCTCAGACGGAAGGTATTCAGCATATCTTAGGACATTATGGCGAACCGATATTAGCGGGTTTCATGTTAATCTGCGGTGTCGTATTGCTTTTTAGCGGGCACCATCACCATGAGCACGACCATGGAATCAGTAAGTTTCTGCAGAACGCGGACTCCAATGCCAGTTGGCTTTGGTCGTTCATTCTGGGTATCTTCTTTGCAATTGCTTTCTGTCCGCACCGACTGGTGTATTTCCTGACGATGATCGATATCACGTTGACTTTACCGAGTGCATGGAATTGGTTGATGCCGGTGGTGTTCGGTTTAGGAACGGGCCTGCCGATTATGCTGATTGCATGGCTGGTAAGTTACAGCGCGGTGAGCATCGCGAAGTTATCGAGCAAGATGCAGACCTTCGAGAAATGGTTCAGACATATCTGTGCGATTCTATTCCTGGTGCTCGGCGTATATATGACGGTTCACTGCGTGATGGAGGCTCATGAGCACGAAGGTTGTTCATGCGGGCACGAACATATAGAAATAGTGAAATAATGGCATCAGAAGGATTCCAATTCAAGCAATTCTACGTGCGGCACGACAAGTGCGCGATGAAAGTAGGTACGGACGGTGTTCTTCTTGGTTGCGAAGCGCCTCTTCCGGACTATCCATCACACGTTTTAGATGTCGGTACGGGTTCCGGACTCGTGGCCCTGATGATGGCGCAACAGAAATCCCAAGCACAGATTGATGCGATCGACATAGACCCGTTCGCAGTGGAGCAAGCCAAGGAAAATTTTGCAGCCTCGCCCTGGTCTGACCGGCTACAGGCTTACCATTCATCGCTCCAAGAGTGGCAAAAGGTTAACGATAAATGTTCTAATGGGAACTATTACGATCTCATCGTCTCCAACCCGCCCTATTTCCGAAACAGCCTCAAGAACCCCGACAAAGCCCGCCAACTGGCGAGACACACGGATACCCTCAGTTACGAAGATCTGCTTATCCACAGTACGAGGCTGCTTAAACCGGAAGGGGTACTAACCCTCATTCTACCTGCTTCTGCGGAAGAAGAGATGGTTGGGGTAGCTACCCGCTTGGCGTTGTCGGCCAAGTATTCCCCAAAGGAGGAATCTTTCCTTTATTGCGTGAGTATGCTCCGTATATCCATCAAAGAAGGTCAGCCGCCCAAACGCGTCATCATGTATTTTAGAAAACTCGAAGCCCGTAAAATGCCGTATATATGCTTTTACTCCAGCTGCTTCATAGAGGACAAAAACGGCGGCCGGAGTTTCTTCTATCAAGAACTAACAAAGGACTTCTACCTATAACAAAGGACTTCCACGAAAAGCGGAAGTCCTTTGTTATATCAGCCAAACTTGGCTGATTATTTAGCGACATTGACGGCGCGCACCTCCCGAATAACGGTCACTTTGACCTGACCGGGATAGGTCATCTCGTCTTGGATACGTTTTGCCAAATCGAAGGAGAGGAGTTCGGTGTCTTTATCGGAAATCTTATCGGCTCCAACGATGACACGCAGTTCGCGACCGGCTTGGAGGGCATAAGTCTTCACAACACCCGGGAAGGACATCGCCATATTCTCCAGGTCATTCAGACGCTTCACATAACTCTCCACGATCTCACGACGTGCACCCGGACGAGCTCCGGAGATCGCATCACAAGCCTGTACGATCGGAGCAATAAGACTCTTCATCTCACACTCATCATGGTGCGCTCCTACTGCGTTGCAGATATCGGGTTTCTCTCCGTATTTCTCACAGAGTTTCATACCGAGTTCTGCGTGCGGCAGTTCGACATCTTCATCCGCTACTTTACCGATATCGTGCAATAAACCGGCGCGTTTGGCAGCCTTGACGTTAAGTCCTAATTCACCTGCCATCGCCGCACATAAGTTTGCGGTCTCGCGGCTGTGCTGGAGGAGGTTCTGGCCGTAAGAAGAACGATATTTCATCTTACCTACCAGACGAATGAGTTCAGGATGCAAACCGTGTACGCCGAGGTCGATCGTCGTACGTTTACCTACTTCGACGATCTCCTCTTCCACCTGCTTGGTCACTTTCGCTACGACCTCTTCGATACGCGCGGGGTGAATACGACCGTCCTGCACCAGTTGATGCAGCGCCAGGCGAGCTATCTCACGACGCACGGGGTCGAAAGCAGAAAGAGTGATAGCTTCGGGGGTATCGTCCACGACGATCTCCACACCCGTAGCTGCTTCTAACGCACGGATATTACGTCCTTCACGACCGATGATACGACCCTTCACTTCGTCATTCTCTATATGGAAGACGGAAACGGTACTCTCTGCAGCCGTTTCAGACGCTACGCGTTGAATGGTCTGGATGATGATCTTTTTTGCTTCTTTGTTCGCCTCGAGACGCGCATTGTCCATAATCTCATTGACATAGGACATGGCTGCTGTCTTAGCTTCATCTTTGAGCGCTTCTACCAGTTGTTTCTTAGCCTCTTCGGCACTCATGCCGCTGAGTTGCTCCAACTGTTTCTCCGCCTCATGGTGCATCCGCTCTACCTCTTGCTGCTTATAATCCAGCGCTTGTTGACGTTGCTCCACTTGTTGGATCTTTTGATTCACTTCGTTGAGGCTGCGTTGTACATCTCCTTGACGCTGGTTGAGCTGCTGCTCACGTTGCTGCAAGCGTTGTTCTTGCTGTTGCAAGCGTTTGTCTTGCTCACGCACACTATTGTCGTGCTCCAACTTCAGGGCGATGAATTTCTCTTTAGCCTCAACAATCTTGTTTTTCTTCATTACCTCCGCTTCTTCTTCCGCTTTCTTGATTAAGTTAGCGGCTGCCAAGCGCGTAATGAGGAAGTAGATACCGGCTCCTAAAAGGATTCCGCCTACTACACATAAAATGGGGATTAACATGATTGTTGGTTGATTTAATTAATTATGATTCTAAAATACGAAGTATTTCTTCGTTTAGTTCTTTCACTTCTTTCTCTACAGGTTCGAGACTCTTTTCGCGCACATCAGACTGCAACGCAACAGCTACTTCCAATGCCGTGTACATCCATAACTGCTCCGCCGAAGCATTCGGGCGCAACTTCAAATAATACTGATAGCGCTTATTGAGCAACTCCGCGGCACGGCGATAATTCGGCTCTTGATCCAACGGCACATCAAGACCCACCGTGTGGGCGTCCAGATGCAGATTTATATGTTGTTTGTCAGAAGGCGGCATTCAGTATTCAGTTTTCAGTATTCAGTTTTCAGTATTCAGTTATTTTTTCAATACAGCGATAGCCCGATCGACCTGCGCGATGAGGGCATTTATTCGTTTCGTTGCTTCTTCCGCATTCTCTGCCGAAGTCATGGCGTTTGCAGTAGCCAGACGACGGTTTTTCTGCTGCAGTTCCAGCAACTCACCATGTGTGCGAATCAACTCCTGCCGCTGCCGCTCGATATCTTCCTTCAAAGCCGCATTCTCCTGCTGCAACGCCTGATAGCGCTCCAGGAGGAGATGCACATTTTGCGAGAGGTCATCTAATGCAACCATGAATTAGAAACTATATCCTACGCCGAGACCGATGATACCTTTGAACTGTACACGCTCCCGCTCAATGGGGTTGCCACCTTCTTCGGCAGCGATCAGCGTACCCGGATAATACTTGAGGCTGGTCTGAAGCGTTACTTGGAGACATTTGAGGAACTGATAGCTCAAAGCCACATCCCAGTCTACATCGAACATTCCGAAGAAACGGTTGTTGTTCGAATAATCGAAGTAATAGCCCGCTTGATAATAATCATCCCTGCCTTTACCGGGGTTCTGCTCCAACCATTTCTCATACACGTTGAATCCCTTGCCTTGATAGGGGGTGAAGAGAGCAAGCGTCGTGCTGAGTTTGAAATCCTTATAGGTATATGCGATAGACCCTTTGAAACTCAAACCGAACTCCGCACGGGCATTGCGGTATAACTTGTCACCGTTCTCGTCATACTTGACCGTTCCGTGCGCATCCTGGAGCATACTGCGCAAGTCCTGGTGCTTATCCATCAATTCCTGATAAATAGCCGGTGTCCAGTCAGCCTCAGTCTGCGTGGTGTTACCCGCCAGCCACATCTCTTTGGTATAACGCTCGTTCCACGTATTACCGGTATATGCCGTGGTGACACGCCCCGCAATCGGAGACAGATAGACAGAGAAGTCCGCTCCGTTCACGCTGTGCTTGTAGTCAATACCGACAGAGATGTCCGTGTACGAAGGCGCAAGCCACTTCGAGATAATCGAATTATACCCATCCTGATATTGACGTCCTAACGCATACTGGCTCTGGAACGAACCGAGTACTGTCAGGTAGAAATCTTTGTGGAACTCCCATCCGAATTTCGTAGCGAGTTTGATATTATCGCTGGATTTCTGGAAGGGGTCCTCTTTCTGTTGGATCCATGTTAATCCGAAATCCGTATCGAAATTGGTCTCCCATGCAATCGCATCCTTATGGTAAAGAAGGTGCAACTTCGCATATACAATACCGTTTACATTATTCTTACCTCCGGCAGACCAGTTCACAAGGCCGGTCGCCGCAGCATTGAGTCCGAGTGTACCATCAAACTTCCATGCTTTCTCCCCTGCCTCCAGACCTTTCAACGACTCTCCTGCTTTCTTGGCAGCATCCGCATTTCCGGTCACTTTAGCCTTATCCACTTCCTGCGCGGTCATTGTCAGCGCAGCAACAAGCGCAAGCGCTACAAATAAAAATCTCTTTTGCATACTATTCCAAAATTGTTTGTTATACGTAAAGATAGTTTGGCTCCATAAAAAACCGCACAAAGGTACTACTTTTTTTTGATATATGCAAGTGCAGATTACATTTTTCTACAAAAATTGCAAATAAATTTGCATATATCCCATTTTTGTTGTACCTTTGCAGCCTGAATTGTGCCCATGTGCCTATATCGGGCGCGAGAAAACAGGAAACGTATGCGAAACGGAATGAAGAAATTTTGGATACTTTTTGTCATGGTTCTCATGGCTTGCGGTAGCTTTGCGGAAACGAAAGCCGTTTTGGTGGCCTGCAAAGACTTAGGAAGCATAAGCGACGAACCTATCGCCATGCTGCTGGATCAAAAGGGCTATGCCGTAACTATTTGCAAGCAGAATGACCTGCCGGATGTCAAATTGGAGAACTTCGATGCCGCTGTTATTTCTGCGAATGCAGACGCGGACAACGAAGCCGTTCTGAATCTTATTCGCGGCGGTCGAATCCCGGTGCTGAATATGCAAGGATTTACCTATGCGCAAGGGCGTTTAAGCTGGGGCGAACCCCATTCAGGCACATGGGAGAGCAGCGACAACAAGTGCTTCGATATCTATGTAGAGCATCCCGAGCACCCTATCTTTAAAGGATTTGACAATTTGGAGACAGGCAGCAGGATAAGTATTCTGGACGACATGGAGGAGAGAGGTCTGATGCCGATTCAGGTTGATTTACCGGGCACGTGGTGTCTGGCGACCGCATACACGCAGAGTATCGAAGACTTATACGGCGTTGGTGAACCGCAGACAAGTATTCACGAGATACCTGCAGAAATGCGCGGAGGAAGCAAATATATCTGCCTGCCGATCGCAATGAGTGGGGCAAGGTTTCTAAGTGAAGACGGCAAGAAGTTGATTCTCAATATCATGAGCTATCTCTTGAGCGAAGAGCCGGCGGAACTGGATTTGCCGTTCCTTGAGATATCGGCTTTCAGCATAGAAGGTTTCGATGCGCAGATTAACCAAGCGGAGAACGCGATCGAGTTGGCGATGGACGCGGAGGAGTTCAAAGACATGGATAGCCTGCGATCCGTACAGCCGGAGATCACTTTGGCGGACCCGAACTATTCGCACGTCTATCCGAATGAAAAGATGGATTTGCGCTTCTGTCCGTATGTTCCAAAGACTTTTGTCGTAACGGATTATATCAGTCGTCGTGCCTATACGTTCTCGATTCGTCTGTGGCGCAAAGAGGGTATCGATCAGACGGAAGACGAAACCGCTCCTGTGCGCAAAGAATGGCAGAACGGACAGATTGTTATTATCCGAGGCAATAACAAATACACCATTACAGGAATCAAAATTCAATAATTCATAGAGAGCTACTGTTTTTCCTCTCATTAAAAAACTGAAAACAATGCGAACAGAAAATGAATTAGATGGAGTTACACTCCTTGGCAACCAGCATGTGCAGTATTCGGATAACTACAACCCGGGCGTGCTGGAGACTTTCCCGAACAAACATCCTGAGAACGAGTATCTCGTGACGTTCAATTGTCCCGAGTTCACGACGCTATGTCCCAAAACCGGTCAGCCGGACTTTGGTCATCTCTACATTAGTTATATCCCGCGTGAGCGCATGGTAGAGAGTAAGAGTCTGAAACTCTATCTCTTCTCCTTCCGCAACCACGGTGATTTTCACGAAGACTGCGTGAATATCATCATGAAGGATCTGGTGCAATTGATGGACCCGAAGTACCTCGAAGTAGTCGGCTATTTCATGCCCCGCGGAGGTATCAGCATCTATCCTTTTGCCAACTATGCGGATGCAGATCATCAGGACCTCAAAGCGCAGCGTTTGCGCGAGCAGTTTACCCTAAACACGAAACATTAAACATTCCCATTAATGAAAGATTCATTGATCGTTCTCTCCGGAGGCTTAGACTCGACAACGATGTTGTACGAGTATCAATATCGTATCGGCATGGCCGTTAGTTTTCACTATGGCAGCAATCATAATGACCGCGAGTTAGAGTTCGCGAAACTCCATTGTGAGCGACTCGGAATTCCTCATATGGTCGTTCGTCTGCCATTCATCAAGCAGTTCTTCAAATCCTCTTTGTTGGAAGGAGCGGATGCTATTCCCGAGGGCAATTACGACGACGAGAACATGAAATCCACCGTAGTGCCATTCCGCAACGGCATCATGCTCTCTATTGCTGCCGGCATTGCAGAGAATAACAAGATGCAATATGTCATGCTGGCAAACCATGCAGGGGACCACACGATTTATCCGGATTGTCGACCGGAGTTCGTGGAGGCAATGAATAACGCCATTCATTTCGGCACCTGGAACGGGGTGCAGTTACTCACGCCTTACACGCACCTAACGAAAGCGGAGATAGCGGCGAAAGGCAAGGAGTTGAATCTGGATTACTCGGAGACCTGGAGTTGCTATAAAGGCGGAGAGCATCACTGCGGTGTGTGCGGTACGTGTCGCGAACGCAAAGAAGCGCTGGCTCAAGCCGGAATTGAGGATAAAACAATCTACGATTGTTAATGGTGGAATGATAAAATGATGAAATGATGTATTACGTAGAAAAACGAATAGAGATATCCGCGGCACATAATCTGATGCTGTCGTACGAAAGTAAATGCGAGAACCTGCACGGTCATAACTGGATTATCGTGGTGTATTGCAAGGCGAAGGAGTTGAATCAAGATGGCATGGTGACCGATTTCACCCACATCAAGAAAGTCGTAAAGGACACCTTCGATCATAAGTATATCAACGAGGTGTTGGACGTCAATCCTTCGGCCGAGAATATCGCGCGCTGGATCTGCGACCATGTAGAGAACTGCTATAAGGTCTCCGTCCAAGAATCCGAAGGAAATATCGCGATTTATGAAAAATGAATAATGAATAATTAACAATGAATATTTTTTGCGAGATATTCATTAATCATTAATCATTGTACAAAGTTAACGAAATATTCTTTACGCTGCAAGGCGAGGGTGCTCATTCAGGTATCCCGGCTGTCTTTGTGCGTTTCAGCGGATGCAATCTTCGTTGTCTCTGGTGCGACACGGATTTTGCGGAATATACGGAGATGACAGCCGAGCAGATTGTCAATGAGATGTTATCGCTGTACGACGTGCCCAACGAGCGGCGTAAGATGTGCGTTTTGACCGGAGGAGAACCGAGTCTGCAGGTCGATAAAGCGCTGATCGATGCATTGCATGCAGCGGGTTTTTATATCTGTATTGAGACCAATGGGACCCATCCGCTTCCAGAAGGTATTGATTGGATCACCTGCTCGCCTAAAATGGTTCCCCTCCCCCATCCGCAACCTCATGAGAAGGGTGAAATTCCTTCCCGTTTGGCTTTACAGAAAGCAAACGAAGTGAAAGTGGTCTTCACGGGAACGTATGATCCGGAGGTTTGGCGCACAAAAATAGAGGCTGAACATTGGATGTTACAGCCCCTACGATATAACGGAGACTTGCTCATGGAGAGCGGTATAGACGAGTGGTCGGATGATAAAAACGATAATCTCGACGAGACCGTTCGTTATATTCTCTTACACCCGTTCTGGCGTCTCAGCGTTCAACTGCACAAGATTGCAGGCTTGCGTTGATTAGTCCTCAGCGCCGCCAAAGAGCAGTTGCAGAGTAGCCGTAGCTACGCGCTCTTGTTGCTCCTCGGTCAATTCTGCATCCGGGAATTTCTCGTCAATTTTCTTCATGATCTCTTCTGCCTTCTCAGCATCGCCCTTCTTGCATGCTGCTTCATAGTCCTTCAACATGCTGTCGAGACTTGCGGAACAAGCGGTCAGGAATGCAACTGCCATGGCAACTGCAAACACTTTCATTACGCTCTTTTTCATAATAATACCGATTTAAAAGATGAATAATAGAGATTGATTACCACTCCTTAAGTGTGTAATTTATTAATACTGCGCCGCATCATACACCGCATCCGCCACTTCGGAAGAAGCAAGACGCTCGATGATACAGAACGCAAAATCAGCACTTAATCCCGGGCCTTTGGCCGTGATGATATTCTTCGATTCTACTACCAGTCCACCCACATAACTTTCTCCTAAAGGTTCTTGGCAGCCCGGATAGCAGGTTGCCTGTTTGCCTTTGAGAATACCGAGTTTACCGAGTACCATAGGCGCAGCACAGATCGCTGCAATCAGTTTGCCGGCATTATTATGCTCTACGAGCAGTTCGCACAAAGCGGAACACTCACCGAGTTTGGTTTGCCCACCCGGCAGGATAAGCATCTCAGCATCGGAGAAGTCAATTCGTTCAATCAGTCCGTCTGCCTCGACCGCAATATTATGTGCGCCGAGAACCATCGGGTTTCCGGTGATAGAGACGGTCGTCACAGCAATCTTAGCGCGACGTAACAAATCGATGGTTGTGATAGCCTCGATTTCTTCGAAACCATTGTCCAAAAAGAGATAATTCATAAATCTTAAATCTAAAATGTTAAATTTTTAATTTAACTTGAATATATAGGTGATTGTTCCGATCTGATCATGATCGCCCTCGGTGAACTTCGCTTTGCGTGCTGCATCGAGCGCGATTTGTTGGGTTTGTTTGTCCGATACGTCTCCGCCTTTAACGGTTGCTTCAATCACATTTCCCGCCGCGTTGACACGTATCTGTACCACAACTTTTCCTTCCTGCTTGAAGTCATTAGACGGTTGCGGAAGGGTACCTTTGATATTTCGTCCGGATAAGGTCCAGTTATTACCTCCGCTGGAACCGTGTCCTACCGGATTGCCTTTCTGTCCGGCACCTTGGCTGTCGCCCGAACCGGAGGAGTTACCGGACTGCCCGAAGAGCGAGCCTAACTGATTTGCCTTCGCGATGGCTTCGGCCTGTTTGGCACGTTCGGCAGCTTCAGCCGCTTCTCGGGCTTTGCGCTCCGCCTCTAAACGGGCTTGTTCTTCGCGCGCCTTACGCTGCTTCTCTGCCTCCGCCTGTTTGCGTGCTTTCTCGGCCTCTTCAGCCGCTTTACGCAAAGCCAGTGTCTCTTCGTCCTCCGAGGTCATCAAGTCGTTGTCGGAAGGTGCAGAAGCCACATCCGGTGCCGTAGGTTCAGGAGCCGGCAGAGGCACTGCTTCGGATTGCTCCGCCATGTATCCTCCCGCTTCTTCCACTTCGCCGAACGCCACTTCGATACCTTCTTCCTGCTCCGGCTGGTAAGCATGCAACTTAATCAACCACAGCAGCAGAAACACAATAGCCAGAAACAGCAGTGTACCGATAGACGCTACAATATGTCGTTCTTGTTTTTTTGTCATTAAACTATTAGCTCTTACCTCTCGGCTCTTAGCTCTTATCTCTTGGTAGCTACTACCAGTTTCATATGATGCTCATTGGCGATATCGAGCACACGAACCACTTCTTTATATGCCACATCCTCATCGGCATGCAGCGCGATATACATCGTGGAGTCCGACGCCTGGATACCACTGAGGTAACCCTCCAGACTCTCCGGATCGACGGCAACCGGTTTCTCTTTTCCCAGCGCCACAAAATAATTACCGAGGTTATCGATCGACACCTTCGCCACTTGCGGACGAGTCGCTTTCTGCGCACGGGATGTAGGCAGATTAATCTTGATATCGTTCGGCGAAGACATCGTAGATGCCATCACAAAGAAGAGCAACAAGAGGAACACGAGGTCCGTCATGGAACTCATCGCAAATCCTGCTTCTACCCTATTTCGTCTTTTTAATGCCATAACACCTTATGCGGGTTCGTTCAACAAATCCATAAACTCCATCGTGCGGCTCTCCAAGAGACGAACCACGCGGTCGATACGAGCTACCAGGAAGTTATAAGCAAACATCGCCAGGATACCTACTATCAGACCGCCGATGGTAGTTACCATCGCCTGGTACATACCCGTCGAGAGGGCACTCATCTCGATGATACCACCCGAGGTCTGCGCCATGTTATAGAAGGTCTGAACCATACCCAGAACCGTGCCGAGGAAACCGAGCATCGGGGCTCCTGCAGCTATCGTAGCCATGATAACAAGGCCCTTCTCCAAACGACCTACTTCGAGGTTTCCGACGTTCTCTACAGCCACCTGTACATCCTGCATCGGACGGCCGATACGCGTGATACCTTTTTCTATCATGTGCGCAGAAGGAGTATCTGTCTGCTTGCAGAGATTCAGCGCCGAATCAATCTTACCCTCATGGATATAATCGCGAATGCGATCCATGAACGATTTATCTTCGCGTGTCGCCTGTTTGATCACTACCATACGAGCGATGAAGATATAGCAAGCTCCGGCCAGCAAGATAGCAAGGATAATCATGATCCATCCGCCATATTGCGCCATTTCGAACAGGTTAATAGACTCTTGTACAGGCTCTTCCGCCGGAATCAGCACCTCTTCCAGGGCTGTTGTGTCAATTTGAAATAACATATTATTTTAAAAGATCTAAATATTCTTGAATAGTTTCTTGGATGCCAAGATAGAGTGCATCGCAAATGATGGCATGGCCGATACTAACCTCCGCGGTCCAAGGGAAGGCCTTGATGAAGGGCTTGAGGTTCTTGAGGTTCAGGTCATGCCCGGCATTCATACCGAGCCCCAACTCGTGCGCTTTCTCTGCAGCCGGACGATATTTCTCGATGGCTTTTTTCGGATCGGTCGTAAACAACTCAGCGTACGGACCTGTGTACAGTTCCACGCGGTCGGCTCCGGTGCGCAGCGCATACTCCACCATCTCGGGATCGGGATCCACGAAGATACTCACGCGAATACGATAAGCGTGCAACTGGTTCACTACGCCCTTTAGGAAATCGAGATGCCGACGGGTATCCCAACCGTGATTCGAGGTCAACTGGTTCGGATCATCGGGCACGAGCGTCACCTGCGTCGGACGGATATCCGAAACCAGCGCCAGGAACTCCTCCGTCGGATTTCCTTCCACATTCAGTTCCGTGGTCACCATCGACTTCAGTTGATATACATCCTCCTTACGAATATGACGCTCATCTGGACGCGGATGAACCGTAATGCCCTGCGCGCCAAACAACTCGCAGTCCACCGCAAAGCGCTGAACATCAGGCAGATTACCCCCACGCGCATTACGCAGCGTAGCTACTTTATTAATGTTTACACTCAGTTTTGTCATGTCGAGTATTTTGAAATCCGCTGCAAAGATACAACAAAAATTGCATATATGCAAGAAAAAACAAAAAATTCACAGTGCTTAAAAAGTATATTATATATAAATATATAATATAGTATAGTACATAAATTTTGGCTTATTTTCGGGGCGACGTTGGCTGCACGTTGGCTTTTACTGTCGCTTGACCGTCGCTTGACCGTCGTTCGACCGTCGTTCAAAGTCCATAATTCGAGTGCAAAGGTACTGCTTTTCTTTGATATATGCAAATAAAAGTGAAAAAAACGAAGCATTTTAGCGGCGAATACTATTCCCTGGAATGGAAGAAGAAAGAGCCGCACATGAATATGCGGCGCATAAACGCTATAAAGTACCTCCATACGATGCCAGGCAAATGGACGAAGGAGATAGGACACAGCATGCAGCTACAGGACGCTGCGCTACAGGGGTTAGGATTACTTTATTTCCTGGCCTTGCAAGGTATAAACCTTATCACCGCGGAGGATGAAGATTTGGTTGTTGCGGAGAATCTTTTGCGCGGAAGAATCAGCGTTCTTGGGGGCGGAGAACTGCACAAGCTGCGAGCGCATGATAGGGCACAATAAGCCTGTGGCGTCGATACTCATATCCACTAATGCATAGTAAGATCCAGTGCCTACTAAATTCTGATCCAACGTGAGGTAATAGCCCGTTCCGACTTCTTCATCCGGTGGGTCGGAAGAGGAAGCATCCCCTGAATCGTCTAACGGGTCAGGCTGCCCTTTGACGCGGTACCAGGTCACTTGATGAGGCTCGAAGAAATAACCCAACGCTTGTATGGAGCGCATATCGAGCATGATCAGTCGGTCATAAAGTGCGACAGCCGGTAAATTAAAGTCTTCGCAAGCAGACGAGAAATAAGCAATCAAATGCAGGTCAGAGCGTACTTCAACCAGATACACAGAGTCGGTACTGCCATCCGACCAATGGTCGAAATGCCATCCGTCCGGTGCTATTGCACGCAGACGAACCGTAGCGCCACAAGGAACGCCTGTCAGTTCAGCCGCCGCTGCACCGAGTGTCCAGAGAAATACTATGTATAATGCCCAACGCCGCATTTATATTTCCGATTTTCGATTAAGGAATAAGTTCGATGGTTATATCGCCCTCCGTAGCCGCTGCGTTAGCGGTAACGGTGAACAGTTTGGTTCCATAAACGACCGTGAACGGAGTTGCTGTCCCGTCATAGGTAAACGTACGCGGGTTTTCAGTGTTGTCGTCGTTCCAGTTCTTAAACTCTTCGCACTCATCGGTAGCCGTAGCTAATGCTGTCACCTCCTGTCCCATCGTGACGGTGATAGGGGTTGAACTGCCGTTCAACGTTACACCTTCGCCGAACAGAGTCGGATCAAGGGTGTACTCTTTGAGTTTGAAGACGGCTGTGATATTCACAGCATCGTTCACTGCCACCACACGGGGGTTGTCGGTCACTTCATCGGACCATTTTACAAATTCGTACCCCTCTTTCTCCGTCGCGGTGATACGAACGCTTTTCCCGCAGGCGACTTTGTCTCCACTTGGGATTATTTGCGCCCAGAGGCCAATACTCATACTGAGTGCAAACAAGATGAAACTTAATTTTCTCATACAATTTTGGGTTATTTTGTTATTCAATTATTTCTATTGTTACCGTTCCCATCGACGGGTCATTTACGTTCACCGTCACAGGACTTCCTTCCTCTATAATGGCTTTGCAGTTCTTCCACGGGAGTGCACTTTTATAGATGCTCTTCGTTCCGCAGGGTACATACAAAGTGATTTGATTCGCCCTATAGATAGACGGCGTCATCATCCATGTAGGCAGTTCGTCCGCCGAGGTCCAGTTCACGTGAATCTCCGTGAGCGAAGGAAGATAAAATGGCGAAGTGTGGCCTACACCGCACGGCGGAGTGGTCTCACCCATCTGCTTCACGCTGCGCGGGATTTCGACAGATGTCATGCGGTAGTTATCGCACAGCGCATAATCACGCATTACTTCTACACCTTCCGGGATAAAACCGTTGCCTATAAAGAGCAAGACATTCTTGTCGTTTTCGTTTTGTTTCTCGATCAAGCAGTTGCTGTTCTCCGGACTTTCATAGTAAGGATTCGCAGGATCTACGGTAATTCTCTCCAGGTTGTTCAGATACGACAAGGCAAGCCGACCGATATATTCAATGCCGGCAGAGAAATGAACCGATTTGATTTTGCTGCCGTACGAATTTCGGTATTCCGTAATGCAACTACCCATCCTGCCGGTTCCTTCGATGACAAGCGTGCTATCCGAATAGAGCGTCCATGTGGCGCTCGGTTGATCGCATAGATGCACACAACCGTCGTAGGAAGGTTCCTGATCCCCGCAGTTACCCGTAGCCACGATTGTAGGTGTACTCTGCGCATAGAGCGATGGACTAAGTGATAAACTCAGTCCAACTATTAGTACTATGTACAGCAGGCGTTTATGCATCAGCGGTCCAGATAACGGTTACGGTGAGCCTTGGTGTCGCCCGTGTTGATACGGCGCGAACGATCGGAACTCAATTGGAACTTATAATATACGCGTATACCGACAGCGATGTAACGCTTAGGATTAATGGGCGCAGCAGAGACGCTTACCTCCGCAGGCGTGTTGGCGGCCTCAATAGGATAGACGTTAATGAAAGGTGGCACGTCGGTGATAGTAGTCTTAGGAGACCAAAGGCCAATATCAGCATAGGCTTGCACGCCCAGACTATGATTACCGGACAGGGCAAACTCCCAGCCAGCCTCAGCCGCCAATAGAAGGTTATACTTCGGCAGCACCGAAGCGCAAGATTGACTATACGGCGTCGCTAATTTGCCGGTTATCTCTTCATTAGGAACAGATACGTCGTAGAGCGGATAGTACGCGGTGATATCTGCGCGAGAGAGCGTCTGCGTAGCAGAAGTAGCGAAAGGCAGCATGAATCGCGGACCGACATTGAGTGTGAATCCGCTTACCTTAAATGCCGCCAGCAGCGATGCTTCTGCGCTCGCATAGCGATTCACTTGTTTATAGTCCGCAATAATCGAATAGTCCAACGTGTTGCCCAGATAATCTGTACGGGAATAGGCTAAGCTCTCGCTGCCTTTGAAATTAATCTGTCCGTAACCTATTCCGGCACCCACCGCCAAACCCAAATGACAGCCGCCAATCAGATCACCATACCAGGCATAACGCAGGTCTACCATTCCCGTACCTCCGACGTCGAGTATCGTTGCACCGCCGCGTAAGCCGACAACGAGCGCAGATGTCTGCGCCATCATCGGACTAAGCATCAAGCTTGCCCACAAGACAACTATCCAACGAATACCTTTCATTGCCATTGACCTTTGCCGCCGCAAAGGTACTGCTTTTCTTTGATATATGCAAATAAATGAGAATTTTTTCTTTGAAAAATATCGGATATAATCCGATTTCAATGGACGAAACAGAAACGCCCGAAGCGGGCGGGGCGGCATGGCGGCTATACCCGAATGACATTCGGGATAATAGACGACGTGACGGACGCTAGGGCGAAAGAAGCAGGCGGGGCGGCATGGCGGCTATACCCGAATGACATTCGGGATAATAGACGACGTGACGGACGCTATGGCAAAAGAAGCGGGCGGGCGAAGCGAGATAAGAATAAATACGTTCGCATCCTTGTGCGAACAACAAGTATTTCCCATTAAAAATTTAAATAAATTTAATTTTTACCGTCAAATCCTTGTATATTCCAAATTTTTGTAGTAACTTTGCAGCCAAATTTAAATTAGCGTATTGTGGCCTTATGACAATAGCGATTTTTGGAAATGCATTAAAAGCGAACACCTTGACAGAGGTGCGGCATATATTGCAATTCATGACAGAGCGCGGCGTGCACGTGATGCTGTCGCAGGAACTGAGGCAGGAATTGGACCTGCGTGAGTATCCGAGTTTCCCGGAGAATTGGGATGGCGAGAAGCAACCGGAGAATATCTACGGCGAGCCGATTGATTTTGCGCTTTCGGTAGGAGGTGATGGTACGTTCCTGACGAGCGCTGCTGCTATCGGAAACAAAAACATTCCTATCCTGGGTGTGAACTGCGGTCATTTGGGATTCCTGGCCGAAGTACAGACTAATGATTTGGATGCAATTCTTAATCAGTTGGTAGCCGGTCAATATACGATTGAGCAACGCAGTCTGCTGAATTTGAGCATCATAGACAAGGATGGTATTGTTCGCGAGGGACTGATCATGTCGCCGAATGCGCTGAATGAGATTGCGATCCTCAAGCAAGGTTTGACGAACATGCTGACTATTGAGACCAAGGTGAACGGCGAATTACTGCACACCTATCATTCGGACGGATTGGTGATCGCTACGCCTACGGGCAGTACGGCATATAACCTCTCTATCGGCGGTCCGTTGATGGTGCCTCAGAGCCGTGGTATCATCCTCACACCTATTGCGCCGCATAGTTTGACGGTCAAGCCGCTGGTAGTACCGGATGATTGGAAATTTGATATTCGCGTGACGAGCCGCTACGACTCGTATATGGTGTCGGTGGACGGTCGCAGTCAGAGTCTGAGTACGGACATGAGTCTGCACATCGAGCGCGCGACTTACACCGTGAAAGTAGTGCAAATAGGCGATAACAGTTTCTTGAAATCCCTCCGCAACAAACTTAATTGGGGAAAGTAAAGGT
>ONTT01000001.1 GCA_900320865.1 uncultured Bacteroidales bacterium | reverse complement strand
CACGCGCCTGGAGTAACTTACCCAAGGATGCCGAGATGATACCCTTACCCAACGACGAAGCTACACCTCCGGTAATAAAGATATACTTCGTTTCCATTACATGAATACATTTTTAATTCGCCGCATGGCTTCTTCGATCTCCTCGGTGGATATGGCGTACGACAAACGGATACACTCCGGGCAACCGAATGCCGAACCAGGCACAACAGCCACATGTGCTTTCTCCATTAACATCTCTGCAACGACATCACCGGAACCTATCGCGCTCACATCCGGGAAGAGATAGAATGCTCCCAGCGGTTTATTGAACTTCCATCCTGGGATATCTGCTGCCAAACGACAGATCAGTTCCCGTCGTTGTGCAAATACCTCTCGCATCTCTTCCATACATGTTTGCGAACCTGTCAATGCGGCTTCGGCGGCTTTCTGCGCCACCATTGCCGGACACGTCAACTGTTGCCCTTGCAAACGGATACAGGCATTTAAGAACGGCCAGTTCTTGGTCAAGAGCCACCCTATCCGGTATCCCGTCATAGCATATGCCTTACTGACGCCATTCACGATAATCAACCTGTCTGATAAGGGTTCGAAGGCCGCCAGAGTCACGGGAGAGATATCGTATGACAAAGATGCATATATCTCATCCGAGAGCACAATTACATTAGGATAATCACGCAACACGGTCACTATCGCCTCTAACTTCTCTCGATTGTAAATGGCACCCGTAGGGTTGTTAGGAGAACAAAGAATCAGCATGCGTGTCTTCTCGCTCAAAGCCGTGCGCAGTTGTTCCGGGGTGATGCAATAGTTGTCTTCATACTTCGTATGCACAGCCACCACTTTGCCTTGCGCCAACTTAACCATCTCACTGTAACTCACCCAACTCGGCATCGGGATAATGACTTCGTCATCCGGGTTTATCGCGGTCTGAATCGCATTATATATCGACATCTTTGCGCCCACAGAAACCATCACGTCATTCGCTTCCCATGCAATCTGATTTCCAGCAATGCTGTTTTGCTGTGTGGCGATCGCGGCACGCAACGAGGCTATTCCTGGCACCGCACCATAATGCGACCAACCGTCCGAGATAGCCTTCTTCGCTGCCTCGCGGATATGTACAGGTGTGTCCATATCCGGTTCTCCCAGCGACATACTGATCACATCTATCCCTGCCGCCTTCATCTCCCCGGCTCTCGCTGCCATAGTCAGACTCTGTGAGGCTGCTATCTGTTGTATTCTATGAGCGATCTGCATTTCAGATTTCAATTTAATGAATGAACATCAGTTCGCGGTACTTAGGCAGGGTCCACATCTCATCGTCGATAATGAGTTCGAGGGCATCGGCATGGTCACGGATGTCCGCCATGAGCGGCAGGACGTTGTCATGATAAGCGATTGCTTTGCTGCGCTCATCGGGTTGACGATTGGCTTTATGGCGTGCGTCAGTCATATGCTCTACCCCTTCGAGAATAGCACCCGAGTGTTCCTCAATCTGCTTGATGATACTATAGTCCATGGCGTTGAGCGACGCCGTCTCGTCCGCCGAGAAGACCTGTTTGACAGCCAATACATTCTGCAGCAACATAGTCTGATAGCGCTTGGCGGCAGGGAGAACATGGTTGACCACAAGATCTCCCATGACACGACTCTCTATTTGCAGTTTTTTGACGTAGGTTTCCCATTTCACTTCACTGCGGCTATGGAGTTCCGCAGCGCTGAGGACACCGGTCGTCTCAAACATCTGAATCGAGGACGGGAGGACATAATTATCAATGATCTTCGGCACACTGGTCTCGCAATCCAAACCACGCTTTGCAGCCTCGGCTTTCCATTCCTCAGAATAGCCGTTTCCATCGAAACGTATGGCTTTGCAGGCCATAATATATTTCTTGATGACATCGAAGAGCACACGCTCCTTGGCTTCGCCTTTCTCGATACGTGCATCCACTTCGTTTTTGAAGAGCATGAGTTGTTCGGCCACAGCCGCATTGAGCGCCAACATCGCAGCTCCGCAGTTCGCAGAAGAACCGACAGCACGGAACTCGAAGCGGTTGCCGGTAAAGGCAAAAGGTGAAGTGCGATTGCGATCGGTATTATCCAACAGGATCTCGGGTATATTCGCTACGCCGAGTTTCATCTCTTTCTTGGCGTTGATGATAATGGCCTCTTCGGCCTTGGCATGCTCGAGTTTGTCGAGCACAGCGCTGATTTGTTTTCCGAGGAAAACAGAGATGATAGCGGGAGGTGCCTCGTTCGCACCCAAACGGTGTTCGTTGGTTGCACTGACGATAGAGGCTTTGAGCAGTCCGTTATGACGTTGCACGGCCATGAGGACGGTGACGAGGAAAGTGATAAACTGCAGGTTCTGGTACGGATTCTTACCCGGTGCAAGCAGGTTAACACCCGTATTGGTGGACATCGACCAGTTGCAATGCTTACCACTTCCGTTCACACCCGCATAGGGTTTCTCATGCAGCAGCACGCGGAAATGATGTTTCTCCGCCACACGCTCCATGATAGACATGACGAGCAAGTTATGGTCATTGGCCAAATTGACATCCTCGAAGATCGGCGCCATCTCAAACTGGTTAGGCGCCACCTCGTTATGACGCGTCTTAACGGGTATACCGGCCTTGAGCGCTTCGTATTCGAGTTCGCGCATGAAGGCCAATACACGCGCAGGGATAGCCCCGAAATAATGGTCCTCGAGCTGCTGCGACTTAGCGCTGTTATGGCCCATGAGTGTTCGTCCGGTAAGTAAAAGATCCGGCCGCGCCGTATAGAGCGATTCATCCACGAGGAAATACTCCTGCTCCCAACCGAGGTTCGCGTGCACGTGTTTTACCTGTTTATCAAAGTACGCGCACACTTCGCGCGCGGCGTGACACAGGGCAGCCGTAGAACGAATCAGCGGCGTCTTATAATCGAGTGCCTCGCTGGTATATGCCACAAAGACAGTAGGGATACAGAGCGTGTCACCGATTAAGAAGACAGGGCTCGAAGGATCCCAAGCGGAGTAACCGCGTGCCTCGAAGGTATTTCGGATACCTCCCGAAGGGAAGGACGAAGCGTCCGGTTCCTGCTGGTAGAGGCTATCTCCACTGAACTCCTCCATCAATGCACCGTTCTTAAGGGTGAAGAACGCATCGTGTTTCTCCGCCGTACCTCCGGTGAGGGGTTGGAACCAATGGGTGAAATGGGTAGCTCCGTGATCCATCGCCCATTTCCGAATACCGATAGCCACCACATTGGCTATGTCGCGATGAATCGTGCGGCCATTATCCACATCATCAAATAACTGATCCAACACTTCTTGGGCGATGTATTCCTTCATTTTCTCACGCGTGAAGACATTTTGCGCGAAATAGTCCTTCACTTTACCTTCCGGCATCTCAACCGCCGTGGTTTTATGTTCAAATGCAGTTTTTAACGCTTCAAAACGAAGATTACTCATACTTTTGACGTTGTTTTTCGTTTTTAATCCGATTAAATTTAAAAATCGACGGCAAAAGTACAACAAAATTTTGGAATATGCAAGTAAAAAATGTAAATTGAATGATTTTTTTTCCATAAAAGCCTTGCGTATATCAAAAAAAAGCATTACCTTTGCAGCCAGTTTGGTGCAAAGGCATCAGACAGTAATTAGTAATTAGTCAAATCGCAAATAATTTTTATGGCAACACAAGAAGAAACATTTAAGAAGATCGTAGCGCATTGCAAGGAATACGGATTTGTTTTTCCGAGTAGTGAGATCTACGATGGTCTGGGCGCTGTGTATGACTATGGTCAGAATGGCGTAGAGTTGAAGAACAACATCAAGCGTTATTGGTGGGACTCCATGACGCTGCTGCACGAGAATATCGTAGGTATTGATGCGGCTATCTTCATGCACCCGACAACATGGAAAGCATCGGGACACGTAGACGCCTTCAATGATCCGTTGATCGACAACCGCGACAGCAAGAAGCGCTATCGCGCAGACGTGCTGATTGAAGATCAGATTGCTAAATACGACGAGAAGATCGCAAAGGAGGTAGAGAAAGCCCGCAAGCGTTTCGGAGAGAGTTTCAACGAGGAGATGTTCGTTGAAACGAATGAACGGGTGAAAGAATTAAAGAGCAAGCGCGAGGCGCTGCATGCACGCTTTGCCAAGGCGATGAACGATAACAACCTGGACGAGTTAAAGCAGATCATCCTGGATGAGGAGATCGTTTGTCCGATTAGCGGCACGCGCAACTGGACCGACGTACGTCAGTTCAACCTGATGTTCTCGACAGAGATGGGTTCGACGGCAGACGGCACAATGAAGATTTATCTTCGTCCGGAAACGGCACAAGGTATCTTCGTGAACTTCTTGAACGTGCAGAAGACGGGCCGTATGAAGATTCCGTTCGGAATTGCGCAAATCGGTAAGGCATTCCGTAACGAGATTGTCGCTCGTCAGTTCATCTTCCGTATGCGCGAGTTCGAGCAGATGGAGATGCAGTTCTTCGTTCGTCCGGGTGAGGAGTTGAAATGGTTCGAGCACTGGAAGCAATTCCGTCTGAAATGGCATAAGGCACTGGGCTTGGGTGACGAGAAATACCGCTTCCACGACCATGATAAGTTGGCGCACTACGCAAATGCCGCAACCGATATCGAGTTCTTGATGCCGTTTGGGTTCAAGGAGGTAGAGGGTATTCACAGCCGTACCAACTTCGACCTGAGCAGTCATGCGAAGTATTCAGGTAAGAAGATCGAATACTTCGATCCGGAACTGAATCAGAGTTACACACCGTACGTGATCGAGACCAGTATTGGTGTAGATCGTATGTTCCTGAGCGTAATGTGCTCGAGTTACGAAGAGCAGGCGCTCGAAGGCGGCGACACGCGTGTAGTATTGCACTTACCGGCCGTACTGGCTCCGGTGAAGGCTTGCATCATGCCGCTCGTCAAGAAAGACGGCCTGCCCGAGAAAGCACGCGAGATCATGAACGAGTTGAAGTTCGATTTCAAGGTGGCATATGATGAGAAAGACAGTATCGGTAAACGTTATCGTCGTCAGGACGCCGTAGGTACACCGTTCTGCATCACCGTAGATCACGACACAGAGAAAGACGGTTGCGTAACCGTACGTTATCGCGATACGATGGCGCAGGATCGCGTGAAGATCGAAGACCTGCACGAGATCATTCGCAAGGCAACCGATCCGAAGGAGTTGTATCGCAAGATCGTAGGCGATTCGATGGAGGACTCTATCGAGTAGATGAGAGTTGAGAGTTTAGAGTAAAGCGGAGCTGAAATGCTCCGTTTTTTTATCGTATAGAGCGATAGATGACACGCGCCGAGAAGGCCGAGAGGACGATGGCAAAGAGGAGCGCGACGAGCCATGCCACAGCGAGCGAGGCAGGACGCAAGTCCGGCGCCAAACCGATGAGGTATTTTAAATAGGTATACCGAGAGAAGCTTAAGATCAGCATGGCAAATCCGACCGAGACAAGGTTCGTCAGGAAGACCAGCAATTGGTAGGGTCGCGCCAGATAATGCGAGGTATAACCGATGGCTTTGAGGTTACGAATCGCTTCCTGGTTACGCTGCATGAGCAGGAAGATAGAAAGCATCAGTACGTAAGCCGCCAAAAGACAAATGATGAGACCAATAACCAGCACGACAGCTACCAGAATGCGCATAAGCCATGAAGCCTTGGAGGCATTCAGGTTATCGCCTTCTATATTTAGTTCATGTTCCTTACAATAGGTAGCGATTCGTTCATCAGTCGGATTGGAGACGCGCAGAATGAGACGTGATACATCACCCTGATGGCGATACGGGGCAAACTGCGCATTAGACCATTCGATAAAGGTCTGCGGCACCAGGATGGTATTGATGCGCGAGGAGAAACCGATGATTCGTCCCTTGAGTTGAGCCGAACGTCCATTGCCCCAGAGGGTAAGGTTGAGCACGACCTTATTGACCATGGATTCGGAGATAGCGGGAAAATCCGAAGTAGGCGCATAACCGAAGTTATAGAGATTGAGATAGGTGCGCGGCACGATGATCGGCACCTTGGTATCTCCGGGGGTAAAGGTCCATTCCTCCGATTCGACATCGATGAAGTCATCGGGTACGGCTTCGAAGAACAAATCCGATCCGACATCAATACCGTAACTTTTCACAACCAATTGTCCGTATATACGATATTGTGCAGCCGTGAAGGTTCCAAGTTGCTCCACAAAGGGCTGTTGTCTGAGTTCTTCTATCTCTTCGGGTTCGAATGCCGGTTTCGTTCCGGAGATGGCATCGAGGGTAGAAACGGGTTTGGTAAGGACCATGAAGTCCGGTCGCATAAAGCCGGCTTTATTGGAGAGAATCGGTTGTATATCGCGGTATAGTTGGACACCCAACACGATGATGGTAAGTCCGATGATATTCGCGATGATAAATCCTATGAGCTGTCCTATGGACAGGTTTTGGCGTAACACTTTCCAGATAAGTCTCATAACTGCAGATGTTGGTCGTAATGAATAGGAAGTGTCTTACCAAGAGATGTGACGACGATTCCAAAGCCTCGTTTGGTTTGTTCGCGCGTCACAATATCGGCCATGATACGTGCATTGGCATCATCGAGATGGCTGACGGGTTCATCCATGAGCAGGAAGGAACAAGGTTGGCATAAGGCGCGCAGAAAAGCCACACGCTGCTGCTGTCCCCAAGAGAGGATTCGTGCCGGTTGATCCCATTTATCAGACAGGCCGACCTGCTCAAAGAGCGCACGGATTTCTTCTTCGGAACGAAAGGAAGTCTGCTGGTTGACTATCTGCACATTCTCGAAGGCCGTGAGGTTCGGGAAAAGGCGCAGGTCCTGGAAGACATACGCCAATTCGGTCCGATATAAAAGTGCGCGTTCACGGGGTGTGAAATCGCGTATATCGCGTTGATCGAGGGTGATAGTACCGATATAATCGGAACGAAAACCACCGATAAAATGCAAGAGGGATGATTTACCGATACCCGATGCAGCCTCGACGCAGTAGTTTTTACCGCGCTCGAAGTGCATCGGATGTGAGAATCCTATATGGATATCGGAAATCATTCAAACAGGGCGATTATTACCAAACTACTTTCTCCCCTTATTCAGCGGGGGCCGGTTCTTCTGCATCGACGGCTTCCACTACTTCGAAATCGTAGTAGTCCTCGTCGAGCAGGTAGTCATAGTTATAACGCTGTGCGCGTACCTTATCGTACTCGATGCAGGCAACTCCGACCTTGATACCCTGCTCCAGGAAGAGTGCGAGGGAGTTCTTGGAGTCATCATTGAGAATAAACTCGATAGAAGCCGCATCGCGTTTCTCCACTTTTGCTTGCGCGAAGTCAAACAGGTCGGCGAGACGACGCCATGCATTGAGGAAACGAACCTCCTCCGGAATGGTACGACGTGTACGCTCCGTGAAGTACGCATCTACGATGGGCTCTGCATCCACGTAAGCATACGCATAAGACGAGGTAGCATTACCGGCTTTCTCGAAAGCCGGCTTCGCATCTCCGTAGGTATAGGTGCGGATGTTGGTTACCGAGAAGGCTTTCTTATCGCCGTCGATATAGATGTCCTTCGGAATCTCGTCGCCAAAGATATCAAGCATCGGTTTGATCTCGCTGAACGGCGTCGGCATGATAAAGAGGAAATCAGGATCGGAGTCGAAGTTCTTACCCGCTACAGCAGCAGCCAGTGTTCCGTCGGTCTTACGCAGGATTTGCTTCACCATATTATAGATCATCTTCTCTTCACCGCTGAAACTAGCACCGGTCTCTTCCATTGCTTTATCAATAGCCTTGCAGTATTCTTCGCCGTCAATACCCAGCGCTACGAGGGCAAGGAGATTACGCTCCGGAATGAGTTTGAGGGTCTCTTTCGACACTTTCTTGATAAGCAAGTTGTTGTCATCGTCGTCATATCCGTCCACAAAGAAGTTAATGTCAAACTCACTGGATTTGAAATCGAGATTAGCCACACATTGTATCTCGAATAGTTTCTCCCATACCTCCTCCGTGAGATACGGGCGCAAGTCGCGGAACTGATGCTCTACCTCCGAACGAATCTCGCGTTTTGCTTTGCGAGAGAGGTTCTCCATATTGATCGTAGCCGTGATATCTGCCGTATTCTTCTTAAAGAACTTACCGGCATCAGTAGAGAAGAAGGACTTATCGTTCTCGAGCAGGTCGCGGTAATCATTACGGTTGTTAGACGAACCGAGAAGGAGGCTCTTCTGCGTAAGCGCAGCCACGAGACGACCATGCTCTTCTACCCATGTGATGTCACCGGATTCCGAGAGTTCAACAGCTTCGGAAATCGTCGCCAGTTTCTTCGCCACGGTTTCTTTATCGCGCACGGAAGCGAGGATATAGCCTTCTTCCATCGACGAGGGGGTAAAGAAATACATCGGGCTAAGCATATCCAGACCCATATCCTGCGGGGTACGCAGCATGTCCGCCAGTTTCTTGAGGTCGGCATCCTCCGGATCAATGGAAAGAATCAGGTCCGCAATATCGTCTTTCTGAGCTAAGAAGTCCGATTTGAGGCCGATGTTCTTGACGTCCAACTCCAGAACGATGGGTACATCGGCAGGAATGGCTTTCTTGTACGCGGATTTTGAGCAAGAGCTCAACATGGCAGCCAGCACCACAAGGGAGGAGAGTAGCAAGCCACGGAAAGAGAAATTCTTATTCATACTACAATTATTTAAGGGTTAGTAAATAAATGCGCTGCAAAAGTACAACAAAAATTGCAAATATGCAAGTTTTTAGGAATTTTTATTTCTAATTTCTGTGGAGGAAATATCGAAATAGGGTGCTTCGCTAAGGAAACGGAGATCCTTCGCATTGTTAAACGATACTGGATGACGGGATTCCGTGGAATGACGCGGGAAGACAAAAATACGGAAATGAGAGAGGATGAATTCGTATTCGCGCCATTGGGGGAAAATGGTTAAGTTATCCTCGCCTATCACAAGAGTGAATTGGTGATCCGGATAGGCTTTTTGCAGTTCGCGCAAGGTATTGGCCGTATACGACGGGCGAGGGAGAGAGAACTCAAAGTCGGAAACGACCACATGCGGGATCTCTTTGACTGCTTCGCGCACTGCAGCCAAGCGTTCGTTCTCCGGAGCGAGGGTGTCGGCCGGTTTAAGCGGGTTATTGGGTGTGACGAGAAACCACAGTTCATCCAGATCGGTGTTCTCGATCACCCATTTCGCCAATCCGACGTGCCCGAAATGCACAGGATTGAAACTACCGCCGTATATTCCAATTTTCATCAATGATAGCGTCTAATTGTTGGAACGCATGAGGAAGGTCATCGTTGATGACGACGCGATCAAACTGCGGTTTGTACGACAGTTCTTCTTCGGCCTTTGCGAGACGTTTCTCAATCATCTCGGGAGAAGTATCTCCGCGTCCTTCGAGCCGTTTACGCAGTTCCTCAATGGAGGGCGGACAGATAAAGATAGACGTAGCCTGGTCACCCAAGATTCGCTTGAGGTTCAATCCGCCTTTGACATCCACATCAAAGAGCACTTGCCGACCGGCTGCTTCGATACGATCGATCTCTTCTTTGAGGGTACCATAGTAGAGGCCTTCATAGACCTGTTCAAACTCGATGAAGTCATTATGTTCGATGCGTTTCTGGAACTCTTCGACCGAGATGAAGTAATACTCTTTGCCATTCACTTCTTGTCCACGCGGAGGGCGCGTGGTGCAGGAAACCGAGAGTTCAAAGAGGTTCGGATGCTTGGTAAGCAAGTGCTTCACCATGGTTGATTTACCGCTGCCCGAAGGCGCACAGAAGATATATATCATAGTTTATTGCCTTACGGCGTTTAGTGTTCCGTTGGAACGTTTATAAAACGTTGAGGACTTGTTCTTTGATTTGCTCGAGGATGTCTTTCATCTTGACCACGATGATTTGCATCTCGGATTGATTGGATTTGGAGCCGAGAGTATTGATTTCGCGGCCCATTTCCTGGGCTATAAAGCCGAGTTTTTTGCCGACTCCGCTTCCTTCGGATGCCATGGTCTCACGGAAATATTTGATATGATTGGTGAGGCGCACTTTCTCTTCGGTGATATCGAGTTTCTCGAGGTAATAAATCATCTCCTGTTCCAATCGGTTATGGTCGATATCTGCGGAAAGTTGTGCGCTGAGAGAGGCCAGGTTTTGCTCCAGCCGTTCTTTGATCTTCGCTACGCGACCTTTCTCGAAAGGTTCTACTTGCGATAACAGATCGGCAATACCATCCAGTTTCTCGGTGAACATCGCTTGTAGCGCAGCTCCCTCTTGTGTGCGGAACGCGATGAAAGCATCGATGGTTTGATTCAGGAGATTTTGCACACTACTCCACTCGTCGTCAGAGAGATCGGTATGATCTTCCTGGATCTTCAGCACATCGGGGAAACGGAGGATAGCCGCCATTACGGCTTCTGGAACAGCGTCACAGGCAAACTGAGTCTTATACTGCTCCGCATAGATCTTCGCCACTTCCCAGTTCACGGGAGTATATCCGGCATCGGAATCTTTGGTTTCGGAATCCTCGTAGATAGCCAGGTCCACTTTCCCGCGTTCCAGACGCTGGTTAACGATGGTACGGAGTTCCCATTCGTGAGCACGCAGCGGCGCAGCCAGACGAACGGACAGATCCATGGATTTGGAGTTAAGAGAGCGGATCTCGCAAATGAGTTTATGTCCGCGGAATGGTGTTTCGGCTTTCCCAAAGCCGGTCATTGATAAAATCATAGATTTTATATTGGTGATTGGTAATTATTAATTCTATTTGCCGATGCAGAATTTAGAGAAAATGTTACTTAATACTTCCTGGTTGGTTATCTGGCCTGTGACTTCGCCGAGCGCAGAGAGACAATCCTGCAAATCGAGCGAGAGGAGTTCTCCGGACAAGCCGTTATGAAGTCCCGCCTGCACCCGTTCGATAGCCTGATGCGCTCGTGTAACGGCCTCGTAATGACGTGCATTGGAGAGCATGACAGCGGAGGTATGCATCGATTCGCGGGCAATACGAACGAGTTCGTATTTGAGCGGTTCTATCTCGCCTAACTTAGCGGAGATGTAGATGCCATCGGTGTCTTTGGTTCGTTCTTCGGGCGTCAGGAGATCCGCTTTGTTATAGGTCTTAAGTACTACTTGAGTAGGACTAAAGTCTAGGATTGGTACGTTTTTGGTAGGATCCAGAACCAAGATTACTATTTGTGCATCACGAGCGGCCTTTCGGCTTCGCTCGATTCCCATATTCTCCAGTTGGTCAGCCGTTTCGCGCAATCCGGCTGTGTCGATAAGACGGAAGAGAATGCCTTCGATAAGGATGGTATCTTCGATGGTATCGCGGGTAGTTCCTTGGATATCACTCACGATAGCTCGCTGCTCGCCCAGCAAGGCATTGAGGAGCGTGGATTTACCGACATTCGGCGCTCCGATAATCGCGACAGGAATACCATTTCGGATGGCATTCCCTGTGCGGAACGAACGCATGAGTTCTCCAAGATGGGTTTCTATCTCGGAAGCCAGCGCCTTCAGTTCCGAGCGATCGGCAAACTCCAGTTCCTCATGATCGGCAAAGTCGAGTTCCAACTCCACAAGGGATGTGAACTGCAGCAACCGATCTCGCAAAGCATTGAGTTCATTGGACACGGAACCTCGGAGTTGGCTGAGCGCCAAGTCTTTCTCTGCTTTGGACTGCGCAGCAATCAGGTCAGCCACCGCCTCCGCACGGGTAAGATCCATCTTCCCATTGAGGAAAGCGCGACGGGTGAACTCACCAGGTTCCGCCGCTTTGCAGCCCGCATCGATAAGCCATTCGAGCAAGGTCTGCTGGATATAGAGACTACCATGACAGGCTATCTCCACCGTATCTTCTCCGGTAAAAGAATGCGGAGCACGGAAGACCGAGCAGAGGACTTCGTCGAGGATGTCGGATGCACGCTGAATACGACCAAAATGGACGGAATTTGGTTTCGCCTCAGCAAGCGAATGGTTCGCTTGAAAAAGCGAGTCCACGACAGGGACAGCCTGAGGGCCACTCACGCGGATGAGTGCAACACCTCCCATACCAAAGGGGCTCGATATAGCGCAAATCGTAGACATGGACATCAAATCGAGCGCAAAGATAACACTTTTTTTTTACATACGCAAAAAAATTAATAAAAAGCACGAATAATTTGCATATATAAAAATATTTTTGTATCTTTGCACCGAATTTCGATAAATCACATTTATAAACTACATAAAAACACATTTGAGTTATGCGAACAACATTTAATCGCCTTCGTGCAGTAAAGGACAGTCTTCCCCATGGTAGTATGGATGCTATTGCAGCAGAGCTGGGTTTAACGGGAGATGAGGTACGCGCTTTCTTCAACGGAGAGGGCACGGCAGACTATCATCTGGAGCCGGGTTTTGACGGTGGCATTGTTGACTTGACCAACACGCGCATCTTGGAGGTTGCCCTGCGTCGCGCTTGGGAAGCACAAAATGCGCTTTAATTACGAAGGCGTATGCTGAAGGATCGATTCAGGTCGATGCTCCAAAAGGTAATTGCTCTGACAGTTTTTGTTGGAGCAATACCTTTTTTGTTCGGCGCGCGCGTGTGTGCGGACGGAATAAGTGCAGCGGAGGAGCAGGAGGTAGTAAAAAAAGAGAATAAATGGTTAGACGACTACCGTAAGCCGGTCGGGCTGACCTACAACGCGCAAGCTGTTCTGCAAACAGCGTATGTATGGCGCGGTATGTCTGTCGGAGCCGCCAATATACAAGCCAGTGCCAATGTGGGTTACGGCGGATTATATCTGGATATGTGGTGGAATGTCGGCGTAGAGCAATGGAACTTCAAGACCTTCCAGCCGGAGGTGGACTTCAGTTTAGGTTTTGCCCGCTGGGGATTGAATGTATACATGCTCTATATTTATAATTTCAATTGCGGTTTCTTCGATTTCCACAATTATCCAGACAAGGGAAATCGCTTGGAGATCAATGTAAAATACACCATAAGCAGCAAGTTGCCGCTTGGAATTCATTGGGCTACGCGCGTAGCCGCGAGCGACGGATACCCGAATACCACCGGCGATATGGTACGTGCATGGTCGAGTTACGCAGAGATCTTTTACACGCAGAATTTGCCGTACGACCTGAGTCTGCACGGAGCTGTGGGTTTCACGCCGTGGAAGAGTTGCTACACGAAATATAAGGGTGATTTTGCCGTAACGAACATCACGATTTGTTTGCGTAAAGACTGGAGTCTGAGTAAGCACTGCGGTATGATGCTGATGGGTCAATTGACGATGAACCCATATCTGATGGCAACCGATAAGTCATCCATAGAATGGCACTCATTCAATCCGACTACTCAGTCTATTAACGTCAATGTAGGTTTGGGAGTTTACTTGAAATAAAGTTGAAAGTTTATAGTTTAAAGATAAAAAAATCAAAATGAAAAAGGTATTAGTATTAGTAGCCGCTACGATGATGGCGGTATTTGTTTCGGCAGAGAGCAAAGTAGAATTTGCGTATGAGGCCGGAGCGGATGTAGTTAGTTCGTATATCTGGCGCGGCCAGTACAACGGTGGTTTAAGTTTTCAGCCGGAAGGTTTAGTTGGTTTTAACGCACTGGACGAGGCTATTCAGTTCCGCGCAGGTGTGTGGGCCAATTTAGGTGCTTCGGATTGGCAGTGGAAAGCCAACAAAGGTGACGGCAGAGGGTATACGATGTTTATGCCGGAGGTAGACTTTATGGCTTCTGTTACGGCTTATGGTGCCAGCGCCGGTTTCACTGAGTATTACTATTGCGATAATGGTAGTACGCATCAGTCGGAGGTTTGGGTTGGTTATAACTTCGATCATTTCTTCGGTGTAGGTGCGTACATCAATTGGTACACCATGGTTGCCGGAGATGACTTCGTGTATGACGACAACGACGTAGCTCACCGCGCTTGGAGCAGTTATCTGGAGTTGGGTTATGACTACACGTTTGAGGACAAGGGTATCACCTTAGGTGCGCAGTTAGGTATGTCGCCGTGGGCCAGTGACGTGTACGGCAATGAGAAGTTTGCTTTAACCAACATCACGCTGAAGATCAACAAGGAATGGGAGTTTGATGTGGTTACTTTGGACCTGTATGCACAGGGTACGCTGAATACGGATGGTTTGACGACGCAGACAGCTTTTATTGGTGCAGCAGGTGAGGACAAACTGTACAACCAGAAGCTGAATGCCGTTCTGGGCTTGGGTATTTGGTTCTAATGAAGATCAGCAAAAAACATACGATCAGTGCGCTGGTAGCGTTGATAATTGCAACGCTATTTCTGGTGTTATGGAAGGAAGAGCCGAAAAAGCAGTTCTACCATAATGAAGGTTCTGTTTTCGGCACTTACTACAACATTCGCTATGAAGCATCGAAGGATCTGAAGGATAGTGTTGTGGCGTCCTTCGCGGCTTTCGATAAGAGTTTGAGTATGTTTAATCCCTACTCCACGCTTTCCGCCATCAATGCCAATCGGGACACTGTGACCGATGCGGCCTTTGAGGCGATGTGGGCAGAAGCGGAACGGGTACATGCTTTATCGGACGGAGCGTTCGACATCACGGTAGCGCCGTTGGTAAAGGCGTTCGGATTTGGCAAAAAGAGTGATCAGTATGCTGAAATCAGTTCACAGACCATCGATTCGCTAAGAGAGTTTGTAGGGTTTGAGAAAGTGGAGCTGAGAGATCATCGAGTGATTAAACAGGACCCGCGTGTGCAGTTAGACGGCGGTGCGGTAGCTAAGGGTCAAGCATGCGATATGATTGCCGATTTGTTGGCTCGCAACGGTTGCACAAATTATCTGGTAGATATTGGAGGAGAAGTGGTTTGTCACGGAATGAACCCACGCGGTGAGCGCTGGCATATCGGTATTACCAAACCGAATCTGAATAACGAAGGTGCGCAACAGGACCTGCAAGAGGTGTTAGCCGTGAGCGATGTATGCATGGCGACGAGTGGTAATTACCGCAATTTTTATTATGCCGGAGACGAGCGCAGGAGTCATACAATCGACCCTCGTACGGGATATCCTGTGCAGCACTCGCTACTGAGTGCTACCGTAATCAGCAGCACTTGTATGCGCGCGGACGCATTAGCCACCGCATGCATGGTGTTAGGTGCGGAGGAAGGCATGGACATGATCGCGCGTGCCGGAGATGCCGCATGCTACTTCATCGTGGCGCAAAATGACAGTTTAATAACGATTTCTTCTCCGAACTGGGAAGAGCAAATAAAAGAATAATATGAAACGGACTATTGTTTGTATCATCCTTGCCCTTTGCGGATTGCAGTTATGGGCAACACTGCCGGAAGTGACAATCAAAGATCTTGACGGGCACAGCGTGAATGTAGCAAAACTGACGCAGAGCGGAAAACCGGTTGTGATATCGTTTTTCGCGACCTGGTGCAAACCCTGTATGCGTGAGTTAAAAGCGATTCATGATGTCTATCCGGATTGGCAAGACGAGACGGGTGTAGAGATGTATATCGTCTCAATCGACCAAGCGCAGGACGAACATAAAGTGCGTCCATTAGTGGACGGTAACGGATGGGAATACCATGTATTACTGGACCCGAACGGTACATTCAAACGCGCGATGAGTGTTCAGAATATCCCGCATATGTTTGTATTCGACAGCAAAGGCGCACTCGTCTATCAGCATGTCGGATATACCGAAGGCGACGAAACAGAAGTAGTGAAATATCTCAAATGAACGAGACACGGGAAATAGGATGGAGATGGTTAGGGCTGATGGTCCTTGCTCTGCTATGTTGTCCGTTTTCCTATTCTTATGCCAATGACACGGTGTTTGTAAGCGGCGGACTGCAACATGACGGATTGCTGGATTGGAGTCCTGTGAAGTACCACAGCAACAGTTATCTGGACCTGAGTGTACACTGGCAAGCCGAACGCAAGACTTTTCGGGAATTGCGCGCTACCACTCGACTGGAGTTAACGCAATGGCCGCTATTGGGTTACGAGAGTGATTTCGGCGGACACGGTGTTGGGCACTTGAGTTTAGAGGCTGCTTTCACATGGGGTGAAATCACGATAGGCGATGTGTATGGGCAGTTCGGATCAGGTCTGATTCTGGATTTATATGAGGACCGTGGCATCGGTATCGATGGAGCGCTACGCGGTGCGAAGATAGAAGTGCAACCGTACAAAGGTATTCAGTTGCAATTGATAGGCGGTAAACAGCGGCGTTACTGGAGTTGCTATAAAGACCATGCATGGGGTTGGAACTACACCCGCGATGCGACGATCGGCGGCGATGCAGAGATACATATCGAGCAATGGGTGCCGAAGATGCTAGCGTTGGATATGCGTTGGATGATCGGCGGCAGTTATGTATCGAAATACGAAGCACCGGATACCATTATTGTGCCGCAAGCCGGGGCATTATACATGTATAACCTACCTCGCTGGGTAGGAGCCGGAGATGTACGAACGCAATGGCAGATGAAGGGCGTGGACCTATTGGTCGAGTACGCACGCAAAGCCAATGATCCGTGCTTAGACAACGGATTCAGTTATCGCGATGGTGAGGCCTTATTTATCAGTGCCGGTTATTCTCGCAAGGGATTTTCCGTATTGGCGCAAATAAAGCGTACGGATAACATGGCTTTTCGCTCCGAACGTATGCGGACGGGTATTACCGGACGACTGAATCACATGCCGGCTTTTGCGGAGCAACACACGTATGCCTTAGCGGCGATGTATCCCTACGTAACGCAGTACAACAGCGGCGAGTGGGCCTTTCAAGCGACGATGCGCTATACCTGGCCGCGCAAGACGAAGATGGGTGGTAAATACGGCACGACGCTAAAAGTGAGTGCGGCTCATATCCGTGGATTAGCTGCACCCGGCAGTTGGGATATCGATAAGACGAAAGAAGGCGAGTACTATACCGACGTCAATATCGAGTTAAATAAACGCTTGGCGAAACGCTGGTGGCTTAACGCGATGCTGATGTACCAGAATTACAACCAGAAGATTATTGAAGGGCATGGTAGTTTTATTCGTTCCGGTATTGCGGTTGTAGACGCTCGTTTTCAAGTGAACAACAACATCTCCATGCGAGGAGAGTTGCAATACATGTATTCACCCGATTACAGGGGACAGTGGGTGTTTGCATTATATGAATTAAGTCTCTATCATCACTGGATGATCAGTGGTGAATGGAAGTATAACATAGGTGGTGCGGCAGAGGCAACCCATGAACACTTCTACACGGCGGCGTTGACCTACACCCATGGTGCACATCGCGCAATGGTGGGTTATACGAAGACGCAAGAAGGTTTTCAATGCGCGGGAGGTGTTTGTCGCTATGTACCGAAACAAGAAGGCGTATGCGCAAGTTATTCCTTTACATGGTGATTGGTCTGCTTTGCAGTTGCGAAGTGATCAAGGAGGAAGATCGGTTGATTCCGGTTCCTACCCCTGTGACCAATAGTCGCACGCATGTGCTATTGGAGTACACGGGCTTCCGCTGCGTCAACTGTCCTACGGCAGCACAAACCGCACAAGCGCTGCAGGAGTTATATGACGAGCAGTTGATAGTGGTCGCACTGCATCCGGCTTCGAATCCTTTCACGCAGGGTTTATATGATTACACCTGTCCGGAAGCAGACAGTTTATACCTCTATATGGGCGGCACAGCCACCACACCATTCCCTGCGGGGAACATCGACCTGCAAGCGACCGATAATCGATATTTCTATGACTACAACGAGTGGTCAGGAGAGTTGATTCGCGCCATGCAGCAAGATACGATATGGCCGTATTTAGGCGTAACCACCGCGACGGATCTCGAAAAGCGGACGATAGACGTAGAGGTATTGGCATATGCCGAACAGACCTTTGATACTCGCCTGGCAATCTGGTTGGTAGAAGACAGTATCCATGGTGCTCAAGCGATGCCGGATGGGTCGGTTAACACCGATTATTTCCATCGTCATGTGCTACGGGCTGCTATGAACGGATGCCCATGGGGAGAGCCGATATTGTTGCAGAATTCGGCCTCGCAGTATAGGTACACAATGCCGATACCCGATCGATGCAATATAAAGAACTGCCAAGTAGTGGCATTATTATTAGATCAAAATAACTATCGAATATTACAAGCTTATGAAACGAATTTGGATGATTAGTGCAGTACTATGCATGATGGCTATGAGTGCACAGGCCATCGAAGTGGAAGTAGACGGACAAGGAGAAGTGCCGGAAGGAGAAGGCCTGGAGTTCACCGTGAATGAGGCCAGTATTGACCCGCTTTCGGGTCTCCCTGTGATGAGAATAACGGGCACCTTGATTAGCAATGGTGCGTTGACGGTAAACATCACCCGTTCGAACGCCGGCATCACGGATGAATTCTGCTGCGGCCAGTGCAAAACCGGTAACGGCGAGACAACAGAGATCTTAAATTATAATCCGTCGGGTTTTGCGACCTGGTATATACATTATAATCCGGCAGCAGGATCGAATGAAACCATCACTTATACCTTCAAGGATACAGAAGGCAGCCTGACGCTGACGGTGCACTTTAACTACGAATCGCAGGACGTGGAGCAAGTTTCCGATACCTACAAGGGTACGCAGAAGATACTGAAGGACGGTGTAGTGATTATCATCAAAGATGATAAGGTATATCATTTGTAATTGGTTATTGGTAATTGGTAATTTAATAATTTTTATAGATATGAAACGTTTATTTTTTGCTCTGATGAGCGTAGCCGCTTTGACATTCACAGCATGTAACACTAACAATCCAGACGGACCGATCCCTGATTCGTTCCCGAAGAAACACTTGATTGAAGAATTCACGGGTCAAGACTGTGGTTATTGCCCTTCTGGTATGAATTGTATCAGTGATTTCACAGCCAATGACACCAATTTCATCGTTGTACTGCACCACTACGGTTACAAACAAGATCATTTTACGGTGAGCGGCAGTAAAACCATCACCAATACTTTAGGCGTAAACGGTGCACCGAGTATGACCATTGATCGTGCAAAGACCAAGACCGAAGACGGCAACCAAACGGTTTTCCACCCGGGTTATCTGCCTACGACAGATAAGGCTCAGTTTGCTACCACGACCTATGCATCCATAGAGATAAAGAACAGTTACAATCCCGATTCGCGTGTGCTGACAGCACGTATCTCGGGTGCAGTTTGCACCAATGATCATCCGGAATTGTATCTGACTATTATGGTCAAAGAGTCCGGCATGCTGGATGTTCAGGCTGACTACGATGGCAGTTTCGAAGGTTGGAAAGAATTCCGTCATACCAATGCTGTTCGCGCTTTTCTGACGGACGCCAAGGGTGATGTAGTTACGATAAAAAAGCAACGTTACGAAACTGAATACTCGGTGGTATTGGATGATAACTGGGTTCCGGAGAACTGTATGGTTGTTGCTATTCTGAGCGAGAACTTCAAGCCGGTTATTCAGGCGGAGGAACGTCCGGTTGTAGCGGGAAGCAAAGGAGGCTCGGATATCACACACGGAGGAGTAACTCCGGTTCCTGTAGCCGACTATTACCCGGAGCCCAATGCCACGTATGGCCCCAGTGCGTATTCGGGAAAAGAAGCCGATACCCTGACCATCTCTCAAACAGCGATTACCGGACGCGAGTCAGATATCAATGAATGGACCATCATTGCTGCAAATCCGGATGGTAATGTTAAGGTAAACGGAACGCGTTGTATTCCGTTTGTATGTCTATATTTATATGTTGCTTCGGATGCCACTACTCTTCCGACAGGCACGTATGAGTTGAATCGTTCGGGTCAAATTGGAACGGCATACGCCGGTTATCGCAACGATGAGCTTCAGCAATTGGAAGGATGTATCTTCTATTACACCGGAAGAAGTTCATACAGACAAGGTTATCTGGATCCAAAGGCGACATGGATGATTGCAGATGGTACACTCACCATTACAGAAGAGGGATGGGAACTGGTAGGACACGCTCGTAATGGTTCGGATATCCATTTAGTAGGTACCACGCCTATTGAACAAGTGTCTGCTTCTGCTCCTGCTAAGCTGAAGAGGTTATGAGTTTTACCCACTTACATGTCCACTCTCATTACTCGCTCTTAGACGGCTTGTCTAAAGTCGAGGAGATCGTTGATAAGTGTATTGCCTCCGGGATGAACTCGGTGGCATTGACCGACCATGGTAACATGTACGGAATCAAGGATCTGCTTGACTATTGCAAGAAAATCAACAAAGCGCGTAAAGAGGATGGTTTAGAGCCATTCAAGCCAATCGTAGGATGCGAGGCATACTGTGCTCGTCGCGGCCGTTTATCCAAGAAAGAGGATAAAGCGGTGAACGCAGAAGGGCGCACCTATGTCATCGATCGTTCAGGTTGGCACCTGATCCTACTGGCGAAGAACATGGAGGGTTATCATAACTTATGCCGATTGGTATCGCATGGCTACATGTCAGATGCTTTCTATCATACGCCACGTATCGATAAAGAGCTATTGGAGAAATGGCACGAGGGGATTATCTGCAGTTCGGCCTGTTTGGGTGGCGAGTTACCCCAGAAAGTATTGGATGGCCTTGCGAAGAATGACTTCAGCGAAGCGGAAGAGACTATTCAATGGTTTAAGAACCTCTTTGGCGAAGACTATTACATTGAGCTACAGCGCCATGAGACGCAGAAACCAGGTGGAGACCAAGAGGTATATGAACGTCAGAAACAGGTCAACCCTGTGCTTATTGAGTTAGCACGCAAACACGGCGTGAAGATCATTGCCACCAACGATAGTCACTTTGTGAATGAAGAGGATGCAGAGGCGCATGATCGATTGATATGCCTCAGCACAAACCACTATGTGAATGATATCAATCGTATGCACTATACGAAGCAGGAGTGGCTTAAGACACCGGAGGAAATGGAGGCTATCTTCAACGATATACCCGAAGCTATCACGAATACACAGGAGATCGCAGATAAGGTAGAGATATACAATATCGATCACGATCCTATCATGCCGAAGTTCGATATCCCGGCTTCGTTCGGTAAAGAGGAAGATTATCCGGATCGACTGGCTTTCGAAGCCGCATACCTGCGTCACTTGACGATGGAAGGCGCGCTGGAGCGCTACGGCAAAGAGCGATTGGAGACCGATGAGGTGCTCAAAGAGCGAATTGAATTCGAGTTGAACACCATCATCTCGATGGGTTTCCCGGGCTATTTCCTGATCGTGATGGATTTCATTCGTGCGGCCCGTGAAGAACTGGATGTCAGTGTGGGGCCCGGACGTGGATCGGCTGCCGGATCGGTAGTAGCGTACTGTTTGAAGATCACTGACCTGGATCCGCTGAAATATGATTTACTGTTCGAGCGATTCTTGAATCCGGACCGTATCTCTTTGCCGGATATCGATACGGACTTCGAAGATTGCGGGCGCGGTAAAGTGCTGGATTACGTGAGTCGCAAATACGGCGAGACGCATGTGGCACATATCGTGACATACGGTAAGATGGCAACCAAATCGGCTTTGGCGGATGTAGGACGTGTGCAACAGGTGCCCCTTGCTTTTGTGAATGAATTAAAGGGCTACGTACCAGATCGTGATTTCCCGGATACGGTATTAAAGAGTCTACCTCCCGGCGCCAAGAAGCCGAAGGTGAACTTGAAAAACTGCTATAAGTACATCGATGAGTTAAAACGCGAGTACGAGACAGGTGATCCGAATACCCGCTCGATGTTGGAATACGCGGCTCGCCTAGAAGGTACGATCCGTCAAGTAGGTGTGCATGCCTGCGGAGTGATCATCGGCGCGGATGACTTGACCAACTTCGCGCCGCTGAGTTCGGTAGAAGATAAGAACAGCAAGAAACGTGTGCTGGTAACGGAATATGACGGACATGTGGTGGAGAGTGTTGGTCTAATTAAGATGGACTTCCTCGGCCTCATCACCTTGACCATCATCAAGGAATGTCTGCGAAACGTCAAGAAAGCACGCGGTATTGATATCGACATCGATCATATACCCATTGATGATGAGTTGACTTATAAGTTGTTCCAAGAGGGACGAACGGTAGCAGTGTTCCAGTTTGAGTCGGCAGGTATGCAGAAATACCTGCGCGAACTGCAGCCAACCGTAATCGGTGACTTAATCGCCATGAATGCCCTTTATCGACCGGGACCGATGGATTATATCCCGCAGTTCATCAAGCGTAAACAGGGTATCGAGCCTGTGACGTACGATATACCAGTGATGGAGAAATACCTCAAAGACACCTATGGTGTGACGGTATATCAGGAGCAAGTGATGTTGCTGAGTCGATTGCTGGCTAACTTCACCCGCGGTGAGAGTGATAAACTCCGTAAGGCTATGGGTAAGAAGCAGATGGATGTATTGGCGTCACTGCAGGATAAGTTTATGTCCGGCGGCAAGGCGAACGGACACGACGAAAAGGTGCTGACGAAAATATGGGAAGACTGGAAGAAATTCGCCTCCTATGCATTTAATAAGTCGCATGCCGCTTGCTACTCCTGGGTGGCTTATCAGACAGGATACCTCAAAGCGCACTACCCTGCTGAGTTCATGGCAGCGAACCTCACCGTCCACAAAGACGATATCAAGGAAGTGACGAAACTCATGGACGAGTGTCGTGCTTTGGGTCTGAGTGTATTAGAGCCCGATGTGAATGAATCCGAGTTATCGTTTACGGTAAATAGCAAGGGTGCAATCCGATTTGGTCTGGGTGGCATCAAGGGTGTAGGTGAAGGAGCAGTAGATGCCATCATCAGCGAACGGGAGAAAAACGGTAAATACACCAGTATCTTTGATTTCCTCGAGCGTGTGAACCTGCAAAGTTGTAATAAGAAGACTATTGAAAATCTGGCTAAAGCGGGTGCTTTCGAATGCTTCGATGACATCTACCGAGAACAGTTCTTCGGCACAGATGAAATCGGTAACACTGGTATGGAGTTGCTAATGAACTACGGCAATAAATGGCAGGCCGACAAAGCAGTTAATTCCAATTCGCTCTTCGGCGACTTAGCCGATGCGATTGAGATCAAACATCCGGATCTGCCTCAAGTACCTCGCTGGGACACGATTGAACGACTTAACAAAGAGAAAGACCTGATTGGTATCTACCTCTCTGCGCACCCGCTGGATGAGTTCGAATTCGAATTGCGCGAACTTTGCAATGTAACGACGAATGAGTTGTCGCAATTCGAGAAATGGCGTAAACCGGAGGAACGTGCAGAAGCAGAGAAACGCATTAAAATTGAGTTGGCAGAGAACGATGAAGAAATGGACGAACGTCCTATCATTCCTTCGGAGTTTATCGCAGCGCATAAGAATCAAGCTTGTCTCTTAGGCGGACTTATCACTTCGGCGGAACAACGCATCAGTCAGAAAGGTAATCCGTACGGACGTTACACGATAGAGGACTATAGCGGCAGTTATGAGTTTGCGCTCTTCGGCAATGCCTATACCAATTTCGGCCACCTATTACTCAAAGACCTGTATGTGCTCGTGCAAGGCGTTGTTCAACAGCGTGGAGCCGGACAAAAATGGTTCAGAGAAGGGCCTGATGAGAAAGCGGAGTTTGAGTTCGTGGTGCAAAGCGTGGAGACACTCAATGAGACACAGAAGAAACGCAGTGAAGGTATTCAGATTCGGTTAGCGTTAGAGGCTGTTACACCGGAACTGATCGATGAATTAGCAGATAAAATCAAAGAAAACCCGGGTCAAGGCCGACTGCATGTGACGGTATTTAACCCGCTGAATAAACAGCAGGTTGCGTTAACCAGTCGATCCCTTCCGATTCATGTCACTCCGCGGTTCTATAAATGGTTGGTACGCAAGCGCGCAGAAGACGTACTGGATTTTGCTGTAGCAGAGAAATAGAGCGGTGAATTATAACGAAGTTGTCACATATCTGTATGCGTCTCGTCCACCGTTTCATATGGTGGGTGCAGCAGCCTATAAACCGGGATTGGAGAACACGCTCCGGTTGATGGAGCACTTCGGTAATCCGCATGAGCAACTGCGTGCTGTACATGTAGCCGGAACGAACGGAAAGGGTTCTACCTGTCACCTTATCGCCGCAGCATTGCAGGCATCGGGACTGAGAGTGGGGTTGTTCACCAGTCCGCATTTGGTAAGTTTGACCGAACGCATTCGCATCAATGGGCAGCCCATACCGGAAGCGGACGTAGCGGCATTTGTGACGAAGCACAAGGAGTTTTTAGACGCCTTGCAACCTTCGTTCTTTGAAACGATGACAGCCCTTGCTTTTGCGTATTTCGTACGCGAAAAGGTGGATATCGCCGTAGTGGAAGTCGGTTTAGGTGGACGGCTGGACAGCACAAATGTGCTGCACCCTATTCTATCCGTCATCACCAATATCGGTTTGGACCATACGGAGTTTTTAGGTACTACCTTGGCGGCTATTGCCAGTGAGAAAGCAGGGATCATCAAGCCACGCGTGACCTGCATCATCGGTGAGAGGAACGAAGAGACAGAGCCGGTGTTTAGGGAAAGAGCAGCGGCGTGTGAAGCAGAACTCGTCTTTGCCGACCAATGCGAGTATTTGCGTCAGTGCCGAGTACGCTATGCCTATGAATGCGAACTCAAAGGACTGTATCAGGAACATAACCTACAGACGGCTTTTGTGGCCCTACGTGCTTTGCATATCAAGCACGAGGCGATAGCAGAGGGTTTTGCAAACGTATGTCGTATGACGGGGTTGCGAGGCCGATGGGAGACGTTACAAGAACGACCATTGACGATATGCGACACGGGACATAACAGCCATGGACTGCAATACGTAGCGCGTCAACTGGAGGCACTACCCCACCCGCATATATGGATTGTATTCGGGATGGTCAATGATAAAGACACGGAGGTGGTGATGCGCCTTATGCCTCATGGCGAGCGATATCATTATATCTTCACGACACCGAATACACAGCGAGCACGCAGCGCACAGGAGATGTTAGAAATATGGGGCAAAGAGGGTATCGCTATCGAAAATTCCAAAGAAGCTATTCAGTTCGCACAGGAGCATGCAGCAGAAGAGGACGCCATCTTTATCGGAGGAAGTAATTACTTAGTATCAGATGCTATATCACGTTTTACATATTAAGACGGCTTTTGCCGAAGAATGGCAGAAAGACCTATTCGACCAGCAGATATGCGAGTTAGGCGTGGATACAATAGACCCCGGTTTAGAATCGGTGCAGGTTAGCCATGCGGATTATTATATTCAGTCTGAAATCTGGGAACGTGTACAAGCAGAGATCGAGGCGCTATGCGCGAGCACAGAAGGTACAACGCTAATAGGCGTAGAGGCTTGCGAGGATAAGAACTGGAATGAGACATGGGAAGCAGAGCATCCGATAGAGGAATTGCCATTAGGCATTCGCATCGTACCCCATTGTGCGTTCGGAGCCGGACATCATGAGACGACATCCATGATGATAGAGGCCTTAATGAAAGCTTTCAGTATTCAGTCTTCAGCCTTCGGACAGGTTCTCGACCATGGTACAGGCACCGGTGTGCTGGCGATTTTCGCAAAACGTTTAGGTGCTACACACGTATTGGCTATTGATATCGATGAGAAGAGTGTGGTCAATGCGCAGGAGAACGCAGCGCTGAACGGAGAAGAGATAGAGGTGCGGTTAGGAGATCGAATTCCGGAAGACGCAGGTACTTTCGATTTGATATTAGCCAATATCCATCGGAATATCCTACTGGCGAACATGGCCTCGTATGCAGCGCATCTGAAACAAGGCGGACAGGTATGGCTCAGCGGATTCTATGAAACAGATTGCGAGGCTTTGATAGAAGCAGCAAAAGCGCAAGGATTAGCGCCCATTGCCACGCATGCCAATCATGAATGGCGCATGATACAATTGCAAAAAACAAGCAATAGATAATGAAGCATTTAACAGAAAAATTCATCCCGATGTGGGAACTCAATCCCCTTTGGGCGACGTTAACAGAAGAGGAGCGCAAGATTGTAGCGCAACATGTGGAGATCGTTCAGTACGAGAAGAACGAGCAGATCCGTAATGAAGGCGAGGAATCGCAGTATATCTGGATGTTGCTGAGCGGGAAAGTACGTATTTTCAAAGAGGGTATCGGTCAACGTATGCAGATTATTCGTTTGCTGAAACCCTACGATATCTTCGGTTATCGCGCTTGTACCTCCCGCGATGTATATAACTCAAGCGCCAGTGCGGTGGAGGCATGTAACCTCTATCGCTTAGACCGAGAGATCTTTAACCAGTTGGTGCAGACCAACGGTGCATTATGCTATCAGATTCTATTGATGATCGCGCGCGACTTAGCGGTGTCAGAACGTCAGACTGTAAACCTCACGCAGAAACATATTCGCGGCCGATTGGCAGAGAGTCTGTTATTGCTTCTGAAGAACTACGGTTATGAACAGGACGGGCGAACGATAGCGATGTTACTGCCGCGCGAAGACTTAGCTAATATGAGCAATATGACCACCAGCAATGCCATCCGCACGTTGAGTCAATTTGCACAAGAAGGCTTGTTGACACTTAACGGCCGACACATCCAGATTCTGGACGAGAAGGAATTGGAAAAAATATCTCGTTTAGGATAAGACAAAAAAAAATCGCCGTAATTGGCGATTTTTTTTAATCCATCATATTACCCATATTAGAGGATATCTGTACCATCAAGTCATACTCCTCGGGACTGAGATCATAGAAATAGAAGTTACGTGGGTCGATGGGTCGTCCCATATAATGCACTTCGTAATGCAAGTGCGGACCGGTTGATTTACCGGTGTTTCCTACCAGGGCAATGACGTCACCACGTTTCACTTTCTGCCCTACTTTCACTTTTCGTTTCGAGCAGTGTGCATAGCGGGTAGCATAGTTAAAGCCATGGTCGATCTCCACAGTCTCTCCGTAACCTTGACGCCAACCCGAATAGGTCACCACGCCATCACCAGTAGCGAAGATATCCGTTCCGACAGGAGCAGAGAAGTCCATACCTTCGTGGAAACGACGAATATGATAGACCGGGTCTACACGCCATCCGTAACCGGAAGCCATGCGTTTAAGATCCTTATTGAGCACCGGTTGAATAGCCGGAATATTTTCCATACGCACTTCCTGATTCTTCGCCAATTCCAATATCTCATCGTAGGAACGGGCCTGCACATACAGTTCTTTCTCGAGGATATCCACTTTCCGCTGGATATCGGCCGCCAACTGCGTATTGGTCATTCGCGCCAAGGAGTCATAATACGACACTTGCTGCGCCGCACCCAGACGTGCACTGAGAGGAATCGGCTCGGCACCTAACATCGCGCGGTATAAGTTATCATCACGCTGCGACAGGTCTGCCATCACAATCTGCATCTGGTCCACTTGTTTTTCCAGCACCTCCATTTGAGCAGATAAGTTGCGGTTATACTGCATCAACGAGGCCTCACGGGGTGAGGGGAAGAAATATAAGAAGACGTAGAAGAACAATACGCCTAAACATACACCGCCGATGATATAACCTCCGGACCGACGTAGCCAGTATCGGAAGCCATGCTCAATACGCTCTAATTGCAGCGTCTCGGGGTTGATACGATAGTGTTTTTTCATCTTTTTCTATTTTTATCTTTCGATGGGTAACTTTTCTCCGGTTTATACCAGAAAAAGTATTGGTTTTGTTGTTTTTTCTCTTCGGGTGTGCGCGCGACATATATAGGTTCGCGCGTGTAAGGATTGATGCCTGTATAGAACATCGTCGTGGATAATGTCATCGGTGTCGGCGTGAAATCCTGCACCTGCTCCGGCTTATAATGCATCCGTTTCGTCTCATCCGCCAAGACTTGCATGTCGTGCTTCGTACACCCCGGATGAGAGGAGATGAAGTACGGAATGAGTTGTTGCTTCAGTCCCGCCTCTTCATTGATACGCAGAAACAGGTCTCTGAAACGCAGGTAATTGGTCCATGCGGGTTTGCGCATCACTTTGAGTACGTTATCGGAACAATGCTCCGGTGCCACTTTCAGTCGTCCCGACACATGGCGCGTGATGAGTTGGCGAGCATAGGCTTCGTTCATTAGGTCGTAACGAATACCCGAGCCCACAAATGCATGCTTGACGTATGGCAGTTTATCCACCGTGCGATAGATATCCAGCACCGGCTCAAAATCCTGATTGAGATTCTTGCATATATTGGGTTGCAGACAACTGGCGCGTGCACACTTCTCGCAAAGCGACATGTCTTTGCCGTGCATGCCGTACATATTCGCTGACGGACCACCTAGATCCGATATGACACCATGCCAGTCGGGTAACTGACTCAGTTTCTCAATCTGTCGTAAGATAGAGGCTTTCGAGCGCGAGACGATCTGTTTGCCTTGGTGCGCCGAGATGGTACAGAAGGAACAGCCTCCGAAACAACCGCGGTGCATGCATACGGACCATTTAATCATTTCGTAGGCCGGTATATGCTTGTCCTTGTATTTCGGGTGCGGGGCATATTGATACGGCAGATCATAGATGGCATCCAGTTGTTCAGTTGTAATCGGTGGATATGATGGGTTCACTACCACCCATTGTTTTCCTACGGGCTGCACGAGGGTAGTCTGATGAATCTTATTCGACTCGATCTCCATCAGACGGAAGTTCTCCGCATGCTTGCGTTTATCGCGCAGCGCCTCTTCGTGCGAAGCGAGCATAATCGCATCCTCCGGAATCTCCGATTTATCGCTTGTTAAGAATGCTGTCTGCGGGATATCGTGTACGAAGCCTCGATTAGCAATCTCCGTCATAGCCTGTTCTCCCATGCCGTAGACCAACATATCTGCTCCGCTGTCCACGAGGATGGATGGCATCAGTTTATCTTGCCAGTAGTCATAATGGGTGAGGCGCCGCATGGAAGCCTCAATACCTCCAATTACAATCGGTACATCCGGGTATAATTGTTTGAGGATCTTACAATAGGTGATGGTACAATAATCCGGTCGTGCCCCTGCTTTTCCCTCCGGGGTATAGGCATCATCGGAACGTCTGCGTTTAGCCGCCGTATAATGGTTTACCATCGAATCCATCGAACCGGCAGAGACAGCGAAGTAGATACGAGGTTTACCGAATTTCTTAAAGTCACGGAAGTCCCCATGCCAATCCGGTTGCGGAACGATTGCTACTCGATACCCCGCTGCCTCCAATACTCTACCCAACACGGCCGCACCAAAAGACGGATGGTCGATATACGCATCACCGGTGAAGAAGACAATGTCCACTTCATCCCAGCCGCGTAACTCCATCTCTTTGCGGGTGGTAGGTAAATATTTGAGCAGGTCAGTCAATTTGTAAATCCAATGTCTCTTTGAGTAGCGCCAAAGCAGGGTTTTGTTCGGCCATCAGCGCATATTTCTCTTCTGCGGTAAACGCCATCTGCTCTTGATTAAACTCCGCTTGAATCAGTTCTATACTCAGGTGCTCATTATGTAATTGAGCACGCAATTGACGTAGTAAGCTAGGCAGCGCTTTGCGCATTTCAGCCAATTGCCATGGGTTAGGCAGGACGATCTGCGCTTGTTGTTCAGCAATCAGTTGCGGAGCATAAATCTCCATCAACTCTTTCAGACGCAGTTCCTCTTTATGGGCAGCCGCAAGACCAACCCACGCGTCTCTGAGTTGGTCAGCTGTAAAAGGGCGATTAGACTCCTCTTTCGGTGTTTCTGTAACGGGTGCTGCTTCTTGAGGAGCCGGAGCAACCTTTTCTTCTTTCTTCGCACCGAAAGCCAAACCTATCCTCGGCATCTTAGGGATGGAAGGAGTGGAAGCCGCTTGCGGCGGTGTAGTAGGCTGCGGCGGTGTAGTAGGCTCTGTTGGAGCCTGTTTAGGAGGTGTAGTCGGCTGCGCCGATGTAGAAGGTTTATTTGTCTGTGCCGATTTAGTTTGCGGTGCAGGCTGTGCCTGTTGAGGTACAACTTGAGCCACACCAATTTGGCATAGTTTGATGAGCGCCAGTTCCACCGTTAAGCGTTTATTTCGCGCTGTGCGGTAATTGATATCGCAGGTATTGAGGATATCCAGGGCTTGGAAGATCCAGATAGGATGGCATCGCTTAGCCTGTTCTCCGTAACGTGCACGAATCGAATCGCCTGTCTCTAACAACGAGAGTGTCTGCGGATCTTTGCTAACCAGCACATCACGTAGGTGTTGCGCAAAACCAATCACAAAATGTCCGGCATCGAAACCATGATTGAGCACGTCATTGAATAGCAGTAATGCTCCTGCCACATCATGCGCCAAGGCTTTATCGACCAGCGTGAAGTAATAGTCGGCATTGAGTACATTCAGTACGGCTATTGTCTGTTCGTAGGTGATAGTGCTTCCGCAGAACGCCACTAACTGATCGAAGATAGAGAGTGCGTCGCGCATACCGCCATCGGCTTTCTGGGCCACTACGTTCAGGGCCTCTTCACTCACCGTGATACCTTCGTTTGCAGCTACTTTCTGCAGGTAGGCGATGGTATCGGGTACGGTGATACGATTGAAATCGTACACTTGACAGCGACTGAGGATAGTCGGCAGCACTTTGTGCTTCTCCGTTGTAGCAAGAATGAAGATGGCGTACGAAGGGGGTTCCTCCAGTGTCTTGAGCAGGGCGTTGAATGCACCGGCAGAGAGCATGTGTACCTCGTCGATGATATAAACGGAGTACTTACCGATCTGCGGCGGAATACGCACTTGATCAATGAGCGAACGGATGTCCTCAACCGAGTTGTTAGACGCCGCATCGAGTTCGTGGATATTAAACGAACGCTGCTCGTTAAAGGCCTTGCAACTCTCGCACTCGTTACATGCATCAAAACCGTTTTGCGGGTTAAGACAGTTGATGGTCTTAGCGAAGATACGGGCGCAAGTGGTCTTACCTACTCCACGCGGACCGCAAAACAGGTACGCATGCGCCAGATGATTCTGGCGAATCGCGTTCTGCAGCGTCTGAGTAAGCGCTTGCTGACCTACCACCGACTCAAAGTTCTGTGGTCTGTACTTTCGCGCTGATACTACATAATTTTCCATATGCTATGCTGTATATATATTTCTCTTTTTCAAAGGTCTCGATGTTCGATTCTCGATTATCGATTATCGTTTGCAATTGTTCAAACGATTGTATCCCTACTCCCTGTGCTTTGACGATGGCCTCTTTCTGCGTCCACAAGCGTGTGAATTCCCTATCGCTTTCGATTTTTGATTTTTGATTTTTGATTTTTGATTGCTCTAATTCATTCATCGTTCGAGCAATCAGGTCGTCGTCGGCATGGCGGATCGCTTCGATGTCAATACCTATCGGATGGTCGTCAATAGCGACGGCTATTCCTTCTTTGCAATGACTGATACTGAAGAATGGTCCATTCGGCAAAAAAGGCTTTCCGTGCTCGTTATACTCAAAATCTTCTACTTCACCTATCAGCTGTTGCAACAAAAACCAACTCTTCAAGCAGCAGAACTGACCAAAGGTATGCTTGTAGCGCAAGGCCTGTTCTCGCCGTTGGGCACTGACGAGCGGTAATAAACATTGTACCTCTTCGTCCGTTGCCTCTTCCATCCTATCAAAAACAACTACTTTCACCCTTTCAACTCTTCATCTTTATGCGCATATACTTTCCAATATACTACAGGAAGGATGGTTACAGTCAACGGGAGGGTGAAGATCGTACCGAAACAAATCACCACCCCCATCGGCATCCAGAGACTCGTAGCCGCAATAATCATTGGCAGCACACCGAGGGCTGTAGTAGCACTGGTGAGGAAGACCGGTCGCATACGTCGTTGACCGGCATAGAAAGCGGCTTCACGATAGGTGAGATGTTTGTATTTCCGGCAGTCCTCAGCGTATTCGTACATCATGATGGCATTTCGGACGATAATACCGATCAGACTGACAATACCTAACACAGCTGTGATGGATATATCGAGTTGGAATATCCACAAACCTAACATCGCGCCGAAGACGCAGAGTACGGAACTGGAAAGGGCCAGCAGCGCCAGACCGATCTTACCAAAGTGATACAGCAGTAAGATCAACATCACAGCCAATGCAGCCACAATAGACCAGAAGATCTGTGGGAGTATCATACCATTAATCTCCGTTAAGCCGCCGTAAGTGATGCTTACCCCTTCGGGCAAATCCGTAACATGCTTATCCACCCATTCGCGCACTTTCTTTTCAGCAGATACCTGACTGGTCGAGCCGCGTAGGTCGGAACCCACCGTGATAGTTCGTACGGCATTTCGACGTTCGAGATGGGTATGATGCCAAGTGGGTTCGATAGAGGCTACCTGCCGCAGCGGCACCCAAATCCCGGGAATAGCGGTAGGTACCTGAATTGCACCTAACTCATCTGTGTTCATCTCGCTCACACCGGCCGTATAGAGTACAACAGGTACACTGTAAGAACCTTCGTACAAGGTTGTGATGGTGGCGCCTTGCGTAGCCTGACGCAGATATAGGGATAGAACAGTCTGGGTGATACCTAAACGTGTCGCCTCGTCGGGTTTGAGCACGATACGCGTTGAAGGTGCCATATTATTGTAATCGGAGTGCACCCATTGGAGTTCCGGTTGCTCCATCATGAATCGGAAGATACTATCGGCAATAGGTGCCATCTTCTCCCAGTCGTCGCCTTGCACACGCACCTCCAGCGGGTTTCTCGCAGACTGATAGTCCAGTTGTTTGAAACGCGCATAAGCGTTCGGGAAATAATTCTCATAGCGACGGCTGTACTCTTTGAGGACCTGTCCGGTAGCATGGCTGGACTTCGTGTTCACAATGAGCTGTGCGTAATTGGTAGCCGGTGTCTGCGGCGTATAAGTTGCATGGAAACGCGGGGAAGACTGACCAATGAAGGACGTCACACTCGTCACACGCCGATCGGCACGCAGGATGGTCGCTAAACTGTCCGCTACTGCTGCACTCTCTTCGAGTGGTGCTCCGTCGCGTAAATGAATCTCTACGGCAAAGAACTCCCGTTCTGCTTTCGGCAGCAGTTGCAGGTTCAAGCGGGTAAGCAGGAAGATACCAATACCTAAGGCACCGCCTAACATACACCAAACAATAATCGGTTTGTCGAAACAACGCTGCAGCAGTTTCTTATAACTATCCTGCAACCAGGTGAAGAACTTATTCTGGATTCGTTCGAAGCGGTTCAGTTCCTCTTCTTTGCGTTCGCGAATGAAGCGGAAGGAGAGGTACGGTGTCACCCAAGTCGCATAGAAGATACTGGCTACTAAGGCAAAGAGGACAGCCCAAGGGAAAAGCTGTACGAACTCACCTAACGGACCGGTGATGATACGGGTCATCGGGAAGAACATACCGCATATCGCCATGGTAGCCAAGGACATCGGGACAAACAAGATACTGGTGCTGACCACAGCGGAGTACCAGCGTGAGTGACGACGAGCTAACTGGTTCGTATAGCCGTCAATGACGATAACCGAGTCATCGACAATCATTCCTAGCACAAAGATTAATGCCGCCAGCGTTACCGTATTCAGTTCGATACCCGTGACAAACATCAGTCCGATACAGATTGCAGTGCAGACAGGTAGACCTGTCGCCGCTACGAGGGCCGTACGTAACGGGAAAAGCATCAGCATGACGGCTATCACCACGAGGATAGAGATGATGATGTCTCGTAAGAACGACACGACGGAGTCGTTTACTACCTTCGGCTGGTCTGTGATACGATGGAACCGTATATCGGGCGGCAGCATGGCAGCGGCTTGAGCCAGTTGTTTATCTACTTCTTGGCCAAAGGCCACGATGTTATTCCCGGGCACCATTTCCATGTTCAGGATCAGACAGGGTGCTCCGTCAAACTCGACGTACTGTTTGGGCTTCTGATAGCGCCGTTCGATCGTCGCAATGTCTTTGAGGCGTATGGTAGCACCGGTAGCAGGATCGGACCAGACGATCTGTTCCTGCAGTTCGTATTCCGACTGATAGGGGATCACCACTTGCAGCGCACCGCTGGCATCGTTGTCGCCTCCTATGGTGCGCAGCCCCTGCAGGGCTACTTGTGCTTCGAGAACAGACGGACTGATGCCGTAGGCCGATAGACGTTCCGGATTGATGGTGATGGCTATCTCTTCGGTCTGCTGACCCATGATGCGCAGTTTACCCATCTCGGGGATAGTGCGTAGAGTCGAACAGATTTGCTTGGCGTACTGCTCCAGTTCACGGGGACTGCGTTCCGCACTCTCCACCGCAATAAGCAGAGAGGACGTGTTCCCGAAATCATCAATGAGTAAGGTCTGGAGAACACCTTGCGGCAGTTGAGTCTTCTGCAACAGTGGTAGGCCGGCACGAATCCTATTCCATGCCTTATCGCCATCTACGCCGTGCATGCGTAGCATGACATAGACGTAGGCAAAACCGTCCTCACTATTACTATACGTAAGGGATTTATCGACTGCTTCGAAGGAATTGATATAATCCTCGAGGGGTATGGTCACCTGCTGCTCCACCTCACTGGCGGTAGCACCCGGATAGAGGGCTACTACTAAAGCTTGACGGAGGGTGAACTGCGGGAACTCATCTTTGTTCATCTTCGGCAACGAATAGATACCGAAGGCCATAAGGATGAGGAACAGCGCGATCACAAGACCGTGCCTCCGCATCGCTATTTCTATGTGTTTACTTGTTTTCACTTACTTTGCAACCTTCGTAAAGTTTCTGATATCCTTCCGTGATGACCACATCACCGGGTTCCAATCCATTGAGCACGCGTACACCGTCTGCTTCGTAACCTCCTACAGTGATCAGACGTCTCGTGGCCTGGTCGTCTTGTTTGATCCATACGGTAGCACCTTCGGGTTTGAGAAGGATGCACTTCGCCGGCACGACGGTGGCTTCGCTGCGCAGTACAGGCAGACATACGATACCTACCATACCTGTTCGCAGGATGTCTTTACCGCCTTCTACACGTGCTACTGCTTCGTAGGTGTGCGTGAGAGGATTAGCCGTCACACTCTTCGAACTCAAGCGAACAGGGAAATTCCGGTTGACGGCCGCACACTCCATCTCGCCCTTTTCGGATAAGTCACCTACTTCGGCCTCAGGTACGGTGAAACGAACGGTGAAACCCGAGATATCCAATATCGAACAGAGTTTGGTACCCGGGATTATCGACTGACCAACCGATACGTTCAGCCCACTCAACACACCATCGCAGGGTGCGGAAAGGGTGCACTCCTGCAGATGTTCTTTGGCTGCCGCATAGAGGGCTTTTGCCTGGGTGTACTGACTCTCAATCTCCACGAGTTTTTGGTCGGACACCACGCCTTTATCATGCACTTTACTCACGCGATTATATGCGTCCTCCGCTTGACGGAAGGTTGCCTCAGCCGACTGAAGGGTATTCAGCGCTTGGGTGTTATCGACGCTCAGGATCGTCTGACCTTTAAACACTCGTTGACCGTTCTTCGCCTCTACGGACACTACTCTACCTGCCGTATGCATACTCAGCGGCGTCTCTTGGGCGGGTTCAACTACTCCGACATAACGCGCTACCGCATTATTGGTCTGTTGCGCGATGATGACGGTACGAACAGGAATCGCAGCACGCTCAGCATGCTTGCTTTCAGTCTTGCTGCACGCCATCAGGGCGAGAGACAAGAGAATTATATAGGTAATTTTTTCCATTCTACAGATAAATATATAACTCGTGCAATTAAATGTGCAAAGTAAGCGATATAGAGGGCTTGTGCGCCTACCCATCGATAGGTTGCTACATACAGCAGCACAAATCCGACTGCCGCCCATATCATCGCATTTCGTATTGAAACTCCTGCGGTGGCACCCACATAGATACCATCCCACATAAACGCCAGGGCACTGACGATAGGCATGGCTACCAGCCAACCCGTGTATTTCTTCGCCGCACTCAGTATCGTAGCATCATTGGTCATCAAGGCCATACATTCTTGTCCCCAGACGGCATAAATTACCGTGAACACTAAGCCTACACCGATGGCCCAATAGAACAGCGCCCGGACGACTCCTCTTACTTCTTCACTCTTACCTTTCGACTCTCCTATAGCCTTCCCTACCAACGCTTCTCCTGCATAGGCAAAGCCGTCCACGAAATAGGAGAAGAACATAAACAGCTTCATGATGATACTGCTTACTGCCAGTTCTGTATCTCCGTATCGGCTGGCCAAGGACGTGAAGCCCACATAGACCACCATGAAACAGAGCGAACGAATAAACAGGTTGCCGTTCAGCGCCATCATACGTCTCAGTTCCGACCATCGCAGTACCTCTTTCCAATGAGCCGCGACTCGTAATCTATAACCAACAACCACTATAAAAACGGCCAGAATCAATCCCGAGTACTGCGCGATCAGCGTTCCCCATGCGACGCCCACTACGCCCAGCGGCGTATAGACAGCCAGGTAGTAACTGGCTGCCATGTTGATAACGTTCACCACGATATCTACCGCCATCGCACTCTTCGTATCCTGCATGCCGATGAACCAACCCTTCAGAGCCATCAGACTCAAGGTAGCCGGAGCAGCCCAAATACGAACGAAGAAATACGAACGCGCTACTTCTGCCACTTCCGGCGAACAGGGTACAACCGCCAATACAGCCGTTACGAACAGCCATTGGATAGCCCAAACGAATGCCGCTCCCATGAGCGCAATACTCACGCTCTGGGTCAGAATCTTCCCGCATTCATCCTTTACTCCCGTACCCCTTCCGAACGCTTGAGCCGTAAGGCCACTGGTACTGATGCGGAGAAAACCGAAGTTCCAATACAATAAATCAAAGAGCATTGTGCCGATGGCTATTCCGCCTATCGCAGCGGCGTCACTCAGATGCCCGACAATTGCTGTATCTACGATTCCCACCAAGGGAATGGTGAAGTTCGCCAAGATACTCGGCACAGCAAGTTTTAATATGTCCCTATTTACAGGAAGCACAAGATCATTAGTTGTCCCGTGAGTACGCGCAGGAACATCGTCAGCGGGTAAACCGTGGAGTACGCTACGGCAGCACGGTCATTCGAGCTACTCTGCGAGGTAGCGTAAGCCAATGCAGGCGGATCGGTTGTCGAACCTGCGATAAGTCCCATCAGGGTGAAGTAATCCAACTTCATCCACTTGCGTCCAATGATGCCGATGATGAGGAGCGGCAACAAGGTGATGAGCACACCGTAACCGATCCATACATATCCGCCACCCAACAAAGTAGGAATAAAACTCTTTCCGGCTCCGAAACCGACGGACGCCAAGAAGAGTGCGATACCAATCTCACGAATCATCAGGTTCGCCGAAGTGGTGGTATAAGTCACAACATGATACTTCGTTCCGAAAGCTCCCATAAGGATCGCTACAATCAGCGAGCCACCCGCCAGACCTAACTTAAACGGTTGTCCCAGCCCCGGCAGAGCAATAGGCAACATACCTAAGGCCACACCTAAGACGATACCGAAGAAGAGCGATGCCAGATTCGGCGCATCAAGTTTCTTGGTAGAATTACCGAAAGCCTTCGCCATCTTATCCACCGCTTCCTGCTCGCCTACTACGGTCAGACGGTCTCCCATCTGCAACCGTAACTCCGGCGTCGCCAACAGTTCCACACCCGCACGACGAATACGCGTGATAGTGATGTTAAACGCTTCACGCACACGCAGGTCCATGATACGCTTACCGTTCAGTTTCGGTTTGGTGACGATGATATGGCGGTTGACAAGATGTACTTGCTTCTCCTGCTCCTCCCATTTCACATCCGTCAGTTGACCGAGCAGCAGCACCGTGCGTTCGTTCTGATGATCCGTTATGAACCGCACCTGGTCACCGACGTGGAGAATGGTCTCGGCATCCGGCATGAACTCGTTGCCTTCTTTATCTATCACGCGCGACACAACGATCGTCACATGCGTGAGCAGACTCAGTTCGTGTACACGCAGACCCTCTATCTGCGGATTGGTCAGCGTCATGTCGTAACGCGATATCGTCTTTTGTTCACCCTGCTCAGCTTGCACTTTCTCTTCCTCTTTCTCAACGCGGATACGGAATATCCAGCGGAGTAGCAGAAGCGAGAAGATGATTCCTACCACACCAAGGGGGTACGCCATTGCATATCCGCTTGCAATCACCGACGAGTCGGCACCTTGTGTGATGTCCTGGAAGGTCTGCTCGGCTGCACCCAGACCAGGCGTGTTCGTAACCGCACCGAAGAGTACACCTGTGATAACCGGCGTCTCGACTTTAAAGATATAATGGATTGCTACGGCGGTCAAACAGCCCAATAGTACGATACCCGCCGCCAAAGCGTTTAAGCGGATACCACCCTTACCGAAAGACGAGAAGAAAGACGGACCAACCTGCAGACCTATCGAATAGACAAAAAGAATCAGACCGAGGTCCTTCGCAAAACTCTCCACCAACGGATCCAAGCGCATGCCGAAATGACTGCAGGCGATAGCGCAGAACAAGATCCACGTGATACCTAATGTGATGCCTTTGAACTTCAACTTCTCGCCCAACCAGATACCTACCGCGATGGCCAAAGCCAGCACGACGATCGAGTGCGCGATACCCGTTCCAAAGATTAAATTATTGATCCATTCCATACGCGTAAATGCATGTATACACTAAAAGCGGCTGCAAAAGTACAAAAAAATAATGACATACACAAGAGTGTATGCCATTTTTTTGCAGATTTTACTGCATTTTTCTATCAATCATCTTACTTCCAGTCCGGTGAGGGTATAAGTTCGATCACCGCGGAGGATGAAGATTTGGCCGTTCTTTATGACCTTACTCGTGATGGGCGATTGGTCATTGAAGGCTTGGTCAATATCGGAGGGTTGCGAGTCGCGCCAACCATTGCTTTTACCAGGTATGAATTCGGGGTCAGAGGAAGCCATCAGGTTTGCCATGTCCAACGTCTCATGGGCTTTTTCGCCCCAAATATACTCTGCCAGATAGGGGTAATCGATGAAAGGATTGCGGTTATGTTGGAAATCGCTCACGGCATCCGCACGGTTGATTTCCTTCACCGAAACCGGGTCCGCACGATGCCAAGCGATGAGCACGGCTTGTTCCCAGGGTTGGAACTCCAGGTAATTATCATTTTGCATAGCAAAACGTGATCCCACATCTTTATTATCCAGACGCCATCCTACCGTTTTCTTCTTGCCGTAGATAGGCAGGTCCGGATAGTCACCGTTCAGATCTCGTCCGTAACAAGTAACCATATAAAAATACGCTCGTGCAAAGTCTCCTTTATATTCATCTTTGGGTTCGAAGACCGAGAAATCGACATTCAGCGAGTCATGGTGGATCTTACCGATGCGCAAGGAGCCGGATGTGAACACATCTTTCTCGGGCACGCCGAGCGGGAAGTTACTACGTGCGCTGTTAGCCGTCGAATTCGAAGGGTTGAGATGAAAGCAGTCCTTGTACGGATCATGATCTTTGCCACCCCACCAAGACTTCGCAAAGCTATGCTCGATATTGCAACCTGAAACAGCCGTTCCGGGCGAGCCAAACTGTTTCCAATCATCGCAATACATATCCATGCAGTAGCCGTTCTCATCGCGGTCAGAAAAATAGAATACGTACCAAGAAGAGGGGTTTCCGCTACCATACGGAATGACGGTATGGGCGCGAATAACCGTTTTCAACGTTCCTTTCAGCACCTCGCCTTTCTTTCCGTTGATAGCATCGTAATAATTCTCGGGCATTTGTTCCGCTGCCGCGGACAAGAGCACACTCATCAAAAGGAGTAATAAAAAGAATCGATTTTTCATGGTATAAACGATTTAACGGTGCAAAGGTAATGCTTTTTTTTGACATATGCAAATTTTAACAAAAAAATCAAAATGTATATATATACAGAGTATATATATAGTAAGAGTTATTTTTTTGCTAAAAATGGCATTTTATCATATGGCTATCCTGCGCGAATAATACGGTTATCATACGATTTTATAAGTACATTATATGATAAATCCTAAAAAACGCACCGCAGAAGCGATGCGTTGAGATAAGCTATGTTTTTTTTACAGTTATTGACTCTCATTGGCCAGGGCCATTACCTGTTCCCAGCAAGTCCGTAAACTCTTGCAAAGAGAATTTCTTGGATACGATCCAACTCTTTATATTCGAAGCCAGAGGCTTGAGGAACTCACAATTGATATAAATAATTTTCTTTTCATTCCTTCTAACGAAATTTTGCGCAAAGATACTTCTTTTTTTTGATATGTACAAAAAAAATCTTTTCATTTCTTGCATATTCAAATTTTTTGTAGTAATTTTGTAGCGAATTTTAAACACTACCGTTATGAGAACAAAAATTTTCTTTGCATTTGCGATTCTTTTCTCAACTTTCGTTCTGGTTTCATGTTCCAATCCGAAAGCTCCGAACACAGATGGTTTCCCAGCTCCCGATCCTGCCGTAAGTTTCGACACGCCGGACGATAATAACCTCTACAAAGGAGACGACAGCAGTTTCTCCGATTACTACGAGAAAGACTAATCTTTAATTAATCTTTAATATTTCATATCATGACAAAGAAACTGAATATGCTCGCAACCATCCAGGATGGTCTGCGTATTGCGTTGGTAAACTTCCTCAGCCTCATCGCGGCTACGATCCTGTACATCCTCACGATCTGGATTCCGTATCTGAATGTCGGCACTACGATTGCAATGTCGTCTCTGCCGGCTGAGTTGGCAAAAGGCAAGGTAATCAATCCGCTCTTTATCTTCGAGGGTAAGTATCGTCGTAACATAGGCGAGTACTTCATCCTCATCGCCCTGATGACCCTGGGTATCTATGTTGGTTTTACCTTCCTTATCATCCCGGGCATCGTGATCTCTATCGCTTGGTCGTTGGCTGCTCCGTTATTTGTGGATAAGGACAAAGGCGCGCTGGAAGCACTTCGCGAATCCAATACCCTTACCTATGGCAACAAGTGGCGTATCTTCGGTGCAGAGTTCCTTCTGGGTCCGGTCATCAATCTGATTGTTATCCTTGTCATTGTCCTCACCCATATGGGTGATGTACAAGCTCTCGAAGTGATCGGAAATATCATCGTTGGGCTTATCATCCTCTTCACTATTCCGGCCCTCTATGGCGTAGAAGCATCGATCTACAAACAGCTCACTTCCGGTGAGATCATCGACGAAGAGACTCCTACCATCAACGTGGCAGAAGAATCATGAAACGCCTCTTCATTGCTTGCGTAGCGGTCGTTTTGATCGGCTGCGCAAAACAGACAGACCCGACGATGGATCGGTCTGATTTCGTGTTGATAACCGATGTCGTGCCGGACGCGATACTTGAGATTCGGTACTACAGCACCTATAATTTTCTTGGTGCGCGCGTAGAAGGTTACAATGCGCCTGTGGCCCTGCTGACACGTCAAGCAGCGGACTCGCTCAAGGTAGTGAACGACGAACTGAAAGCGCAGGGCTATTACTTGAAGATTTGGGATGCGTATCGGCCTCAACGCGCCGTGAACCATTTCATCCGCTGGGCTGAGGACCTGCAGGACACGACCATGAAGAGCGTCTTCTACCCCATGGTGGACAAGAGTCTGCTCTTTGAGCAGGGTTATATCTTTGCGCGCTCGGGTCACAGCAGAGGTTCGACAGTTGATCTGACGCTGGTAGATGCATCAACAGGCAAGGAACTGGACATGGGCAGTCCGTTCGATTGGTTTGGTATCGAGAGCCATCCGGATTATATGGGCGGTCCTCTGAAGGAAGACGGCAAATGGGGTCGAATCCGCAAGAATCGCCAAATCCTTTGGGATGCCATGCTCCGCCATGGTTTCACGATGCTTGACAGCGAGTGGTGGCATTTCACCCTTGTTGACGAGCCCTACCCTGACACTTATTTCGATTTCCCTATCGAATAACAAGAGCATTTTTTGCTAAAATATATGAAACGAACAATCTTTATTATAGCGGCCATGGTATGTGCCGTGAGTGCGTGGGCACAGGTAGTCGAGAGTCAAGAGTCGAGAGTGGAGAGTGGAGAGACGAGAGTGGATAGTATTAAATTGGAAGTGCCGGAATGGAAGAAGAAGTTGTACTATGGCTATAACTTCGATATCTATTTTCACCATGACACGCGTACGAACAAGAAAGAGAACGGTTGGTCCATTGCCCTGGAACCGGAGATCGGTTGGCGTTTGAAAGAGCGTATCTATCTCGGTCTGCGTGTTGGCGGAAGTTATCAGGATTTGTTTACGACTTATAGTTACGAGAGCGACGGAAAGACGATATCGGAAAATATTCGCGTTCGGCAAGGCAGTTGGAATGTGACGCCCTATATGCGTTATCGTTTGAAGACCGTGTTCAACGGGAAATTAGGTATTTGGATAGAGACGCACCTGTACGCAGGTATGGAGTTTCCGCGCGTGACGGACGGAGACATCAAAGGCACTGATTACAACGGCTTGCGGCATAGTGCGACCTACGGATTCCAAGTTTCGCCTGTGATCACATATCAGTTCAATAAGAAGAGTACGTTCCAGGTTTTCTTCTCAATTCTATCGGCGGGTTACAGCGGAACGACGTTCTTCTATCAGGATCCTGATACGGGAAATCGATACAGAGAGTATACGAACGACGTGATTATCTTCTCGGGAAAATTACGCAACCTGATAGCGAATCACTTTACACCGGGTCTTTACGGACTTAAGTTCGGCGTGCAGAAGAGTTTTTAATGGCGGATAAGAAGGCACTATATTGGAAGATACCGGTGGGAGTGGTTGGAGGACTGCTGGGACTGGTGTTGCTGCTACTGATCGTAGTGGCAAGTGTGCTATATGTGCCGGGAATACGCAAGAAAGCGGTAGCCAAAGGTGTGAGCGTGGCCGAGGAGAAGATGGATTTGGAGATTGAGATTGGCGATATCTATCTCTCGCCCTTCCATCACTCACCCGGAAAACTGCTACGCGCTTGGAAAGGAAAAGCCGATTTGCCGATTGAGGTACGCATCGACAGCTTATTCGTCGGACATAAAGGCGAAGACACGCTTGCTTGCGTGAAGCGATTGAGGCTGAAAGCGATTGCAAAGAGTGGAGAATCAAAAGGCGAGAGTCGAGAGTTATTGGCAATGCCAATAGTTGTAGAGGAATTGGGGATTGAGGGAACGACATTCCATTCGGATACGATGATTGCGTCGGTTGGAATTGATGTGATAGTAGGCGAACTGAACGTGACGAGTCCCGGCATCGTGATTTCGGAAGGGAAGTTCCCGCTACACGGTCTGCGGTTAAACGATACGTACGTTGGCATTGACTTACGCGAGATGCCTCCCGATACGACGGAACGGGACACGACACCTACGTTGATGGCCTTTGATGTGCCCGACGGACAGTTACGGAATATACGATTTCGATTAACGCCTATAGGTCTGGATTTGACCACTTCATTGGATGTGAACGTACTGGCCGACGTAAGTGCGAACCTATACGACGCCCGGAGGATAGACATCGGTAAGACGCAGTTTGCGATTGGTGGTTTTTCCATGCCGATAGATACCCTCTATGGCGATGCGCGGGTCGATCTGAATAACCAGTTGATCACAAGCAACGGCCTTCATGTACGCACGGACGAGATGGGCGCGCGAGCAGACTTAGCAGCCACGGAAATGAACCTCGAGACGATGCAAGTGGACGTGGAGGGCGATGCGGATTTCAAAGGCAGTAAGGCGAAGCTACGGGCGCATTACGACATCGACGACGAGGCATATGATGCCCATGTGCAGATCGAACGGGTGGATCTCTCGCCCTTTCTCAAAGACAGCACGAAGGTCATAGTGGCCGGAACGATTGAGGCGAGCGGCAAGGGTATCGACATCAACTCGAGCGCGATGCGGAGTAAGATAAAAGTGAACCTGAGCGACGCGATATACAACGGTATTCAGGTTTCCGGTATGCGCCTCGATGCGACCTTAGCAAACAAGACCGTAGACGGTACGCTGCATCTGCCGCTGAAGATGAAAGAAGGCGACTTGGCCGTACAGGCACAGACGGAACATCAGTTTAAGGTGAAGGATTTTCTGAAGCCGAATCAGATGGCTGTCGATTACTCGACTCAGATGCGCGACGTGCGTGTACAAACCGGCGGAGAGACCTTCCAAGCGAGTCATCTGAACCTGCATTTTACGACCGATGAGACTACCGGACTGAACGTGAACACGGACGGTTTGGATATCGATCTGAATACCCCGATGCACGTGATGCAGTTCGTGGATGAATTGGGGCAGATGGGTACAGCGGTGACGAAAGTGACCGGTCAGGACTCATTAGTGAATCGTTTGTTAGCAGACATGACAATATTGGATACCTTACGAAGCGCTATTCCGGCGATGGACGCAAAGATTGCGTTACGACACGGCAGTCCGGCCCAGCATTTGATTGATCAGACAGGTCTGGACATTAAGAATGTAGATTTATCGTTACATTCCGACACGGACAGCACGCTGTTGGCGCTGGATGCAGCGATACCAAAGATAGAACATCCGGAGGACAGCACGGCTATGCGTTTACCGGCCGCCAAAGCAGGTATGCGACTGAAGATGGCCGATGGCACTACGGAGGTTGGTCTGGCCGCCAAGACGAAGTTAACCGACGGAGCGATGATGCTGCATGGTCTGAAGACCGACGTGGACTTGCAAATCGGTCTTGCACGTGAGGCAAATGATCTGCATGGCGAAGGATTGCTGAAGATGGATGACTTACACTTCAGCGACATGTATTTCGGCAGTCGGGAAATGAAGATGGATATCGCTCGTTCGGAGAACTATAAGAACGGTTTGCGCGCCAATGTGCAATTGGATGACATCCCGCTGGAGATAGCGGACAGCATCATCGGAATGGCAGACTTGGAGCTGAAAGGCGCTATTCGTGCTCAAGCGAGTGTGGACGGTTTGCCCGCTCAGATGGACCTCTCGGCCGAAGTGTTGCCGCTGCAAGTCTCGGCGTTGTACAAACCGTATAGCGTACAGATCGGATTGGGTGAGACGCCCATCGTGATGCAGCATAATCATGTAGACTTTAACGGTCTGCCAATCTACGGAGCGGATAGTACGTATCTGGCGTTGACGGGCGGACTGGACCTGAATACAATGGGTTTGGATATTGCGCTGAAGGCGGACAGCTTTGCGCCGATGAAGTTAGAGCAAGGCGGAACTCTTCCTGTATATGGCGATCTGGCGCTGGATATAGACGGAAAAGTGACCGGTCAACTGGATGATATCGTGGCAGATGTGGGGGTACATATCCTGCCGACAACCGATATCACCTACCCGATCGATAAGAAGAACTTAGCGCAAGTGAAGCCGCACGGTAAGGTGAACGTGAAATACCGTACGGGCAATGGTGACTTGAGTCTTGGAGGCCGGGTGAACGTGGATGAAGGCTTCGTACGCTATTCGCCGAAAGCGTACCCTATTATGCCGTTCCATGTGGATTCGGGCAGTCATGTGTCGTTCCACGGTCCGGTAGGGAAGACGATGTTGAATGTCTCCGCCTCACAGAAAGTGAAAGCGGACGTAGAGTCCGAAGACGAAGAAACCCGACGCGTGGAGTTCAGAACAGGTGTGCGGGTTAAAGGCGAAGTGGACTCGATCGGTTTGAACAGTATCGATTTCTTCCTGGAAGCCCCGGAAGACGAAGAGATAACGCGCGAGTTAGCATCGTTAGACGAGGACACGCGGGAAGGCTTGGCAGCGACGCTGTTGGCGACCGGAATGTACATAGGCGAGAGCAACGTAGCGGCACAACGAAGCGGCTATGCCTTATCATCGATTGTGAACAGCCGCGTGAACGCAGCGATGGCCAATTCGAAATTAGGCAAGGTGGTTGATATCGACCTGAGTAGCGCGCAGACCGAGCATGCAGGCGGTAACACGAATGACCTGAATATAGCCATCAGTAAATCGTTCTTCAAAGACCGATTGCGCGTGACCGTGGGTTCGACGCTGACCGATAACCCGGAGATTAACCAGGCGAGCGGCTTCTTCAATAACCTGACAGCCGAGTATAAGTTAACCAAAGCGGGCGATGTGTTGCTTCGTGCCTTCGCACAACGCGACTACAACAACATCTTCGAAGGCGAGTTGTATAAGTCGGGTATCGGCGTTCGCGCGAAGAAGGACTGGAAGAAACGCGAGGCCATCAAGAGCGATAAGTTACGCGCAAAACTGGAGAAGGACAGCATCAACCGAACGTACGGCTTGATTGCAGATGCCGATGTGGCGTGGCGATCGAATAACAGTTTGGGTCCGAACTTGACCTTGACCTCAAACATCCGTAACCTGTTAGGCAACGGAGAGACCTTCACAATCAAGGGTAATGGTGCGTATTACTGGGCGCTGCGCGGCAGACATCCTGGTGACCCGAAGAAGACCGATACGTACAAATTCGGTGTGACGTCCACGCTCGTGTTCCCATACCTGCATTGGACCGGTAAGAACAATCCGGAAGGCGACACGCGATACCTGCTGAGCTATCAATACGAGAACATTGCAGGTGGCTATGGCATTCATAAAGTGACCGGGTCGATGACCTATTTCATCAAGTCGTCGCAGTTCATCACACATGCCTTCACGCCTTTCTCTTTGGCGCTTGTGCGCGTGAATGCGGAGACGGACAGTCTGTCGAACAAAGCCGCCGAATACCCGCAGTTGATTAAGATTCTGGCGAGCAATGAGTTATCGCCATCCATCGGCTATACCTTCATGTACAACGACTACCGCTCGAAACGCGCTGTGAACACAATGTTCGAGGCAGGTGTGAAGGAATCTGGTAATATCCTGAACGGTATCTACTGCCTCTTCGGCTATAAATGGAACGATAAGAAGAAACCACTGGGTTCGACGACGTTTAACCAGTATGTGAAAGTACATCTGGAGTTGCGCAATAAATTCAACTTTACGGATAAGATATGCATCGCTACGCGCTTGTATGCGGGCTCGAACATCCCAATGGGTAACTCGGATTTCGCGCCGCTATCAGAAGCGTTCTATGCCGGTGGACCCAATAACATGCGTGCAGCTTCGCCTTATGCCTACGGTCCCGGTAACTTCTACAGCGAGAAATACAACCAGAATTTCTTCCATGCGGGCGATGTGAAATTAGAGGGTAACTTTGAGTTCCGTTTCCCGATCGTTTGGAAACTATTCGGCGCGGCGTTTGTAGATGCAGGCAACGTATGGAACTGGTACAGCACGGTGAAGGCATACGAGGAGGAAGGTATTACGGATTACAAGGAGGCCTTGCAGTTGCGCGAGGATCTATACGATGGAATTCTGGATAATCCGTATCTGGCGAAGCAGATTGCGTTAGGAACTGGTGCGGGTTTGCGATTGGACTTGGATGGCTTGGTGATTCGACTCGATATCGGCGTAGCAATCCATGCGCCGTATCAGACCTATCGCTACAACAAGAAAGACTGGACGCCGGATAAGACACAGCCGATCAACTCGTACTTTAATATTCCCTCGGCGCTCGATGCTGTGCGCGTGAACTTCGGAATTGGGTATCCGTTCTAGGCAGATGGTAAATAATTTATACATAGTACACTATTTTAAATTTATAATATATGGTACAAGATCTTTACATTTTGATGATTACGGCAGGTGTTGTAAGTCTGCTGTTTAAGTTGCTCAAACAGCCTGTAGTGCTGGGTTACATCGTGGCAGGAGTGCTGGTTGGTCCGTACGTATTTGGAAAGACGCTAGTAGATCCCCACAACGTAGAAGCATGGGGTAATATCGGCGTGCTGTTCGTGCTGTTCTGCATCGGTCTGGAGTTCCGCATCAAGAATCTGATTGCGAGTGGAAAAGTAGCAGCTATCGGTGCATTGACCATCATCGGCGGAATGATGCTGCTGGGATTTGGCGTCGGACAATGGGCAGAGATGGACATGCTGAACTCGCTGTTCTTAGCCGGTATGCTCTGTATGTCCAGTACGACGATTGTGATGAAAGCCGTAGACGAAGCGGGCTTGAGTAAAGAGCGTTTTGTGAAGGGCGCGACGAGTATTCTGATTATCGAAGATGTGGTAGCCGTCGTCCTGATGGTTTTGCTATCGAGTATCGCGATCAAGCACCAGTTCGAAGGCGTGGAGTTGCTCAAGAAAGTAGGTGTGCTGGCCATCACGCTGGTCGTATGGTTCATCGTAGGTATTCTGATTATTCCGACCCTACTGCGCAAGGTGAAGAAATACCTGAATGACGAGACCTTGATCATCCTGTCTTTAGGTCTGTGTCTGGGCATGGTATTGACAGCCGAGGAAGCCGGATTCAGTAGCGCGTTAGGTGCTTTCGTGATGGGTACGATCTTGGCTGAGACCGTGGAATCACATCGTATTGAGCACTTGATGACGCCGCTGAAGAACGTATTCGCCGCAATCTTCTTCGTATCGGTAGGTATGATGATTAACCCGGGTAACTTAGTGGAATACTGGCCGAGTATCTTGCTGATCTGCGCCGTTATCATCATCGGTATGATTCTGTTCGGAACGCTTGGCTGCTGGTGGGGAGGCGAGACGATGCGCGATGCGATGCAAACCGGCTTCTCTTTCGTTCAGATCGGTGAGTTCTCTTTTATCATCGCCGGTTTGGGTGGTACTTTAGGTGTACTCCACCCGGCTATCTACCCGATTATCGTAGCCGCATCAGTTGTAACGACCTTCCTCACACCGTATATCATGAAGGCTTCTGTACCGTGCTATAACTTCCTGTATAAACACGCGTCAGAGCGCTTTAAAGCGAAACTGGATGCACGGGAAGCGGCTGTGGCTGCTGCCGAACAAGCGAGCAGAGCGGAAGAGAACGGTCCGAGTGTAGCCGATAAGGTGCAGCATGCCGTTCGTAAGACCTTCATCACGAAGCGTGTGGTGAACCTATTCATCAAGAACATGAGTGAAAACGACAAAAAAGAATAGACTATGCGTTATTTGATTTCCGGCGGAGGAACAGGTGGACATATCTTCCCTGCCGTTAGTATCGCCAATGCGCTGAAGGACTTGGATCCAGAGGCAGAGATCTTGTTTGTGGGTGCGTTAGGTCGCATGGAGATGGAGCGTGTGCCGCAAGCAGGATATGAGGTTGTGGGTCTGCCTGTTCGGGGTTTTGACCGCAAGAAACCATGGAAGAACGTGTCTGTATTAATCGACCTGTCAAAGTCAATTCGGCAAGTGAAGAAGATCATTCGCGACTTCAAGCCGAACGTAGGCGTAGGCGTAGGCGGTTACGCTTCTGGCGCAGCGATGTGGGCTGCGGCGAAGATGGGCATCCCCATCCTACTACAGGAACAGAACGGTTTTGCGGGCGTGACAAATAAGATCCTCAAGGACAAAGCGGCGAAGATTTGCGTGGCCTACGAAGGCATGGAGAAGTTCTTCCCTGCCGATAAGATTATCCTGACCGGAAACCCGGTAAGGCAGAACCTTTTAGATGGTCGAAAGTCGAAAGACGATGGTCGAAAGACGCTTCTTATTATCGGCGGCTCATTAGGAGCACGAACCATCAACGAAGCCGTAATTGCCGGACTGAAGGAATTAATGAATGAAGGAATTAAGGTGGTTTGGCAGACAGGAAAAGTGTATTACGAGAAATGCAAGGCAGCATGGGAGGCAGCAGGTAGCCCGGCCAATATCGAGTGTCTGGATTTCTTGAGCGACATGCCGGATCGTTATGCCAATGCCGATCTGGTTATCTCACGAGCAGGTGCTTCGTCCATCAGCGAGATTTGTTTGTTAGGTAAACCGGCGATATTGGTTCCTTCGCCCAACGTAGCCGAAGACCATCAAACACATAATGCCATGGCGCTCGTGAATAAGGATGCAGCGGTGCTGGTACGCGATGCAGAGGCCGCAGAGAAGTTGATTGCGACCGCGTTGGAACTGTTAAATGATCCAAAGCGATTGAAGACGCTGCATACGAATGTGCTGAAGTTAGCGCAGAAAGACTCCGCGAAACGAATCGCAGAAGAAGTGATTGCGTTAGCGAAGAAATAAAAAAATGCGGCCAGATGGTCGCATTTTTTATTACATTCTTTCCGGAACTTCGATGCCTAATAGCCCGAGAGCGGATTGGATGACTTTCGCTACGTTCTTGGCAAGCAAAAGACGAAGAGCTCGTTTATTCGAATCCGGTTCGTTCAGGATCGAGAGATCGTGATAGAACGAGTTGAAATCACACGCGAGATCATACGCATAGTTACAGATCACAGCAGGCGAGAAGTTCTCTCCGGCATTGCGAACGATAGCGGGATACTCGCAAAGACGTTGGATGAGAGCCAACTCTTTCGGATCTAGAGACACTAGAGAACCTAGAGTCCACTGGGACTCTGCTTTGCGCAATACGCTTTGGATACGGGCGTAGGTGTATTGGATAAAGGGACCCGTGTTGCCGTTGAAGTCAATCGACTCGGCCGGATTGAAGAGCATATTCTTCCGCGGATCCACCTTGAGGATGAAATATTTCAAAGCACCGAGACCCACTTTACGTGCAATCTCATTCGCTTCTTCTTCCGTGATACCCTGCAGCGTATTCACTTTATCTTTGGAAATCTCCTTTGCGTCTTCTACCATCTTATCCATCAGGTCATCGGCATCGACTACGGTTCCTTCACGTGATTTCATCTTACCGTTCGGCAGTTCGACCATACCATAGGAGAAATGGACAAGTTCTTTGCCGAAGGGGAATCCGAGGCGATCCAACAGGATGGACAGCACTTTGAAATGGTACTCCTGTTCGTTACCCACCACGTAGACCATCTTATCAATCGGATAATCCTGAAAACGCAGTTTGGCCGTTCCGATATCTTGCGTCATATAGACCGAAGTACCATCGGAGCGAAGGAGGAGCTTCTCATCCAGTCCGTCTTTGGTAAGATCAGCCCAAACAGACCCATCTTCGCGGCGATAGAAAGCGCCACTTGCCAAACCTTTCTCCACTTCGGATTTGCCCTCGAGATAGGTGTTCGATTCGTAATAGATCTTATCGAACGAAACGCCCATGCGTTGGTACGTCTCATCAAAACCGGCATACACCCAACTATTCATCTTCGCCCAGAGAGCACGCACTTCGGGATCGTTCGCTTCCCATTTGCGAAGCATCTCCTGCGCTTCGAGCATGAGCGGCGCTTCGCGTTTCGCGGTCTCCTCATCTTTGCCTGCGGCCATGAGTTCGGCTATCTGCGTTTTGTATTCTTTATCGAAACGAACGTAGTAATCGCCGATGAGGTGATCGCCTTTCTTACCGGACGATTCGGGCGTCTCGCCATTCCCATATTTGAGCCATGCGAGCATGGATTTGCAGATATGGATGCCTCGATCGTTGACGATATTGGTCTTCACAACCTTCCATCCATTCGCCTCTTGGATACGCGCGATGGAATAGCCGAGGAGGTTATTACGTACGTGACCAAGGTGCAAAGGCTTATTCGTATTCGGAGAACTATACTCGACCATCATGAGTTGATGGCGATCGGGTTGCTGACCGTAGTTGGCATCCGTATCGATGGCCTGAAGTTGACGAATCCAGAACGCATCGTCGATCACGAGGTTTAAGAATCCTTGTACGGCGTTGAATTTAGCAACAAGCCCTTCGCCATTAGCCGTTAACCATTCTCCTATCTCCGTAGCAATCTGAGCCGGGGCTTTGCGCGCCAATTTAACGAAGGGAAAGACCACAAGCGTGATGTTTCCTTCGAACTCCGGACGGGTCTTTTGCCATTGGATCTGGCTGTCCTCGACCTCAATAGTATAGAGCGCTTTGACAGCGGATTTGACTAATACCGATAATTGTTGTTCTAATGTCATAACTTAGGATATTTTCTGAACCACGAAGATATTTTGAGACGAATGACACCAAAGAGCGCTTCGGAGAAAATGCCACCGCTCATCTTGGACGTTCCCAGGACGCGGTTAACAAAAATGATAGGTACTTCGATGATTTTGGCGCCACACTTATAGGCTGTGAACTTCATTTCAATCTGGAAGGCATAGCCTTTGAAGCGAATCTTATCGAGCTCCATCGTCTCGAGGGTATGACGCTTATAGCAAACGAAACCGGCCGTGGTATCTTTGATCTTCACACCCAGGACAGTACGCACATATTTCGAGGCGAAATACGACATCAGTACGCGTCCCATCGGCCAGTTGACTACATTCACACCCGTGATATAACGGCTACCGATTGCGAGATCTGCCCCCTGGTTCGCACAGGCGTCATAGAGTTTGAGCAGGTCGTTGGGGTTATGGCTGAAGTCAGCATCCATCTCAAAGATATAATCCGCTTCGTGCTCAATCGCCCATTTGAATCCGGCGATATAGGCCGTCCCCAAACCGAGTTTACCGGAGCGCTCCACGATATGCACACGTCCTTTGTATTTACCGGCCATGAGGTCCTTTACGATATCGGCTGTACCATCGGGCGAACCATCGTCAATCACAAGCACATTAAACTCCAACGGCAGTTCCATCACCGCCGTGATAATCGCTTCGATATTCTCTTTTTCGTTATAAGTAGGAATAATGACTAGTCTTTCCATATTACTCCTTTATCATTTGATCATTTAATTCATAAACAGGACTGGGTGTGGTACGATCAAGGGCCTTGAGGAAGATATCCTGGCCGGGCATAATCTCAATCTCCTCGAGATAGGACTTAACGGTGTCGTACGCCACTTCCGGATCGTTATTCTCCAAAGAAAGATGGCAAAGCCATACGTTCCGCAGATCCGGATGCCAGTTACGCTCCAGCAGTTCGCCACACACATCATTCGACTGGTGTCCGCGGGGCGAGAGGATTCGCTCCTTGAGATAGGTAGGATACGGACCATTGAGCAACATGTGCTCGTCGTGATTCGCCTCAATCACCAAGTGATTAGCCGTTCGGATATACTCCTCCATCTGATCGTTCACCGACCCGCAATCGGTCATGAGTACAAAGCGTTGACCATTATAATCGATGCAGTAACCGAGGCAGTCAGTAGAGTCATGCTCAATACCAAAAGTATTGATGGTCATACCGAACAGTTGCCATTCCTTCCCTTTCTCGAAATAACGACGACTGGTACGCAGTTTCTCCCTTACGCCATAGTTACGATCAATACCGGCATGGATCTCGGCGGTAGTGTAGATCGGCAGTTTAACCCGTTCACCCAACGTACCTACGGCGCGGATATGATCGGCATGGTCGTGCGTAATGAGCACACCCATTATATTTTGGAAATCGAGGTTCATCTCACGCAGACACTTCTGAATCTGACGCGCAGAGATACCCGCATCAATGAGTATTCCCCGTTGATGCGTACCGAGGTAGTAACAATTGCCACTACTACCGCTCGCAAAGCACCTAAATATGAGCCCGTTTTGCTCCATACTACAAAATCGGCCACAAAAGTACTAAAAAAAAATGACATATACAAATATTTCTATGAAATATCTTGCATATATAAAAAAAAAGTTGTAAATTTGCACCGAAAATTGTGTACTACCATGAAAAAAATGTTTCTTTTGAGTGCAATCGTGCTGCTGATTGCCGGTTGCAATTCGGGCAGTCAAGTAGCGTCTACTATTGCTAAATCCGATCCTATTATGCCGATTCGAATGAGCGGCGACACAACGCATATCGTGTTAACCGATTATGTGCCTGTGCTGTATGGCAATCCGGAGCTTTGGGAGGGTTTGAAATGGTCGACGGCAGATGCGATAGAGTGCGTAAATCTGCAGGGTTCACCGATCGTAGAGGAGATGGATCTAGTGAGCCGCGACAACTCGCTTCACGCCTTGGTTTTTCTTGATAAAAGCGGTAGTTTCGCTATTCCCGTTTTGCCGGATAAACCGGTGAAACAGAACTTGATTTCATTGGGCTATGCAGAGGATAAACTGCAGGTTGGTTTTTGCGAACCGGTCAGCAATCCGAGTTTTGCAGCGTACATCCAAAATACCCTGATTGACCATACTTTATGGCAAGAAAACGAGGACGGAACGTGGACATTGGATCTGGATGGGTTACAGGTTACAGATAACGGGTTACAAGGACGCACATATTTGCGGATTTATGCGGAGGATGAGACGTATTTGTTTAATGATTTATTGTTACCCTTGCAGGACGGAAAGATCATTACCGACGCAGCGCAACTGAATCGTCATGACCAGCAGGCACAAGTATTATATTCCTTGATGATTGACCGTTTCTATAACGGCAATGCGTCTAACGACTGGAAGATGAACAGCGAAGAAGTGCTGGATATCGTCGATTATCAGGGCGGAGACATCGCTGGTATTACGGCAAAGATTGAGGAAGGATATTTTGATCAGTTAGGCGTTAACACGCTGTGGATCAGTCCGATAACCCAGAATCCATGGGATGCATGGGGATGCTATACTTTCGAGCACGGCAATAAATACGATAGTACGAAAACGTATACGAAATTCAGCGGTTACCACGGTTACTGGCCTATCTATGCAACGCAGTTAGACAGTCGCTTTGCTACGCCGGAAGAGTTCCGCACCTTATTATCTACCGCACACGCGCATGGAATCAACGTGATTTTGGATTATGTAGCGAATCATATGCATATCAATTCTCCGACGCTGCAGGAGCACCCGGATTGGCATACCGATTCAATTCTACCGGACGGAAGACGTAACTTCGAGTTATGGGACGAAGCACGTTTGACAACTTGGTTCGACAAACATATCCCTACTTTGGATTTGGAGCGCCCGGAGGTATGCGAAGCCATGACAGACAGTGCCTTGTATTGGTTAGAGAACTACGAGTTAGACGGCTATCGTCACGATGCATGCAAGCATATCCCAGAGGCGTATTGGCGTATCTTAGGCCAGAAGATTGCAGCCCGTTGGCCGGGTAGACATATCTGGATGATCGGTGAGACGTACGGTAGTCCGGAGTTAATCGGCAGTTACGTAAAGAGCGGTATGCTGAATGCACAGTTTGACTTCAACGTCTATTTCACGACGCGTGAGGCCTTATGTGGGTTAAAGGGCATGAACGAAGTGGTAGAGAACGAGTTGACTTCGCTACATACCTACGGAGCGCATCACACAATGGGAAATATCAGCGGCAATCATGACCAGATTCGTTTTGCGTCGATTGCAGGCGAGGCAATCGACCTGCACGTAAACGGCAAAGAGGAAGGCTGGACGCAAGAGATAGGTATCGGCGATGCGGAGAAAGCCTACAAACGTGCATTGCTTCTTGAGGTAATTAACATGACCTTGCCGGGTGTACCGTGTATCTATCAGGGCGACGAATACGGCGAAGTGGGAGCGAATGATCCGGATAACCGACATATGATGCGTTTTGAGGGTTTGAACGAGGCCGAGCAAGAGATGCGCGCGAAAGTAGCGGAACTGATTCAAATGCGTCGGAGTTCAATGCCGTTGCTATATGGAGATTTCATTGTTCTGGAGAGCAACGAGGATGAGATCAAGTATGCGCGAATCTATTTAGGCAAAAAAGTAATTGTCACCATTAATCGCAAAGAATTAAGCTATAATATTACAGAAGAATGAAAAAAAGTTTACTTTTTATTGCAGCGGCCTTGATGATGGTCAGTTGCGCACAAGAAGAGTTACGACACCCGAAATGGGCATATGACGCAACGATTTATGAGTTAAACACCCGTCAAGCGACAGAGGAAGGTACGTTTGCGGCTGCAGAAGCACTCCTCCCCACCCTTCGCGAGAACGGAATCGACATCATTTGGGTAATGCCTTGTCAGCCGATTGGCGTGATCACTCGCAAAGGAACGTTAGGCAGTTACTACTCGATTATCGACTACTGCGCGATCAATCCGGAGTTTGGTACCCGAAAAGACTTCGAGCATTTCCTCAAGGAAGCTCATAAGCAGGGCTTCAAGGTGATTCTGGACTGGGTTGCGAACCACACCGCGCCGGATAGCGAGTGGACGAAGAACGAAGGCTGGCACTATCGCGACAGCTTAGGCAACCTGATGGTTCAATATGACTGGACTGATATCAGCAAGTTGAATTATGAGAACCAGGACATGCGCGCCGAAATGCTGAAGGCAATGCATTGGTGGATGGACAGCATCGGTATTGACGGTTTTCGCTGCGACGTAGCAGGAGAAGTACCGACCGATTTCTGGAACTGGGCTATGGCTGATCTTCGTCTGACTCATCCGGATATGTTCACTTTGGCGGAAGATGAGGACAAAGCGCAAGAGTTGACCGAGAGCGCGTTCGATATGTATTACGGCTGGACGCTGCATCATATTATGAACGACGTGGCGCAAGGTAAGGCAACGGTTGAGGATTTGTGGGCATATTTTGCGAAAGCAGACACGACGATTCGTCCTGAGGCTATTCGCATGAACTTCATCTCGAATCACGACGAGAACAGTTGGAACGGTACAGAGCAAGAGCGTATGGGCGATGCGGTTAATCTGTTCGCAGCGTTCTGCTACGTAGTACCTGGTATGCCAATGATCTACACGGGTCAGTTAAGCGGGAATCATCACCGTCTGGAGTTCTTTGAGAAAGATCTGATCGATAAGGACGAAGCCTATGCACAAGCGGCGTTGTATCAACAACTGAATGCCTTGCGCGTTCGTAACAAAGCGTTGTTCAGTCCGGAGGTTGGTGCCCCGATGACACGTATTCCTGCCGACAACGAGGCCATCTTCGCTTGCGCTCGCATCAAAAAAGGTAAATGGCATACGAACACCGTGATTGCTGTGATGAATATGAGCAGTGAAGAGCAGACCGTAACGCTGGATCTGACCGGCATGGACGGAAAATACCGCTGTACCTGCGGCAAGGAGATCGAGTTAGCAGCAGAGCAAAGCTTCACGCTCAAGCCCTGGCAGTTTAAGATCTTGGAGAAATAAGGTGTAAAGTTTAGAGTTTATAATAAATCCCGAACCAACCGTTCGGGATTTATTGTTTATGCCATTGCTCCGTTGACTTGAATCACTTGTCCGGAGACGTAAGAAGAAAGATCTGAGGCCAGGAAGAGCGCTACTTTCGCTATTTCTTCGGGTTCACCCGCTCGGCGCATCGGAATGATGGAGATGAACTGGTTGCGTGTCTCCTCGTTCAAAGCTGCTGTCATATCAGTTAGGATATAACCCGGTGCAATCGCGTTGGCCCGAATACCACGCGGACCTAATTCCTTTGCGACCGATTTCATGAGCGCGATGATACCTGCTTTGGACGCGGCGTAGTTGGCTTGTCCGGCATTGCCGTTGATGCCTACGACGGAACTGAGCGAGATGATGGAACCGCTGCGTTGACGCATCATGATAGGCGTAACCGCGTGCGTGAAATTAAAGACCGACTTGAGGTTCACATCGATCACTTGGTCCCATTGTTGCTCGGTCATACGCATGAGTAAGGTATCCTGCGTGATGCCTGCGTTATTGACCAGGATATCCAGGTGGCCGAAGTCTTTGAGGACCTGCTCTACCACTTGATGTGCAGCATTAAAATCCGCGGCATTAGACGGGTAGAACTGCACTTTGACACCCAATTGCGTCAGTTCTTCGCGTGTAGCGATAGCGTGCTCGTTGAGCGATCGACCCGTGAAGGCGATTTGTGCTCCTTCGCGCGCAAACGCCAAGGCGATCTGTTTTCCTATTCCTCGTGTAGCGCCCGTGATGAGGGCCACTTTGTTTTCTAATAACATAGATGATGGCATTTAATCTTCGTTAATGGGGAAGACTCCGGTCGGATTGAGGATGGTATATTGACTCATCTCTTCGTTAGAATCGAAGCCTACACCATAGATGATACTCTTCTCGCGGGTGATATGAATCGTGGTATCCGAATAGACGCGATGGGTCTTCTGGTTCCAAAACAGAAGCGGTGTATCGAACTGTTCGCCTTTGCGATTAAGGGCATGCACGTTTCCACGCAGCATCCATATCTGACGATTCTCATCGTAATGGGCGTAATCGGCTTCCAGCGAAGCTTGTACAGTCAGGTTGATATCGAACTGCTCGAGATAGACGCCTTTGGGAAACTCCTGATAGGGAGGATCGGTCTTATCATATACCAACCATTGGGGAGAAGAGATGCGATAGCGCGTGATGCCGGAATCTGAGATAAGGGTAGTCACACTATCCGTCCACAGTGCCGCAATCTCTTGCCGCGACTCTGTCTCTTCACATCCGATAGACTTATCGGAGCAAGCGAGCAGAAACATAGCGAGCACCCCAAGGATGCTCGCCATGCTTAGCTTATCGAATAACCGTGGTCTCACCAATCCAACCTCCTACGTAGTAGGTCGAGCCCGAGAACTCATTCGGTAAGTCGAAACGCTCCTCTTTGGAGGGGAAGTACTTGCTATAGGAGTTGATGAACTCGTTCGCTTGAACTTCTACCGACGGATCTACTTGTTTTGCCTTCACGAACTTATCTACAGCAGCCCAGTAAACGGTCTTATTCAAGATACGACCCTTAGCATCCTGCGGATAGAGTTGTGTGGACGCGTAGCACATACCGATGATGATATAGCAACGACCCTGACCTTTGTTCAGACCCAGACTCTGGAGGGAAGCGATCGAAGCCAACGCGTACTTACGTGCCTCAGCGTATTTCTTGAGGTTGTTATAGCTGTAGAACGCTGCGTTGTACTGATAGTCCGCAACATCCTCAAGAGCATCCTCTACCATAGCCAGTTTGATAGCCTGATCATAGTACGAGATAGCTGCCTCGTAGTCACCTTTCTTAGCGGCCATGGAAGCACAACCTGCTGCGGTCTCTGCGGTCGGCTGCAGTTTATGCGCCAATTCGCAAGCCTCGAAGTACACGTCACTTTCGGTGCAACGAACGCGCTTGTACAGTTTTGCGATCTTATGAAGCATATCGAGGTTCGCGCTGTTCTCTTTCACAGCAGCCGCATAGATCTCATCCAACTTCGAGCAATCAGCAGCTCCGGAGATAGCGAAGATATTATCTACATAATCCTTCTGCTTGCCTGCAATCTCTGCATTTTTATTATTCGGGTTGGTAGCTTGCTCGTTGAGAAGCGTGGAAGCAATCTCATAGTCTGCGATGAACTGCTCAGCCAAAGCGTTCGGATTCTCTTTATAGAGCGCATAAGAAACATCTACGAGTTTCACGAGCACCATAATCTTGCTAGCCGGCCCCATGCCTTCTGCCGATTGGCGTAAGCACTCGCGTGCCTCTTTGAGTTTGGTATCTCCGAAGAAATCGATATAAGCCAGACCCTTCTCACCCAAGATATAGGACTTCGGATACTTCGGATCGTTGCCGAAATACTTGATACGCTTGTCCTGCATCTCAATAGCGAGGTTCGCCAAACGTGCTTTCTCCGCTGCATCGGTCGTAGCGCCATAGAGGGCCTCTACGATCTTTGCTCCATCAGAATAGATGGACTTATTGGCATTCGGGCAGTGCTGATACACATCCCACCACGGTTCATACGCATCGGCATACATCTTATTCTTTACCGACTCGTGGAAAAGGGATACATTCACAACGCACTCTTCGGTGATCGTCGGTTCTTCTTCCTCCACTACAGGAGCAGCCTCAGCCGCAGCGGGAGCAGCAGGAGTCTTCGGTTTCTTCGCGCAAGCCAGCGCAGGAACAGCCGCTGCTAACGCTACTACAAGTAAACTTTTGAATTTCATAATCGTTGTATTTTAGTTTAATTCTGAATATTCTGAGGATTCCGGTTCAAAATTCATGCCAAACTATAATTTGCGCTTAAAGAACCAGTTCTCGGCGATGGAAGCGCCTATGGTAAATCGCAGGCTATTGTCTTCCAATCCTGCGGGATTACCGCGATGGGTGTATTCGATTGTGGTATTGATAACTGTACCTACCGACCAGAGCGGAAAACCGAGACCGATGCTGGCAGTTATCTTCTTTCCTCCCACTATTGCCACGTACTCATCTTGGATGTTAATACCTGCGCGCCAAAGCATTCGTTCTGCATAATTACGTCCAACGGGGTTATGGCGATACTCGACACCAAAAGAATAGCGGTTTCGATCACGCAAGCCACTGGCACTACCCGGTTCACCTCCATACATGGCCGAAGCCATATACTGACATTCGTAATCGAAGGCCAGTGTCAGGCGGTTCGCCCAGTTATAACTACCTCCGACACCCCACATCATCGGCAGTTGCCATCCTCCGGAGATAACATAGACCGTATCGCCTTGAGTCTCAAACAGCTGCAGTTCACTATGGAGTTTGAGTTTGGGTTCGAAGACCGCACCGATACTGAATGCATGTTTCTCCCAGCGATGGAAGAACTGCGCTCCCGCACGGAAACGGACGTTGCTCACACTCAGGTTCTCATATTGGATGGTAGAGTTCACATTGGATTCGGTAAAGGACAACATACGCATGTGACTCAGTTCGCCCCACATATAATAGACATTCGCACCCAACGCAAACCAGTTACGGATATTAAAACTCAAACCGCCATACACCTGACTGATGTTTCCTTCGCCGCCATAGTTCACCGTATAATGATATCCTCCTCCAGCCGTAGAGTCCGAAACAGAGATGTCGTATCCTACGGAACTATAGGGCTGCAAACCGATGGACATCGCAATCCATTGTTTATAGAGCGGGAACTGCATGGTGACATACTCGAGGTTTCCGTTAGCTTTGTTCTTCTTCCCGCCCACATCTTTATATCGGCTCCAGTTGGCACTAGCCGCAATATCAAACATGAAGGTAAGGGTATCGCAGGCTGTGTAAGAAGCCGGCTGAGCAGGGTTGATAGCGCGATTATTACGCATACCGTAACCTACTCCTCCCATGGCGCGATAACCCACCGGTACGTTATCATTCATATCTCCGTAGGCATAACGGGAGAAAGGCGAGCTCGTCAGGTTCTGAGCCGCCACTCCGATGGTCCATGCCAAGGCGAAGAGGAGTAAAAATATTTTCTTGTTTTTTATCATGTCGATCGAACGACCTTATATCACTGTTTATTAAATCTTAAAATCTCATTCAGGCCGATTAGCACCAGGTGCTTCTCGTGATGCATCACTCGATTCTCTGTGCGCGAAGTTCGCACGTTATTGAGGATATAGGGCGCATGGCCTCCTGTGAGATAAGTCTGAAAATGCGGCACTTTCTCGCGCAAGGTTCGCATATATCCTTTCACCTCATACGCCACACCTCGTACCACTCCTGCTGCTATCGCATCGCGGGTATTTTTGCCAAAGAGCGGAATGAGCTCATTCTCATCCACCTCGACGAGCGGCAGTTTCTTTGTCATGCGCTGCAGAATCGTCAGACGCATCTTCAGTCCCGGCGCAATGTTTCCCCCCAGATATTCCCCTGCTTCGGAAACGAAGTCGTAGGTGATGGCCGAGCCTGCATCGATGATAAGCAAGTTCTCATTCGGACAGAGACTTTTCGCTCCCACGGCCGCCGCTAAACGATCCTGACCCAACGTTTGGGGCGTATCATAGCGATTGATGATAGGCACCGGAGTATTATGATCAAAGAGCACAAAATGCTGCGAGCGACGATGGAGGGTATTGACAATAGCCGGCTCAATATTGACCACCGAACTGATTATCGAATCCCGGATATCGTACAAATCCAGCAACCGCTCTACATCGGCCGAGGAGAAGGACTTATAGATGAACTGGTTGATCATCTTGCCCTCATCCGTCATGAGCGCTACTTTGGTGCGACTATTTCCCTGGTCGATACAGAGGTTCATAGTTTATACCATGTTGGTATAGAGGAAACGTTTGATGGATTTCTTCGGCGTCTTCTCGAACTCATGCGGATAAAGTTTGACGATAGAGATCTGTTCGTAAGCAGCCAACTCGGAGTTCACTTGCTTACGCGAGTCCTCCATCAGTTCATCCAGTTGCTCCCGCGTCAAACCGCTGGCATCCACTTCGTTATAATCCGGACAGATCAAGGCTACAAGACGGTTATCTTCCTGCTGCAGCACTAAGGACTCGAGCACGAACGGCATATTGTTAATCTTCGCCTCTATCTCCTCCGGATAGATATTCTGTCCACTCGGGCCAAGGAGCATCGTCTTACAACGGCCTTTGATATAGAGGAAGCCATCGCTATCGAGGCAGCCGAGATCACCCGTACGCAGCCAACCGTCCTCCGTAAAGGCATCTTTAGTAGCATCGGGTTTCTTGTAATAGCCTTGCATGGTATTCTCGCCACGAACGACTACCTCACCTATTCCTTCTTCATTCGGATCGAGGATCTTTACCTCCATGATACCCTCCAGCGGCTTACCGCACGAACCCAATTTACTGCCTTCATCATAGGGAGTGAAGGTAATCAGCGGCGCGCACTCGGTCATACCGAAGCCAACCGACATCGGGAATTTGATGCGATAGAGGAAAGCTTCTACCTCCGGGTTCAAGGGAGCTCCTCCGATAATCATCTGCCTGAATTCACCTCCGAACGCCTCTATCAGTTGCTCACGAATCTTCGAGCATACTACCTCGTCCAGGAATGGCACTTTCAGCACCCAGCTTACAGGCGGTTTCTGGATCTGCGGCACAATCATCTTCTTATAGATCTTCTCGAGAATCAGAGGCACAGAAAGGATGATGGTCGGCTTAATCTCCGCAAACGCCTTCAGCAAAATTTTCGGAGAAGGGGTACGACCTACGAGATAGGTATGTCCTCCGGCGGAGAGACACGCGAGGAAATCGAACGCACAACCATAGGCATGTGCCAAAGGAAGGAAAGTCACGTGGCGGCTCTCTGGACTCACCAGATGATGCTCCTGCGCATAACGGATGTTACCCGCAAGACCGTTCAGCGGCATGATAACACCTTTGCTAAAACCGGTCGTACCACTGGTATAGTTAATCGAACCGATTTGGTCATTACCACGCTCGTCGAAATGCACATCTTTAGCCCAGTAACCATCCGGGTGCTTCTCCTTGAACAGCTGCGCGATCGCCTCATAGTTGATCTTCTTCGGATCCAATGCCAAAGAGATCGGATGCCAATCGTTCAGACTAACGACAGCCAACACCTTCGGAATCTGATCCAAATCAATACCCTCCCAGTTGATATCGCTGATAAAGAGCAGCTTCGACCCGGAGTGGTTAATGATATGAATGGCATCATTGGCCCGGAAATCCTGAAGGATCGGCACGATGATGGCACCATATGTAACCGTAGCCAGATAGACCGCCACCCAGTTGCTGTTATTGCGCCCCATCACGGCTACCTTATCGTTTTTCTTTACTCCGCACGCCTTAAATAAAATGTGCAGTTTCTCAATGTTTATAGCCAATTGGCCGTAGGTCAAGGTTACGTCTGTGCCATAATCCGTCACAGCAGGGCGCTCCCAATTGTCTCGCAGAGCACGCTCGAAAATCTTGACAAAATTGTATTTCTCTTCCAGCATCATAACATTAATCTGTTATAGGCAGTGTATTAGTAATCGGAATGATATGCTCCGAAGCGGAGCTGGAGTGCATATACGAGACGCTATCGACCACGTACTGGCTGTTACCACGCCATGGCAATGTACCCAGATAACGCTTCCAATGCAATTTAACATTTGCGTTCGAGCCCTCCTCCAGTTGACGTGCCACGCGCTCGCTAGCCACAGAGAACTTCAACTCATTGGACTGCAGGTTTCCGCCCTTCGGCGCCTTAAACCCATTCAGAATCATCTTACCCTCATAGGTCTTAAAGATAAAACCCTCTTTCTGGAAATAATTGATATCGCCTTCATTCACGCCCTCGCTATAGACAAAGCAGAACTTAAAAAAGATAAATCCAGCTATCAGGAGCACCAATCCCAGCGACACGGATGTCCACACAATGATTTTCGTTTTCTTTTCCATACTATATCGCGCATTTTTATCGAATGTACACTATAAATAATAAAATCGGCTGCAAAGATACAACTTTTTTTTTACATACACAAGCGCGCACATATATTTTTTGAAAAAAGTGCTTTTTATTTGCATATATGAAAAAAAAGCAGTACCTTTGCACCCGATTTCGATCGTGAGGATGGATTTGACTGCTTGCAACCTCGTTAAAACAATGCTAAAACTTGTGCCGCAAGACCAAACAGTCACTTGCGGTTTTATTTTAGTAAATTACTTTATGCATTATTTATTTACAAGTGAATCGGTGTCCGAAGGACACCCTGATAAAGTTTGCGACCAGATTTCGGACGCCATTTTGGATAATATGTTAGCCCAAGATCCGCAGGCTCACGTAGCTTGCGAGACGATGTGTACGACGGGTCAGGTCGTGATTGCGGGGGAAGTGTCCTGCAAAGGTTGGGTAGACGTACAGCAGATTGCGCGCAAGACGATTGCGGAGATCGGTTACACCAAAGCGGAGTATAAGTTCGAAGCAGAGAGTTGCGGTATTTTAACGGCTCTTCATGCACAATCGGCGGACATCAATATGGGTGTGAGTCGTGCGAACGCGGAGGAACAAGGTGCGGGAGACCAAGGCATGATGTTCGGTTATGCAACCGACGAGACGGATAACTATATGCCGTTGACGCTGGACCTAGCACACACCTTAGTGTACACTCTGGCGCGTATACGCAAAGAAGGCGAACAGATGACCTATCTTCGTCCGGATAGTAAGTCACAAGTAACCATCGAATATAACGAACAGAATCAACCTGTTCGCATCGATACCATCGTGCTCTCTACGCAGCATGACGAAGGAGTTACTCCCGAGCAAATCAAGCGCGACATCGTTGATATTTTACTCCCTCGTGTAGCGAAACGCGACTCACGTTACAGCCATCTGTTAGAGATGTTTCTGCAAGACAAGGACGCGAAATTATGGGTGAATCCGACCGGTAATTTCGTAATCGGCGGTCCTCATGGTGATACAGGTCTGACAGGACGTAAGATCATCGTTGATACTTATGGAGGACGAGGCGCCCACGGAGGAGGAGCTTTCAGCGGCAAAGACCCGTCAAAAGTGGATCGATCTGCAGCTTATGCGACGCGCTGGATTGCGAAGCATCTGGTAGCAGCAGGAGTAGCGCATGAGGCACTGGTTCAAGTCAGTTACGCCATAGGCGTAGCCAAGCCGGTTTCGTTGTATGTCAACACGTTTGGAACAGCTATGGTAAAGAAGAGCGATGCAGAGATTGCGAAGATCGTGGAGCAACTGTTTGACCTTCGTCCGGCTGCCATCATTCGCGACCTGAAATTAACGCAACCGATCTATCAGGAGACCGCCAAATACGGTCATGTAGGTCGTACGAACGAAGTAGTGACCAAGACGTTCCTGGACGCCGATGGCAATAATTACACCAAAGAAGTAGAGTTATTCACATGGGAGAAATTAGACCGTTTAGTAGCCGTAAAAGCCGCATTTGGCTTATAATAGCCATCGTGCTGGGGGCAGTAGTAATAGACCAGGTGATTAAGATCCTGGTAGCTACCCACATGATGCTGAATACAGGTATCGAGATCACACCGTGGTTTCAAATCAGTTATGTACTGAATCCGGGAATGGCCTTTGGTATCGAATGGTTCAGTAAAATCGCCTTAACGCTCTTCCGCATTGTAGCGGTCGGGTTATTGGGATGGTATCTGCATGTACTGTTGAAAAAAGAAGAGACTCCGGTCGGTTATATCGCAACAATTGCATTTATTGTGGCCGGGGCGATCGGAAACATCATCGATTGCATTTTCTACGGCAAGTTGTTTCCTGAGCAAGAGACCGGTTGGTTCTGCGGCAAAGTTGTAGATATGTTCTATTTCCCGCTAATTCACAACAGCGCAGGAGAAGTGCTGTTCTTCCGTCCGGTATTTAATTTCGCTGACAGCTGTATTACCTGCGGCGTGATCGTGATATTGCTCTTCTACATGAAGCAGTTGAATAGCGAGGAGAAAGCGAAAAGTTAATAGTTTATAGATGAGAGCGAAAGGGTTCATCATAGTATTACTGATGGTTGCGATGGCTTGTGTAGGTTGTCGCCCAAAGGGCATCCTGCATTCATGGGAAATGCGGGAGATTATGGTAGACCTGCACAAGACCGATGCGATGCTGCAAATAAGCGGGCTGACACAGGGTTATGATGAAGCTAAAAACATCTATTATGCACAGGTGTTGGAGAAACACGGCACCACACAAGCGCAGTTCGACAGTTCGTTAGTCTGGTATACGGCTCATCCGCAGTTATTCGATAAGATCTATCCGAAAGTACTGACCCAACTGAAAGCCGAAGAAGAGGCGTTTATAGCGCAGAACGAAGATGCATTAAACGCGCTTGCTTCTGAAACGATTGCTGTAGAAACGCCTAAAGAAGAGAGCATGCAACGACCCTTTACACGCATGGATTTGGATAGCGTGCTATGGGTTACGCAACACGGTTATTGCACCGATTGGAATAAATGGGAGCGGAAACAACCCCTTGTTTTCATTGATCGGTAAAAGCGAAGAACGTCTTAATGCATGATCTTATAGATCAATTCTTTCCACAAGTCTGCATCTTTGGCAGAAGGATTATTAATTCCTTTCAGACGCGCATCGGTGTCTCTCAGATATCCGATGATCAAGAACGTTTTCCCGGCCGAGTAACGCTTGGCTGCTGTAGCGTAGTCTTTCACAAAATAGGGGTTGATACCCAATTCCTTCGCCACGTTTGCCTGACTCTTATCCGGCATGTAATGATACATGAGCAGATTCGAGAAGAAAGTGAACAGCGGAGCTAGTTCCCGAATCATCGGATGGTCTTTGCTGGACGCGAAATACTGCGCGATACGATTGGCATGCACCACATCGCCACGAATGAGTGCTGCCTGCATCTCCATGATGTTATAATCCTTGGAAATTCCGATGTTTCGTTCCACTAAAGCGACATCGATGGTATTCACTCCTTCGGGACGACCGTCCAAGAGTTTCTGCAGCGCACCTACTATCGCGGAGAGGTCCGTTCCGATGGCATTGGCCAATAGCGGGGCTACGCGCGGATCGATATTTATTTGCTTACTGCTATTGGCGGATTGCTTATTAAAATCGGCTATATAGGCATTTATCCAGCGTTCTACTTCGTAATCACGCAGTTTGTCGGACTGCTGCCAGATGACCTGGGGGTGTTCCGCAGCTTTCTTCCACACCCCTTGCCGTTTATCGGGTTTGCCGTTATAGCAAATGACCAATACCGTTTGGGGCATTAAGTTATCAAGATAAGCGCCAAAGGCATCCCATTTCTTAATCGATTGCGCTTCGCGCACAATGACCACTTTTCGTCCGCCCATCATAGCAAAACCGCGTGCTGCGCCAATGATCGGAGCGATATCAGCTCCCTGCAGGTCACGCCCATAGACGATCTGTTGGTCAAACTCGCGTGCCATCTCATCCAGAGCATTTGCCGCAATGAAATCAAACACCTTATCGGTATAATAAGGTTCTTCTCCGCAAAGCACATAAATCGGGGCGTAGTTATCGGCCCGAAGGGCTTGCATGATATCTTCGTGTTTCTTAATCATTCCCAGTGTCGGTCTTTTGCAAAGAGTCGTTTCATGCCGCTCAGCAGGATGGCTGCTCGCATATGGCGGGCATAAGCGGGACTGTATGTATTTATTCGATCAGCATTTGCCATTCGTTCGCGCATCGTATGCCATTTACGGACGAAACGGTTGGTTGCCGGGGTTGGTTCGTTTGCCTTGGGTGCTACCAACCGTTGCGCCAAAAGGTCTTGCCATAAATGCTCTGCCCTACTCTCTACCTTGGGTGTATAGAACGGGGCTTCGTCTTGCGGCAACTCGAGATGGTGAACCAATATCGCCATGAACAGTTGCCATACATCCATTAAGCACAAGGCTTGCAGATAGTGTTTCAGTCGCGGTTGATCCACTTGGTCTTTATAGCGATGCAGCAAGACCGTCAAGTCGTATAACTGCCTTGCATTCGCGCCCTTCGAAAGCATATGTTCCCATGCATGCAGGAAGACGAAAAAGGCATTGAAGGTGGGTTCTGGAACAAGGAAAGAAGCATCCTGATACTTCATTTCGCAGGCATGCGCCATGCCATAGGACTCGAAGGGTTCGTAGCGCCGGATATCATGCGGATGAACCAAGCCCACACTCACACGATGCACTTCGATCGACACCCCATCTGCTATGAGGTTATAATGCTTATAATGGTCCAGTTCCTCATCGAACTTAAGTGCCTTCGGAAAGGTCTCTCGCATGACCGCACAAGCGGGATGATACTGGTTTTTCCCCACAAAGAGATCGATATCCGACCATGCCCGTTGAGACGGATCGTCATACAAAGCAGCCAACCCTACTCCTTTCAGCACTACCGCCCGTATGCCGGCTTTCTCGAGTGCTGCATAGGCTTGCTCAAAGACATGCCGAATCTGGACTTGTTGATGTATGGTACAGAGACAGACAGATTTCATCTGTTGGTTCTCATGCGGCGAACAGTTCCCTTCGGCCAAGCGTTGGGGAAAGACCAGCGGCCCCACTCCCTGCGCCACACATTGATCATATGTAAGCGAATCAAGCACTATGTGTCTTGCGGGTTAGGATGGACCACATGGTAAGGAAGAAATACTTCACATCCGTTCGGAAAGGGTGCGCAAGGTATTCCGTCAAGTATTTATCTTCGCTGGCAAAAAGTTCGTCGAATGTCTTCGGATGATCTATATAGAAAGGCGGAATCAGTCCCGTTTTGCACAAAGTACGTTTCTCTTGCAGCCACTCCGGATACGTATCAAACATCGTCTTACTGATCGGCCTTACCCCTACCAGTTTCATATCCCTTTTGATCCAGTTGATGAGCATCGGCAGTTCATCCAACCAATACTTACGCATAAATCGTCCCCAGGTAGTGATACGCCAATCGTCATTCGATTTATCGGCAATATCCATTCCTCCGCGGGCGTCGAAGACATACTGCTGAATATACTCGGCATAGGGGTGCATCGTGCGGAACTTATAGAAATACTTGATTTTCTTATGTTCGCATACACGCGGCAGTTTGATAAGCGGCCCATATACCTTAAATTGCTCTTGGGGATACGGTTGCGAATGACGATGGGCAAAGACATACTCGATGTGCCCCATCGGGATCACTTCGTCTACCACAAATCCGCAGTAATAGAGTCGTCCGAAAACCTCGGTCTTACTCAGCATGCGTTTGCGACCGCGCGTCACATCGTAATACAGACGGCTGGTAAAGGACAAACGCGGCCAGACACGTTTATGGAAGAAATACAGGCTGTACACGATCCAGTTAATCACAGGCGGATATTTCGCCAGGATCTTCTTCTTGATATACTCTTGCGGCCGATAGCAACATACATACCGTCCCTCATCCGGCAACTTCTGATTAATGATACAAAAGCGACGGTTGATACCCTTCGCGTCATTGAGCAGCGTCAGGTCCACGATGGTATTATAGGTGTAATCAGGTATCTGCAAGAAAGCAAAACGGTTGCGATCACAAACCGCTTTGGTCAAACGGGAGTTGAGCCGCGCCTTATCCACCAACATCTGATAGTCCTCTTCGGTCGTCACAGAAAGCACGGACTGATGGATGGACTCAATAGACGGCAACGGTCGTTCACGATCCTCCCGCTCCACTTGCGCCTTGTAGCGCTTCTCGATCTGCATCGGTGGAACGGTCATATTCGTCGCATACTTCCAGTAATGCTCGATCACGATCACTACCGTCTCCAATACAGCAACCATCATGATCGTCCATTCCGCTACACGATACGACAAGCCCCAAGGCAACTGCGGCAAAGCCCAGCGGCATAAGAAAACAAGGATGATGGAATCAGCCGCCAAGGAAAGAATGGATTGCCAGAACCAGGTATCTTTATACGACCGATAGAGTTGAACAATCCAACCGATGAATATCCAGAGGACAGCCAGCACGCCGAAGAGCGACCAATAAGCCGCAATACTGCTTTTATCCGCAACCATACGCCAAGCCCAGCACGCAAGAGCAGCCAGCACCCAGATCAACAAGTCCACAAAAATACGTCTCCTCCAGTCCTCCCGAATCATATCAGAAAATAGCCACTAATAATTCCACAAACATCCATATACTGCAAATGAGCTTGAGCACCATGCCGAAGAACACACCGATGAAACTACCCATCGCTGCCCGTGCGGCCTCCTCGCGCTCCATGCCGTTACTGACCTCCGCGATATAGGCGCCGAAATAAGGACCTATGATCACGCCTATCGGACCCAAAAACATCCCGAGAAACACCCCTATTATACTACCCCTCATACCGTTCGCCGTTCCACCAAAGCGCTTCGTACCCCATGCCGGCACAAAATAGTCCAACAAAGTGACAACAACCGTCACGATCGTCCATACCAGGAACACCCACCACGGGAAATGGACCTGTGAAGAAAACTCCGCCACAACCAAGCCCAACAACGAAACAGGTACTCCGGGCAAACCGGGCACTACACAGCCGACCAGACCAAAGATCATCAGGGCACAAGCTATTATCAGCAACGCTACATCCATATCAAATCTCACTTTTGCGGCTGCAAAAGTACTGCTTTTTTTTTACATACGCAAGATTTTTTATTAAAAAAACTTGCACATGTGTATTTTTTTGCGTATCTTTGCACCCGATTTATTTTGGCATATTATAGGCTTATGATAACGATAGAACAATTAAAAGACGTTCAGCAGCGCGCAGATAAACTAAAAGCGTACCTGCAAATTGACGAGAAACGAATTCAATTGGAAGAAGAGGAGTTGCATACGCAGGCTCCTGGTTTTTGGGACGATGCGAAAGCAGCCGAGGCGCAAATGCGCAAGGTGAAAGGCATCAAGCGCTGGATAGAAGGCTACGAAGGTGTGCGTTCCGCGGTAGAGGAATTGGCGCTCAGTTTTGAGTATTACAAAGAGGAGTTGGTGACCGAAGAAGAGGTGGATGCGGCTTATGCACATGCGCTCTCGGAGGTGGAGGACCTCGAGATGAAAAACATGCTGAGCCATGAGGAAGATCAAATGCCGGCTGTGCTGAAGATCGTCTCCGGAGCAGGCGGAACCGAAGCGCAGGACTGGGCAGAACAGCTGATGCGTATGTACATGCGTTATTGCGAGAAGCACGACTACAAAGTGACTATCGAGAACCTGCAGGAAGGCGACGAGGCGGGTATCAAGACCGTGACCTTCAATATCGAAGGCGACATGGCATACGGCTATCTGAAGAGCGAGAACGGAGTACATCGTCTGGTACGCGTGAGTCCTTATAACGCGCAAGGAAAGCGCATGACGAGTTTTGCTTCGGTGTTTGTAGTGCCCCTCATCGACGATACGATCGAAGTAGAGGTTAATCCGGCTGGTATCAGTTGGGATACCTTCCGCAGCTCCGGAGCAGGAGGACAGAACGTCAACAAAGTGGAGTCCGGTGTGCGCTTGCATTATAAATTCATTAACCCGCTCACGAACCAGCCGGATGAGATAGTCATCGAGAACACCGAGACGCGCGACCAGCCGAAGAACCGAGAGAATGCTTTGCGGCACTTGCGCTCGCAACTCTATGAACTGGAACTGGAGAAACGTCGTCAGGCGCAAGCGAAGGTAGAAGCCGGCAAGAAGAAGATCGAATGGGGTTCACAAATCCGTTCATACGTCTTTGATGACCGTCGTGTGAAGGACCATCGCACGAACTATCAGACCTCGAATGTCAATGCCGTGATGGACGGAGACATCGATGCCTTCATCAAAGCCTACTTGATGGAGTTCCCTGATTAAGGTTAAATTCAAGTCATATCGTGGGTATATCGTATCCCGCACCTACTTATAATATATATAATATATTATCCCGTGATTTTGGAATAAAACATGAAAAAAGTATTTTTTATAGCCTTTATGGCCATTAGTCTCGGCGCTTTTGCGCAGACAGACACAACGGAAGTGAAAAAAGATACCGCCGAAGGATGGAAGTTCACGACGATCGATAGCGTGGGTATCACGCGTGTGAAGGATCAGAACCGAAGCGGTACATGTTGGGCGTTCTCGACCTTGGGATTCTTGGAGAGCGAAGTGCTGCGTATCAAAGGCAAAGAGGTGGAACTGAGTCCTATGTTCGTGGTAAGCAAGACCCTGATCGACCGCGCGACCTATACCGTACGTATGTACAACGAGCCGCGTTTTGCAGAAGGAGGTTCGGCCTACGATGTGATATACTGCATGGAGCACTACGGATTAGTGCCGAAAGCTGTGATGCCGGGTATTCGCTATGGCTGGACAGAAGCGGATACGCTGCCTGTTTTCAGCGAGCTAAGTGCTGTAGCCGGAGGTTATCTGAGCGGGCTGAAGAAACAGAAGAAGTTAAGTCCTGTTTGGCGCGAAGGCCTGCAAGCCATCTACGATACCTATCTGGGTCCCTGCCCTACGGAGTTTGAGTACGAGGGTAAGACTTACACCCCACTTACCTACGTCAATAGTTTAGGATTAGTAGCTTCGAACTACGTTTCGCTTACGAGCTACACCCATCATCCGTTCTACGAGAAGTTTGCGCTCGAAGTGCCGGATAACTGGCGCATGGATCAGATGTATAATGTGCCGATCGATGAGTTGATGGCTGTGATCGACAATGCCTTGGCGAAGGGTTACACGCTGGCATGGGCAGCCGATGTATCGGAGATCGGTTTTACGCGCAAAGGAATCGGTGTGGTGCCTGATGCAGACAAAGGCGCAGACCTTACCGGAAGTGACATGGCGAAATGGGTGGGTTACACGGCCGATAAGAAGAAAGAGGAGTTGACCAAACATCCGCTGCCCGAAAAAGAGATCACCCAACAGATGCGTCAAGATGCCTTTGACAACTGGGAGAACACCGACGACCATGGCATGCAGATCTTCGGCGTGGCTAAAGACCAGAACGGTAAACGCTATTACATGGTAAAGAACAGTTGGGGTACCTTACGTTCGGATTTCGGGGGAATTTGGTATATCAGCGAAGCGTATATGCGCTATAAGACGAACGATATCCTGGTGCACAAAGACGCTATTCCTAAAGACCTGCGCAAGAAGCTTGGTCTTTAGATTGGTTATTGGTAATTGGTCATTGGTAATTGATGGCAGCAGAAGGAATATATAAAGACCGCGGGAGTAAGTTCTTGGGCTTCGCTGAAGCGATTCAAGACGAAGAACAAGCCAAAGCGCGTATCGCCTGGTATAAGAAGAAATACCACGATGCACGGCATGTATGCTATGCCTATCGTTTGGGCCCGAACCTTTGGCGCACCAAAGACGATGGAGAGCCGCATGGAACGGCAGGAGCACCTATCTTGCGCTCGATCGATGCACGCGGGTTGGATAATATTTTAGTGGTCGTGGTGCGCTATTTCGGCGGCACGCTGTTAGGTACAGGAGGACTGATGGTCGCCTATCGAGAAGCCTCTAAAGCAGCATTGGAAAACTATGGATAAGTATAAAGACATACGAGCCTATCGAGTGGGCTGGATCTTAGCCGTTATTGATTGGTTTATAGTGCTCCCGATCTTGAAGATCTGGGCATTGCGAACGACGAAAGGCATTCGTCTTGAGTATCTGGGAGAACGCAAACAGATCGAGCGCGATATCAAACACGGAGCGTTCTTCTTGACGAACCATCGCGATATCATCTTAGACGCTGCATGGCTGTCCTATCGCTTGCGACTGCGTTATTTCATTCGCCCGTTTATGGGCGTGGGCAACAACCTGTTTGCCAAACCGTGGATCGAGCACCTGATGCGTTTTATGCGCTGTTTTGTGGTTAAACGCGGAGCAGGAGCACATGCACAACTGGAGAACGCGAAGCAGTTGAGCGCCTACATCCGCATGCTGCGCAGTCAAGGCCATTCAATATGGCTCGCACAACGGGAAGGACGCGCCAAAGACAGCAATGACCTGACGCAAGCCAGCGTGCTGCATATGCTGACCTTGGGCGACGATGACTTCTTTGAGAACGTCAAAGCCCTGAATATATGTCCGGTAAGTATCACGTATGAGTTCGACCCGTGCGACTATCTGAAGGCGGCCGAGATGCAGTTGAAACGCGATAATCCGAAATGGCGGAAGAGTAAACGCGACGATGTGAAGTCCATGCAGACAGGTATTCGCGGCGAGAAAGGACGTGTAGTCTATCGCCTCACGCCGAGTATTAATCCGGAGATCGAGGCACTCCTGGCCGATGAACCCGAATGGCGTACCGCTCCTATTCACGAACAGTTGCAGCGGGTTTGCGATATCATCGACCGACATATCCATCAAGGATATGAGATCTTCGATCGTGGCACGGAATTTGATGCGTATATAGAGAGCCGACTCGCAATGATCGATATTCCGAACAAGGACGAAGCCTTCTTGCGAGACAAATTATATGAGATGTACAACAACCCTGTGATAAATTACAAAAAAGCTTATGAATAAAAGAGCAATATTTCCGGGTAGTTTTGACCCGTTTACCGTAGGCCACTATGACATTGTGAAGCGTGGCTTGGAGTTATTCGATGAGATCATCATCGCTATCGGTCGTAACAGCACCAAAAAAGAGACCTTCCCTATCCGTGAACGCGAGGAAGCGATCAAGAAGATTTTCGCAGATGAACCCCGCGTGAAGGTAGCTATATACGACTGTCTGACCGTGGATTTTGCCAAGGAGCAGGAAGCACAGTTCATCCTCCGAGGTATGCGTTGCATCGGTGATTTCGAATACGAGCGTAACATGGCGGAGGCCAACAAACAGTTAGGCGACATAGAGACCATCATCCTCTATACGCGCCCCGAATACGCACATATCTCCTCTACCCTTGTGCGCGATCTGTACGCTTACGGCAAGGATGTAAGCGAGTTTGTGCCCAATAGATTAAGATAGACGTTTCACTAAAAGTTACCCGATACAATGAAGCGACAAATACTCCTTTTCCTTTTGTTCCTCGTCCTCTCTCCCTTGTCCGTATGGGCGCAAGGGCGGCAGGCTACCACTCGTGCAGATGAGTGCATCACGATCTTCAACGATGTGCTGCGCCAAGTAGATGTGAACTACGTGGACACCCTCAACTACGAGGACCTGACGGAAACAGCCATCAATGCCATGCTGCGTAAGATCGACCCGTACACAGTGTATTATCCGAAGAAAGACGATGACAACTTGCGTATGTTAACGACCGGTAAATACGGAGGTATCGGAAGTATCATCCAACAACGACCCCTAAAAGTACAAGGAAACAAAGCGAAAAGTGACTCGCTGGGTACCTATATCGTGAATCCGTACGAGGGCAAACCGGCTCAACGGGCCGGATTATTGGCAGGAGACCGTATCTTATCGGTGGACGGCAAGAGCACAAAGGGACTTGGGGTAAGCGACGTGAGCAATAACTTACGCGGCGTACCGGGTACTACCGTCGTTCTGGAGATCGAGCGCGAAGGAGTAGCCAAGCCGTTTAAGGTAGAGATCGTGCGCGAAGATATTCACTTGGAGCCGGTTAGTTACTACACCGTGTTCCGTGCAGACAGCCTACCCCAACCTGTCGGATATATCGCTTTCAGCGAGTTCACCGAGGGTTCGGCACTGGCTTTCAGTAATGCGTTGGATGACCTGTACTATAACCAAGGTGCGCGCAAACTGATCATTGACCTGCGCGGTAACGGCGGAGGTATCGTCGACGAAGCGTTGCAGATCGTGAACCTCTTCGTCGATCGCGATCAGCTGGTGGTAGAGACCAAAGGCAAGACTTCGCAAAGCAATCGCGTCTATAAGACACGAAATAACCCGCGTTACAAAGACCTGCCGCTCGTGCTACTTGTGGATAAAAACTCCGCTTCGGCCAGTGAGATCGTCGCAGGAGCCTTGCAAGACTTAGGTCGGGCGAAACTGATCGGTCAACGTACCTTCGGTAAAGGACTGGTACAAAACGTACGCCCGGTGACCTTAGGCGGACATCTGAAAGTGACGACCAGTAAGTACTACCTTCCTTCCGGACGTTGTATTCAGGCTATTGACTATAGCGAGCGGCAGAAAGGACATGCCCTCAAACGCGATACGGCAGGAGGCATCTTACCCGATATCGTGATGGATGACTCGGCGAAAGTAGATATATGCTATTCCCTCTATATCAACCATTATTTCTTTGATTTCGCGACGCGCTATTACCGCCAACATCCGACGATAGCCGACCCCAAGGAATACGAGGTGAGCGATGCGGATATCGAGGACTTCTGCGCTTTCCTGGATGAACGCGGTTATAAATACGAGACCGAGACCGGCAAGTACTACGCCGACATGCTGAAAATGGCTAAGAACGAGGATATCGACCCGACCATCCTGGCGAAGTTAGAAGCCTTAGAGCAAGACTTAACGCCTAATTTCCGCGAAGCCATCGCGCGTAACATGGACGAAGTAAAGGAACTGTTAGGCACCGAGATCGTGCTGCGTTATTACTACCAGCGCGGACAAGCCGCTTACCAAGTGCGCTTCGATAAAGAGATCAAGCGAGCGTTAGCGGAACTGAAAGAATTAAAAAAAGAGGCGCGTGCCTCTTTTTTTAATGCATAAACTTCGCCAATTTCTTCTGTGCGAGGAAAAGCATCCAATCCGGTGTATGCTTCAGCAGCGGTGTGCTCAACCAGTTGATCACACCCGGAGTATCGGCTTTCTTACCGCGGAACATCTTCCGTAGGGCCCGTTTCACCAGTTTCTCAGGCGGGATACTAACCGTCAGGTTTACAGCCAGTTTACGGAGCTTGGGTGCTAAACCGAAAAGGGCCGTATCTACGGCTCCCGGAGCCATCACGGTGATTCCTACGTTCTGCGGATAGAGTTCGTACCACAGCGACTTGGAGAAATTATAGATGAAGGCTTTGGAGGCATTGTAGGTCTGAATACCCGGCATAGCCATCCACGCCGACATACTACTCATATTCAATATATATCCGCGCATGCGTTTGCGTCTGCATATACGCGTGTGGGCCTCTTCGGGCGTCAGTTCGCGTTGCAACATATCCTCGGCAAACAGACGTGTCATCTTCGCTACGGTCATGATATGGAGCTGCAGCATCAGTTCGATACGCTTCATCGAAGTGTTGCAATACTGGTTAAAGAAGAATACGCCCGCGTTATTGATGAGGATATCGATGACATAGCCTTCCGCCTTGCACCAATCGTGCAATTTCTCCGCCGCGTCGGTCAGACTCAGGTCCGCAAAGTGCGCAATCGTCTTCACACCATACTGCGAGGCGAGATCAGCGGCTACTTCCTTCAGTTCTTTCTCTTGGTTGCTTACCAGCAGCAGGTCACAGTGATAGTCACGCGCCAACTGAGTCGCATATTGCAAGCCGATACCACTACTTGCGCCCGTTACTAATGCTAGCATCTTTCTCTAATTTAGCAATTTCTTTCTTGATACGCGGCGCGATCACTTCGCCATCGCGCTCTACGCATTCGTGGCACTTCATATTAAGCGTGTACATACGACCTACGCAGTAATTCGAACGGCCGCAGTTTGCATGATAATGCGGGTTCTCCTTCACATGCTTTACGAAATCCGGATCTTTGATCAGCACATGAGCAATCTGGAACAGTTCGAAACCTTCGTCCATGATCTGCTGGCAGTTATCACCGTTCTGCACGCCGCCGACATAGATCAGCGGAATATCGATGTCCTTCAGCGCCTCTTGGAACAGTTTGGCTTTCTCCATGAAATACAACTCCTTAAACGGCGAAGTGGGCAACATGATCTGGTGTACGCCCGGAATATTCAAAGCGGCTTTCAGCCACCAGAACGATTTCATCGGCATGTAATGCGCAAGGGTCTTGTACGGCATGGCACCGCTCAGAATGGTCATCGGCGAACGACTGACTGTACCGCCGGAAAGCACGATACCGTGTACTTTATGCTTCGCGATCTCGCGGGCTACCTGAATACCCTCTTCGATGCTTACACCATGCCAGCAGTCATCCCACATATTGGTTTTTACCACAACTGCCATGTCGTCTTTTGCATGCTCCATGACAGCATCCAGCGCCTCGTTAAGGAAACGACAGCGGTTCTCAAAACTACCGCCATACTGGTCGTGACGATGATTCGTACGACGCGCCAGGAACTGCGACAGCAGGTATGCATGTCCGGCATGAATCTCCACGCAGTCAAATCCGCACTTACGGGCGAAATCAACGGCCTCACCGAATTTCTGAACGAGGTTCTTGATCTCTGCTACTTTCAGACGACGATGGATCGTCGGCGAATAGAGGTTAAAGCCATTCGATGCACTTACCGGCATACAATGACAGGTATAGAAATGCGTCATGTTACCGCAGTGACCCAACTGAATACTGGCCTTCGCGCCTTCCGCATGAATCGCGTCGGTCATCTTCTTCATATCGGGGATGATGGCATCATTGACATACAACTGACCATCAAAAGACACACCGCTCAGGTCCACCGCACAGTACGCAACAGTCGTCATACCTACTCCGCCGCGAGCTACGGATACATGATAGTCTTGCAGTTCTTGGGTCGGCTTGTTCGCACGAGCCATATTTTCAAAAGCCGCGCTGCGGATAAATCGATTCCGCAGCGTGATAGGTCCCAATTGGAAGGGAGAGAACAATTTATTATTGTTCATTTGTGATTTGTGATTTAATAAATAAACGGAATAATACGTTTCAGTTTCTTACGGTCAAACTCATCCGGGAACTCTTCCTCGTATTTATGATAGATCGAGTTGGCACGCGGCACAAGGTTGCAGCAACTGAACCAGAAGAACAACAGACCGGATACAGACCAGGTAAGGATAGCAAAGCCGAGCCACTCGGTGATCTCACCCAGATAATTCGCACTCGTCACATACTTATACATACCTTTCTTCGGCAGGTAGTGGTTCGTATCACCCGGTTTACGCAAGTGACGAATCACATGATCGGAATGCACATTGATAATCCAGCCCGTAAAGAAGATCACTGTACCGATGATGAAACGGGGATCAGTTAACCAAGCCGAGGTAAACAGATGCGAGTAATACGGGTCTTTCGGCGCGATATGGAATAGGAAATAACCCTGAATATAACCGTTAATCAGATTCCAAATCACCGAGAGGAACATAATAACTACCGGCATCTTGCTCTTACCCTTCAGCAGGAAGGGGAAGATAAACGAACGCTGGAAATAATGGAATTCAAAGATCAGGAAGAAGATCCAATAAGGCGCTTGTTGTACGATCGGCGCCAACGTAGGATCACCCCAGGCCTTGAAGTACTCATACAGCACCACAAAAAATACAGGGCATTCCATCAACAGCCAGCCGGCTTTGTTGTTCATGGACGGACCCCATTTCTCTGTTCGCATCTTACCGTAACCGGCATCAACGAAATAAAGAGAAACGAAAACGACCAAACCGACCAAAAACATGATCACTAAAAGGTCGCTAAAAGAGGAGTTTAAAATTTCCATATTGTTTGTTATATTAATTTCTGTTGTTCAAACCCGAAATCGTTCGGCCCAAAAAAGCGTGCAAAGTTACGAATAAATATTCGTATATGCAAAAAATCTTAAGAATCGGAAACTTTTTCTTGCTTTTGGCATACAAATAAACCGAATATGATTAATCCCATACCTATCCACTTACCGATCGGCAGGTGTTCGCCGAAGAATAAAAACATCCATAAGGCCGTGAATGCAGGACGGATATTATTGAAGGCATTGGCTTGCGTTACACCGATCTTTCGAAGCGCATAGCAAAAGAGGATAAATGCAATCACAGACGCAAAAATGGTCAGATACGCCACACACCCGAGTGCTATTTGCGTATCAAAATTTGAAATCTGAAATCTTAAATCTAAAATCGTTGAAGGTCCTTCGCGCCACAACCAAATCGGAATGAAATACATCAAACTGATCAGTTGGGTGTAGAACACGAACGAAAGCGCACTGTATTTCTGAGGCGCCTTGCGCATCATAATAGAATCTACCACAGCCGCTGAAACCGCTGCAAAAGCCAAGAGAATTCCCCAGTAGTTACCTATCGAATAATTGGTTGTACCTATGAGCGTCAAGGCAAATACACCGCCCGTTGAGATCAAAATTCCGAGAATATTGTACTTCGTCACGCGTTCGCGCAACAGAATGCCCGCAAAGATAGGACTCAGCAGCGGCGAAGTCGAGAGCAGCGTCTCGGCGATCGTCGGGCTGTTCAACGCATCAAACGTAAAAGTCTCCAATAAATAATACAAAAACGGCTGACACGTACCCGCAAGAAGAAACAGCGGCAGGTCCTTCAGGTCCATCTTCTGCAAACAGAACAAACTGTGTTTGCGACGGACAATGCCAATAATAAACATCAGCAACACAGACGGCACAAACCGAAGCACGATCATCGTAAACGGCGGCAGAACGGTCAATGCTTGTTTGATAGCTATACCGCTCACCGACCAGATCAACATCGATACCAAAAGGGCTACTATAGGAAGGGATTTCTGCATTTAAATTAGAGCGAACTTGGCCACGTATTGTGTTCTATTCCCGCTAAACGACATATCGTTGCGTGTGTCTCTTTCAATAAACGTTCGGTCTCTACCGCACGAGGTTTCGTAGTATCCGGATAGATAGGTGCCCCGATAACAACCTGCGTCAAGGGTTCATCCTTTGGTCCAAACAGACGCCATATACCTGTCCGCTCACGATAGGTAACTGCGAACGGAATGATAGGTTTGTTGTACTTATATGCCATCGTAAACGCACCTTTCTGGAACGGACGAAGCGGTTTATACCAATCCCAGCGCTTAGCCTCGGGGAAGATATGAAACCAGAAACCCTCTTTGTCATACGCATCGAACGCTGCATTGAAGGCTTTCATTGCACTCAAACCCGCTTCGGCAGCAGGAATAGGTATTCCGCCTACAATACGCAGATAGAACTGGTCCTTGGTGCGGAAATTCGGTGCGAACATCGGTATACGCGTGCGCGCCGAAGCATGAAAAGTGGTCAATACCGACGCGCAGTCATGGCGGTAACAGTGGTTCGCGATCGTGATCGCACCGCGTGAAAGGTCGAACTGCTTCAGCCATCGACGAACACCACAGGACGAACGACGCCATTTGGTCTCGCCCTCAATACGCCATCGCAACCCGTATCTGATGCGCAAAATCCATCCAAGTGGACGAAGCACGAAAGCATAGCCAAACGCCACGCGCAGCTTGTTTCGCCAAGACGGATCGTAATACGGATACGTAGCATCGATCGGCAGATACTCCCGATCATAAACCGGCTGATACAAACCTACATACGGGTCGTCCTCCGGATAATTCATCGTCACGGGCGGCACATACGTACCTTCCGTCACTTTCAAATCTGTATATCGCTTATTTTCCATTCACCAATTACCAATCACCAATCACCATTCACCAATAAAAACTTCGCTCCTACACTTCGCGCTGCAGCTCCGTCTTTCTCATCGCGGTCGCCCACAAACAAAGTTGTCTCGGCCTCCGCTCCCATCAATTCCAATACGCGACGCGCGCAGTACTCCGAAGGCTTCAACGAACCCATTTCGGGAGCGGAAACCAACAGATCAAACTGCCCCGGGTCCACATGCAGCGCCTCTAACTTCTCTACCACACAACCGTAATCCGAGAAGATAGCCATCTTGATGCCTTTCTCCTTGCATTCCGAGATCAGGTCCAGCACTTCCTGGCGCACCGGTTGACGCTTGGCGATCAGACGAATCATTGCCGGCATATACACCAGTTCGTACCATTTAGCGGCTATCTTCGCATTCCACCAGTGGCCGCGAGCCATCATATGAAAGAAACAGTCGTAGAACTCCTCTCCCGTCGCAAACTGCAGATAGTGCATGTTACGACGCGCCAGACGTTCGGACGCCAAAAGAGGCAGACACCAAAAGAGACGTCTCACCATTCTATGCGCTAAGCCGCGCTTATCATATAAAGTGCCATCAAGATCGAGAACGACGCTCTTGACGCCGTTTAGCACGTGCTTTTTGTCTATCATCGATTTTATTTGCTCCTTCTATAACGCGCTCGCTGAAGCGTTCGAAACGATTCTCCCAGCGTTGCAACATATTAAATTTCGTCCGGCGTTTCTCGTCCTGCATCAGCAGGTTGAACTTAAACTGACCATCGCGGAATCCGTCCTTCAGACACGCTGCCTTGAAACGCGCATAGGCGTTCGAAAGCAAAATATGGGTCTCCGGTTCATGTAAGCGGAAGGACTGCCGTTTACTCTCGTACTCGAGGTTGATATGTTGCAGTTTCTCGTCCACCACTTTCGTAAACGCCTCGGCCTGTTCCTGACGAATCTTCTCGTTCTCAAACTCGTAGTAGAAGTGGTATTTCGACTCCTCCACATCCGCAAAGCCCACGAAGAACTTCGTCTTGATGCCCGTCTCCTCTTCCGCCTGATGCACAGCGTTCATAAACTGCGGTTCATACAGTTTCTCGCCCGTCATGGAGACAATACCATTCACTTTCGACACCATATGAACCGTAGGCGTATTCTTGTACCTTCCGCCTACCTCCACCAGGTCATTCATGTTATAGCGGAACAGACCCGAATAGGTCGTCACATACGCGCAGTAGCGTTTGCCCAACTCCAATTCATCGATCTGAAGGAAGTGTTTGCGGGGACTGTCTAACTCGCTCTCCTCAACAAACTCATAGTAATGGAACTGCGGGAAGAGTACACTCTCATTCGTATCATCCAGCGAGAAGCCGAAACGGCACTCCGTCGCAATATATCCCAACTCCTGATAGAAGGTCTTATCCCAGTCAAACTGGTCCATGTACTTATCCATGTAGATCTTCGTGTTACCGCATTTCCACGTACTGAGGTATTGCAACCACGGCCAGAAATCCTTCGGATACATATGTCCCGTCTCCTCGAGAATCTTACGCAACTCTGCGGCACGCTCCGGTTTGGGTGAGATATACTGGTCTAACTCCGCACGAATCTCAAACGGAATATCGAAGTTCTCGCTGATACCACCTGTCTCGATATCATGAATCATCTCCTCAAGGTTCTCATTCATCACGCGCAGCAACTCCAATATCGTCGAGGGGTTGGCTGTTGCCCATAGCGTCACATCTCGATGCTGCAGCGCCAAGCGCATCAAGGTATAGTTACGTGCACCATAATCCGGAATGGACATCACTGCCGCAGGACCCGTATAATGCTTCTTGATAATAGGCGGAATATCGCGAACCAACACACCACTCACCGCGCCATACAAGGTTCCGTCCGGAGCATAACCTTCGCATTCCTTGCCTACCGTCGTGAAGATATGACCGCCAAAGATGCGACTGCGGTGCTTAACGAAGTTCCACGTCCAGATATGACTCATCTTGCCGTACACATCCTTCAGGTACTTATGGGTCATCGGGATCCATTTCGGTTCACTCGTCGTACCCGAAGTAGTGGCATACATATCCGGTTTACCCGGAAACAGCACATTCTCTTCGCCGTTCTTATGACGCTCCACATACGGACGCAAGGTCTCAAAACTATTGTTTACCGGCACATACAAGCGATACAGACGGAACAAATCCTCCGCCGTCGTAGCACTTAAGATACGATCAAAATGGTGCTCCTTGCCATACACGGTATCACGCGAAATAGTCAGAATGTCACGCAGCGTCTTCTCCGCCGTGTGACGAGGCTTACGGCTCCAGAAGCGCAAACGGAAAGTCTGAGAACCGCCTACCACCCAAAGCATGAAATTAATTAACCAGGGATAAGGTAAGGCTCTGCCTTGCTGGTCAACATAGGGTTTTATCTTTGCCATACGTCTTGTTATTTCTCTGTTGTGTAAGCGTAGTTGCATACGCGGATGAGCGCCTCATAACCGCCGCGCACCTTGCGATACATACGCGTGACACGCCAGGCGTTCTGAGCATAAGGAACGACCGATCCGTATTTAGTCACCGCTTCCCAGTTTATCTCAGACTCTACATTCGTTTCTGTCTCGTAATTACGCATCAGTAACTCGTCGTTATAATACATCTCGAAGGAACTGATATGGGCTGCGGATACATTGTCATATGCATACGTACTCTTTACGGTATAGCCGAAGAACTGATTCTTAGAAGCTATCACATCCACCGATGCATTCTCCACATGCGCCTCTGTCACATCGTCGTTCTGCATGGAGGTAGAAGTAAGCAACGCCTTACACTCCACATCACATTGACTCAACAAGTTGATGCGAGCCATCGCATTGGCTTGCGCTTCAGCTTCTTCTAAAGACGGACAAACCGACGAAGTGCCTTCGCCGATAATATATTTATGCGATAACTTGCCCTCCGCATCGTATTGCACGTTCTTCGTCTGCTCTATCTGCTCCGCCAAAGACTGAGCATCGGGAAAAGCACGCCAACCCTCACGGGACAAACGCATGGCTTCCTGACGAGCCGCCCGACTCACCGCCTGAACTTGAACCGATACGCCCAACAGGCATACCATCGCTATTCCAATTATAAATCTATTTGTTTTCATAAGCTCAAAAATTCGTTTGCTTGTATAGGCCCATATTTACGCAAATTATAATTTGCGTGCAAAATTACTACAAATATTTGGAATATACAAGATTTTTAGCAAAAAAATAATCGATTTGCAGGCAAAGAGAAGATTCATTGGAATCGTCTAAGCTTGCTTAAGCGTGTTTTGTTTGCTAAAAAATTACCCATAATATAATCCCCGTTGGACAAATAGTAGGTGATTAGTAGGTTATTAGTAGGTGATTAGTAGGTGATTAGTAGGTTAATAGTAGGTTATAATTGGTATCCTCTACCACCCCACCTTACTACGTCCGTATTCCGTATATACACAAAAAAATAGGCCGCCGCAATGCGACAGCCTTTTGAAATACTTTTCAATGCAATTGATTACTTTGCAATACGAGCCAATTTCTCGCTAGCAATTTTCTTAGTAATCATTTTCTTTGCAGCCAAGCGTGCAGGAGCCTCATCATCCTCGTCAGCCTCAACAACAGCATTGAACAAGAAGTTGTACTTCACGCCGTTGGTAGCTGTGAACCAACCTTCGAAGTCTGCGCCCTCAGCTGTCTCAGTTCCGGTGAACTCAGCATCAACGATGCTATAAGCCTCGTAAGCCTCATAGTCAATAACACCTGAATAGTCAGGATCCAAGTCAGCAGCAGTAAAAGAACCTGCAAAAGTCAGGCTATACGGATTGAGTAAAACTTTCAGGTTTCCGTCTTCACTTGCAGCCTCGATTTGGAACGAACCATCATAATCACGGTAGTCGCTAATAGTTGCAGCGTGGAAATCCAAGTCTACAGTCTCAGTGATAACTACTTCCGGAGTCTTGAACTCTTTGCGAGTAACTTCGCTAACAGCTGCGCAGTTCTCATCCAAAGCTACACACAGAACAACATAATCTGTGTTTGCGCTCAGAGAAGAATAAGCATAATCATCCTCACCGGTAACAACGAAATCAGCATATGAGCTGTAATAGGAAGGATAAGTCTCGATGTAATAATCGAAGATCTCTTTGAAAGCAGCAGCTACATCCTCTTTGGTCTTCAACTCAGCAGCATATTCTGCTGTGAATACATCCCAATAATAAGTAGTAGTGGTGTCCGACGGAACAACAGCAACAGTTGCGCCGGTTGAAGTAATCTCGCTAACAGTAATTTCGAAAGAAACCTTAGAAGGATCATTCTTCTTGTCGCAAGAAGCAAAACTTAATGCCATTACGGCAATTGCCATGAAAGCAAAAATCTTTTTCATAAAAAAACGTTTTTTTAGTTAATAAATAGAAATTGATTAATTGATTATATGTTCAATTTCTCAAATTGCTTGTCCAAAAGCGCTGCAAAAATACAAAAAAAACATAATTCATGCAAGAAAATTCAAAAAAAAATGTGCAGAAACCTGCATTTTGCTAAGTCTACTTTACAAAATCCGTACTTTACACTCTAAATTATTTGCGTAATTCAGAAAAAAGCAGTACCTTTGTCGCCGAAATGAAAAGAATCGGTTTGTTCCTTTTTTCGGTACTCCTCTGTGCGCAAGCCTGGAGTTTAACCGAATATAAATTAGCCTACCGTCTCAGCGGCTCGGCCAATATGATGATGCCGGACGGCAAAGTAGATGCATGGATTCAACGTCCCGTGCTCGGCGGACAATTCGCCGTAGAGTTTCTCTCTACCGGTCGCTGGAAGAGTCTCAAACAATGGAATAACGCCTCGATTGGCGTGGGTGTGAGTTACCTCAACTTAGGAAACGATGCGCAATTAGGTTCTGCCATCGCTGCGTACGGGTATATGAACCAACCTTTCTATAACGGCACCCATTTCCGCATCGGTTTGCGTCCTACGATCGGTGTCGCAGCTGTCACCAAAACCTATCGCAACACCCTACCCGACGGCTATCGACCTTATTATCAGGGAGACGGAGGATTCAAGAAATCAAATCAGTCCATCGGCTCTATTCTAAATGCCTATCTGGCTGTGGAGCTATACATGGATTTTCCAATCAAAGACGGCTTTGAGATAACCCTTTCCGGAGGATGGCATCATATCAGCAACGGCAGTTTCATGCACCCCAATTCCGGTTATAACATGTTTGGCGGCGAATTAGGTCTCCGTTACATTCCGGGTAATACCCAAATAGCCAATGAACCCAAATCCGCCAAGGAATTGCATGAAGACGTAGATAAACCATGGGCCGTAGAGATCAGCGCTACAGGCGGAGCAAAGCAGAACTACTATGCCGACAACCAAAACGGTCAGCGTTTCTATGGCGTCGCTTCCCTCAAAGCCGCAGCCTACTGGGTTCCCTTCAGCGTCTTCCGTATAGGTGCAGGTGTCGATGCTTTCTATGACGGTTATTACGGAGCTGTCAACGATGAGTTCGCAGCAGCAAATCCCGGCGCGCCGATTACCTATTTCGGCAAGACCTATCTCGCGCAGCGCGATATAAAGAATTGTTTCCGCGTAGGTATAAGCCTTCAACCGGAATTTATCATCGGCAAGTTAACTGCCGGCCTCCATGTCGGCTTCTATGTCTTCGACCCTATCAAGAACTTGGAGCCCTATGAGCAAGCCAAAGCAGCAGCGGACGCAGGTACATCCCTTAACCGCGGCGTCTTCTATGCGTACGACTTCTCCAAAGCCAGCAATTATCAGGACGGCTGGTGTTACATGCAATTCGTGCTCAAGTATCACGTACTTGACCACCTCTTCGTGCAATTAGGACTGAAAACACACGGTGTTCGTGCCGAATTTATCGACGCCGGCTTAGGAGTTGCCTTTTAGCAACTGATCTTCGATCAGATAGATAAACTCTACCGGCACGCCGCAATCCACCAATTGGCGCCGATCGGGTCGGAAGAGATTAAAGAAGTCTTTTACATTCCCGCATAACTGTCGGGCCTGACGATAGTTCTCAAAAGCCATCATTCGGTCGCCTTTCAGCAGCAGACAGTGGCCGTAATTGATATAATCCATCGGTTTGGTCGAACCCTTGCGCAGCAGTTCAACAAAATACTGCTCCGCAATATTGATATGTGACCACATGAATTCGCGGTTTCCCAAACGCAGATAGTCCTTCGTTAAGATATTCTCGCGGATAGGTTCTCCGGCTACCAGCACTTCGTATAACCAGGTCTGAGGCAGCAGTTGTATCAAGCCTCCGATATACTCCTGTTCCGATTTCGGAATCCAAGCCATCATGGAGTGCACCTCATCCTTCATGCCCATTTTCTCCAACATCTCGCGCAGCAGTTCCGGCAATTGGTTTAAAGCCTCGTCGGCATTCGAAGAAGCGTCTGCATCCTTCGCCGGCAAGGAACGAATAAACGCGCATAGTACATCGAAGGCATGCTCCCCGCCATCGTTCATATCCGCGATCGCATTGGCAAAAGCATCTTGAATCGTCGGGAAGAAGTCAATACGTATATCATAGTGTATCAGCAGCACGAACGCATTCGCCAGACTCTGATCTCGAATGAGCTCATTCGACGCATTTATACCGTCTATCACCGCCAAAAAAGCATCGGTATTGAAGCACTCGCGTAAGTTACGCGTCAGGGCATTCAAAGCCATCAACGCAATACTTACCTGTGACTCATCTTCTGTCACTTCATGCAACCACTCAAAATCCTCCGGACGAAGACGTATGTTATTCGCAAAATAATTCATTACCGACTGTGGCGAATCGGCATTGAAACTGCGCATATCAGGCGATAAACCGCGCTTCAGACGCAGTTCTGCATACACTGCATCTACCAGTTGATACGTATCGCCTGTTAAAACGTTCAGTTCCTCCGCTGCGTGCGGTTCATCGATATTCAACCAACGCGTAAATAACTCGTTATACTGCGTCTGGATGGTACGAAAAGCCTCCTCGAACGGGTTATTCTCACCCAACTCGTTCAGCCAGGTGCGCACTACCACAAGGGCATGTTCTATCATGCTCTCGCCTAAAGCCCGTTCGATCGTGCTTATTTGTTCATCCAGACTCTGAGCCATTAGATTTCCTCTTTGATCAGATAGTCGTTTCTACTGGGACTGTTGCGAATGACCAATTCCGCCAAGAAACCGGCCAGAAACAGCATACAACCCAAAATCATCATCAGTATCGCGATGTGGAAATACGGATTCACACCCACCAACATCGCTTGTACATGGTGCGAGAGCGCATAGAGTTTCATGCTGCCCACTACAATCACCGCTATAAATCCGATGAAGAACATCAGGCTGCCTGCCAAACCGAAGAAGTGCATCGGCTGTTTACCGAATTTGTTCAGGAACCACAGCGTCATAAGGTCCAGATAACCGTTCACAAAACGGTTGATACCGAACTTTGAAGTACCGAACTCACGCTTGCGATGCTGTACCACTTTCTCGCCGATCTTCGTAAAACCGGCATTCTTCGCCAAAAACGGAATATAGCGGTGCATTTCGCTGAAGACCTCGATATTCTTCACCACTTCGTTGCGATAGGCTTTCAGACCGCAGTTCATGTCGTGCAACTTGATACCCGTCACACGACGTGCCGTAGCATTGAAGAGCTTGGAAGGAATATTCTTCGTAAATTTATTATCGTAACGTTTCTGTTTCCATCCGCTCACCAAATCAAAACCGTCCTCTTTGATCATTCGGTAGAGTTCCGGAATCTCGTCCGGAGAATCCTGCAGGTCAGCATCCATCGTAATAACCACATCCCCTTCCGCTGCTTTAAAACCGCAGTATAACGCCGCACTCTTTCCGTAATTTCTACGGAAACAAATACCTCTTACAGCTCCTTCTTTCGCCTTTTTACTTTCCTCTTTCAATTGGCTGATAACTTCCCACGACTCATCCGTCGATCCGTCATTGACGAAGATGACTTCATAAGAGAACTTGTTCTCTTTCATCACCTTCGCTATCCATTCGTATAACTTCGGTAGCGATTCGGCCTCATTAAACAGAGGTACAATAACTGAAATATCCATCGATAACTATTATTTGATTCTTTGTCCGGTAATATTAAAGATCTGTCCGTTCACTTCAATGTATAGACGACCGTCGATCAATAATTTACTATTGGTGATTGGTGTTTCGTGATTCTCGATATCCGTAGCGGCACAGGAAGTGAGGAAATCGGAATAAACCGTTTGCGCACCGGAACCGTTCATGGTGACATCGACTTGCGCTATACGCCGGTGACCGCTGGAACCTCCTACGGAGAAGACTACCTGGTCTGCGTCTCCGGTCCAGGTACTACCGCTCAGCGTGCCGGTGTTGACACTTATCGCGTTACTGGAATCGCCGGAACCGAAGGTAAAGACAATCTTGGTTATTGACTCTGCGCTCACCATCATGGTGTTACCCGGATAGCAACGCACGGCTTCGCCGGTATTATAATACTTCGGCACATTGGAGCCTGCTGTTCCTTTTCCGAACGTGAGAGTGACATCCCCTTTCGTGATAGAGGTCACCTCTTGTCCGTTGGAGAAACCTTGCGCTTTCATGTTCACCGACTCGGTGCTCTCCACTTTTCCTTGGTCGATAGTCTCTGCGTGCGCAAAGACGGCGTAGTACGTCACGTCAGCCGTTACAGGCGGAAAATCAGAGGGTTCACGATAGAGGATAGCCGGCGCTTCACCCGCTATTCCATCAATAGGCGCGTCCGTCCATCCGACAAAGACATTGCTGTTTGACGAGCATGACTCAGGAGTTTCAGAAAGCGTTTGAATGGCTTTGTTCTCTACGATAGAATCCACAGAGAGAATGACTCCGTTCACCGACCAACTTACACCATACTTCACCTTTCCTGCGGGGTCTTGTCCGCCTCCGTCGCAGGTTGGCGTCATGGTCGAGAGGTCCACCTGCTGGTTCTTTTTCGTACCCCATATATACTCCACGAGGTCAGGGTAATCGATGAAGGGATTACGGTTGTTCTGCTCCCCATAGACGGCTTGGTTACGGTCTATCTCTTTCTCGGAGACCGGGTCGTTGCGATGCCATTCGAGCAGGAAAGCGAGGCTATAGGCGGTGAGGTTTGTCGGGTTGGAAGAGAACATCTTCGCCCCATCGCCGGAGTTGAGAATCTTATCGCGATAGCGCGCCACCATATAAAAGAACGTACGCGCGAAGTCACCCTTATAACGGTCGTCGGGTTCGTAGCAGGTGCCGGAATAGCCGGAGACAGCCGATGTGCCGAGTTTGCCGAGCGCGTGATGATCCGGGTCACCGGAGATACCTTTGTTGGTTCCCACAACACCATACGGGTAGTTCGAGCGCAAGTTGTTCACACGGGCGTCCGTCGGATAGACATTGAACAGATCAGAGACCATCGGCCCGGAACCCAGCCACGACTGGCAGCAGACATGCTCCTTGTTCCATCCGTCACACACCTGCTTCTGCGCCTTATTGGCGTCCTCATAGACGAAATGGCACGTGGAATACATATCCCAAAGAGTATCGGAATAGAAATCGGTACTCAGATAATGCGGTTCGAGACCCTTATACGAGATCTCGTTATAGTCTTTGGAGATACAGGTGTTAAGGGCATTAAGGATGTTATCCGCTCCCTTTTTCCCGCTCACGCCATCATAATAGCCGTCCGGTATAGCCGCTTTGCCGGTGATGACGTTCGCATAACTTATTTGTGCAAACCAAAGAAGCGCAAGTAAGAGAATAGATTTTATTTTCGACATGTTTCCTATCATTTAACGCGTTGACCTTGAATGGTGAAGATTTGAGCGTCACGAACGATATATATCTGTCCGCCGATGATAATCTTGCGAGCAATATGATCCGGTTCGGGTATCGGATCAATGAATTCTGTGGTACCTTGACAGGACGTGATATAACGGGTATAAATAGTACCCGAACCGGTGGCATTAATCACTACACTCGAGAAACCGATACCTTTGTTCGCACCATAATTGGTGGAGAACGTCAAGGTCGAAGTTCCCGCGATATAGAGGTTGTTAGTCCAGGTATATTCAGTCATCGTACTGCCGCTGGTAGCTTCGATCGAAACCAGTTTGCCGGACTCTTCATATACATCCAACAGGTCATATTGAGTACCGCCATAGGTACGCATCTTGACCGTGATGGACTCCAAGCCCGCCAGGTCAATAGCCGGAGAAACAAGTTCTTTACCTTGGTCTAAGAGCCAATAGGATCCTTTATCGGCCGCCGTATTGGTCCAGCCTGTCTGATGATCGGCATCATAGATATAGGTAGCCGGAGCGGAACTACCGGTCTCTTCTTTCGCAAAGACAGCGTAGTACGTTACATCCTGCGTTACTGCAGGGAAGTCTTTCGCTTGCGTATAGAGCACAGCCGGAGCCTCAGCTTCTGTACTATCGATAGGCGCGTTGGTCCAACCCATATAGATATTGCTCTCCGTAGAACATGAAGTAGGCGTAGCCGGTAAGGCCGTAATCGGACACTCCTCACCGATAGAATCCACATACGCTACTTCTCCGTTAATCGACCAGGTCACACCGTACATATTCTTCGGCGTGGGCGGCACATAGGTGCGCGAACCATCGCTTACCCCGGGAACAAAATCCGGGTCGGTACTCGGCATCAACAGGTCCATATCGATCGTCTCACCCGCATGCTCACCCCAGATATACTCCGCCAGATACGGATAGTCAATGAAGGGGTTGCGGTTACCCTGCGTCTCTTGAATACCGTTATTACGGTCTATCTCCTTTTGCGAAACCGGATCCTCACGGTGCCATTTCATCAGTAGTACAACGGCTTTCTTCGTCAAGCCGAAGTTCTGCTGCGCGGTATAAACACCCGTAAAGAAGTTATTACCGGTGGTCAAGTTCGATTGTTGCCATTTAATGATGGTTCCCATCAGACCACGAGCGATATCACCTTTGTATTCCGGTTTGGGCTCGAATACACTGCCACTACCATTAATCACCTCTCCGGCAGAAGAAGCGATGGTTTTCTTATCCGTGGACCAACTGCCGGCTGAACCGAACTTATTCCCTACCCAATTGGTACCTCCGTTCACTATGCCGTATTCGTAGTTCGAGCGCACACCGTTCACTTTTCCATCAGTAGGTAACACATGGAAGATATCGTTTCCTATACCGTTTGTTCCTCCTCCCCACCAGGATTGAGGGATCGAGTGCTCGCGGTTATAACAATCGCATACACCGCTGTAGCTACCGCAGGTATTCGATTTTTCGAAGGCACACTCTCCATACATATCCCATATTTTACCGGCTTTCGGATGTCCGGCCGGATAAACATCAGTCTTCAAATAAGCAGTATAAAGACCTTTGTAACCGATGGACGAATAGCCCGCATTCGTTTGAGCACTTACAGCGGTCCATAGTTCTTTACCGGATTTACCGTCCGCAGAAGACCAATACGCAGGAATCTGTTCTGGTTTTGTCACTGATGCTGCCCACAGCATTTGCGCTGCGAACACCAACATCAGGAAAGAGATAAAATGTTTTTTCATAATATTAAAATTTTTCATTAATTGTGCTTCTACTATTCAACTTGCAAAAAAGTTCGCAAATTTACGGCTTTTTTTGCATTTATGCAAATAAAAACGGCAAAATCTTTGCAATTTCGCCGTTTTTAGTAAAAATAGATGATTTTTATATTATCTCATGCAGAATTTCACTTACCGTAGGATGCGGGAAGACAACCTGTTCGAACTCGGCTGTCGTATAGCCCATGCGCACCGCAAAAGAAGCCGCGGCAATGAATTCCGAACACGGGTTACCGATACAATGCACACCTAAAATGGTCTGTTTCTTGGTATCTAACACCAGTTTGCATAGACCCGTCTCACCTTCGTTCTCCGCCATAAATCGACCACTGAATGTCATCGGCAGTTGACGCACTTCGGCCTCGATATTCAGTTCCGCAGCCTGCTGCTCAGTGATACCTACAGACGCTATCTCAGGATTGGTATAAACGACCGACGGTATGGCATTATAAGCGATACGCTGCAGCGGAATCTGTTTCAACAGACGACCAACCATCACTTCCGCCTGCCGGGCTGCTACATGGGCCAACATGATCTTACCCGTCACATCACCGCAGGCATAGACATTCGGAAGGTTCGTCTTCATGAATTCATCCACAATAATCGCTCCGCGATTTAACTCCAGATCATTCAATGCTTCGAGACCTTGGAGGTTCGCTCTACGACCTACTGAAACCAAGATCCGCTCTGCGGATATTTGTAATTGGTCATTGGAAATTTGCGATTTGACATTTACTTTCCCGCCTTCGATGGACTCTACTTTTGTACTGGTCAAGATGTTAATTCCTGCTTTTTTGTATTTCTCTAACAGCACATTTACTATGTCTTGGTCCAGATTCGGCAAGATAGTCGGCATGGCTTCGATAACCGTTACAGGCACCCCTAATTCATGGTACAGCGTTGCAAACTCCATACCGATCACACCGCCTCCGACGATGATAATCGATTTCGGCAGTTCTGTGGCCGCCAAGGCATCTGTACTGTCCCACACAGACTCATTCTCTTTGATACCCGGAATAGGAGGAACGAAGTTCGTCGAACCCGTACAAATCAAAAGATTCTCGGCTTCGTAAGTCTCGCCGTTGCAGGAAACGGTCACGAGTTCGTCCGTACGACTTACTACTGCTGCAGCTCCGCTGACCAACGTACAGTGTTCGTTATTCAGACGCTGTTTAATACCGGCTACCAGTTTGCGCACCACGATCGTCTTGCGCTTCTGCATAGCCGCAAAATCAAAGGCTACGTTCTCGGCTGTTACACCGTATTTCTGTGCGTGCGTCGCATTATAATACTGCTTCGCGCCATACAAGAGCGATTTGGTAGGAATACAGCCTACATTCAGACACGTACCTCCTACAGCGTTTTGCTCGAAGAGCACCACATCTTTACCGGCTTTCGAGGCCTTCTCTGCTGCTGTATAGCCCGCAGGACCTCCGCCTATGATTGCTAAAAAATATTTCATATTTTTAATTTATGATTTCTTATCTCGCTTTGCTCGAACGATTATTAGCAAGCTAATTCTCAAATTTATGATTTATTTTTTATCCTAATTTCAGGATTCGATTGGAGGACGATGGAGTTGGCAGGGACATCTTGGGTAAGCCAGACGTTACCGCCTATTACGGTGTCATGACCGATAGTTACACGCCCCAAGATAGAAGTGTTCGAATAGACCGTCACACGGTCCTCTAAGATCGGGTGACGAGGGATATCAATCGGTCGTCCCTGTTCATCATATTCAAAATTCTTCGCTCCTAACGTCACACCTTGATAGAGCACCACATGCGAACCGATGATAGTAGTCTCGCCAATGACAACCCCCGTACCATGGTCAATACAGAAATAATCACCGATGGTAGCCGCGGGGTGAATATCAATACCCGTACGGCTGTGCGCCAACTCGGTTAACATACGCGGAATACGCGGAACACCAAGGTGGTACAACACGTGCGCAGCACGGTAATGTACCATAGCAAAAGTAAGCGGATACGAAAGAATCACTTCTCCGCGATCCGTTACAGCCGGGTCGTTATGCAACACCGCATCTACATCCGTATTCACAAGCCGTGCGATGGCCGGTATTTCTGCCCAGAAAGCATCCGGCAAACAGAGATCTTGCGGTGCTTCTACCTTCGGAAAATACTCCGGGAAGATCACACCCTGCAAGTGCGCTACTAATTGCTTTAACTGATTAATAGTGGGTATTTTCGTCATAATACACTTAAATAGCGTTCGCCTGTATCGGGTAACAATACTACGATGGTCTTGTCTTTATAGTCGGGTTGTTGCATCAACTGGCAAGCCGCAGCATAGGCCGCACCGCTCGAGATACCAACCAACAGGCCCTGCTCTTTTGCCAATGCCCGCGCAGCTTCCATGGCATCTTCGTTCGTGATAGTCATCACGCGATCCACAAAAGCGGCTTGATAGGTCTCAGGCACAAATCCCGCACCTATTCCTTGTATCTTATGCGCACCCGCTTTCCCTCCGGATAAGACGGGAGAAGAAGCAGGCTCAACGGCGATGACCTCGACCAGCATATTCTTCTCCTTCAATGCACGACCTACTCCACTGATGGTTCCTCCTGTACCCACTCCGGCAATGAAGACATCCACTTGACCATTCGTATCTTCCCAAATCTCCTGACCTGTCGTAGCATAGTGAACGGCAGGGTTCGCAGGGTTCACAAACTGGCCTAAGATAATACTGTTCGGCGTCTCGCGCTGCATGGCTTCAGCCTTCGCTATCGCCCCTTTCATTCCTTCTGCTCCGGGTGTCAGAACAAGTTCTGCACCATAGGTAGCCAAGAGGTTTCGACGCTCCACCGACATGGTCTCGGGCATGGTTAATATCACACGATAGCCCTTCAGTTTACCGATCCATGCCAAACCCACACCGGTATTGCCGGAAGTGGGTTCGATGATCGTTCCGCCCGGTTGTAAAACACCGCGTTTTTCGGCATCCTCTATCATCGAAAGAGCCGTACGGTCCTTTACCGATCCACCGGGATTGAAACGCTCTAACTTCAACAGCAGACCCGGTTGTACTTCCAACATCGGGGTCTTGCCGATTAGCTCTATCAGATTTTTAACGATCATAAACTTCTCAAATAAATGCGAACGGCCTCAGCAATCATCTCGCTACATGGACGTTTCTCATAATACTCAGGAGTTCTCTCCGCCGGACGAGGATCAATAGATCCTTTCGGCGCGAGGCCCAACAATTCGGCACAGATCAAACTGCCGTATTTGCCTTTGAATTCTCCGGCCAACTGCTGCACGTACGCATAGTTGGCCATCTTGCCTTCGTTATCGTGCGGAGTGGATGAACCGTTCTGCAGTCCGGCTAAAAGAAACATACCGCTCGCAGCTCCGCAAACGAGCCGCATGCGACCTATCCCGCCTCCGAAAGAAGCGGAAAGACGAAGCGCCAACTGTTCGTCCGTAATACCATATAAATCCGCACAGGAAGTGAAGACCGCTTGCGAGCAGTTAAACCCCTGTTTGAATAACTCAGTAGCGCGCTGCGCCCGTATTTCAATCTCTTGTTCTGTCATATCTAACAAATCAGGCTGCAAAAGTAATGTTTTTTTTTTTTATATGCAAATTTTGGGGGATTTTTTCATAGTGTCTGGATAACATCCGGTGCCTAAACCCGTAACCCGTAACCCATAACCCGTAACCCATAACCCGTAACCCCTCACCAAAAGAAAGAGCGCATCAGCACTCTTTCTTTTGTCTTAGAGCTTCACGCTCTTTCCTGATATAAAACAACACACACGCCATTACACCGTACGCTCCGGTGAGCACCCATAGCGCGATGAACTCACGCGTCACTTGAGAGAGCGTCGCACCCATCGAGTTGACATGAATGAACGCGTGCGCTCCCCATGTATAAGGGATGCAGGCTGCCACCCATCGCCAAGCCTGCGGGATCATCTCTTTCGGCCAAGAGATACCTGCCATGAAGAGGAAAATCAGCGATGTAGAGATCAGCAGTACCAGCCCCGATTCGCGGTTCCGGATGAAGACCGAGACGCAGAGCGAGAAGAAAATGATCGCCAGCAGATAGGGCACTATCAGCAGCAGAATATCGCCTATTGCGCCTATGTGCGGGATTCCGAAGAGCCGCGGGAAGAAGCCCAGCAGGATTGCCGCCAAACCGAAATATGTAAGGAAGCACGCGCCTGCGCGCCCGATGAGCGAAGTAAAAGTATAACTTTCTTCATTCTCTTCTCTGGCAGTTCCGCCAAGCATACAGATACCGAAGAAAAGGGTCTGATGCAGGATCAGCACCAGTACAGCCGGGATGAGGAAAGAACCGTAACCGCCGGTGGGCGTGAAGAGCGCCGTCTCATGATACGGGGCGTCCTGCACAAGCGACCAAGCGAACTCCTTATCCATACCCATCTGTTCGTAGCGGTCGATCTGGATATTACGCATGGACTCCAGCATGACTTGGTTGCAGGAGAGATAGATCGCCTTCATATAGAGGAACGACGACATATCACAGAAAAGCGATATATGCGCTTGTCCAAGCGGGTCCGCCAACTGCTTGGCGAAGTCACGCGGGAAATAGATGATACCGTGTACCTTCTGGTCACGCAGCAGCTGCTCCGCCTCCGCCATGGAGGAGCAGGTATGCGTGAGTTTAATATCCGGCGAGGCGTTCCATCGATGCAGAAACTCGCGACTCTGAGGCGAATTGCTCAAATCGACTACCGCAACCGGTACATCGTTGATCTGCTCATTCCAATAGAGCGCCTTGTAAATCAACGGATACGCCAGCGTGGCGACAATAAAAATGACGACCACACCCGGGTCCCGGAAGATGCGTTGAAGTTCCGTGACAAATGATTTTACTATCGGATATTTATATTCGGACATATCGTTTTGGACTTATTTCAAAGGATAATTCCAATATACCAACGCCCTATGGAGCCGTGGTGCGACACAAAGGGCAGCAAGCATGAAAAGGGTGAGCGCCAAGGCGTACGGCAAACTATTGATCGCAGGCGCCGCCATGAGCGCTTCGTTGACATAGATGAGGTAATAATGCCTCAGCGGCTCCAAATAAGAGAGCGCTTTGACGGGCGGAAGCATCGCCATCTGGGGATAGGTGAATCCGGACAGGGAGAAGCCCAACATGGAATAAAGCGCGCCGATAGAAAGGGCGTCGCGGAGCGTGGGCAACAGACCGATCATCGTGATTCCAAGCGCTTCCATCGCCAGAATGAAGAGCAGCAGACCGAACATCAGCCGTCCCTTGCTACCATAGACAGGGAATCCGGCAAAACGATAGAGGATCAGATGACAACCGATGCCGAGAATGAGATAGATCAGCGTGTACGGAATCAGTTTGCCTATCATCGCGACCGTGTAGTTGCCTCCGGCGGCACGGAGCCAAGCATGCGACGTACGGGCTTTGAGTTCAAAACCGATGGCGAAGATGGTGAGCATGAGACAGATCAGCCCCAAGATACCCGGCAGGATTGTGCTGACCAGATAAATGGAATAATTGCCCCATGGGTTCGCGACCATGTGTCCCTCGATGGCGAGCGGCTGGATCCGGTGCATGATCACATCGTCCGTGAGACCTTTCTTGCGCAAAACCTCGCGCTGGAACGCACCCGAAGTAAGGTTAGCCATCGTCAGCAGTTGTTTGTACGCCGTGTTGCCGCCAACCGTATAAGCATTCGTGACATAGAAATCGAGTTGCGGACGTTTGAACGCCACCAAATCACTATAGAAACCTTCGCGTATCACGAAAATTCCGTAGATCTTCCCCTGCTGCATCGCCTCACGGGCTTCCGGATAGGAGTTCGTGACCAGCTGTATATCTACCGAAGGCGTAGCCTGCATCTCATGGATGAGACGGCGTGAGATAGACGTCTGATCGAGGTCCACCACCGCTACCGGCATGTTCTCCGCCGCTCCTCCACGCATAAGCGTGAGAAAGAAGAACGTAGAGAGCAGCATAACGCCTACGGACGCAAACAAATACAGTGGTCGCGCAAACATCATATGCAACTCACGTTGCATCACCCGCCATATGTTAATAAATATGTATTTCAACTCTCAACTCTCAATTTTCAATTACCAAAGCTGTCATGCCCGGACGAAGATTCGGAATATCGGAAGTCGGTCGGCACTTGACGTCAAACGTACGCACGTCATAACCGCCGTTCTGTTTGGTTGAACGCCAGGTAGCGTATGTCCCCATCGCCTTCACATGAGTGACGGTCAGCGGATAACGCACACCGTTCCCGAGCGCAGGGATAGTTACTTCAATAACGCTTCCAACCGGAAAATGATACAGCATATCTTCGCGTACGGAGAACGTGAACCATACATCACTCAGATCCACAATAGCCATCACCGGCGATCCTTGACCAACCAGTTCTCCTACCTTCGGAAATAGTTCGGAAACCTCTCCGTCGCAAGGCGAAAGCAGGTATTTCTCCGCTTCGGCAGCGGCCACTTCCTGTAAGATTCCATCTACCCGCGCCACTTGCGCTGCCGCAGCAGCCTTATCCTCCTCACGTGCACCGGCAAGCGCCATCTCGTATTGGCTGCGAGCGGCTTTGACCGTAGCTACTGCGGCTTTGTACTGCGCCTCTACCTCATCGCGTTTCTGCGCACTCACTACGCCCTTGTCATACAAACGCTGCACGCGTTCATAACTCTTGCGGTAGATCTCTTCGCCTGCTTTCGCTTTCTGATAGAGCTCGTAAGCGCCCTGAATCTGCTCCCGCTGAGCACCGTTCTTGGCTTTCTGATTAACCGCTTCTGCCATCTCTCTTGCAGCGAGCGCCTGCGCTTTCTTCGCCTCCACTTCAGGCGAATAGATCACAACGAGCGTATCGCCTTTCTTCACTTGTTCCCCCTCTTCATAGAGGTACATCTCAATACGCCCCGGTACTTTGCCGGACACACGGTATTCCGCTGCCTCCGCTTCTCCCTGGATGAGCGTCTTCTCCGGTCGGAGTGCTAACACACCTACGACCGCAACAATAACGACTACTGTCAACAGCGCGATAAGCCCCAACAGTAGACTTCCTTCTTTTTGATGTTTCATGTTATAACTTTCCTAAATATTTACGAAGTTGTGTTTCCGTGGTTTTGGCCTCCGTCTCGGCATCGACGAGGTCAGACGCCGCTGCGAGCCACGCCGTCTGGGCTTGCATGAGTTCCGTAAGGGTGATCATACCTGCCTCATAGGACTCTTGAGCCATACGGAGCACCTCTGCTGCGTTGGCTTGCGTGAGCCGCGCTAACGCAATCTTCTGCTGCGCCTCGGTCAGTTTCTGATTAGCCTGAGTCGTCTGTAAGGTCAATAGTTCACGCGTCTCTTCGGTCTTCATGGTCACTGCGTTCGCCGCATGCTTGGCTGCTTTGTATCGTAAGATATCATCGGCATGAACGATCGGTACATTCACCACCACACCGGCAGAGAAGAAACCTTTGCTGTTCCATTTATTACTGAAGCCGTTCTCTACATTCGGGTTCGAATATACATAACCGGCCGAAGCCACGATATTCGGCTGCAGTCCCGCCGCCGCAAGCATCGCGTTCGCCTTGGCGATCTTCTCTGCTTCTTGGAGCAGTTGGAGCTCCGAGCGGCTCTCCACCGCCGATTCTGTATTGACGGAGTCATACGGAAGCACCGTCTCAGACAGACCGCTTTCGTCTAAGACGAACGCCGTGCTGAGCGGCAGACCGCATATTTGTGCCAAAGCCATATTAGACAAAGTCAGACCGTTCTCCGCCTGCAGTTTCTTCACTTGCGCCTCTCCGCGCTTGGTGGTAACCTTAAGCAAGTCCGCCTGCGTTACAAGTCCCTCGTCTAAGGCTTCCTTAACGTCATTCTCCAGTTGGCATAAGAGACGATAATACTGCTCGGCGAGTTCTTTCTTCTTAGCAACCGATACCACACGCCAATAGGCCTCGTCCACCGAGTAGATGATATCTTTCTCTTTCGCCTCGGATTGGAGGACTGCGATGTTCTCCGTGGCTTTGGCTATCTTGTACATCTGCGTTAATCGTCCTCCGACGTAGATAGGCTGCGTGATGCCGACCTGCGCCACAAAGATCTGGCTCAAGTCCGGCGATAACTTATCGTACAGCAACTTATACGCGTCCGCTATATCCTGCCCCGTTCTGTCAGCCAGACCGGTTACAGCCTCTTCGAAAGCTGTACCTTGCGCCGCCTCTTCGATCTTACCTACAATACTCTCCCCGTTCCATGTGAACGAAGCTGTTCCGTCCGGATTCACCGTCGCAGTACCGGCCTTGAACGAGGCGGAGTTCTCCAACAGGTGCACATTGGCGTTATTCCACATGTAGGAAGCGTTCGCCGTAATACGGGGAAACATCGCCGCCAGAGCTGCCTGACGGTTATACTTCGCCGCCAGACGGGTCTCTTCCTGCGATTTGGAAGAGACACTCTTGGTCAACGCCAGATCACGACATTGTTGCAAAGTGTACTGAACCGTGTCACCGGCTGTTACAAACGAGAGATGAAAAACAATGAATAAGAGTGTCAACAATACCCTCCTCTTTCGATTCTCTTTCATGATTGTTGTCTTTATGTTAATGTATTATACCAATTTTCCAGTTGTTCATTAAACGCGCGGCGGTCGAGCGTCCTCGCCCACGCGCGTAAGTCATCCGTATGATCCTCAAAAATCATCGTCACCGTACGACGCCATTTCCATTTCTTCGGTTTGAGTTTGGACCATAGGCTCGTCTCCAATCCCCTCATGCGACAGAGGATGACATGTACGCCTTCCGGCAGTTCTTTGCATACTTCGTATGCCATACGTCGATTACCGATGATCTCTTTATCCACCAACTTCACATGGCCGGACGGATAGAAACAGAGCTGTTTACCTTTTGCCAAACTGTCAATAGCAATACGACTTAACTGACTCGCCACTTGCGCTCCCTCTTCCCTACTCATCGCACTCTTGTTCAGATCCGGCACCTCGATCGCATCGGCTTTGCGCAGGATATACCCATAGAACCGATGTCGGGTAAACGACTCATCACACATCGGACAAATCGGCAACCACCACTCTTCGCTAAAGAGGATCAAAGGATCGATATACGCGGTGTGATTAGGTAGCACAAGATGCGTAGTTTCGTTCCGCAGCAGTTCTTCTCCGGTCACTTGGATGTCATAGTGCCAATGGAAGAAAAACTTCACTATTTTACCGAGCGTATAGCGATTCATTTACCAATTACCAATTACAAATTTACAGTTGAGCCGTCAACTGTAACAGATCATCTTTTTGACGATCGAAAAAGAGGGCATCCATGCCGGCCTTCTGGGCTCCGATCACATCGGTCGTCATACTGTCTCCGATCATCAGCACTTCCTTTGCTTGCAACCCACATCGACGAAGAGCCTCCTGATAAAAACGAATATCCGGTTTGTCATAGCCGATATCCATTGAGATATAAGTGTCTTCGAAGTACGGCAATATACCGGCTTGCTCCAGTCGACTACGCTGCAGATGACCGAAACTGTTGCTGGCGGCAAAGAGCCGATAGCCCTTGGCCTGCAAGTTCTCCAGCATCTCTTTGGCACCGGGTACCAAAGTATGCGTTTTCCCCCACGCTACCCGAAAAGCATGCTTGAAAGGATCTACCGCCTCAGGCGGGTAGCCAATCGCAGCAATAAACTCTTTCGGATAGAGTTCCATTACTTCCGCAATCGTATGTAAACCATGTTTCGCTTCAGAGAAAAGACGACCACTGATCTCGAAAAAGAGATCAAAATACTCCGGATGTTCCGGAAGGGCAAATTCAAAAGCTTCCCGACAACATGGGATGTAGTCGAGAAACGTGTCATCAATGTCAATAAAAATAGCCCTATACATGTCGGGTAGGCGAGATTCGAACTCACGACCTCCTGCTCCCAAAGCAGGCATTCTAACCGGGCTGAACTACTACCCGCTCGGTCTCACCGAGCGGGTAGTAGATCGTTCGAACGAAGTGAGATAAGAACTACTACTCAACTCTGGTTTTACCGAAAGCGGCTGCAAAATTACTGCTTTTTTTTGATATACGCAAATAATTTGCAATTATTTTGCATTTTTCTGCAGTTCTTTATAGAATTCCGCCACGGCAATGATGCCTTTTTCCCAGACCTCGAGGTCCATGGATTCGTTCGGGGAATGAATGGCATTTTGCTCGAGACCGAAGCCCATGAGGATGGTTTTGCAACCAAGAATCTGCTCGAAGGCTGCGATGATAGGTATAGAGCCACCTCGTCTGGCCGCAAGCGGTCGTTTGCCGAAGGCTATCTCGAAACCTTTCTCTGCCGCTTTATAGGCCGGAATATCGATCGGACAGACATAACCTTGTCCCCCATGCATAGGCGTGACGTGTACGCGCACACCCTTGGGTGCGAGCGATCCGATATAACGCACGAACGCACGCGAGATAGCCTCATGGTCCTGATTAGCCACCAAGCGACAGGAGACCTTCGCAAAAGCTTTAGAAGGAAGAACGGTCTTCGATCCTTCGCCCGTATACCCGCCCCATATACCGCATACATCGAACGAAGGACGGCAGGAGTTACGCTCGAGGGTGCTATACCCTACTTCGCCGAAGACGTCGTCCACATCGATCGCTTTGTTATATGCCTCTTGCGAGAAGGGTATCTGCGCGATCATCGCCCGCTCCGCTTCCGGGATCGGTAAGACATCGTCATAGAAACCCGGGATAGTGATGCGTCCATCGGCATCGACGATCTTCGCGATCATCTCACACAGCGCATTAACGGGATTCTTCACCGCTCCGCCGAAATGGCCGGAGTGCAGGTCTCTGTTCGGTCCATCCACCTCGATCTGCCAGTACGCCAGACCGCGCAGACCGGTAGTGATAGAAGGAGTGTCTTTCCCGATCATTGAAGTATCGGAAACCAAGATGATATCGGCTTTCAGCAGGTCTTTATGGTCCTCGAGAAATGCCTCTAAGGATGGCGAACCGATCTCTTCTTCACCCTCGAAGATGAACTTGACGTTACAGTTCAACTGCCCTGTCTTCACCATATACTCAAAGGCCTTCGCCTGAATCATCGCCTGACCTTTGTCATCATCCGCTCCACGGGCATAGAGTCGTCCGTCGCGGATAGTGGCTTCCCATGGATCGGAATGCCAAGCGTCTAACGGCTCCACCGGCATCACATCATAATGCGCATAGACCAGCACCGTGGGTGCATTTGAGATTTGAGATTTTTGATCTTCGATTTTATATTCCGCGAAGACGAAGGGATTGCCTTGAGACGGAAGGATCTCGGCTTTTTGACAGCCGGCTTCCAAGAGCAACTGTTGCCAGCGCTGAGCACAGCGCATCATATCTGCGCTGTGCTCGGGTTGACAACTCACGCTGGGAATACGGAGCAGGCTACGCCATTCCTCCATGAACCGCTCGCGATGAGTGGATATATATTGTTGTATTGTCATGTGCTTAGAGCAAGTGATGAGCTACAGTCAGACCGGCCATCACGATGGAGACCATCGACATGAGTTTGATGAGGATGTTCAGCGACGGTCCTGATGTATCCTTGAACGGATCACCTACAGTGTCACCTACTACGGTAGCCTTATGGCAGTCCGAACCCTTTCCGCCGAAGTTACCTTCCTCCACGTATTTCTTCGCGTTATCCCATGCGCCACCGGCATTTGCCATAAAGACAGCCAGTACGAAACCTGTTGCCAAGCCGCCGATCAACAAACCGAGTACACCGGCTACACCAAGTATAAGACCGGTAGCGATCGGAACGACGATAGCTAAGATAGACGGGAGCAGCATCTCATGTTGCGCACCCTTGGTGGAAATAGCTACACAACGTGCGTAATCCGGATCAGCCTTACCTTCAAGGATACCCTTGATGGTCTTGAACTGACGACGAACCTCTTCTACCATCTTCTGTGCCGCACGGCCGACAGCATTCATCGTCAGACCGCAGAACAGGAAGGCCATCATAGAGCCGATGAAGATACCTACGAGAACGATCGGGTTCATCAGGTTTACGTTATACGCATTCATGAAGTCCACGAGCGTGGCTTTAGCAGCCTCTACACCGTTCGGCAACGCTTCACCCGTACGAATCAAAGCAATCTTGATCTCCTCTACATACGAAGCCAAGAGCGCGAGCGCCGTGAGGGCGGCACTACCAATTGCAAAACCTTTACCGGTAGCAGCGGTGGTATTACCCAGTGCATCGAGCGCATCAGTACGTTGACGTACTTCTGCAGGCAGACCCGACATCTCTGCGTTACCGCCTGCGTTATCGGCGATAGGACCGTATGCATCGGTGGCCAGGGTGATACCCAGCGTACTGAGCATACCTACAGCGGCAATACCAATACCATAGAGACCCATGGAGAGGTTAGCTGCACTGAACTCGATATTGAAACCGTTTGCGCAGAGGTAAGCCAGGATGATCGCTACACCTACGGTTACTACCGGGATAGCGGTCGAGAGCATACCAAGACCCAGACCGCTGATGATCACGGTAGCAGGACCGGTTTGCGAACTCTCACTCACTTTCTGAGTCGGTTTATAACTCTGCGAAGTATAGTACTCGGTTGATTTTCCTATGATCACACCGGCAAGCAGACCTACGACTACCGACAGCGATACCTGCCACCATTGGTTGGTCTCTGTGCCGAAGAGCCAAGCGAAGATCCCAAAGGTCACACCGGCAATGAGGAAAGCAGCCGTGTTCGTACCGATAGCGAGAGCACGAAGCAGTTCCTTCATACCTGCGCCTTCTTTGGTCTTCACCATGAAGATTCCAATGAGCGAAAGCAGCACACCGCACGCGGCGATGAGCGAAGGAGCCATAACGGCTTTCAACTGTAACGGTCCTGCAAAAGCAGCTGCACCCAAAGCCATCGTAGCCAAGATAGAACCGGCATAACTCTCATACAAGTCAGCACCCATACCAGCTACGTCTCCGACGTTATCGCCTACGTTATCCGCTATTGTAGCGGGGTTACGCGGGTCATCCTCCGGGATGTTATATTCCGTCTTACCTACCAAGTCTGCACCTACATCTGCTGCCTTGGTGTAGATACCTCCACCTACACGGGCAAACAAAGCCTGCGTCGAAGCACCCATGCCGAAGGTTAACATGGTCGTCGTGATTGTGATGAGGTTCGCATCGGCTCCAACGAATGCCAGCAGACCGGTCTTCTGAAGAATCAAGAACCAACCGGCGATGTCCAGCAACGCCAGACCTACTACCGTCAGACCCATCACAGCGCCCGAACGGAATGCTACTTGCAGACCGGCGTTCAAGCTCTGACGAGCGGCATTAGCCGTACGAGCCGAAGCGTAGGTTGCGGTCTTCATACCGAAGAAACCTGCCAAACCGGAGAAGAAACCACCGGTGAGGAACGCAAACCATACAATTCCGTTCTGCAGGTTAAAATAAGCCATTACGGCAAACACAACAGCCAGGATAACGAATACGATCGTCACCACTTTGTACTGCTGTTTCAAATACGCCATCGCACCTTTGCGGACGTGCGAGGCAATGGTCTTCATCAACTCGGTTCCTTCATCTTTACCGAGCATGTTCCGGTAAAAATAATAGGCAAAACCAAGAGCCAGGACCGATGCTGCCAATACGACATACATCAAAAGAGTTACATCCATAAAATCTTGTGTTTAAATTAATATTAGGGTTAAAAAAAAGGTTTTCTTACGCTTGTGTCAGATAACGCCTACGCAGCAACTGAATATCCTCATGCGTCAGACAGAGTATCTCGTGCAGGTAATTCGTCATGCCTCCGAACTCGCGGTCGATAAGATCAAGCGTGGAGATGAAGTTGGGCGTCGAGACACCCATGAATGCTTGAATAACAGCCATCTCCGCTTCGCCGCCTCCGAGGGCAATAACATCTTTATTAAGCCGCGTGACGATAGGCCGGTAAGCGATGTTACTCGATTCAAAATCCGCGATGATAACCTCGCGCTCCACACCCAGAGCGAACATCAGGAAGGCTGCTCCCCACCCCGTTCGGTCTTTTCCTTGCGCACAGTGCCAAAGGATTCCTCCATCCTCCGGCGCCTCAATGATCAGACGCAGAAACGCTGCGTACTGAAGCTGCGAGAACTCCGAGCGGATAAGAGACGGATACATGTTCGCGGCCATCGTCTGTACTTCCGGATAGAAGGAGTAATTGACTATATGACGGTCCAACTCCAAGAACGCCTCATCGGGTATGGGTTTTCCCGTTGCTTGCTCGGCTCGCATGTCGATAGTCGGTAGCAGATGATGCTGCACGCCTTCTATCTCCCGATCCGGCACAGCTTCGAACTCACCCATAGAGCGAAAATCAAAGATACGACACAGGTTATACTCCGTTCGCAAACGTTCGATATCCGCATCCGAAGCATCGTGAAGGTGCGCAGTACGGATTAACCGATGCGGACGAATAGGACGTCCTCCCGCTGCGAGGATGCCACCCAAGTCGCGTGCATTAACTATGTTATCAAAAACTATATCCACGTAAAGTTGAATGTTTAATGTTTAATGTTTAGCGAAGACCACTTCGATGAGGGCGACAAACTCTTGGTATGCAAAGGTATCACTCAGTTCGCTAAGGGAAGCTGCCAAACCGCGATAATGCCACTCATGGTCTGCTTTGTTTTTGGCATGAAAGATAGCCCATAACGCATCGCCTTTCGTCATATAATCCCGATAGATCGCGCGCATGTTACTTAATTTATCTCCCATCGCCACAATCTTCGCATCGTGGGATGCCGCTGCCAGACGATCAATAGCGGCTTGTTTGCGCGCATGCCACGTTGCTTCTTCATTACCGGTCTCGGCATTGAAGAGTTGACCGTCGATCTGGTCGCTCTCCGAATGCACCAGTTCTGCAATACGATCGCCGAACTCACGACGGATATCCTCCACCGTGACATCTGTATCTTCTATCGTATCATGCAGCGCCGCAGCAGCCAGCAGTTCTTGGTCGGGTGTGATCGAAGCGACGATCTCTACCGCCTCCATCGGATGAACGATGTACGGAAAGCCTTTGCCGCGACGCTCGGTGTTATGATGGGCTTGTACGGCGAAGACGATCGCCTTGTCTAATAGTGTGGTGTCTAAATACTTATTTGCCATGATAACTCTCAACTCTCAACTTTCAACTTTCAACTTTCAATAAATCGTCCCTTCGAGCATAGCGCGGAATTGCGGCATCGGGCAGTGCGTATCACGCTCAATCATAATTGTCTTGAGACCGGCGTAAATCTTCACTTGTTTCATCACTTCCTCCATGTTCGCATCTGCGCCGAAGTACTCAAGCGCAAAAGCGTCCCAGAAACGGGCAGCCGTTGCATTGGTCATATGATTCACCTCCATCGTCCAACTCTCGTCGTTCAGACAGCAGCACAGATAGACCATACCGATGTCGAACATCGGATAGCCGTAACAGAAATCGCCCAGGTCAATGAAATAGGATGTACGCACGCCGTCTTTCTCGGTGAAGATAGCGTTACCGAACTGCAGGTCACCGTGAATAGCGGTGTCTCCGTCCGGGGCTGCCGCAATGAAATCACGCAGTTTCTGTTTCTGCTCAGCCGTAAAATCGGGATTAGCATCCAACATGTTATAGAGACGGTCTTTGACGTTCTCAAACTGGGTCGTATCTACATGCACCGAATGCAGTTTCTTGCACAGCTGCGCGAACTCACGTCCGTATTCCGGTGCTTTCTCGGGATTGTCGCCGCATGCACGAGAATAGGATTTCTTACCATCAATACGGCGGAAACGGATTCCCATCTGCTTGCCGTCTGTCACCAGGTCACCCGGTTCGGGTGTCGGAATACCCATGTCATACACTTTCTTCGCCAACTCCAGTTCGAGCGCAGCCGCCTCGAAATTGCGGAAGTACATCTTCATCATGATAGACGGATCCGTCTTATGGTTATAACTTGCACCGTTGGCGCCTTCACCGGTGCGTACATAGTCGTTCAAATCAATTAAAATCGGTTCCATATGTTTTTCATTTATATTTTTACTTCTGGTTTTCCATGAACGGAAGTGTAGTAGCTTGCTTGTACATCAGTTCGGCGAGTTCTTCATTCTGCGGCGCGATACCATTGAGGGCATCGAACATGCGAACAATGCCTTTTTTTCCTTCGCCGTGTTTAAGTAACGCCACAATACAAATATTCTGGAGTCCGACGGCCGAAGAGACGATATCGAGGTCGGTGTTGCCTAACTGATGTCGCGCCATACGATATGCGTCTTCCTGATTCTCGTCAATAAGCCGTTGCACATCGCCCAGAGTCTTGCAGCCCAGGTCGAGTAACACACTGAGATAACGAACGAGAGACATTTCCTGTATCTCCGCCTGATTAATGGCAGCGATACGTTTGTTGAGTCCCTTAAGCGGCTGCACCTGCAGATAAGAGCGGAAGGTATCTCCGTCCAGCGACACGTCATCCAGTTTACCATTCTGCACTAACTGCTGCACGTGACGACGGTAGTCATTGATTTCGGTTCGAATGCGACTGAACTCATCGTCCGCCAACTCTAACATTCCCGCTAATCGGTTCATTTGACGCATATACTCACGTGGGATCTCCACGCCGGATTTATAGCCGGTGTCATGGTTAATAGCCGCCCACGCATGCTGCAGCGTAGTACGTAATTGCAATTCAAAATTTACCCCGTTTAACCGGCATATATAATGCAGCGAGTTATACCCGAAGCTGTCCAACTGGTGCAGTTTCCGTTTGTCCACCGAGTTCGTCCAGTCGATATCAAACAGCTGCTCTGCCATAGCGGCGATGCGGTCCACATCATCGGTATAAAAGGTGATGATACGCGCACCGATGATGTCAGTGATATCATCCAGACAAGCGTATTTCTGTCCCTTCAAGGCCAATTTGCCCGCCAGACTCTCTTCGGTCTTCACGCGTGCTTCGATAGCCGTCACCACTAATCCGTTACGGTCCACCGCTTCACGCAGCATCCGTAACACCTCCTCCTTGAGTTGCTCCATTTGAGGTAACCGCTCGCGATACTCATCCAGAATGAGTTGGCTATGTAAATCAAGGCCTTCCATTATTGAATCTCAAACAAGCTGACGAAGCCCGTCATTACAAATACCTGACGGATATCTGCGTTGATGTTACGAACGATCACTTTGCAGTCGTGTGCCGTCGCCTCTTTGCGGATGCTTAAAAAGATACGCAGCCCGGAAGAAGAGATATACTCCAGTTCCGTACAGTCCAAGATGATCTCCTTGTGACTCAATTCCAGCAGGGGCTTTACTTCTTCGGCGGTTTGAACCGATGCGGCTGTATCCAAGCGTCCCGAGAAAGAAACTACCCATTGATTTCCGTTTTCTACAATTGTTGTTTTCATATGTTTGATTTTATTTGTTATGACAATTTTTTGATTAAGGTCAGGATGTTTCGCGTCTCTTCACGACGATAAACCACCTCATCCATTATTTGACGCACCAGATGAATACCAAGTCCGCCGATAGAGCGTTCTTCAGCCGAGAGGGTTATATCCGCCTCTTTCTGCGCGGTGGGGTCAAAAGGTATACCGGTGTCGGTGATCGTGAATAGCAGTCGTTCGCCGTCGTGGGTCTTGCTGCGCACAAACTCCACAATCACTTTGCCGTCATCGCGCCCCGGATAAGCGTACAGCATCACGTTGCTCACGGCTTCCTCCAGAGCGAGGTTAATCGGCATATTCAGGTTCTGAGGAATACCCAATGCATCGATCCACTCCGCGAGCGTCGGAATCTGCTGGATATCGTTGCGCATGACGATGGCAGGCGTCTGATAACGAATACAGAGCATCGTCAAGTCATCGCTCTGTTGCGCTCCGTCTACAAAGCGCTTCACGTCCGCATACATCTGCTCAACCACTTCGCGAGGACGGCTATCCACGAGGGCAATGATCTTATCCAGCATCTGCTGCTCGCCGTATTGCTCATGCTTACCGTTCTCCGCTTCGGTCAGACCGTCGGTATAGAGGAATAGCGCATCGTTATAATGCATCTGTATCAGCTGCGCTTCGTACGCAAAACCTCTCTGTACACCCAGCGGCAGGTTATGTTTCACGTCCATGAAACGCTGATGGAGGATCGGCGCATTATGGCCGGCATTGCAATAGTTGAGTTTACCGGTCGTCAGGTCGAGCACACCGAGGAAGAGCGTGACGAACATATTCTGGTCGTTCTGTTCGGTCAGCGCCTCATTGAGTCGCATCATAATATGTTCTGCGCGCTCTTCGTACGCGGTCACGCTGCGGAACAAAGAACGCGTCATAGCCATCACGAGAGCAGCCGGTATACCCTTTCCGCTCACATCGCCGATAGCGAAGAACAACTTATCGTTGCGCACATAGAAATCGTACAGGTCTCCACCGATCTCTTTAGCCGGTTCTACCATACCATACACGTTCATATCCAGTCGGTCGAGGAATGGCGGGAAGACCTTCGGCAACATCGCCATCTGAATCGTACGGGCAATGGTCAACTCATTCTCGATACGCTCGTTCTGCGAACTGACAGCGGCTAATCGTTGGGCCACCTTACCCGAACGCAAGACGATCAGTACCAGCAACGCCAGACCCAGCAACATCAGGATACTCACCCAAAGCGTGATACGGCGCAGGTCGGCAAACATCACATCATCGGGAATAACAATCGAGATATGCCATCCTGTCGCCTGAATCTCGCGATCGAAGGTATGGTATCTGCGGCCGGGAATAGTGTCCCCAATCGGCACAATCTCTCCGCCTGTACTGGAACTGATTGAATAGAAACTCTCGGGATAAACCTGCAGGTACTCGGACATGTCTTGCAAATAGTCGAGCGACAAGTCGACGCATACCACGGCTACCACTTCGCCCTCCGCGTTGCGCACCGGATAGGAGCAACTCACTACCCAGGCCTGCGAACCCGAGTCATCCAGATACGGTTCGCACCACCAGCAGCTATCGTGCACAAAGCCATCCTGATACCATTCCATGGCCGTATAGTCATGTTCGGCTGAGCCGATATTACGGGTAAAGACACTGTCGTCGGAGATACGGCTGCTGCAGGGTTCGTAGAATTTTCCTTTGGAAGGGAAATAATCGGGCACGAAAGCCACTGCCACACTGGTGGTATTCTCAATCGTGCTCACGATCACGCGTGTAGCCGCAGCTACCGAGTCCGGGTTATTGACATGGCTCTCCGCTAACTTCGACAGCATCTTTGCCGCGGCTTCCATCTCAATGGTATGTTTCTCTATTTCCAGCTCTGCCTTACGCAACTCTGTCCGGGCGCGTTGCTCCGCTTCATCGCGGATGCCGGCACGACTGAAGAAATACTGCACGCAGGACGTGCCTTCCAGCACGATAGCGGCTACCAGGATTATCCAGAATCCGGATTTCAAATTTCTATTGTTTTTTTTCATATGCTTATTGTATGGTCATCAGACGCATCTGCGTCTCACGGGCATTGGGTCCCACATGGATCTCCACCTCTCCGGGTTCGATAGTCCATTGCAGGTGATAGGGTTCGAAATAACTGAGCAGGTCGGCATCGATAGCAAACTGCACAGTACGGGTCTCTTTCGGCTGCAGGGTGATGCGTTCATATCCGCGCAACTCCTTATACGGCCGCACACCTTTCGCCACACGGTCGCCTATATACAGCTGCACGACCTCCGTGCCCTCGCGCTCACCTGTGTTGGTGATATCCACCGAAGCCGTGATCGTTCCATCCATCGGCATCACGCTGTCGGAGAGACAGAAATTCGTATAGTCAAAACTCGTGTAACTCAGTCCGTAACCGAAAGGATACAGCGGCCAACTGCTCACGTCCGCATAACAGGTGATATACTTGCTGAACTCCCCTACTTCGTTCACGCGGGAAGTACGCATCTGGCGATACGAGAAGGGATATTGACCTACGTGACGCGGCAACTGAACGGTCAGCCTACCTGAAGGATTGACGTCTCCAAAGACGATATCTGCGATGGCATCCGCTGTCTCGCTACCGCCGAACCAGGACTCCAAGATAGCCGGCAGGTGCTCCGTCTCCCAGTTCAGCACGGTCGGTCGTCCGGCAAAATGAACGAGCACAACCGGTTTCCCGAGCTTCAGCAACTCTACCAGCAGGTCATGCTGAGCATCCGGCATCTCGATGTTCACGCGCGAAGCACATTCTCCGGACATCTCGCTGGACTCACCCATAGCCGCGATGATCACATCGGCCTGACGAGCCACCTGCAGCGCCTCGGCACGCATCGCCTCCGCACTTCGCGGGTCACGCATGCTGGGTTTGAATACCATTGCTATCTCTTCCGCACGCTCATCGTACCATATGTTACTGCCCTTGGCGTACAGCAGCTTGGCGCCCGTACCCTTCAGCGCATCCTCCATACCTTCTTTCACGGTCTTATACTGCTCCGGGACAGCCGCTACCGACCATGTGCCGGGCATGTTAATACGCGTGTCGGCCAAAGGACCGATCAGCGCTATCGTACCGCTTTTAGCCAGAGGCAGGATATGCTCATTCTTCAGCAGCACCATACTCTCGCCTGCTATACGACGAGCCTCCGCGCGGTGCGCCTCGCAGAGCATCACCTGCGCCCGACGAGTCGAATCGCAATATCTGTACGGGTCCTCAAACAGACCCAGTTTATATTTCGCTTCGAGGATTCGGCGACAAGCCCTGTCAACCACCGCTTCGGAGCATCGTCCTTCACGCACCGCCGCAGCCAGCGTGCCTTCCAATCCGTCCGACACCATGTCCATATCCAGACCGGCGTTGATAGCCTGCAGCGCACACTCTTCGAGCGTCGCGCATACCCCATGCTTCGCCAACTCCTCCACGGCCGTATAGTCCGATACCACAAAACCCTTGAAACCCCATTGCTCACGCAGCAGGTCGGTCAGCAGCCATTGGTTGCCCGTAGCCGGAACACCATGCACGGTATTAAACGCAGCCATTACGGAACCCGCTCCTGCATCGATCGCCGCACGGTAGGGCTGCAGGTATTCGTTGAACATATGGTAGTCATCCGGATAGACATTGTTATATTCGCGACCGGCTTCCACCAGACCGTATAACGCAAAATGCTTCACGCATGCCATCATCGTGGTCGGGTCGGATAAGTCATTGCCCTGGTATCCGCGCACCATAGCTGCTGCCATACGGCTACCTAAGAACGGGTCCTCACCGTTGCCTTCGCTGATTCGTCCCCAGCGGCCGTCGTGCGTGATATCCACCATTGGCGAGAAGGTCCAGCATATACCGTCTGCTGTTGCCTCCGCTGCCGCTATCTGCGCCGAACGGGCTACTGCCGCCGTGTCCCATGTGCAGGACAAGGCCAAAGGAATAGGAAATATCGTCTCATAGCCGTGAATCACATCCATTCCGAAGAGCAACGGAATACCCATCCTACTCTCTTCGACCGCTATGCGCTGGATCTCGCGAATGAAAGCAGCACCTTTGAGATTAAACAGGCCGCCCACCCGACCCTTACGGATGTCATCGCCCACATTACTGATACGAGGTTCACCCGTCACGATATCTCCGGCAACAGGCAGGTTCAGCTGCCCCAGTTTCTCCTCCAGGGTCATCCGGGCCATTAACTCGTCAATAAAACGGTTCATCTCCGCCTCTTGCCGCTCTCCTTCCGCACCGTGGCAACCCACCAACAGCATCGGCAGAAACACAACCATCCAAATCCACTTACGCATAGTTATTCCGTTTGGGCGACAAAATTACTACAAAAATTGCATATATGCAAGTTTTTGCGCATTTTTTTTTGCAGGGCGGAATATATTCCGCGATTATTCATAGCCTAAAACCATTCGGATAGCGTATATACGCGGGGTGTAGGCTATGAATAAACAGAAGCGACGAAGGAGCGGACGGCAAAAAAAATGCACGGCTTGCATATATCCCGCAGGATGCGAACGTAAATTCGGAGGGAACCCACCCAAAAGGGGAAGGGGCGTGCCGAAAGTACGAAAAAAAAATGATATATGCAAAAAAAAGTATTACTTTTTTCGTTTAGAGGGTAAAGTTTAGTGTTTAGACATCAAAAAAGCGCCCCGAAGGACGCTATCCATTATTTTACTTCCGAGCCGGTAAGGGTGTTGGATTCTCATGATATGTAATTATCTTCGAATAGAGATAACGGATGTTCGGACGACCATGGCTTCGTCTTTGGCTTGGTTGCGGGCGAGCCATTTCAGGAGGTCCGCATAGGAGAGTTGACGCGGCATAGGTTGGTCGCGCCAGTTGTTGGCGGATTGGGTATCATTGGCCTTGGTGAACGTATTCGGGGAGAAGATGACATAGAGTGCGTTTTGCTCCATGGAGCGCTCGCAGGTCAGCACATATTCATCGGCGTTTTTGTCGAACTTCTCGTAGAAAAAGACATAGTCTTTGTTGGCCTCAATGGCCTGTGCTCCCGCTTGCTGAGTGGCATAGGGAAGCAGACAGAAAGCGTTCTGATCTTCATCCACCAGATAGACGCACAGTGAGCCCGCCACGGGCGAAGAGAAGCGCAGGTAGATATCATTCCCATCGCGGAAAGTGACCGGTGATTCGAGGTCTTCTACCGAACGAACAAAGGTATAGCGGATGTCCGTCTTCTCGGTAGAGTAATTGCGGGCTCTACCGACCACGCGCACTTTCATTTGCCAGAAGCCATTGCTGAATCGGGCCGGTTCAATGATTTCTTCGCTTATCGTTTCAATCCATTCACCTCGCACCGCCGTACCACCCAGCGAGAAGACATTCGTCTCCGTTTGTGCATTGTTGCCGGATGCACGGTTGATCTGAAGCGAATTGCTAACGCTATTGACATCCAAACCGAATTTGTCCTCCAGGGCTTTTTGCTTGGCGCGTTCGAAAGCGTTGGCCTCCACTTCCGCCAAGGTCTCGTTCAGGTTATTGGAGGTATATTCGTACACAGCGCTTACTTTCTGGATCTCTCCTGCGCACAGCGCGAGGCATATACAGAGGCTGCAAACAAGGCTTAATCTCTTTTTCATAGGCTTATTATTTCAGTTTCCAGTTTTGCCACTCTGAGCCGAGCGACGCCGAAGGCGTGACACAGGGTGTTTGTTTCTTCTCGTTGATCAGGAGGGACTGTTGCGAGACCTGTTTGATGATATATTCGCCAAGATCCTTGAGGGCAATATCGCCTTGGGTCTCTTGCAGTTTCTTAAGCAGATAATAGGTAAAGAGTCCATGCTGCTGTTCGCGATTCGGATAAGCCGTCTCATCGCCCTGCGCGGCAGAGAAGACCACCATATTGCCTTGCGGCACACCCGATTTGGCTTTGAGCGCCACACCACGCGCAGAGGCTAACATACCTGCCTCACGTTTCGAACCCGAGAAGCACGCATCCATGAAGACGGTAATCTGCGAAGCAGGCATCTTGCCTAAAGTAGCGTATAAGTTGTCGAGTTTATAGCAGGTGGACAAATCACTAATGATACCATCCACAGGCAACAGATAGGCCGTTTTGCTGGACTCATCCGGAATACCATGACCGGCATAGTAAACGATGATCTGCGGATTATCAAAAGCCTCGGTTAAGTTCGCGAGCCAATTGATTCCGGCTTTCATTTGATTACCCGTGGCATCCGAGATATATTTGATATGTTTCTCGCTGATACCCAGCGTCTTGACGCAATACTCGCGGAAGATATTTCCGTCATTCAGCGCAAAGGGCACGGTAGCTACTTGCTGGTAGTGCTCGTTCGCCAGGATGAGCACGAAGGTGTTGGGGCTGGACGCATTGGTGGTAGGAATATTCCGATCCACATCGCTCTTGATCAACGCCAGTTGAATCTCTTTGCGCTCCTGTTGCGGCTCGTCTTTGGCAGCGATTTTGATGCTACTCGAAGTCGTTTGGTTGAGCGCAATATCCAGTTGTTTGTTTTCTGCAAACTTACCGTATTTCTCCTTGATGGTGATCGTAATCGGTATATTCTGGGTCGAATAATTATTGTTGGCCGCCAAGGTCAGTTGGATCGACTTCACTTCTCCGGATTTGATGCGGGAATACGACATCTCCGAGTTACCGTCCATCACAAATACATTATTCGGCAGATTCACCTTCACTTTCACATCCTCCGCATCGCCGTATTTGGTGTTTTGGAGGTTGAAGGTAAGTGTAAACGGCTCCATCTTACGGATCTTGCCCGAGTTGGATGCGATATTATAATCGACCACTTGCAGATAGGGCGGTTCATAAGCCTTAGTGGCCACCGTGATATCAAACGGCGACACACCCCAACCGCTGGGTTCCACGATCTCGATAGAGAACGTGACATTACCGGTTTTGATGGCATTGGTAGCCTTGACCGGTACACTCACTTCCGTAGTCTGGTTCACGTAGATAGTTGATAATTTGACGGTTTGCACCTGAATACCATCTGCCATGCCGGACAGGTGAACACGTGCCTCGCAGTTCGAAGCCATTCCTTTGCCGGTATTCTTGATTTTGAAGGAGATCGTACATTTCTCGCCCGCCTCAATACGGTTGTTCTTCGAAGGATCCGAGAACGACAACGACCCATCCACCAAAGATAGCAAAGGCGGTTGACGATTGGTCTGCACGGTCTTGGCGGCAGGAACGGTCACTTTCATAGCTGCTACCACATCTTGCGGCGGGTTATTTCGATTATAAGATACGAATCGGACGGAAGAAGGAACGCCCTTAAGTGCCAACTTCAATCCGCTTGGATATTTAATTTCAGTTAAAGAAGTACAATTTTCAAAAGCATCAGAGTCTACGTTAGTGATACGATTGGGGATGATGATGGATTTTAATTTTTCACAGCCGTAAAATACCATACTTTTCACCTCCGTAATACCACTTGGTATATTGACCGACTTAAGATTCTTACATCCGCAAAATACAGATCTTCCAAATTTAGTTACTGTGTTCGGAACCACGATGGATGTTAAGGCCTTGCAATACCAAAAAGCTCTGCCTCCAATTACCGTAACGCCGTTTGGGATGCGAATGTCGTATAAACTTTTGCAGTCCGCAAACGCATAATCTCCAATCGTTTTGAGGCCTTCCGGAAGCGTTATCGAAGTCAAATTAGTACAATAATTAAACGCATACTCACCAATTTGCGTCACATCGTAAGGTATGGTATAGTGCGTTCCGGCTTTTCCCCCCGGATAAACTACTATAGTGGTCATATCTTTGGTGAAGACAACTCCATCGATATCGCAATAGGTAGCATTCTTGGGATCTACATAGATATGTGTTAAAGCCGAACATTGCTGAAAAGCATTACCTGTAAAATTCTTTACGTTTTGCGGAATGGTAATATGTGTTAATTTCGGAATACTGCCAAACGCGTTGTCAGCCATTTCTTCCAGGCTATTAGGTAGCGTAATAGATGTCAAGCTGCTACATCTCAAGAAAGCATTTGCTTCAATAGTCTTGACGCTATTAGGAATGACGATAGCTGTAAGATCTTTACAATCCTTGCATGCGCATGAATTGATAATCTCGATGCCTTTCGGAATTTCATATTTTCCCGTATAGTTTTTCGGCATAAAGATAAACCGTTTCGCATTGTATATCGGTTTGGTAATCTTCGGACAATTGTTCAGCTTCTTCAAATCCACCTTTTGGGCGCTAACCGGTATTACTACGGAGGTTAACATGGGGCACTTGTCAAATGTCTCACCAATCGTCTTGATGCCTTCCGAAAAGGTGACTGATGTCAGTTTCTCACAATTATCAAAGGCATACGAACTTACCTCCGTCACGTTATACGTTTTACCCCGATAGGTTACCGTAGCCGGAACAACAATATCCCCTGCATAGGTATTCTTGGAGCTTGGATTCTTACCTGTATAGGTTACCATGGCCGTTTGATTATAATTCGTCAGCACATAATGGATACCTTTGATCTTCACGCCATTGGCCATCAGCATGGTCGTGCAACATAGGATTGCGAGTAATGTAATGAGTGTTTTTTTCATAATAAACAATTTTGCGGCTGCAAAATTACTACAAAAATTGCACATATGCAAGCGTTCGGGTGTTTTTTTTGCAAAAAAATAGAATTTATTCTATTATTTTATGCACAGAGATGGCTTTGGATGCTTGCAATCTCGGGGCGTGAAATAGAGGGTTTACCCTTTTTGCAAAAAAACACCCGCCGTTGCACATATGCCCCGCAAGATGCGGCCGTAAACTCGGAGGGACCCCACCCGGAGTTTACGAAGTAAAAGAAGGGAAGGGGCGTGCCGAAATTACTACAAAAAATTTGAAGTACCAAATAAATTGACAAAAAAAATGAAAAAAGAGCGGCCTCTCGGTCGCTCCTACACGTTCCGCAGGAACACTACACGTTGCGTAGCAACTATACACGTTCCGCAGGAACACTACACGGCTCATTAGCCTTGGTGCGCTTGGTCGTACTCATCTCCACAGACTTTCCACAAGTAAGCCTTCATGGTCTTTTTGCCACCGGCCGTCTCCTTCTGAGCTGCGAAGTTCTGTTGGTCCGTGGTGATCTTGTTCAGATCGCTCTTACGAGCCTTCACAGCAGCTGCCACAGCGGCGAAGCGTGCGCGTGCATCCAACTCGTTGGACGTCAGCGGACTCGTACGCTCGTACGAAGTGCCCTTACGGATGTACAGGCGGGTACAGTTCGGGTTCTGCGTTGCAGCGGTACGGTGGGTACCGATCAGATAATCACCACAGCGGTGACCGTCTTTCTTCTTCGCTTTTGCCAAGGCACCGTTGACATACTCGATACCCGGCGAATAGGTTACTTTTCCCATAGTGAGTAAGTTTTTAGGGATTTACATATATTTGTTGACCATTCTTTATAGAGCCGGTCTTTTTAGCTCTTACTTCTTTAGTAAATAAAAGTAAATAAACCCTTTTGAATGCTTTAGCGCTCTGCGCTTTTCGGTTTTTGTGGCTAAAGACTCTTCGGATAGTTTTTATCCCCAAACCCCGTCCCTGCGGGAAAAGCCTTCAAAAGCAATAAAACTAAATAAATTCAACGCTGTTACTTCGTGTATAAGAACGCGTTTGGATAGGACGTGCTTTATCTATGTTTATCGCTTGGAGTGCTTTAACTCGAAGAGTGTAAGAAGAGTTAGTAAAAGCCATCTGGGAGTTTACTCACAAGGGGATTTTGGTAACTCTTTGAACAAGGAGCAACGCTCCTAAAACACTCCAAGTTTTTATTTAGTTTTATGTACTCTCCCATTACTTCTTCTTGACGCCCTGATACTCTTCGACGGTTTTGGAAGTGATGGTTACGGCATTCTTGGTCGAGTCCGCGGACTGAACGCAGGACGCCGTGGTCGTGATCGTCCGCCACGCTTTGCAACTGGTCATACCCAGCGCAACCGCGCAGCAGGTTAATAACGCGAGAACGATGGTTTCAACGATTTTGTAGATTTGTTCATTTTTCATATGGCACATTTTTTTGAAATCCGATGCAAAATTAGTACAAAAAAACGAACCCACCAAAAAAGTGGGCTCGCAGAGCACGTTCGAGCGTGCTTCAGATAAAAAGGTAGCCGCAATAGGCCGCAAAATCACGGGCCATTGCCAAACTCAGCCACCCTCGTCGCTTCACATCGCTCAACCAGTTTTTGTGGTGCTTACGGTACTTGCACCAACCGTACAGCAACACCTCAAACGCGAAATCCGGATGCTCGTAGTTCATGCGCGATTGCAAACGCGCCTGGATATAGTTCATACTGATCTTTTTCATACTTCCGTCACTTTTTGTTGGACTCATTACCTACTCTTGTACTACCTAAGTCCTGCTTTTGTCGCCTATTGCGATACGCCTCCAGCATCTTCGCTTGTAACTTCAGCCGACTCCCGGTCTCCGTACTAAACTGCTCGTAGTACCGTTTCATCGCCGCTCTAATCCCGGCCCGTGCCTGAATAGCAGCTGCCATATCGCCTATCTCCTCTTGGATGATCCGCACGCATTCATCTACGATCGTCTTCCGCCTGTACGCTGCTTTCGCTTCCGTACTCGCATTCGATGCCAATCCCACTTCTCCACGTACTCGCACGAAGGTCTTTCCGTTGATCGTTCGATACGTCAGGTTACCTATTGTCCCGGACAAACTCTGTATCGGCTGCCCGGCCTTAAATGTCACTCTTGCCATAATAACGTTTGTTCATTGTGCGGGATACTATCCCGCGTATTAATTTTTCCTTTGTCTATTATCCGGGCATTCTATGCCGGCTTTGTTCATTGTGCGGGATACTATCCCGCTTTAACATAAATTACTTGATTGCCTGTCGGATTCTCCATTTTCCATCCGCCTTGTTCGGCAGTCGTGCCAAAGCGAGCGTAATACTCAGAGAAGGTGAGTGATTGCTTGCGCTTTTTGATGGCTTGCCGGGCCTGCTGTGTTTCGTCCTCCTGAATGGCATCGTCCAAGGCAAAACAAGGGTTTGGATTGATAAAATCGCCCTTTTGTTTCTTCTCGGCGATGAGGTGGTAAACGCGCGACTGCTTTGCTGCATCCAGTTTACTCCAAACGCATAGACAGCGCTCATATC